>NZ_DATLEC010000203.1:0-32142 GCF_035525475.1 Lentzea sp. | reverse complement strand
CCCGTTCTACTCGCCGTTTCCGGTGGTGGAGCACTATTCGAGCGCTCTGAGCACCTCGTCGTCCGTGGTCTGATCGAAGCTCTCGTACCAGCGGCTCACGGCGCGGAAGTGCCTCGGGACCAGGATGACGTCGCGGTTCTTGGTGCGGAGCGGTTTGCCGCCGCGGTAGGAGGCGGTGCGTCGTCTCGCTTCCGCTCGTTCGTCGTCGCACGTGCGGTCAGCTGTTCCTTGGTGAGGTTCAACGTTCGCAGCACGTTCTGGTCGTAGAACGGTTTGCTGTCCGCCGTCACGGCTCCTACGCCGTACTCGGGGTGGTTCGGGGCGCCGATCTCGCGCGCCACCACCACGTCCAGGTCGGCGTCGAGGGCTTCGGCCACTTCCCCGGCCACCGGGACGCCGCGTCGGGGCGGCCCAGGACCAGCGGGTCGTGCCAGCGCTGGGTCGCGAGCCGCGCGGCCCGCTTCCTGCCGTTCGCGAACCTCTTCACGATCTCGCTGACGCTACGCTTCCTCCACATGTTCGGGCAGGCGAGCGTGAAATGTTCGACGCACCTGGAATATCCAACCCGGTCGAGTGAACCTTCCCGCTTCCGTTGCGGCGAACCAGCCCAGAGCTGCCCTCATTGTCATGACACGACGCAACGGCGGCCAGCCCGGTCGCGGCGAAGCAGTGGTGCTGGTCAACGGACTGCTCGCCGGCGTAGGCAGCCTTTACGTGCTGACGGACTCGGTCGCCGTCACGGTAGGGGCTGCCGTGCTCGCGGTGGTGCTGGCAGCTCTGTCGCTGTTCGACCGTCCAAGCGGGTCGTGACGTGATGACCCTGTCCCGCGATCTCGTGGGTGACCCGTCACCCGACGCTCGGAGACCGATGGCGCAGGAGGAACTCCCGGACCACGACGCCGACTACCTGCGATTCTACCGTGCCGAGCAGGCTGCGGTCGTCGCCTACCTGCTCCACATCGGGTTCGCGCACCACATCGCGGACGAGGCGGCGTCGGAAGCGTTGGAGCAGCTCTACTGGTCGTGGTCCGACGTCCGCACCAACCGGCGAATGTGGGTCCGCACCACGGCCAGACGCCTCGCCGGTCGCAAGACCGGTGCGATGGGGAGGTTGTTCACACGGTTGCTGGACAAGGGAGTCCGGCCCGAGGAGGCGGACCGTTACTCCGCCCTCGACGAGGTCGTGGAACGTGGCGGCGACCTCGTGCACGCCATCAACAGCCTGCCGCGGCACCAGCGCGACGTGATCGCGCTGCGTCTGGACGGCTTCACCACGAAGGAGATCGCGGACGCCTTGAACATCTCGGAGCGCACCGTGCAGGACCGCGCCAAACGTGCGGGTGACGCGGTTCGCCCGGTGCTGGCGTCGGGGGAGGAGATCCGATGAACAACGACGAACTCGACGAGGGCCTGAAGGCGCGGCACAGGGCATTCGTCGCCGACCTCGCCGCGGTGCTCCCTCCCGCCCGGCTGCCGGTCGTTCCACCCGCATCGCCGTGGAAGGTCTGGTGGACGAACGCGGCCATGTCGCGATCGGTCGTCGTTCGGATTCAAAGTCCGCGGTTCGCGGGTGTGGCGGCGGGACTCCTCGCCGTCGTCATCGCGCTGGGAGCGATGTTCATCGATTCCGTCCCACGCCCGCAGGCGGATCTTCCCGTGGCAGCGCAGGAATCTCCGGACTGGTTGACAGCGGTGACGTCCACAATGCCGAAACTGACGGCCGCGCCGAGATCGCGCGCCACCAGCCAGGTGCCGTTTCCCCGCACCGTCCAGTCATCCCACTCATCCCAGTCGACCGCGGCCGGACAGCTACCGGGAACCGAGGAGTTCAGCCTCTCGTTCGCTCCGGACTCGTTCGAGGTGGCGCTCTACGAGGTGTCCCTGCTCCGAGAAATCGCCGCTGACGTGCGGTCGAACGACCGGGTCGACGTCATCGGACACACGGCCAGGCTCGGACCGCCTGACACCGCGGCCGAGCTCAGCCTGCGCCGGGCCAACGCGGTGCGGAACGAACTGCTGCGCGCCGGAACCCCCGATCGCGTGATCCGGTCCTTCGGAGAGGGCTATTCGCAGGCACGTGAGGGAATCGATCCTCGTGATCGCCGTGTGGTCGTGGTCGTGGTGCGGGCAGGTGCGTGATCAGCGCTCCCGCACGAACAGCGCCTGCGCCGTCGTGCCCACCGGGCCTTCGACGTCGTGCACCACGCTGGTCGCTACCCCGACGCCGTCCGGGCCGATGGTCGTGCGCGCGTCCATGCCGACCCACTCGCCGACGGGCTGGCGGTGCAGGTGCACGGTCAGGTCGGTGTTGATGGCGTACCACTTGCGAATGTCCACACGGGACGAGACGCCGCTGGCCGAGTCGACCACCGCGAACAGCCGTTCCAGCGGAGAGGCCTCGGAGCCTTCGACCACGGACACGCGCGGGCGGGCCCAGACCTGGGCGTCGCCCGGCGTGAAGATGCCGCCCGACACGGAAAGCCACTCGACGGCGGCGAGGTAGCCGCCGCCCCAGTGGTCCGGGATCTCCATCGGCACGGCGGAATCCGGCGGTGCCAGGGACGGGGCCTCGCCTCCTGCCACGGCGGTGGTGTCGGAGCCGACGATGTGCCACGCCCGCGCGGTGAGGGCGACGCGGCCGTTGCACGACAGCGAGGCCGAGAGCAGTTCGACCGAGCGGCCAGGGCGTTCGACCGAAGTGGACACCGTCAGGTCGGCGACGGGGACGGGGCCGAGCACCTCGAAGGTCACGCGGGACAGGGAAGGGCGCAGGGCCTGCAGCGAGCGCACCAGCAGGGCGGACGGCGGGCCGAGGTGCTGGCTGTCCGGGCCCCACGGGCCGACGGTGTGTTCGGTGGAGCGGTAGACGCCGTCGGACACCGGCAGGTAGAAGGCGCTCATCAGTCGCGGTCCTGGAGGGGCTCGGTGTCGTCGGGCTCCGGCCAGCCCGGGTAGGGCGGCGGGGTGCCGTCGAACGCCGGGCAGAAGGCCTTGTGGTCGCAGTAGTCGCACAGGCGGCTGGGGTTGGGGCGGAAGTCGCCCGTCGGGGCCGCGCGCATGATGGCCTGCCAGATGGCGTCCAGGGTGCGTTCGAAGCGGGCCAGCTCCGACTCGTCCGGCGTGTAGGCCAGGGCTTGGCGGTCGGCCAGGTACATCAGGCGGAGCTGGCGGGGGACCACGCCGCGCAGCTTCCACAGGACCAGGGCGTAGAACTTCATCTGGAACAACGCCTTCGCCTCGCCGATCTCGCGGGGCGCGGCGCCGGTCTTGTAGTCCACCACGCGGATCTCACCCGTGGGGGCCACGTCCACGCGGTCGATGTAGCCGCGCAGCAGGACGCCGGACGGGAGCTCGGACTCCACGAGGAGCTCGCGCGACTCCGGTTCCAGGCGGCGCGGGTCCTCCAGGCCGAAGTAGCCGTCCAGGAGCTTGGTGGCCGAGGCCAGCCACTCCGCCTCCTCGGCGCCGCCCGGCTCCTCGAAGAGCGTGGCGAACTCCGGGCGTTCGGACTTCACGCGGTCCCAGGCGGGGACGATCATCGCGCGGGCGCGCTCGGGCACGCGCTCGGCGGCGGGCAGGGCGAACAAATCCTCCAGCACCGCGTGCACCACCGTGCCGCGCACCTGCGCCTTCGTCGGCCTCTCCGGCAGCCTGTCCACCGCGCGGAAGCGGTAGAGCAGCGGGCACTGCTTGAAGTCCCCCGCCCTGGACGGCGACAGCGCGGGCCTGCGCAACGTGGTGCTCATGTGTCCGACCCTAGGACAGAGGTCTGACAATTCCCGATCAGCCCCGGCGCGGGGTCACCGAACCGCGAGATCACACCACCCGCTCTACAGTGCTCCCGTGGCCGCGCGGATCAGCGAACGAGAGGGCGGCCTGCTGCTGTTCCGGGTGGCGGGCATCCCGGTTCTGCTCGCGCCGTCGTGGTGGATCGGCTCGGCGATCGTGGTGGCCTTCTACGCGCCGCTCGTCGACGACCTGGCACCCGGCACGCCGCCCGGCGTCGGGCTCGCGGTCGCGGCGCTCTTCGCCGTCTTCCTGGGGCTCTCCGTGCTGGCCCACGAGCTCGGCCACTGCGTCGCGGCGCTGCGGCTCGGCCTGCCGGTCAGAAGACTGCGCCTGTACCTGCTGGGCGGCCTGTCCGAGATCATGCGCACACCCGGGAAACCCAGCCACGAAGGCATTGTGGCGGGCGCGGGGCCGCTCGTGTCCGTGGCGCTGGCCGTCGTCTTCGGCATCGGCGGGTTCGCGATGACACCGGGCGGCCTGCTGTGGCTGCTGGTCGTCCAGGTGGCCGGCGCGAACCTCGTCGTCGCCATCTTCAACCTGCTGCCCGGCCTCCCGCTCGACGGTGGGCGGATCGTCCGGGCCGGCGTGTGGGCCGCGACCGGCCAACGGGTGATGGGCACGCGTGTCGCCGTGGTCGGTGGTTTCGCCGTTGCCGTCGCACTGGTGGCGTGGTCGCTCTACGGCGTCGCCGAAGGAGCAGAGGACCGTTGGCTGCGGTTCGGTGTGTGCGTGCTCACGGCATGGGTCGTCGTCGCCGGGGCGAGGAGCGAGCTGGCGAGTGAGCGGCGTCGCACCTGGCCCGAGGGCGTCACGCTGAACGACCTCATCCGGCCCGTTCTCCAGCTGCCGGCGGAAAGTCCCGTCAGGGACGCGCTGAGCACGTCGGCCGGCCGGGGTGTGGTGCTGGTCAGGGCCGACGGCGTCGCGGCAGGGCTGCTCGACACCGTCGCGGCGGAGAAGCTCGCCGCCGCCAGCCCGTTCGCCCCCGCGGAGCAGGCCGCCGAACCGATCCGGCCCGAGACCGTGCTGCTCGCCGACGAACCGGGCGAGGAGATCGTGGAACGGGTCCAGGGCACCGCCGCGTGGCAGTTCCTCGTGGTCGACCTGGAGGGGCGCCCGGCGGGCGTGCTGCGCAGGGAGGACCTGCGTGCGGCCATTGAGAAGGGCGTTTGACACCATTGCGCGGTGATTAGCGCAAGTGGACCGTTCCAGCCGGGTGACCGGGTACAGCTGACCGACCCCAAGGGCCGGCACTACACGGTCGTCCTCGAGCCCGGCAAGGAGTACCACACCCACCGCGGCGCCATCCCGCACGACAACCTGATCGGCCAGCCCGAGGGGTCGGTCGTGGCGTCGGTGGGCGGCACGAACTTCCTGGCGCTGCGCCCGCTGCTGCCGGACTACGTGCTGTCGATGCCGCGCGGCGCGCAGGTCATCTACCCGAAGGACGCCGCGCAGATCGTCATGTACGGCGACATCTTCCCCGGTGCGCGCGTCCTGGAGGCGGGTGCGGGTTCCGGCGCGTTGTCGTGCTCGTTGCTGCGCGCGGTGGGGGAGAAGGGCAGCGTCCAGTCCTACGAGGTGCGCGACGACCACGCGGTCCACGCGATCCGCAACGTGGAGACGTTCTTCGGCGAGCGCCCCGGCAACTGGTCGATCACCGTCGACGACGTGAAGAACCACGAGGGCGAGGTCGACCGCGTCATCCTCGACATGCTTTCGCCGTGGGAGGTGCTGCCCACTATCGCGAAGAACCTCATCCCCGGCGGCGTCCTCGTCGTGTACGTCGCCACCACCACACAGCTGTCCGTGGTCACGGAGGCGTTGCGCGAGCAGACCTGCTGGACCGAGCCCCACGCGTGGGAGACGCTCGTCCGCCCGTGGCACGTCGTCGGTCTCGCCGTGCGGCCGGAGCACCGGATGATCGCGCACACCGCGTTCCTGCTGACCACCCGCAAGCTCGCGGACGGCGTCACGGCGCCGAGGCCGCAGCGCCGTCCCAGCAAGGGCTGACCAGCACGTGACGAGGGGCCCGCACTTCGCGAAGTGCGGGCCCCTCGCGTCGGATCAGTTGGACTCGATCTTCTCGATGCCGCAGACCGTCCAGTTCTTGCCCTCTTTGGCGAGCTTGTAGATGATGCTGCCCGACGTGGTCTGGCCCGGCTTGGAGGGATCGACGAGCCCGGAGAGCTTCTGCGTGAACGTGCCGCTGCTGCCCGACGTCTTGACGTCCGTCACGCTGGCCGACGCACCCGGCTGGGCCTTGCCGGGCTGCATCTTCAGCTTGGGGAACTCCGCCGCGCACACGAGGTCCTTGACGTCCTTCGGGTCGCTGCTGCCCGCGCGGATACCCTTCAGGACGATGTCGGTGAACAACTCCGCGACCAGCCGGGCATCGGAGTCACCGCCGCTCGACGAGCTCTTCGAGGACGGCGCGGTCGGATTGCCGCTGCCGTTCGTCGGCTGCGACCCGGCCTCGGAGCTCGACGCCGTGCTGGGGGTCTTCGAGTCGTCACCGGACAGCAGCACGGCCGCCGTGATGCCGCCGCCGACGAGCACCAGCACGCCGAGCACGACACCGATGATCAGGCCGGTGTTGCTCTTCTTCGGCGGGGGACCGCCGAATCCGCCGGGACCGGGCTGACCGTACGGGGGCTGCTGGCCATACGGGCCGGGCTGGCCGTAGCCCTGCTGCTGGCCGTAGCCGGGCGGGCCCTGCTGCGGAAAGCCCCCGCTGGGCGGTCCTGGCTGGCCGTACGGGCCCGGCTGGGGCTGGCCGTAGCCGGGCGGCGGCTGCTGGCCGTACCCGGGCTGCTGGGGCGGCTGCTGGCCGTACGGGCCCGGCTGCTGCGGTGGGTAGGTCATCGAGAATCCCCCGAACTGGATGTGCCGGTCACTTCGTCGGAACCTGGAAGTCCGGCAGCTTGAGGTCCTTGGCGAGAGTGCAGAACTTCCAGTCGCCCGACTGCTTCTTGAACTTCACGGTGGTGTCGAACGTCTTGGACTCGGTCCCGATCGTCACGGTGGTGGACACGCCGACGTCCGCGGTGTCACCGGACACCTTCACGTCCTTGACGTTCACCTTCGGCGCGGGCATGTTCTTGAGCTGCTCGGCCAGCTTGCGCTGCTCCGGCGTGAGGTTCTTCTCCGCCTGCTCGGCCTCCGCGAGGGCCTCGGAGCAGGCCATCGACTTCGCCTTGCTCTCGTTCTTGGCGGCGCTCGCGGCGTAGTACTCCTCGGCGACCTTCTTGACCTCGGCGGACTCGTCACCGCCGCCGTCGGAGGACGACGACGAGTTGTTGCCGGAGCCCGAGTCGTTGCCGGAGAAGAGCACCGCGGCCGTGATGCCGCCGCCGACGAGCAGCAGCACGCCGACGATGGCGCCGATGATCAGGCCGGTGTTGCTCTTCTTCGGCGGGGGGCCGCCGAACCCGCCGGGACCGGGCTGGCCGTACTGCGGCTGCCCGTACTGCTGCCCGTACTGCGGCTGCCCGTACGGGCCGGTCTGCGGCTGGCCCTGCTGCGGGAAACCGCCGCCCTGCTGCCCCTGCTGACCGAACGGGTCCTGCTGCGGCTGGCCGTACTGGCCCGGCTGCTGGCCGTGACCGGGCGGCGGCGGCTGGCCGTAGCCCGGCTGCGGCAGCTGGCCGTGACCCGGCTGCTGCGGCGGCTGCTGCCCGTACGGCCCGCCGGGCGGCGGCTGCTGCCCGTAGGGGCCGGGCTGCTGCGGCGGGTAGGTCATCGAAGCTCCCCCGATGCGGATGAGGTGATCTTTCCGTGGACATTGTCGTACTTCGCCGAGCGGCTCGCGGCCGAACGGGACCGGGCGACACGCGCGGGCGGTGACGCGAACATCACCCCGGGTTTCCTCCCGGTCACGCGAAGGTCGTGTCTGATAACGATTGTGGCAACTCCACCGGGACTTGAGCGCGATGCTCTGCGCTGTCGGGGTGGTGCGCCGGACGCGTCGGCGAGACCACCCGGTTGGCCGCAGGCCGGCCGGTCCCGCCGGAGTCCCGCTCGAGAGCGGTCTCCGCCGAGCGCGAACGGGGTGGGTTGCGGTGTGTGACCACCGAACGGATCAACCGATGGTCCACCTGGTGGGACGACGGCGGATCGCCGCTCGTCGACGGCTCGCGAGCCGCACCACGCGTGTCCGCGGTCGCCCGAGGGTGGTCGCGGACTGCGGGGACCGGGCAGCGGCCCAGGTGCTCCCATGACCCCTCTTCTCCGGGCTTCTCGCAGGTCGGCGGCGTGTCGCGGCGCGAAACGCCGGTGGTGGCCTCGCGGACGCACGGTAGCGGGTGAGCTGTCGGACCGAACACCGAGATGGAGCAACCAGCCCCTGTCGGAGGCGTCGCCGTTGCGCCACACGAACGAAGATGATGTTGTGAGTACCCCATTTTGTCGGTGATCGCCGGTACCGTGATGGGTACGAACACGGGAGGAGGGTGCCGACATGCAGCACGGTCATCCCGGCAGCCAACCCGATGAGGGTGGCGAGCTGAACCAGGGCAACAATTCTGCTGAGCTGACAGCGCAGATCAGGTTCCTCGAGGACGAGATCGCGTCGTTGCGTCGCAAGCTGACCGAGTCGCCGCGGCACACGCGGTTGCTCGAGCAGCGCTTGGCTGAGGCGACTGAGCGCGTCAGCCAGCTGACCGAGCGAAACACGAAGCTCATAGACACCCTCCGCGAAGCACGAAGCCAGCTGCTCGCGCTGCGTGAGGAGGTCGACCGGCTGGCCCAGCCACCCAGCGGGTATGGCGTCTTCATGGCGCGTTTCGACGACGGGACGGTGGACGTCTTCACGTCCGGCCGCAGGATGCGCGTCGCCGTGTCCCCCGCGGTCGAACCGGAGAAGCTGTCCTTCGGCCAGTCCGTCCGCCTCAACGAGGCGCTGACCGTGGTCGAGGCCGGCGGGTTCGAGCGGTCCGGTGAGGTCTGCTCACTGCGGGAGGTGCTCTCCGAAGAGGGGGAGGACCAGATCGCCCGCGCGCTGGTCGTCGGCCACGCGGACGAGGAGAGGGTGGTCTGGCTCGCCCAGCCGCTGCTCGACTCGCCGCTGAAGCCCGGCGACTCGCTGCTGGTCGACTCGAAGGCGGGCTTCGCCTACGAGCGGGTCCCCAAGGCCGAGGTCGAGGACCTCGTGCTCGAGGAGGTCCCGGACATCGACTACAGCGACATCGGTGGCCTCTCCCGGCAGATCGAGCAGATCCGCGACGCCGTGGAGCTGCCCTTCCTGCACGCGGACCTCTTCCGCGAGTACGAGCTGCGCCCGCCCAAGGGCGTGCTGCTCTACGGCCCTCCCGGCTGCGGCAAGACGCTCATCGCCAAGGCGGTGGCGAACTCGCTGGCCAAGAAGGTGCGGGAGATCCGCGGCGAGACCGACAAGCAGGCCAAGTCCTACTTCCTCAACATCAAGGGCCCCGAGCTCCTCAACAAGTTCGTCGGTGAGACCGAGCGGCACATCCGCCTGATCTTCCAGCGGGCTCGTGAGAAGGCGTCCGACGGCACCCCCGTGATCGTGTTCTTCGACGAGATGGACTCGATCTTCCGCACCCGTGGTTCGGGTGTGTCGTCCGACGTCGAGACGACGATCGTGCCCCAGCTCCTCGCCGAGATCGACGGCGTCGAGGGCCTGGAGAACGTCATCGTCATCGGCGCCTCCAACCGCGAGGACATGATCGACCCGGCGATCCTCCGCCCCGGCCGCCTCGACGTGAAGATCAAGATCGAGCGACCGGACGCCGAGGGCGCGAAGGACATCTTCAACAAGTACCTGACGCCCAACCTCCCGCTGCACGCCGACGACCTCGCCGAGTTCGGCGGGGACCCGAAGGCCTGCATCGAGGGCATGGTGCAGCACACCGTGGAGCGCATGTACGAGGAGTCCGAGGACAACCGGTTCCTGGAGGTCACCTACGCCAACGGTGACAAGGAGGTCCTGTACTTCCGGGACTTCAACTCCGGCGCCATGATCCAGAACATCGTCGACAGGGCCAAAAAGGCGGCGATCAAGTCGCTGCTGGACACCAAGCAGCCCGGCCTCTCGGTCCGGCACCTGCAGGCGGCCATCCTCGACGAGTTCGCCGAGAACGAGGACCTGCCGAACACGACGAACCCGGACGACTGGGCTCGCATCTCGGGCAAGAAGGGCGAGCGGATCGTCTACATCCGCACGCTCGTCACCGGGAAGAACCAGGACACCGGCCGCGCGATCGACACGGCCACGAACACCGGCACCTACCTGTAGTACAGCTCGACACGAATCGCCCCGGTCGCTTGCGGCCGGGGCGATTTCGCGTTCCTCCCGGCGCTCGGCGTCCCGGAATGGCCGGCGATCCGCGGGAATCACGAGAGCCACGTGGCACGTGCCGGGAGCGCTCGCGGTCGTCATCGCGCTGGCCTACGCCCCCGACGTGGCGGACCCTGTCGTCGTTCCCGGAAGACCGGCGCCGCTGTCGATCGAGTCGATGCGCGCGATCGCGGACGAAGGCTGCACGCGGCCGCCCGGATACCGGGCCGGCACCCTGCAGATGCTCGGGGGAGCGTCCTGGAGGTGGGCGTCACCGACAGCGAGCTGGTCGTCCGCACCGTCAGCGGTTCCGGGAGAAGCCTGTCGGCCGGGAAGACCGACGAGCTCGGCGCCTACTACGTCGCCGGCCGCACCGGCCTGGTCTGGGACAACGAGAGCGTCCAGATCGGGCGGGTCGTCCCCGGGGTCGCCGTCCTCGAGTTCGTGCTGCCCAGCGGGAAGGTCGTCAGGGCGGAGCCGTACGGCGACGTCTTCCTCTGCCGCGTGCCGGAGAAGATCACCTCCGTGCGGATCCGGGCCTGCGACGCGGGCGGTCATCTCCTGCAGGACACCGTGATCTAACGGGCCAGACCGGACTCGTAGGCCGCGATCACCAGCTGCGCCCGGTCGCGGGCGTGCAGCTTCGCCAGCAGGTTCCCGATGTGGGTCTTCACCGTCCCGGCGCTGACGTGCAGCGCGGCCATGATCTCGGCGTTGGACAGCCCCCGCGCGACCAGCAGCAGCACCTCCTTCTCCCGTTCCGTGACCCGCTCCAGGCCCCGGACGGAGGGCGACGACGGCCGCCGGACGAACTCCGAGATCAACCGGCGCGTCACCGACGGCGCCAGCAGCGACTCGCCGGACGCCACGACCCGGATCGCCGCCAGCAGCTCGGCCGGGGGCGTGTCCTTCAGCAGGAAACCCGAGGCGCCGGCCCGCAACGCGCCGAAGACGTACTCGTCCAGGTCGAACGTCGTCAGCACGAGCACGCGCGGGCCGTCCAGCAGCCGCGTGGCCTCGATGCCGTCCATCTCCGGCATGCGGATGTCCATCAGCACGACGTCGGGTTCCAGGGACGAAGCCAGCGCCACGGCCTCGGCACCCGTGCCCGCCTCGCCGACCACCGTCAGGTCCGGCTCGTTGTCCACCAGCAGGCGGAAGCTGGCGCGCAGCAACGCCTGGTCGTCGACGATCAGCACGCTCGTCATCGCTGCGGCAGCTCCGCCACGACGCGGAAGCCGCCGTCGTCGCCCGGTCCGGCGCTGAACGCGCCGCCGTACACCGCCACGCGTTCACGCATCCCCACCAACCCGTGCCCCACTCCGAGCTCCTTCACCCCAGGCCCGTCGTCGGTCACCTCGACCCGCACCGACGACGGTGTCACCTCCACCAGCACCGTGCACGAAGCCGGTGCCGCGTGCTTCACGACGTTGGTCAGCGCCTCCTGCACGATCCGGTACACCGACAGTCCGATCCCCTCCGGCACGACGGGCTCGCCCCGCACGTCCAACGAGACGCGCACGCCCGCGAGCGACGCCCGGTCGGCCAGCTCGGCCAGTCCGCCGAGGCCGGGGGAGGGCGCGAGATCGGCGTCGGCGCGCAGCACGCCGAGCAGGCCGCGCATCTCGGTCAGCGCCTCCCGGCTCGTCTCCGAGATCACCCGCAACGCCTCGTAAGCGTGCTCGGGTGAGCGCACGTGTGCGGCGTTGCCGGCCTGCACGGCGATGAGAGACAGGTTGTGCGCCACCACGTCGTGCAGTTCACGGGCGATGCGCAGACGTTCGTCGGCGAGTGCCTGCTCGGCCTGCCGCGTCGTCTCCCGCGCGATCATCGACCGGCGCAGCCGGGTGGTGTAGCCGATCACCCACACCGCGCCGAGCACGGCGATGCCCACCAGCACGGTCTCGGGTTCTCCGCCGGAGACGCCGGAGGTGGCCACGACGGTGACCACGAGCCCGGCCAACGACCACGCGCGGGTGCGTTCGACCGCCACGGTGTAGAGCGCGAAGCAGATCGCGCCGACCGGGGCCCCGAGCGCCGGGACCGGGAGCACCTGGCCGATCACCACGGCCACCGTCGCCAGCGTGGTGACCACCAGTGCGGCCACGGGCCACAGGCGGCGCACCGCGACGGGCAGCGCGACGAGTGCGGCACCCGGCAGGACCAGCCACCACGGCTTGTCCTGGTCCTCCACCATGGCGTAGCCGACGAGCACGCCGATCACCAGGGCGGCGGCCAGGTCGACCAGGTAGAGGTGCAGTCTCGCGATCACGGCGCCGACGGTATCGAGCGCGCCGCGGGAGTGCCTCGGACCAGGGTCCGATTCCGGAGCTCGGACCTGCGGCCGATCCGCCGGAGGTCTCCCGACGCGACTCTCTTCCGCATGATCGAGGTGCGGAACCTGACGAAGAGATACGGCGGCACGACGGCCGTCGACGACCTGTCGTTCACCGTCCACCCGGGACTGGTGACGGGCTTCCTCGGCCCGAACGGGGCCGGCAAGTCCACGACGATGCGCATGATCCTGGGCCTGGACCGGCCCACCGGCGGCGAGGCGCTCGTCGGCGGGAGGCGCTACCAGGACCTGGACCACCCGCTGCGGCACGTAGGCGCGCTGCTCGACCCGTCGGCGGTCCACCACGGCCGCAAGGCGCTCGACCACCTGCGCTGGATCGCCGCCAGCAACGGGATCAGCGAGCAGCGCGCCGCCGAGCTCGTCGAACAGGTGGGCCTGGGAGGCGTGCGGCACAAGCGGATCCGGGCGTTGTCGCTCGGCATGAGGCAACGGCTCGGCGTCGCGGCCGCCCTGCTGGGCGACCCGGAGGTGCTGATGTTCGACGAACCGGTCAACGGCCTCGACCCCGAGGGCGTGCGCTGGATCCGGGACCTCATGCGCGGACTCGCGAACGACGGTCGCACGGTCTTCGTCTCGAGCCACCTGATGAGCGAGATGGCGTTGACCGCCGACCACGTCGTGATCGTCGCGAGAGGACAGCTGGTGAAGGAGACGCCGATGGAGGCGTTGACCCGCGACGGTTCCCTGGAAGACGCCTACCTCGACCTCACCTCGGGGAGGGGACTGTGACCACCGCGCTCACCGCCGAGTGGCTGAAGCTCCGGACCGTCCGGGCGCCCTACGGCATCCTGCTCGCCATCGGCCTGATCCTCCTGTTCGGCGCGACGATCTCGCTGCTGATCGTCCAGGACTACGACACGTCCCCTGCCGCTGAGCAGGCGAAGTTCGCCTCCGCCGACTCCAGCGTGGTGATCACGCCGGTCGTGCAGTTCCTCGTCGCCGCGCTGGGCGCCCTCGTCGCGACGTCCGACCCGAGGCTCACCGCGCTGACCGCCGTGCCGGACCGCAAACGCCTGCTGGTGGCCAAAACCGCGCTCGTCGCCGCCGCGTCCGCGGTGCTCGGGGCCGTCGCGCTGGCGCTCAGCATCGGGTCGAGTTGGCTGATCATGGGGGACCGGCCGCCGCCGATCGCGCCGTGGGAGGGCCTGGGCGACGTGCTGCCGTGGGCGGGCGCCGCCGTGCTGTCGATCCTGGTGACCGGGCTGACCGGCCTCGGGCTCGGGCTCGCGGTGCGGTCGACGGCCGTGACGATCGTGGTCGTCGGTGTGCTGCTGTGGGGGATCCCGGCCATCACGCCGATGCTGCCGCCGCCGTGGAACATCGACGCCTCGGCCGTGATGGTGCCCTACCTGGTGTGGGAGGTCGCCGGGGTCGTCAACGACCCGCCGCTGGGTCCGCTGGCGGCCGTCGCGTGCTTGCTCGTCTACGCACTGGTGACCCTGGGTGCCGGATCGGTGACTCTCCTGCGACGAGATGCTTGACTCGCTCTTGGGGCGGCTTTAAAGTCGCCTATACCTTTAATAGGTAAGGAAACTTGCCTAACTAAATCCGCCGCAGTCCGAGAGGAGACGCTGAATGGCCTGGCAGAAGTCTGTGGTGGCGCTCGCCGCGGCAGTCGTACTTCCGTTGACCGGCGTGATGGCGGGCAGTGCCGCCGTCGCCGCACCCGCGGGCGACGTCTCCGCCGCCGCGCTGCCGCCGGGTTCGCCCGCGGCGGTGAACGGCCAGCTCAAGGTGTGCGGCGTGAAGCTGTGCAACCAGAACGGCAAGCAGATCCAGCTGCGCGGCATGAGCACGCACGGCATCCAGTGGTACTCGCAGTGCGTGAAGACCGCGTCCCTGGACGCGCTCGCCGGCGACTGGAAGGCCGACGTCCTCCGCATCTCGATGTACGTCCAGGAGGGCGGCTACGAGTCGAACCCCCGGAAGTTCACCGACCTGGTGCACGGCTACATCGAGGAGGCGACCAAGCGCGGCCTGTACGCGCTGGTCGACTGGCACCAGCTCTCACCGGGCGACCCGAACCACAACACCGAGCGCGCCAAGACGTTCTTCAGGGAGATCGCGCAGCGCCACAAGGACAAGACGAACATCATCTACGACATCGCGAACGAGCCGAACGGCGTCACGTGGCCGAGGGTGAAGTCCTACGCGGAGGCCGTCATCCCGACGATCCGCGCCGAGGACCCTGACAGCCTCGTGCTCGTGGGCACGCACGGCTGGTCGACGTTCGGGCTGTCCGACGGCCGTGACATCAACGAGGTCAGCCGGAACAAGGTCAACGCCTCGAACCTGATGTACACGTTCCACTTCTACGCCAAGGACCACCGCGACTCGTACCTCAACGCGTTGCGCACGGTCTCGAGCCAGGTGCCGGTCTTCGTCACCGAGTTCGGCTCGCAGGAGGCGTCCGGTGACGGCGCCAACGACTTCACCATGGCGAACAAGTTCATCGCGTTCATGAAGGAAGCCAAGATCTCCTGGACGAACTGGAACTTCTCCGACGACCACCGCACGGGCGCGGTGTTCAAGAGCGGCACCTGCTCCGGCAGCGGCTTCTCCGGTGAGGGTCCGCTGAAGGACGCCGGCAAGTGGGTGCGCAACCACATCCGCACGGCTGACGACTTCTGATCCACCCGCTTCTGATCCACCTCGGCGTGTCACGTGAGCGGCGGTCCTCCGGGGCCGCCGTTTACGGTGTTCGGCATGGCACAACTCGCGCTCGGTCTGGCGTCACTCGGTCGTCCTGCCTACATCAACCTCGGCCGCGAGGACGCGTTGCCGCGTGTCCGCGACGTCGAGTCGATGCGCGCGCAGTGTCACCTCGTTCTCGACACGGCCTACGAACTGGGCATCCGCTGGGTCGACGCGGCCCGCTCGTACGGGTTGTCCGAGGACTTCCTGTCGTCCTGGCTGCCGGGGCACGATGACGTGACGGTCTCCAGCAAGTGGGGCTACGCCTACACCGCGGACTGGCGGCCCGACGCCGAGGTGCACGAGGTCAAGGAGCACTCGCTGGCGAGGTTCACCCAGCAGTGGCAGGAGACCTCGGCGTTGCTGCCGCGCGTCGACCTCTACCAGGTGCACTCGCTCACGGCCGACAGTCCGCTGTTCGAGGACGCGGAGCTGCGCGACGCGATGGTGGCGACCGGTGTGCCGCTGGGGTTCTCCACGTCGGGACCGCGGCAGGCCGACACGATCCGCAAGGCGCTCGACCTCGGCGTCTTCCAGTCCGTCCAGTCCACCTGGAACCTCCTGGAGACCTCGGCCGGCGACGCGTTGCGGGAGGCGCACGACGCCGGGCTGCGCGTGATCGTCAAGGAGGGCGTGGCCAACGGCCGGCTCGTCGTGGAGCCCCCGCAAGCGGTTGCGGCACAGGCGGAAGCGCTCGGCGTCGGTCCGGACGCCGTCGCGCTGGCGGCGATCACGCGGCAGCCGTGGGCGGACGTCGTGCTGTCGGGCGCGGCGAGCCCCGGGCAGCTGCGGTCCAATGTGGACGCGCTGCGGATCGAGGTGGACCTGCCGGACCTGGCGGAGCCCGCCGAGCAGTACTGGAAATACCGCGCGGGACTGAGCTGGAACTAGCTATGGTCGCGCGGTGAGCGATGCGCCGATGCAGGCCTTTGAACCCCCGTACTACGCCGCTGTCTTCACCACGGTGCGCACCCAGGAGCAGAGCGGCTACCGCGAGACCAACGCGCGCATGGAGGAGCTCGTGAAGGACATCCCCGGCTACCTGGGGATGGACCACGCGCAGACTCCCGGCGGGCTCGGCATCACGGTCGGGTACTTCCGCGACGCCGACGCCCTCGCGCAGTGGCGGTCCGACGCGGAGCACCGTGCGGCGCAACAGCGCGGCCGGGCCGAGTGGTACGAGAGCTACACGCTGCACATCGCGAAGGTGGAGCGCAGCCACGGGTTCACGCGAACCGGCTGAGCCACTCCTTGGCGACCACCCGGCCGTCCGGCACCAGCGGCCAGTCCTGGTCGTCGATCCTCACCCGCAGCTCGTCGAGGTCCATCCACTCACCGGAGGCGACCTCCTCGGGCTGGTGGGTGAACGGGCCGTCGGTGCGCGCTTCGTAGACCCACACGTGGTAGCGCGTGAGCTCGTCGACGTACCGCGAGGCGAACAGCTCCTTCAACGGCACCTCGACGCCGAGCTCTTCGCGGAGCTCCCGCGTGGCCGCCTCGTCCGGGTCCTCGCCGGCATCGATCACGCCGCCCGCGGTGCAGTCGTAGAGGCCGGGGAAGACGTCCTTCGTGTCGGTGCGGCGGTGGACGTAGACCCGCTTGCCGTCGAGGGACAGCACGACGATGGTGGCGCAGCCGTGCCAGAGGTTCTCCGCGCGCATGCGTTCGCGCGTGACCTCCCCGATCACGTTCGCGTCCCCGTCGTAGAGGTTGATCATCCCCGCGTCCTCCTGTGGTCGTACGTCAGCTTGCTACCGCAGTCCGACGCCCGCTGATCGGCTTCCTTCCTACCTTCGTGACCGTCAGACGTCACCGAGGAGGATTCGTGTCCACTTCCCTGCGGCTCGGCATCGCCGAGTTCCGCGCCCGGCCGGGCCGCGCGCTGCTTCCGGGCGTCGCGCTCGTCGTCGGCGTGGCCTGCCTGCTGGCCGCCCTGGTGCTGAGCGACGCGCTCGGCAGGTCGGTCGACGAGGGCGCACCGCTCACACCGTCCTCCGTGGGACACGTGGTCGAGGTCAAGCCCCAACCCTACGACAGCGATCCCGTCGCCGAGGAGAACCGCCCGAAGCTCGACGACGCGGTGCTCGCCAAGCTCTCGGGCGTCGGCAGGGCGGTGCCGGTGCAGATCGCGCAGGCGGACCTGCTCGACTCGAACGGCCGCGCGGGGCAGCACCGGGCCGAGGTGAACGTCCAGCAGCCGGACCTCGTGCGCTGGCCGCTGGCGGAGGGCACGCAGCCCGCCGCCGACGGCGAGATCGCCGTCGACAAGATCACCGCGTACGAACGCGGCCTCAAGCCCGGTGACGAGGTCTCGCTCGCCGCCGCCGACGGGAAGCCGTTGACCGTCACCGTCACCGGTGTCATGAAGAAGGGCGGGATCGACGCGCAACCGGTCCTGGTCGCCGGCCCCGACCTCGCGCGCAAGCTCGACCCGCAGCCGTTCACCAAGCAGATCTGGGTGATCGGTGGCGCTCGTGACGCCGTCAAGGCCGCCGCGGGTGCCTCCTACGTCGTGTGGGACCCGGCTCCGGACGCCGACAAGGTCGGCGACGACCTGACGTTCGTCCTCCTGCCGTTCAGCATCCTCGCGTTGGCGACCGCGGTGTTCGTCGCCGCCGCCACGTTCCGTGCGGTCTATGCGCAACGTCAGCGTCAGACGGCGTTGCTGCGGTGCATCGGTGCCCAGCGCGGGCCGTTGGTGCGCAGGAGCTTGTTCGAGGCCCTGCTGACGGGTGTGGTGGCGGGTGTCGGTGGTGCGTTGCTCGGCGGGCCGATGGCGTGGATCCTCGCCAGGACGTTCGACGTCACCGGCATCTCCGTGCTGTTCGGCGCCGTCGAGCTCAGCCCCGCCCTGCTGCCGTCGCTCGGGTACGTGATCCTCGGAGTCGTCGTCGCCGCGGTGCTCTCGGTCGTTGCCGCTGTTCGACCCGCGCTCAACGCCGCACGTGTGTCGCCCCTCGCCGCGTTGCGTGACGCCGAGAACGAGGTGCCGACACGGTCCGTGCGTCGTCTTCGGCTCGTGTTTGGTCTTTTGTTCACCAGTGGCGCGGCTGTGCTCGCGCTGGGGGCCGTCGCGGCCAAGGGCTCGTCGGTGGCGCCGCTCGCGGTCACGTTCTCCGCCATCGCCGCGGTGACGGGGCTGTTCTGGATCCTCGGCCCGATCACGGTGCCGTTCATCGCGCGGCTGTTCGGCAAGATCGGCGGTACTCGTTGGACGCAGTGGAAGCTCGCCGGCGCCGAGGTCCGCAGGATGCCGCAGCGGTCCGCGTCGGTCGCGCTGCCGTTGCTGCTGGCCAGCTCGATGGTGACGTTCTTCCTGGTCCTGCTCGGCACCGCGCAGGAGATGACGTACTCGTTCGCCAACGAGGAACGCCCCGACGCCACCGTGGTCGACGCCGGGGAGCGGCCGCTGCCGCCGATCCCCGCGCAGGACGGCGTGGCCGCCAGCGTCGTGCTGCACAAGGCCGAGAACGGGTCGGGCGCCGACCCGGAGGAGTTCAAGACGTGGCTCAGGGCGCAGAACGTGGCCGGAGCCGAGCAGTTCACCGCCGGGACCGCCATCGTGCCGACGCACTGGGAGGAGAAGCCGTTCGTCGAGTCCGGCGGCAAGCGGTACGAGGTCGTCGGGACCGTGCCCGGCACCCTCACCGCCTACACGCCGATCATCGGCGGCCTGACCTCGGGACCGGCGGAGAAGGTGCTGGTCGCGCTGAAGCCGGGAACGGACCCGGCGCGGTTCCGCACGGGTTTGCAGGCCGCGCTGCCGAACAACCCGACGGTCATCGTGCAGACCGACGCCGACGAACGTGCGGAGGCCGACCGGTACATGCACCTGGGCACCGTGCTGATGATGGTGCTGCTCGGGCTGTCCGTGGCGGTCGCCGTGACGGGCATCGGCACGGCGCTGACGATCTCTGTCCAGGAACGCCGCAAGGAGCTCGCGCTGAGGCGGGCCTTGGGCGTCACTCGAGGCGGGCTGCAGGGCGGGGTGATCGCTGAAGCGGTCATGCTGGCCCTCGTGGGGGTCATCGGCGGTGGCGCGCTCGGGTTCGGGTACGCGGTGATCGCGATCTTGTCCGTTGGGATCCCACTGGTGCTCCCGACCGCATCGGTGGTGTTGCCGCTGGTCATAGGCGCGGTGGCGGTCGTCGCGCTCGCCGTTCTGGCCGCTTTCGGGCCTTCTCGCGGCGCTTCGAGGATCCGACCTGCGGCAGGACTGGCGTCGGGGTGAATAGGCTGAGGGGAGCTTCATCGTGAAGCTCCCCTCACGCTGATGTCGGGTTCAGGTCATAAGGTGTTGCGCATGCGGCGGATCATGGGAACCGAGGTCGAGTACGGCATCTCAGTGCCGGGTGACGCGACCGCGAACCCGGTGCTCACTTCGACACAGGTGGTGCTCGCGTACGCGGCGGCGGCGGACATACCGCGCGCCAGGCGTGCCCGGTGGGACTACGAGGTGGAGTCACCCCTGCGCGACGCGCGCGGGTTCGACCTGGGCAGCCCCGGCGGGCACCCCGCCGACTCCGACGTCGAGGACCTCGGCGCGGCCAACGTCATCCTCACCAACGGCGCGCGGCTCTACGTCGACCACGCGCACCCCGAGTACTCGGCTCCCGAGGTCACCAACGCGCGTGACGCCGTGATCTGGGACAAGGCGGGGGAGCGGGTGATGGAGGAGGCCGCACTCAAGGCCGCCACCGTGCCCGGCCAGCCCCGCCTGCAGCTGTACAAGAACAACGTCGACGGCAAGGGCGCGTCGTACGGCACGCACGAGAACTACCTGATGCAGCGGTCCACGCCGTTCACGGCCGTGATCGCGGGCCTGACGCCGTTCTTCGTGTCGCGCCAGGTCATCACCGGGTCCGGCCGCGTGGGCATCGGCCCGTCCGGCGAGGAGGCCGGCTACCAGCTCTCGCAGCGCGCCGACTACATCGAGGTCGAGGTCGGCCTCGAGACGACGCTGAAGCGCGGCATCATCAACACGCGCGACGAGCCGCACGCGGACGCGGACAAGTACCGCCGCCTGCACGTCATCATCGGCGACGCCAACCTCGCCGAGTACTCCACGTACCTCAAGGTCGGCACCACCTCGCTGGTGCTGGACATGATCGAGGCCGGGCAGCGGTTCGACGACCTGCGCCTGGTCGACCCGGTGCGCGCGGTGCACCGCATCAGCCACGACCCGACGCTCAAGACCAAGGTCGAGCTGACCGGCGGCCGCAAGTTCACCGGCCTCGACCTGCAGTTCGCCTACCACGAGCGCGCCACGGCGTTCGTCGAGAAGGAGGGCGTCGGCGACCGCGACGTCCTGCGCGTGTGGGGCGAGGTGCTGAACGACCTGGCGAAGGACCCCTCGCTGTGCGCCGACCGGCTCGACTGGGTCGCGAAGCTGCGGCTGCTCGAGGGCTACCGGCAGCGCGACGGCCTCGCGTGGGGCTCGGCGCGGCTCAACCTGGTCGACCTGCAGTACTCCGACGTCCGCCTGGACAAGGGCCTCTACAACCGCCTGGTCGCGCGCGGCTCGATGAAGCGCCTGGTCAGCGAGGAGGAGGTCCGCGCGGCCATCACCGCGCCGCCCGAGGACACGCGTGCGTACTTCCGCGGCCGGTGCCTGGAGCGCTACCCGTCCGCGGTCGCGGCCGCGTCGTGGGACTCGGTGATCTTCGACCTCGGTCGGGAATCACTCGTGCGGATTCCGACGCTGGAACCCCTCCGGGGGACGAAAGCGCACGTCGGAGCGCTGTTGGAGGCATCGGACACCGCCGAGCAGCTGGTGGACGCACTGACCCGCGGGTGATCGTCTACCCGAGTGGCTCAGGGATTTTGTCGGTGCCGCTGGGTAGTGTTCTTGTCAGGCGAGTCAGTGGGAGGCCGAGATGTCCCAGGAACAGAAGCAGCGCCAGGGCGGTGGCGACGGCGACGACGGTGCGGACGACGCCGCCGGAGCCGGTCAGGAACGCCGCGAGAAGCTCGGCGAGGACGTGGACGCGATCCTCGACGAGATCGACGACGTGCTCGAGGAGAACGCGGAGGACTTCGTCCGCGCATACGTGCAAAAGGGTGGTCAGTAGGCCCTCGGGGGGCCTGTTGACCAACTCGGGGACGGGAGAACAACCAACACATGGACAACAGCTCGACCGGGCGTTACCCGGCCGCGGCGCTGCCGGCGGCGTACCTCACGCCGGGCTCGTCGTCGTTCACGGACTTCCTGCGGGCGCAGGCACCCGACATGCTGCCCAGCAGCCGGAAGCTCCCGGAGGGGGTCGTCCAGGCCCCGCACGGGACGACGATCGTGGCCGCCACGTACAAGGGCGGAGTCGTGATCGCCGGTGACCGGCGCGCGACCATGGGCAACGTCATCGCCCAGCGCGACATGAAGAAGGTCTTCGTGACCGACGACCACTCGGCCGTCGGCATCGCGGGGACGGCGGGCATCGCGATCGAGATCGTGCGCCTGTACGCGGTCGAGCTGCGGCACTACGAGAAGATCGAGGGCGTGCCGCTGTCGCTCGACGGCAAGGCGAACCGCCTGTCGGCCATGATCAGGGGCAACCTCGACGCGGCCATGGCCGGCCTCGCCGTGGTGCCCCTGTTCGCGGGCTACGACACGAGCGCGGCCGACCCCGAGCGGGCGGGCCGCATCGTGTCCTACGACGTCACCGGTGGCCGCTACGAGGAGTCGCAGGGCTACCAGGCCGTCGGCTCCGGCTCGCTCTTCGCGAAGTCCGCGCTCAAGAAGCTCTACGACCCGGACGCGGACGCGGAGGGCGCCATCCGCGCGGTCATCGAGGCGCTGTACGACGCGGCGGACGACGACTCGGCGACGGGTGGACCGGACCCGGTCCGCCGCCTGTACCCGATCGTGGTCACGATCAACGGCGACGACGGCGCCGTCGAGGTGCCGGAGTCGCAGATCCAGACGATCGCCGACGCGGTCGTCGAGGGCCGCAGGTCCCGCCCCGCAGGCTGAGTCCCCCACAGGTTCGACGTCAGGAGCACCACCCATGACGATGCCGCTGTACGCATCGGCAGAGCAGGTGATGCGCGACCGCTCCGAGTACGCCCGCAAGGGCATCGGCAGGGGTCGGAGCGTCATCGTGCTGAAGTACGCCGACGGCATTCTGTTCGTCGCGGAGAATCCCTCGAGCACGCTGCACAAGGTCTCGGAGATCTACGACCGCATCGGCTTCGCGGCCGTGGGGCGCTACAGCGAGTTCGAGAACCTGCGGCAGGCCGGGATCCGGTTCGCCGACGTGCGCGGGTACCAGAACGACCCGCGCGACGTCACCTCCCGCTCTCTCGCGAACGTGTACGCGACCACGCTGGGCACCTACTTCACCGAGCAGATCAAGCCCTTCGAGGTGGAGATCTGCGTGGCTGAGGTCGGGGACACGGCCGCGTCGGACACGTTGTACCGGTTGACCTACGACGGGTCCATCGTGGACGAGCCCCAGTACATCGTGATGGGTGGCACCGTGGATGCCGCCAACACGGCTTTGAAGGACGCCTTTGCCGACGGGTTGACGTTGCCCGAGGCTGTTTCTGTTGCTATCAAGGCTTTGTCGGCTGGGTCTTCTTCTACCGGGACTTCTATCTCCGAGTTGCTTCCTGCCGGGAAGCTCGAGGTGGCGGTGCTGGAGAGGGCTCGGCCTCGGCGGGCCTTCCGGCGGATCGCTGGGGCGGCTTTGGATGCTTTGATGCCTGCTCCTGTGAAGGACGGGAAGCCTGTTGAGGATGTCGAGTTGCCTTCCGGGGACGACGAGTCCAAGTAGGTGGCTTGGTTCGTGTGCTCAGGGCCCTCGGGATTTCTCCCGAGGGCCCTTCGCGTTCGTCCCCGGTCATGTGGACGGCTCGCCTTCGGCTTCGCGTTACCTGGCGTAGTGCGCCAGCAGCTCTGCCAGCTCCTTCGGCTTGCTCAGTGATGCGCAGTGGCCCGCCTTCAGTTCCACTGGTTCTGTGCCTGGCAGGCGGGTTGCTACTACTTCTCGCATGAAGTCCTGGGTGAAGAAGCGGTCTTCTGTGCACAGGATTACGTGCGTTGGTACGTCTGGCATTGCTTCTAGTGGCCAGGGTTGCGTCATTGCGGTTTCTGACATGCCGCGTTCTCGTTTTCTCGCTTCTGCCGCCAGGGCCGGTGGGACGTCGTGCCAGAACTTGTCGTCCAGGCCTGAGTCCTCGTAGCCCGTGTTGGTCCACCAGTCTGCCGGAGGCTCGCCTGGGCTGGGGATCATCGCTGTTACGTAGACCAGGGCCGAGGCGTTCAGGCGTTGTGCTGCCAGTGGGGCTGTGAAGCCTCCGAAGGAGTGGCCTACGACTACCACGTCCTCAGTGGACGGAAGGGCCTCTACCAGGGTTGTGGCCCAGTCCGTCAGGTCCTTCGACTCGTCTTCGATGGGGAGGTCCGGGGCGATGGCGGTGTGGCCCTTGGCTTCCAGCGCTTCTGCTACCAGGTGCCACGACCAGCCCACGTCGCCCCCTCCGTGCGCGATTGCGAAGGTGGTCATGGGGTGCAGCCTATTCGCGGCGTTCTATCGGGAGGCGGGAACGGGTGAAGAGGGCCGCGCCCAGCATGGCCACTGCCGGGATGACCAGTAGTGAGGTCAGGACGTTCGGCCAGGGGATGGTCAAGGGGTTGAGGGGTTGGCTTGGCCAGGTTTCGGCGTAGCCGACGTTGAACGCCGCCAGTAGTGCCAGGGCTGAGCCGACGCCTGTCGCTGTGCCCAGGACGCCGCCCAGCCCGGCGATCACGCCTGCTTGGCTCAGCGACAGGAGTGTGCGCAGGGTGGGGGTGGCGCCTACTGCTGCCAGGGTGGTCAGGTCCTTGCGGCCGTCCGCTGCCGCCAAGCCTGTGGCCAGGGCTGCCGCTGCCAAGGTGATGAGGCCTGCCACCAGGCCCAGGATTCCCAGGGCTCGTTGGGTCGCTGTTTCTTGTGGACGGTCCACGTGCACCTCGTACTCGCCTGCCAGGGCTGCTGTCAGCGCGTCCTGTTCTGCTGTGGTGGGCATGCGGGTCGTGGTGGCGTACATGGAGAAGCTTTCGGCCTTGAAGCCCAGGGCTCGTGCTGTCTCCTCGGTCATCAGGGCCAGTGGTGCTGTGGTTCGCGGGACGGCCTCGGCCTGGGCCTGGGTGGTTGCCGAGTGTGCTCGGGCCGAGATGAGGACTGTGCCGTCCTGGACCAGGTTCGGGGTGTTGACCACCACCTTGCCTTCTTGCATGGCGCGTTTCGCTGTTGCCGCGTCGGGCTGGGGGAGCTTGAGGATTGTGGCTGCGGCGTCCGGGGTGGTGATGGCCAGGAAGCCGTTCGGGGAGATGAAGGCGCCGAAGTAGCGGTGGGCTTGGCCCACGTTGTCGCAGCGGTGGTCCTGGAGGGCCGACTGTTGTTCTGCCTTCGTCGGTTGTCTTTCCAGGACGTCCAGGGAGTACGGGCACTCGTGGCCCGCCGGCGGGCGGACGTGGGCCATGCAGGCGGCGCCGTCGCAGGCCAGGAGTTTGATCTCGTGGACCTCGGCGGTGGGCATGGTGTTGCGGAGTGCGGTGGCGACCGAGGGTGGGAGAGAGGTTTTGGCCTCCTTCGTGAGGTTGTCCTTGGCGTAGACGGAGACGTCGCCCATGTTGCCCGCCAGTTGGTCTGCCTCCTGTTGTGCTTGGGAGGTCAGGATCACGCTCACGGCCACGGCGCCGATCACCGCTGCCATCACGGCTGAGATGGCCGGGGCGGCCGCTGTTCGGTTGCGGGAGGCGTCGCGCAGGGCGATGCGCAGGGCCACCGGCAACCAGCGGCCCGCTTGGGCCAGCAGGCCCAGCAGGGCCGGGGTGCAGAGGACCAGGCCCACCTCGGTCAGGATCAGGGCCGCGAGGATGCCCGCAACCTCGATGCGGAACGCGCTGAAGGTGCCGACCGCCAGGCCTGTCGCGACCAGTCCCAGGCCCAGGAGCAGCCAGCGGCGGCGGGAGCGGGTGATGCCGCGGCGGCCTGCCAGGGCCGTCACCACGTCCTGGCGGGAGGAGATCCACGCCGGGACCACTGCTGCCAGCACGCCGGTCACCAGGGCCAGTAGTGCGAGCGTGGCCAGGGCGGTGGGGTAGAAGCGCTGGGCGCCGAAGCGTTCCTCCAGGGACCACTCGATCACCGGGCGGCCCGCCACGGCGGCCAGCGTGCCCAGTGCCACGCCTCCCAGGGCCGCTAGGACGCCGACCACCACGCCGTCGGCGAGGACTACGCGGCGCACGTGGGACGGGGAGCCGCCCACCGCAGCGATCAGGGCCAGGTCGCGTTTGCGGCGGCGGGCGCCCACGGCCAGGGCGGATCCTGCCAGCAGGGCCATCTCCAGGACGGCCAGGCCCGCGATGAGGGCCAGGACCTCGGCGCGGAGCTCGTCCGGTTCGCCGAGCTGGCTGTAGCGCTCGGCGGCGGACGGCGGGTGTCGCAGGACGGTCCTGGAGAGCGCGACCACGCCGGACCTGTTGAGCTCCTTGACCTTCGCCCAGTCGAGAGGGGTCGTCACGAGCCAGATCTGGTCGGCGCCGGGGAACGCTCCCGGCAGCGCGACGACCGTGGTGTTCTCCAGGGCGCCGGGTTCCTCGACGACGCCGACGACGGTGAAGGCGCGGCCGTCTTCTGTGGTGACCGTGCCGCCTATGCGGGCGCCGGTGCGGTTCAGCGCCGTCTGGGAGAGGGCCACCTCGGTGGTGCTGGTGGCGGCTCGGCCCTCCAGGACGGTGATCATTCCGTTGGTCAGCGGGTTCGTCAGGTCGACCATGCGGACGTTCGCCCGGCCGAGGCCGGCGGTGGTGCGGAGGGTGACGCCGGCGTTCTGGACGGGGACCAGCTGGGCGCCGGGCAGGAGCGCCTTCAGGCCCTCCTCCGACGGGGCGGGGCCCTCCTGCTTGCCCGTTGGGACGGCGAAGAGCTGGTCTGGCTGCTGCATCACCGGACCGCTGTGCGGCCACCTGATCATGGCCTCGGTGGCGCCCATGTGGCGGGAGGCGTCCTCGTCCGGGGTCAGGGTGGTCGAGTCGTAGACCACCGCCGCGAACGACAGGGCGGCCACCGGGACGAGGATCATGGCCACGACGAGGGCCGAGCGGACTCGGGAACGACGGGCCTCGCGCCAGGCGATGCGCAGTGCTGCGCGCCACCCGTTCACGGCGTGCTCAGCAGTTCTTCTGGCTGGTCGCGCTGCGACACGTCCACCACGACGCCGTCGCGCAGGAAGACGACCCGGTCGGCCCAGGCGGCGTGGCGGGCGTCGTGCGTGACGAGGACGGCGGCGGCTCCACCGTCCACCTTGGACCTCAGCAGGCGCAGGACCGTCTCCCCGGTGCGGGAGTCGAGGGCGCCGGTGGGTTCGTCGGCGAGGACGAGGCGGCGTTCGCCGATCAGGGCGCGGGCGATGGCGACGCGTTGCTGCTGGCCGCCGGACATCTCGTCGGGGAACCGGTCGGCGAAGCCGTCGAGGCCCACCTCGGACAGCGCCGTCTCGGCCTGGCGGCGCGACCCGCGGACACCGTCGAGGTCGAGGGGGAGCGCCACGTTCTCGGCGGCGGTGAGGCTCGCGATCAGGTTGAGGTCCTGGAAGACGTAGCCGATCCGCTTGCGGCGCCAGGCGGCGAGCTGCTTGCGGGACAACGACTGCAGGCTCGTGCCGTCGACCAGCACAGTGCCGCTGGTGGGGCTGTCGAGACCGCCGCAGAGGTTCAGCAGCGTCGACTTGCCGGAGCCGGACGGGCCCATCACGGCGACGAGCTCACCGGGCTCGACGGCGAGCGAGACGCCGTCGAGGGCGTTGACCGAGGTCTCGCCCGCGCCGTGGACGCGGCGGACGTCGCGCAGTTCGAGGACGGTCACCCCGACACCTCGGCAGAGGTGGGCTCGGGGCTCGTCTGGTGCGCGGGCGTCGGCTCGTAGCGCAGCAAGCTCGCCTCGCAGTGGTCGAGCCAGCGCAGCTCCGCCTCGGCCTGGAAGATCATCGCGTCGAGCACGAGCAGCCAGGGCAGGTCGCCGGGCTGGGTCTTGAGCCGCGTGTACTCCTGCAGCGTGCGCATGGTCGAGGTCCGCTGGGTCATCACGACCTTGGCGACGTCGACGCCCGGCGTGGTGATCGCGAGGGCGAGCTTGATCGCCACCTCGTCGCGCGGCCGGTCGCCGCGCCGCACCGGCGTCGTGAACCACTTCTTGAGCTCGTCACGGCCGTGCGGGGTGATCTCGTAGGGGCGCTGCCCCTCGTTCTCGGGCAGCGCGGCGACCAGGTCGTCGCGCTCGAGGCGCGCCAACGTCGTGTAGACCTGCCCGATGTTCAACGGCCACGTGCCGCCGGTGGCGGAGTCGAACGCCGCCCGCAGCTGGTAGCCGTACATGGGCCCGCGCTCCAGCAGCGCGAGCAGACCGTGTTTGACCGACATACCTACCGAGTATGCATACTGAGTATGTTCCTGGCAAACGGTGACGGCGAAACCTGGGTGCGAGCGGCTCCGACTTCAGGAACCCTGGGTGGTGGCCGACGACGTCCGGCGGGAGCGGGTTGGGGGAGAAGTGGTCGACGCCGCACGGGGTCGAACTGGGGGACTGAGCCTGCTGGGGGCCTCGCGCGGGTCCGAGGTGCCGGAGGAGCGGGAGCCCGGTCCGCTGGCGGACATCAGGGATTACGAGACCGCGGACGAGCCGTCGTGGCTGCGCTGCCGGGTGCTCGGGTTGCTCGGCACCAGCCACCACGACGTGTGGCAGGTCCGGCATCGCACCGACCTGGAGCTGGTCGCTGCCGGCGACAACGTCGTCATCGGGCTGCTGGACGTGTCGGTGCCCGGCGCGGAAGCCGTCATCGACGCGGTGGCCGTGCATCCGGACCACCAACGGCGCGGGCTCGCGTCCGCATTGCTGGAGCAGGCGTTGCGGCGGTTGGAACGGTGTGGCGTGCGCACGCTCGAGGCGTGGGTGCAGGACGACCCGGCGTTGGCCTGGTTCGAGCGCCTCGGGTTCGTGGAGACCGAGAGGCACCTGCGCGTGCACGCGTCAGCGGCCGAGGTGGGCACCGTGCTGAGCGCGAAGCACGGGCTGGAGCCCGTCGGCGCCGTCCTGGACGTCAGGATCGAGCGGGAAACCGAGATGCGCCAACGGTTCGAGCGCGTCCACGTGCGCCGCAGGGTGATCCGCCGGATCAGGCCGTGATGCCGCTGAGCCGCGGGATCGTCGCGGTGCGCCCGGCCAGCACCATCACCAGGGCCTCGATCGGGCCGCTGATCTCGGCGCCTTCTCCTGCCGACCAGTCGGCGTCGGTGGCGACGAGCCTGTGTCCGGCGAGCCGACGGCGGGCGTGGAACGGGAAGCCGATCCGCCAGAGGTCGTCCGCGGCCACGACGGCGGCGTCGACCGGCATGTGACGTTCGATGCCGAGCGGCAGCGCGATGTCCTGCGAGTGGACCATGACGTCCATCAGGGCGTTCCCGAGCGTCTGGCTGGGCGCGAGCTTGCGCGACCCGACGATGCCGCGCAGTTCCGCGACGAGCTCGCCGGTGGGTCTGCGCGCCTCGGCACGCGCCGTCTGGTCGATCATGCGGTTGAAGCTCCCGCGCGCCCTGACGAACGCGCCGAGGGCGTCGCGAACCCTCATCCGCGGCGCCAGCGACAGGTGCGCGGCGACCTCGCGCACCGTCCAGCCGTCGCACAGCGACGGGTGGGTCCACTGCGCGTCGGTGAGGCCGGCGAGCAGGTCCGCCGTCGCCGCGCGCTCGGAGTCGATCGTCTGCCAGATCCGCGTCTCGTCCATCGCGAACCTCCCTTGATCTGGTTCGAGAGGCTGACTACTTTAGTCAGGGTATCTGACTAATCACAAGGGGGCTCGCGGTGAACATCGGTCTGCTGCTCTTCATCCCGAACCGCGACGTGGAGAACCGCGTCCTGGCGGCGGTCAACGCGGCGGGCTTCGACGTGACGCAGGCCCAGCAGCGGGTGCTCATGCGCATCGGCCCGGAGGGAACGCGGCTGACCGCGCTGGCGGAGGCGGCGCAGGTGACCAAGCAGACCGCGGGGTTCCTGGTGGACCAGCTGGAGAAGGCGGGCTACGTGGAACGGGTGCCCGACCCGGCGGACGGCAGGGCGCGGCTGGTGCGCGTCACCGCGAAGGCGCTGGACGCCGTCCCCGTCGCGAACGCGGAGCTGGCCAGGATCGAGGCGGAGTGGGAACGGCACCTCGGCAAGCGGCGGATGGCGCGGCTGCGGGAGGCGCTGGAGATGCTCGGCGAGATCACCGACCCGTACCGCTGACGACGAACTCGCCACCTGGCCGCGTCGGCCAGGTGGCGAGAGAAAGCGCGCAAGCCGTTGCCGCACAACCGGTGACGGAGCCGTCGGCGTGCGGGAGGCCGTGGGCGGCCGGGATGCGGCCGCCCACGGCGACGATCAGGAGGCGAGCAGCTCGGACACCCGCGACCGCACCTCGGGGGAGTCCAGGCCGCGGACCATCACGGTCGTGCGGCGGCGCAGCACGTCGTCCACTTCGGACGCCCACTCGGTGCGGCGGGCGTGCTCGACCTGGGCCCAGATGTCCGGGCCGTCGGGGTGCACCCGCTCCAGCAGCGCCGGGTTCTCCAGGCCGAGGGCGACGACCTCGTGCGACGTCGTGCCGTAGTGCGTGGCGAGGTGGCGGACCACGTCGTCGGGCAGTGCGCCGAACGCGTGGCCCAGCACGGAACCGACGGTCTCCGGGGAGGCGGAGCCGGGCAGCGCGATGCCGTCCAGCGGGCCGTCGAACGTGCGGCCGAGCTCGGAGTTCACGCGGGCCAGCACGGTGGCGCCGATCTTGCGGAACGTCGTCCACTTGCCACCGGCCACGCTGATCATGCCGCCGGACCCGGCGGTGATCACCGTCTCGCGCTTGGCGTGCGAGGTGTCGCCGGGGCCGCCGGGCAGGACCCTCAGTCCCGCGAACGTGTACGCGATGCGGGACCGGTCCAGTCCGGACACCGCCGTGCCGGCCTCACCGAGGATCTGGTCGATGTCGGCCGCGGTGCACGCGACGGCGGCGGGATCGCCGTCGTACGCCTCGTCCGTGGTGCCGAGCAGGAGGTGGCCCTCCCACGGGATCGCGAACGACACGCGCACGTCGTCGACGGGGATCGTCAGCGCGGCCTTCCACTCCGACGACTGCCGCAGCACCAGGTGCGAGCCCTTCGACAGGCGGATCGACGGGTCGGCGGCGGGGTCCTCCATGCGCCGCAGCACGTCCAGCCACGGGCCGGTCGCGTTGACGACCACGCGGGCGTCCACCCCGAACTCGCCCTGCGGGTCGCGCAGGTCCACGCCCGTGACGCGGGATCCGGTCTTGCGCAGGCCCACGACCGAGATGTGGTTGAGCAGCACGGCGCCGGCCTCGGCGGCGGCGCGGGCGGCGGTGATCGCCACGCGGCTGTCGTTCATCTGGTGGTCGTAGTACATCGCGGCGCCGCGCAGACCGTCGGCGCGCAGGTCAGGCACCCACTCAGCTGCCCTGCGCGCCGACAGCACCTTCCCCATGCCGTCGCCGAAGCCCGACAGCGCGGAGTACAGCGTGACGCCCGCGCCGAGCACGAACCGGCTGTGCGGGCCGCCCTTGTAGACGGGGACGAGGAACGGCAGCGGGCGCACCAGGTGCGGGGCCAGGTGGTCGCCCAGCGCGCGCCGTTCCTTGTGGTTCTCGTGCACCATCGGCACGGCCGACGGGCCCATCGCGAGGTAGCGCAGGCCGCCGTGCACGAGCTTCGACGACGCGGACGAGGTGGCGCCCGCGAAGTCACCGCTCTCCACCAGCGCGACCCGCAGGCCGGAGCGGGCCGCGGCCCACGCGGTGGAGATGCCCAGGATGCCGCCACCGACCACGACGACGTCGAACTTGCCGTGCTGCAGCTCTTCGCGGGCGCGTGCCCGCTGGTCCAGGCCAGAAGAAAGATCAGTCATCGTCCTCGTCCATCCACCCGACGGTCCGGTCGACCGCCTTCTTCCACTTCCGGTAGCCCCTGTCGCGAGCGGCCGGTTCCATCGACGGCTCCCATTCGGCCGCCTTGTGCCAGTTGGTCTTCAGCGCGTCCGCGCCGGGCCAGTAGCCCACCGCGAGGCCGGCCGCGTACGCCGCGCCGAGGCACGTCGTCTCGGCGACGATCGGGCGCACCACCGGCACGTCGAGCACGTCCGAGAGGAATTGCATGAGCAGGTTGTTGGCCGTCATGCCGCCGTCGACCCGCAACGTCGTGAGGTCCACACCGGAGTCGGCGTTCATCGCGTCCACGACCTCTTTGGTCTGCCACGCCGACGCCTCCAGCACGGCCCGTGCGAGGTGTCCGCGCGAGATGTAGCCCGTCAGGCCCGCGATCACGCCACGCGCGTCGCTCCGCCAGTGCGGCGCGAACAGTCCGGAGAACGCGGGCACGAAGTACGCGCCGCCGTTGTCGTCGACCGTGCGCGCCAGCGTCTCGATCTCCGCCGCCGACGAGATCAGGCCGACCTTGTCGCGGAACCACTGCACCAGCGCGCCCGTCACCGCGATCGCGCCTTCCAGCGCGTACGCGGCGGGTTCGTCGCCGATCTTGTAGCCGACGGTGGTGAGCAGGCCGTTCTGGCTGCGCACCGGCTTGTCGCCCGTGTTGACCAGCAGGAACGCGCCCGTGCCGTACGTGCACTTGCCCTCGCCGGCCCCGAAGCAGGTCTGGCCGAACAGCGCGGCCTGCTGGTCGCCGAGCGCCGCGGCGATCCGGATGCCGGGCACGACGCGGCTGGTGGTGCCGTACACCTCGGTCGACGACCGGATCTCCGGCAGCATCGCCCGCGGGACGTCGAAGAACTCCAGCAGCTCGGCGTCCCAGGACAGGGTGCGCAGGTTCATCAGCATGGTGCGCGAGGCGTTGGTGACGTCGGTGACGTGCACGCCGCCCTCGGCGCCGCCGGTGAGGTTCCAGATCAGCCAGCTCTCGATGGTGCCGAAGAGGACGTCGCCGCGTTCGGCGCGCTCCCGCAGGCCGGGGGTGCGGTCGAGCAGC
>NZ_DATLEC010000198.1:0-16398 GCF_035525475.1 Lentzea sp. | reverse complement strand
CTCGCCGATCTCCCGGCACTGCTTCCCGTTCCGCTCGTGGAGGAGCCCTCATGACGCGCACCCAGGTCGGCATCGTCGGTGCCGGACCGGCGGGGTTGATGCTCTCGCACCTGTTGTCCCTCAACGGGATCGACAGCGTGGTGATCGACAACCGGTCGCGGCGGGAGATCGAGAACACGGTCCGCGCCGGCATCCTGGAGGCCGACAGCGCGCGGCTACTCGCCGACACCGGCGTGTCCGACCGGGTGCTGCGCGAGGGGCACCCGCACGAGGGCATCGACCTGCGGTTCGGCGGCGAGAGCCACCGCGTCGACTTCCGTGCGCTCGTCGGTGAGTCGGTGTGGCTCTACCCTCAGACCGACGTGTTCGTGGACCTCGCGAACGCCCGCGAGCGCGACCACGGCGACGTGCGGTTCGGCGTCAGCGACACGTCGGTCGACGTCACCGGGCCCGCGATCCGGTTCACCGACAGCGATGGCAAGCGGCAGGAAGTGCGCTGCGACCTGCTCGTCGGCGCGGACGGCTCGCGTTCGGCCTGCCGGGCAGAGGTGCCGGAGTCGGTGCGCAGGCACAGCTCGCGCGAGTACCCGTTCGCCTGGTTCGGCATCATCACGGAGGCGCCGCGCAGCGCCCCCGAGCTCGTCTACGCGCACTCGCCGCGCGGGTTCGCGTTGATCAGCCAGCGCACCGAGACCCACCAGCGCATGTACTTCCAGTGCGCCCCGGACACCGACCCGGCCGACTGGCCGGACGACAGGATCTGGGAGGAGCTGCAGGCGCGCGTGGCCGGTCCGGACGGCTTCGTGCTCAAGGAAGGACCGATCACCGAGAAGACGGTGCTGCGCTTCCGGTCGTTCGTCGCGGAACCCATGCGCCACGGCAGCCTGCTGCTCGCCGGCGACGCCGCCCACACCGTGCCGCCGACCGGCGCGAAGGGCCTCAACCTGGCACTGGCCGATGTGACCGTGCTCAGCGAGCTGATCGAACGCGCGCTCCTCGAGAACGACTCCGGGGCGTTGGACGAGTACGGGCCGCGCGCGTTGGACCGCGTCTGGAAGGCCCAGCACTTCTCGTACTGGATGACCACGATGCTGCACGCCCTGCCCGGCGCGACCGACTTCGACGTGCGGCGGCAGCTCGGCGAGCTCAGGTCCGTGGCCGGGTCGGAGGCGGGGTCGAAGTTCCTGGCCGAGGGGTACACGGGCCGCTGGCCCAGTCGAGCGCGGCTCGAGCGGGAGCGGTGAGACTGGCCCGATGGACATCGCGGCGCTGCGCCTCGGCAACATCGGGCAGCTTCAGTCGGCGGAGGACGTCGTCCGGTCGCTGGGAGCGATGCAGGGACAGGACTACGGCCAGTCGTTGTGGGCGTTGGGCCTGCGCACGGCCTCCGGGCGGATCGCCGACGTCGAGGAAGCGCTGCAGTCCGGCCGCGTCGTCCGCACCTGGCTGCTGCGCGGCACGATCCACTACGTCCTGGCCGAGGACGTCCGGTGGATGCTCGGCCTGTTCGGCGCCCGCTACCTCGCCCGCCAGACCCCCAAGGCGTGGCAGTACCACAACATGACGCCCGAGCTGATGTCGTTGGCGCGCAAGACGTTCGTGGAGGCGCTGACCGGCGGCGGCTGCCTCACGCGGCGCGAGATGATCGACCTGATGGCCGACGTCGGCATCCCGGACGACCGGCAGCAGAGCTACTTCACGTTCCTCAACCTCGCCCAGGAGGGCCTGGTCGTGCCGGGCCCGCCGCGCGGCAAGGAGCAGACCTTCGTGCTGCTGGACGAGTGGGCACCCGAGCAGCGCTCGCTGGAGGGCGACGAGGCGCTGGCCGTGCTGGCCTCCCGGTTCTTCGGCAGCCACGGCCCGGCGACCCTGACGGACTTCGCCAACTGGTGCGGCATCGGCGTCCGCGAGGCGACCCGCGGGTTCGACGCGGTGAAGTCCTCGCTGGTGCGCGAGGAGTTCGACGGCAAGGAGTACTGGCTGCCGCCGGACCTCACCCCGGCCTCGGGCGCGCTCCTCCTGCCCGCGTACGACGAGCTGGTGATCGGTTACAAGGACCGCAGCGCGTTCTTCACCCGCTACGGCGAGATCCCGATCTCCACGTACAACGGCATGTTCTACGCGACGATCATCGAGGACGGCCAGATCGCCGGTCTGTGGCGACGGGTCATCAAGAAGAACTCCGTGGACGTGGAGGTGCGGCCGCTGCCGGGCTTCGACGTCGGCCTGCTGGCCGACCACGTCGCGCGGTTCAGCTCGTTCCTCGGGACGCCGGTGCGGGTCGTCGTGAAGGACCCACCCGAACCGGGGTCGTCGAAGGTCAGCTGGAACTCCCGGAAGTGAGGATCTCGACCTCTCCGCCTGCGTGACCGGGCGGGACGACCGCCAGCGCATCGGCGAGCGCCGCACCCCACAGCGAGCCGGGCCGGTCGTGGCCGACGGGAACGACTCCCGTGCCGGACCGGACGACGGGGATCAGCCGGGTGTCGCGCGGGTGAGCGTTCACATCGGGCAGCCAGGCGGTGATGGCCGGTCGTTCGGCGTGGCCGCCGAGCGCGTCGAGCAGCGGTCCGAGCAACGTCAGGACCGCGGCGAGGGCGGCGAACGGGTTGCCGGGCAGGCCGACGACGCAGCGGCCGTCGGGGAGGACGGCGAGCAGCATCGGGTGGCCTGGGCGGCAGGCGACGCCGCCGACGAGGATTTCGGCGTTCAGGGACTCCAGCACGCGGCGGAGGTGGTCTGCCGGGCCCACCGAGGTGGCGCCGCAGGTCACCACGACGTCGGCCCGGTCCTGGGCGAGGGCGTCGGTCAAGGCGGCCGGGTCGTCGGGCAGGTGGGTGGTGCCGAGCAGGTCGGCTCCACTGAGGAGGCCGGGGAGCATCGGGCCGATGGCGTCGCGGACCAGGCCCGGGCGGGGTGGGCCTTGGTGGAGGAGCTCGTCGCCGGTGACGAGCACTGTCACTCGGGGGCGGCGGTGGACCAGGAGGGTGTCGTGGCCGGCTCCCGCGGCCAGACCCAGGACTGCTGGGGTGACGGTGGAGCCGCCGGGGACGAGTTCGTCGCCTGCGGACCAGTCTTCGCCGCGGCGGCGGATGTGTTTGCCGTTGGCGGGCTGGTGTTCGCCTTGGAGGTGTGGGGCGGCCGGCAGGTCGTGGCCTGGGTATTGGCTGGCGAGGTGGTGCCGATCTGGGCGGGGGAGGCCTCTGGCGGTGGTGGGCTGGTGCTCACCGCCCGATGGCCGATCCTCGCCCGCGTCTCGGGCTTGCACGCCCGAACCCCGGTTGTCGCAATGTTGACATTCCGACAAAAGCTGGGCGCCCACCAACGTGCACCGCTCGACCGGTACCACCGAGTCCGCGCCGGAAGGCACCGGCGCACCCGTGGCCACCCCGAACGCCTCGCCAGGCCGAAGCCGCACGTCAGGCACGGGATCGCCGGTCGTCGCCCGCCCCACCACCGTCCACGGCCCAGGTCCGGCCACCGCGTAGCCGTCCATCGCCGAGGTGTCGCAGGTCGGCTGGCTGGTCAGGGCGCGCACCCCCGAGGCGAGCGCGAACCCGAGGGCGTCGGGCAGCGGGAGTTCGACGGTCTCCAGCGGTGTGGCGGCGCGGGCCGTCTGGCGGGCCAGCGTCCAGGGCATGTTCATCAGGCCTCCCGTGGTATAGCCTACCGAATACTGTATGCAATCCTCGGGACGGGGTGAAGGGCATGCCAGTCGCGACTTACGTGCGTGATCACGTCGGCAGGCTCTACCGGGTGGGGGAGACCGACGTCGAGGTGTCGGGGCGGTCGCGTCGCGCCGTGTTGTGGGCGGCGTGGGCCGCCATGCTCGCGGCCGGCATCGGGCAGTACGGGTTCGGTGCGCTGATTCCCCAGTTGCAGGGCCGGTGGAGTGTGCCGGAGTTGTTCTGGGCCTTGGCGTTGTGGACCGTGTGCCAGGCCGGCACGGCGTTTCCCGCTGCCTGGTTGAGGCAGCAGGGGAGACTCACGCCCACCGGCGCCATGTGGATCGGTGCACTCCTTTGCGGCGCAGGGCTTCTCACGCTCGGGCAAGGGCAGTTGGTCGGGTACTCGGTGCTTGGGGGCATCGGCGCCGGGCTGGTGTACTCGACGTGCTTGGGCACGGTTGTGCGCTGGTATCCGGAGCGTGTCACGCGCAAGGTTGCGTTCGTCAGTGCGGCGTTTCCTTACGGTGCGGTGCCTTTTGTGATCGCGGCCGGGTTCTTCTTCGGTGATGGGTTTCTGTTGCAGGCGGCCGTTGTCGTCACCGTTGTCGTGGCGGTGGCGGGCATCCTCATGAAGGATCCGCCCGAGCACTGGTGGCCGCCGCACATCCCGCCTCGTGAATGGGCGTTGGACCGTGCGCGGGTGCCCAACCGGGCTGCGCTCAAGGATTTCCGGACTCGGGAAGCCGTGCAGTGCGGCACGTTCTGGTGGCTGTACGGCGGTGTTGCGTTCGCGGCGGCGGTGTCGCTCTACGACCTTGCTTACCTGCCGTTGTTCGTGGGTGACAGGACGCTCGGCGCGGTCGCGCTGGCCATCCTGGCCGCGGCCACGGGGACCGGGCGTGTGCTGGTCGGGTGGATCTCTGACCGGGTCGGCCGCCGGAAGGCGCTGGTCTGGACGTTGGTGACCGGCGGGCTCGCGCAGTTCGTGCTGCTGTACTCCCAGAACGTCGTGGGGCTCGTCATCGGCGCCACGCTCGCCGGGTTCGGCACGGGGTGCTGCTACTCGTTGCTCGTCGGTGTCACCAGGGAGTACTTCGGTGAGACGAACGGCGCGCAGAACTTCGGCGTGCTCTACACCGCGAAGGCCGTCGGTGCGCTGATCGCCGCTGTCGTCCTCGCCTCGCAGGGGCCTGCGTTCGCGTTCGTCGCGGCGGGGGTGCTCGGGCTGGCGGGCGCGGTGCTCACGGGGCACCTGTCGCAGCCGGGAAGGCCGCGGCTGTGAGCCGGGTGCCGAGGCTCGCGAAGGGCTGGCACCGGACGCCCGCGGACGGCTGTTGCCTGATGGAACTGACGTCCTTGCTCGCGGGCGAGGTGTGGTCGGACCGGCCCGCGTGCGTGCACCCGGTGCTGGCGTGCGTGGCGAGGTGCGTCAACGACCGGTCCACAGAGGACGGGCGGCACAAGCTGTTGCCGTTCGCCACCAGGGTGATCGGCACCGAGAAGGCGCCGGGGCACCGGCTGATCGCGCATTGCGTGCGCAGGGCCGGGATCGGCGCGCCCAGGTGGTGGCCGCGCGACTGGGTCGTGGCCAGGGCCGTGCGGGCGATGACCGGGGACGAGGTGTTGCGGCGCCTGCTCGACGAGTGCGTCGCGATCTGCGGGGAGGCTTGTGATGGGACGAGTGACGAGCAGGCGGCGCGTGGTGCGGCTGGTGGACGACGCGGCCACCGCGCGACCGGACACGCTGGCCGTCGAGGAACCGCTGGAGATCCGCGTGCGGGGCAAGGCCCTCGCCGTGACCATGCGAACGCCGGGTGACGACTTCGACCTGGCCGCGGGCTTCCTCGTCAGCGAGGGCGTGGTGCGCGCCCCGTCCGACATCGCCTCCATCCGCTACTGCGCGGGCGCGACGGCCGACGGCGGCAACACCTACAACGTGCTCGACGTCGGCCTGGGCGAGGGCGTCGCGTCACCGGACCCGTCGATCGAGCGCAACTTCTACACCACGTCCTCGTGTGGACTCTGCGGCAAGGCGAGCCTGGACGCCGTGCGCACCACGGCTACCTGGCAGGTGGCGGCCGACCCGATCCGGCTCGACCCGAAGGCGGTCACGGAGTTCCCGACGAAACTCCGTGCCGCGCAACGGGTCTTCGACCGCACCGGCGGTCTGCACGCGGCCGGGCTCTTCGACGCCGCGGGCAACCTGCTGTGCCTGCGGGAGGACGTCGGCCGGCACAACGCCGTCGACAAGGTCGTCGGCTGGGCCACGCGGGCTGGACGGCTGCCGCTGACGAGCACCGTGCTGATGGTGAGCGGCCGGGCGTCGTTCGAGCTGGTGCAGAAGGCGGTCATGGCGGGGATCCCGGTGCTCACGGCGGTGTCCGCACCGTCGTCGCTCGCCGCCGACCTCGCGGAGGAGATGGGCGTGACGCTGGTCGGGTTCCTGCGCGGCTCGTCGATGAACGTCTACACAGGAGCGCACCGCCTGGGGGTCACGGCCGACGCGCGTTAGTCCGAACAGAGTCCTCCGCGAGGATGATGCCGCGCGACGGACGCGATCTCAGACGCGCCCGCATACCGTTCTCCCATGTTGACTGTAAGGGGGATCAGCCGGAGCTTCGGCGACCACCGGGTGCTCGACGACGTCAGCTTCGACGTGCGGCCCGGCCGGATGACGGGGTTCCTGGGCGCCAACGGTTCCGGCAAGACCACCACGATGCGCATCGTGCTGGGGGTGCTCGCCGCGCACGGGGGTTCGGTGAGCTGGAAGGGGGCCGAGATCCAGCCGCGGAACCGGCCGGACTTCGGCTACATGCCGGAGGAACGCGGGCTCTACCCGAAGATGAAGGTGCGCGAGCAGATCACCTGGCTCGGCCGCCTGCACGGGATGGACAGGACGACGGCGCAGGACAACACCGACGCGTTGCTGGCCGACCTGGAGCTCACCGACCGCGCGGGCGACCGGCTGGAGGAGCTGTCGCTCGGCAACCAGCAGCGCGTGCAGATCGCCGCCGCGCTGGTGCACGACCCCGACGTGCTGATCCTCGACGAGCCGTTCTCCGGTCTCGACCCGATCGCCGTCGAGACCGTGCTGGACGTGCTGCGCAAGCGCGCCGCGAGTGGTGTGCCCGTGCTGTTCTCGAGCCACCAGCTGGCCATCGTCGAACGGCTCTGCGACGACGTCGTCATCATCTCGAAGGGACGGATCGCCGCCAACGGCTCGCGCGAGGAGCTGCGCCGCAGCCACGCAGGCGAGCGCTACGAGATCGTCGTCGCGCAGGACGCGGGCTGGGTCCGCGACGTGCCCGGCGTGACGATCCTGGAGCTCGACGGGCCGCGCGCCGTGTTCGAGTCCGCGCCGCAGCAGGTGCTCAAGGCCGCGCTGGAACGCGGTGAGGTCCGCTCGTTCACCCCGGTCGTCCCGACGCTCGACGAGATCTTCAAGGAAGTGATCTGACGTGGCACGCGCGTCCTTCGCCCAGGCGACCTGGCTCGTCGCCGAACGGGAGATGAAGACCTTCGTCTCCACCAAGGGGTTCTGGATCGGGTTCCTCGCCACGATCGCCGGGTTGTTCGCGCTCACGGTGCTCCCGACGGTGTTCGGCGGCGACGACCCGAAGGTCGCGGCCGTCGGGTCCGCGGTCAGCGTGGTGCAGGACAAGCAGCTCGACGTGCGCGAGGTCGGCAGCGTCCAGGAAGCCTCCGACCTGGTCCGCGCCGACGAGGTCGAGGCCGCGGTCGTGCCGGACGGCGGCGGGATCAAGGTCCTGGCGCTCAACGACCCGCCCAACGACGTCATCCGCCAGCTCGTCGCATCGCCGCCGGTCGAGCTGCTCGACCCCTCCGCGGTGAACTCCGACCAGCGGTTCGTCACGGTGCTCGTGTTCGGGCTGGTGTTCCTGATGTTCGGCATGGGCGGCGCGGCGATCGCGCAGAGCACCGTGACCGAGAAGCAGACGCGGATCGTGGAGATCCTCGTGTCGACCGTGCCGGTGCGGGCGCTGCTCGCGGGCAAGATCCTCGGGCACGTGGTCCTCACGCTCGGGCAGGTGGTGGTGCTGGCGCTCGCGGCACCGATCGCGCTGCGGGTCGCCGGGCTGTCCGAGCTGCTGGCGGTGGTGGTGCCCGCCCTGGGCTGGTTCGTGCCGTTCCTGATGCTCGGGTTCGTGCTGATCTCGTCGATGTGGGCGGTCGCCGGCGCGCTGGTCAGCCGCCAGGAGGACCTGGGCTCGACGATGGGTCTCGTGATGCTCGCGGTGATGGGCCCATACTTCGGCGTGCAGTTCTTCTTCGACAACCCCGCGGTGCTCGCCGTGATGTCGTTCGTGCCGTTCACGGCCGGCGTCGCGATGCCGGTGCGGATGTTCGCGGAGCAGGCGCAGCCGTGGGAGGCGCTGGTGTCGATGGGCGTCCTCGCGGCGACGGTCGTGGCGATCCTGCTCGTCGCGTCGAGGCTCTACACGGGGTCGTTGCTGCAGACCGGCTCACGGGTGAAGCTGTCGAAGGCGTGGGCACCGGCAGAATAGGCCCATGACCGCTGATCCGATCCGCCTCGCCGTCGTCGGCCTGGGAGCCATGGGCACCCGGATGCTGACGGCGGCGCGGGCACATCCCGGGTACACCGTCGTCGCGGGCGTCGACGTCGCACCCCGCACGCTCGACGTCCCCGTCGTCACCTCCCTCGGCGAGGTGCTGTCCGATGTGGACGCCGTGTACGTCTCGACGCCGCCCGCCTCCCACGCTTCGCTGGTGCTCCAGGCCTTCGACGCGGGCAAGGCGGTGTTCTGCGAGAAGCCGCTCGCCGTCGACCTCGGCGAGGCCCGCGCGATGGCCGAAGCCGCCAGGGGACGGCCCAACGCGGTCAACTTCGCGTTGTCGGACATGGTCGCCACGCTCGAGATCGAACGACGGCTGCCGGAGCTCGGCGAGCTGCGGGGTGTCGAGATCCGTCTGCAGTTCCCGTGCTGGCCCAGGGCTTTCCAGGCGGAGGCGGCGTGGCTGTCGCGCTCGGAGCAGGGCGGGTTCGTGCGCGAGGTCCTGTCGCACTTCGTCTACCTCACCGACCGGATGCTCGGGCCGCTCACCGTCGAGTCGGTGTCGGCGGACTTCCCCGGACCGGGAGCGGCCGAGGTGGCGGCACGCGGTGTGCTGCGGGGCAGCGGGGTGCCGGTGCACGTGTCGGCGTTCTCCGGACTGGCCGGGCCCGAGATCTACGAGTGGACCGCGTGGGGCACCGGACGGTCGCTGCGGCTCGACCAGTGGGCGAAGCTGTCCACTTCGGACGGCGGCGCGTGGGAGCCGGTCGAGCTGGAGCAGACCGGGTCCGACTACTCGCGGCTCACGTTGTTCGCGCAGGCGGTGCGCGGTGAGCACCCGCGCGACCTCGCGGACTTCGAGAGCGGCCTGCGCGTGGCCGAGGTGGTCGAGGCCTTCCTGCGGTAAAGCGCTTGACCCCGTTCGGCAGGATCGGCGGCATGGTGATCCTGTTCGTCACGCTCGCCGGTCACGGCCACGTCACGCCGACCCTCGCGGTGGTCGAGGAACTGGTGCGACGCGGTGCCGAGGTCCGCTACGCGACCGGCTCCGAGCACGCCGAGGCGGTGACCGGAGCCGGCGCGCGGTGGGTGGAACTGCCCGCGCTGCCGGAGTTCCGCCCCGTCAAGGCCAACCCGATCGACGAGTGGTTCCGGCACTACTTCCAGGCGATGGCCGCGACCTACCCGGTCCTGCTCGGACACTGCCGCACCGACCGGCCCGGCCTGATCTGCTACGACGGCACGAACTGGCCCGCACGGCTCGTCGCGCGGCAGCTCGGCCTGCCGGCTGTGCGCACCCTGCCGCACACCGCGTCCAACGAGCACCACGAGGTGATGGACGTCGACCTGGACTCGTACCTGGGCGAGGACACGGCGCGGTTCGCGGCGGAGCACGGCGTCGAGCTCGACCCGTGGAGCACGGTCGACGCGCCGGAAGCGTGCAGCATCGTGTTCCTGCCGCAGGAGTTCCAGCCGTTCGGCGAGACGTTCGACGACTCCTTCCACTTCGTCGGTCCCGTGCTCGGACGGAGGCTGGACGAGGAGTGGGAACCCCGCCGGACGGACCTGCCGCTGCTGTACGTCTCGCTCGGGTCGATCATGAGCGACGCCAGGCTGTACCGAGCGTGCGCCGAGCAGTTCGGCGACGGCAGGTGGCAGGTGGCGATGACCGCGCGGGACGTGGGCGAGATGCCGGAGAACTTCGACGTGCGGCCGTGGTTCCCGCAACCCGCGGTGCTCGGGCACGCCGACGTGTTCATCAGCCACGGCGGCATGAACTCCACGATGGAGGCCCTGCACCAGGGCGTGCCGCTCGTGGTCGTGCCGCAGACGCCGGAACAGGTGGCCAACGCCGACCGGGTCGCCGAACTCGGGCTCGGCGAGCACGTCACCGATCACGCCGGTCTGCGCGCGGCCGTCGAACGGGTGGCCGCCGACGGCACGATCCGGCGGAACCTCGACCGGATGCGTGCCGCCATCGGGAAGAGCGGCGGCGTGGACCGAGCCGCCGGCGTCGTCCTCAGCCGAGCACCTCGCGGAGCTTGACGCCGAACTCCTCCGGCTTGCCCGCGTAGCCGAACTCGCCGCCCATGAACCCGCCGTGGTGGCTGGGGAACACGACGGCCTCCTGGCCGAGCAGCTTCGCCGTGTGGATGGCGGTGCGCGCGGTGAACGCGTCGCCCGTCTCCTCGCCGACCGCGATCACGATGCGGGTGGGCGCGGCCTTCAGCGCGTCGAGCTTCGGGTAGTAGTCGCTGATGGCGAGCGACGCGGTGCCCAGCAACGGGTCGTCGCGCTTGCCGTCGTCCCCGGACGGCAGGCCGAACCGCGCGGGATCCGGTGCGGGCAGGGCGAAGTACTCGTCGGTGTACGCGCCCTGGTACGAGCTCATCTGCATGAACGCGGCCATGCCCGCGCCCCAGCCCTTGGTCCGGTAGGCCTCCGTGAAGCCGTCGCGGGCACGGCGGGCGGCCTCCGCGTCGGGCAGCACGCCGATCATCGGCGGCTCGTGCGCGACGAGGGTGACCACGTCGTCCGGGTAGGTCGCCACGAGCTCGAGTGCGGTGACGGCGCCGCCGCTGGACGCGAACAGGTCGACCGGGCCGCCGACGGCCTGGATCACCGCGTGCACGTCGGCCGCCTGCTGTTCGGCCGTGTTGTCTGTGCGACCGTCCGAACGGGTGCTCCTGCCGATGCCGCGCGGGTCGTAGGTGATCACCTTGCGGTCGGGGAACTGGGTGCGCAGGGCGGTGAAGCCGCTGGCGTCCATGGGCTGGCCGATCATCATCAACGGGCGGCCCTCGCCGCTCACGTCGTAGGTGATGGCGGCTCCGCCGGTGTCGAGAACATGAGTTTCCACGGGAATCTCCCCAGTCAGGTCGGTCTGAACAGCGTAGTCACAGACGTGAACCCCGCTGGGCTGACAGGCCGATCGACCTGCGGGTTTCGCGCTGTTATCAAGAACCACATGACGCGAACAGCAGTGGTCACCGGTGGCGGTACGGGCATCGGCAAGGCGGTGGCGGCCCGGCTCGTGGAGCAGGGCCTGGACGTGGTGGTCACCGGCCGCAGGGAGGACGTCCTGAAGGCGGCGGCCGAGGAGGTCGGCGCGCGGGCGGTGGTGTTCGACGCCTCCGACCCGGAGGCGGTCGAGGCGGCGCTGAGCGACCTGCCGTCCTCTGTGGACGTTCTGGTCAACAACGCGGGCGGCAACATGACCCGCCGCCTGCCCGCGCCGGAGAACCTGGCCGACGTGCGGAACCTGTGGATCGCCAACTACGAGTCCAACGTGGTCAGCGCCGTGCTCGTCACGACGGCGCTGGAGCCGCGGCTGGCCGACAACGCCCGTGTGGTCACGATCGGCTCGATCGCGGGACGGCGCGGATCGGGTGCCTACGGCGCGGCCAAGGCGGCGGTGGAGGCGTGGACGGCGGACCTCGCGTTCGCGGTGGGGGCACGGGGGATCACGGTCAACGTGGTGTCGCCCGGCGTCGTCGAGGACACGGAGTTCTTCGGCGGGACGCTGAGCGAAGAGCGGCGCAAGAAGCTCGTCGGCACCCCGGCGAACGGCCGCGCGGGTACCCCGGCGGACGTGGCGGCGGCGATCACGTTCCTGACCTCGCCCGAGGCCGGGCACATCACGGCCCAGGTCATCGGCGTGAACGGCGGAGCCGGGCTCGGACGCTGAACCCGGCCACCGCCACCAGCACGACCAGCAGCGCCACCCACGAGAACTCGGCGAGGTAGTGCTCGGCGGCCTCTCCGACGAAGTAGACGGCCGCCGTCGTGCCGCCGGCCCACGCGATGCCGCCCGCCGCGTTGGCCAGCAGGAACTTCCCGTAGTGCATGCCCATCGTGGCGGCGAGCGGACCGGACAGGATCCGCAGCAGCGCGACGAAACGGCCGAAGAAGACCGCCCAGGCGCCGAACCGGCCGAACACGGCCCTGGCGCGGTCGACCTTGGCGGGGCTGAAGTGGCGGGGGAACTTCTCCCCCGCCCACCCGAAGACCCGCGGCCCGAACCGCTTGCCCAGCGCGTAGCCGACGCTGTCGCCGGTGATCGCCCCGGCGGACGCGGCGATGCCGACGACGAGCGGCGAGACGCCGTCGTGGTGCGAGGCCATCAGGGCCGCCGCGACGAGCACGATCTCGCCGGGCAACGGGATCCCGACGCTCTCGATGCCCACCACCAGGCCCACGACTACGTAGACCAGCAGCGGTGGAACGGTGTGGAGCCACTGCGCGAGCACGTCCGTGATCTTCCCCCACCTCGGCGAGATCGGCCACGGAACCGGGCGGTCTCGGTACGCTGCTGATCATCCGGACGAGGGGGCGGTTGTGGCGAGCCAGTTCGGCTTACTGCTGCGTCGGTGGCGGCAGCGGGCGGGATTGAGCCAGGAGGCGCTCGCGCACCGCGCGGCCGTCGGCACCCGCACGGTGCGTGGGCTGGAAACCGGCGAACGGACCGATCCGCGCATGGGCACCGTGCGCGCGTTGGCCGACGCGTTGGAACTCTCCGGAGCGGAGCGTGCCGAGCTGTTCGCGGCGGCCGGCCGTGACGAACCGGTGGCTGTGGAGCCCGTGCGGTTCGATCCGCTGCACGAGGCCGTGGAGACCTTGAAGGTCGCGATCGAGGCGCGGTGGCGGCGCGAGGAGGAGCAGCGGCAGGTCCACGACCCGGTGCCGCTGCCGGTGCGGTGGGCCGCGGCGCCCGCGACGTCGATGGACAGCTGGCTCAACGTCGGCGGCGAGACGGACCTCGCCGGACGGCTGGACCAGGTCGTCGAGGTCTACCGGGCGGTGTCGTCGCGGCGGCTCGTGGTGCTGGGGCGGGCAGGGTCCGGCAAGACGGTGCTGACCACGCGGTTCGTCCTGGACCTGCTGAAGGGCGGGGACGCGTCCGACCCGGTGCCGGTGATCTTCGGCCTCGGCTCGTGGCACCCCGAACGCGCCGGCCTGCGCGACTGGATGGCCGAGCAGCTGATCCGCGACCACCCGTTCCTCGCGGCGCCGGGACCGAGCGGGACGCTGGCGTCGGCGCTGGTCGACTCCCAGCGGGTGCTGCCGGTGCTGGACGGGTTCGACGAGATCGCGGCCGGACTGCACCGGCCCGCGCTCACCGCGTTGAACGCCACCACGCTGCCGTTGCTGCTCACGAGCCGGGTGGACGAGTACCGGGACGCGGTCGAGGGCACCGACGTCCTGACGTCGGCGGCCGCCGTGGTGCTGGAGGACCTGACGTGCGACGACCTCGCGGACTACCTCCCGCGCACCACGCGCAAGCCCGGCGTCTGGAAGCCCGTGCTCGACGAGGTGCGCGCCGGCGGGGCGTTGGCCGAGGTGCTGACCACGCCGTTGATGGTGTCCCTGGCGCGGCGCGTCTACAGCGACACCCCTGACCACGACCCGGCGGCGATGCTGTCGCTGGAGACGCCCGACGAGGTCGAACGGCACCTGCTCGGCAGCTTCGTACCCGCGGTCTACGGCGCCTCGGAGGCCGAACGGGTGCGGCCCTGGCTCGTGCACCTCGCCTCCCACCTGACCCGGCTCGGCACGCACGACGTCGCGTGGTGGCAGTTCGGCACGTCGGCGCGGGTGACGGGGCTGGCGGTCGGGGTCGCGGTCGGTGTGGCGGACCTGGCGGTCGAGACCGTCCTGCTGCGCGAGCTGTCGGTGCGGGGATGGCTCTTCGCGGTGATGATCGGGCTGGTCACCGGGGTGCTCTTCGGGGTGGCGAACCGGTTCGTGGTGCGCAGGACGCCTCTGCGACCCGTGCGGACCCGGCTGCGGCTGCGCGGCCGGATGGGGAAGCGGGTGTGGGTGCGCGCCCTGCTCGGGCTGGCGTTCGGCGGGGCGGTCGGTGCCGCGTACGGGCTGGTGCGCGCGCTGGCGTACTGGCTGGTCATGCCGCTGTTCCAGCTGACTTCCGGGGTGGCGGTCGACATAGCGGCGTTCGCGCTGGTGTTCGGGCTCGGTGCCGCGCTGGTCTTCGGCGTGGTCGCCGCGCTGGAGGCGCCGCTGGACGTCCGGGCGGCGTTGAGCCCCGACGGGCTGCTGAAGGCCAACCGGCGTGCGGTGCTCGTCCTGATGGCGTTGATGGTGCCGATGTTCGCGGTGTTCGTCGTGGCGGTCACCGGGGTCGTCGTGAGCGGACTGGCGGCGTTGCGGTGGCCGGCGGTGTGGAGCCCGGCGACGGCGCTGGCGATCGGGCTGGTCGGCGGCATCGGGGGTGGGCTGGCGTACGTGCTGAGCCTGACCGCGTGGGGCCAGTGGGTGGTGTTCGCGCGCGTCTGGTTGCCGTTGACCGGACGCCTGCCGTGGCGGTTGCCGGACTTCCTCGCCGACGCGTACCGGCGCGGCGTGCTGCGCCGGGCGGGTGCGGTCTACCAGTTCCGGCACGCCCGGCTGCAGGAGCATCTCGCGCGTTCGCGCTGATCAGACCTACCGGCCACAAGTGGCCGGTCGTCTGGCCTGGTCGTCTTCCTGGCCCGGCTGTGATCGTTCGTCCCGTGTCAGGCAACGAGTCACCCAGCGAGAACAACTGGGAGGCGTACAGCCACGAAGAGCTCCACCGGATGCTGTGGCAGGACGCCGATGTAGCGGACGTGAGCACGGTCGCCGACGAGTGGACGCGCCACCGCTCCGCTCTGGACGCGCACGGGGAGGTGTTGAGGGAACAACGGGCCGCGTTGCTCGAGGGGTGGAACGGGGCCGCCGCCGAGGAGGCCGCCTCACGGCTGGCGGCGCTGGCCGAGCGGGTCGGGAGGATCAGCGAGCTGGCGGCGGCGGGGCAGCGGGCCGCGCAGGACTCGGCCGACGCGCTGGCCGCGGCGAGGGCCGCGATGCCGGCGCCACCGGACGGGACCGCGGCGGCGTTCGCCGGGTTCCCGGCGACCTTCGCGCTGCCGAGTGCTCCGGCCCCGTTCGCGCTGCCGAGTGCTCCGGCTCCGTTCACACTGCCGAGCGCTCCGGCCCCGTTCGCCCTGCCGAGTGCGCCCGCCGGTTCGGGTTTCTACTTCTACTTCGGTGCCGCCGCGGCCGACCAGCAGAAGGCGCAGGCCGTCCGCACGATGCAGACCTACGAGTCGAGTTTGAACGGCAGCAGCCGCCTGATCGACACCGCGCGGTCCACTGTCCCGCAGGCTGCTCGCGCGGCCACCGCACCGGTGAGGACGCCGAGCTCGGGTGGTGTGCCGTGGCAACGGCTCGTCGGCTCGGCGCCGCCGGCGCGGGGACCGGTGGCCGCGGCAAGCCCGCCGCTGAGCCCAGGAACTCGCACCGGCGTGATGGTCGGTCGGAACGGAGTCGTCTCCGCTGCGGGCCCGGTCGTATCGGACACCCGTGCGTCCGCGCAGAACAACGGGATGGCCGCGCCACCGTCCGCCGGTGGGCGCAAGGACGACGACCAGCACCACGAGAACCAGATGCCGACGCTCGACCACGACCTGTTCGCGGTGACCGGGCGCGTGTCTCCGGCAGTCATCGGGGAGGAGCGGTGACCGGCTACGAGGTCTCTCCCGAGCAGTTGCAGGACCGGATCAGGACCCTGGCCAGGCTGGCCGAGCAGACCGCGGACCTGGTGGCGACCGCGAGCAGGCTCGCCGAGCGGCAGCCGCTGCTCGGCACCGCCCCGCCCGCCCAGGACCTGTCGCACCGGCTGAAGGCGGCGGGCTCGGGCCTCGCGGGCGAGGTGGGCGCGGCCGAACGGGAGGTGCGCGAGTTCCGGCGGATGCTCGCGGAGATCGGCACGACCTACACCGAGACCGACGCCGAGCAGGCCAGGAAGGCGGCACGGTGATCGCCTTCGACCTGGTCGAGATGGACCTCCTCGCCACCCATGCCGGGGTGCGCTGGCCGTTCCCGTTGCGAGTGCCGTCGTTCGGCAGGCGAGCGGACGAACGCGCCGCCCTCCTGGCAGAGGCGGGGCATGGTTTGCAGGCCCGCGGGCTCGCCGAGCCGCACGGCCCGGTCGGCATGGCGGCGGAACTGGTGACAGCACTGCGCGAACACACCGCCGCGGTGGACCTCGTGACACCGGGCACCGGCGCCGTGGCGTTGGTCTATGGCCGCGATGCGCTCGTGTGCACGCAGACCGGAAGCACGATCCGCGTCGGTCACGTCGAGGCGGAGACCCTGGCCGACGAACTGGTGGCGTTGGTGCCCGAACTGCGGCCCGCGCAGCTCATGCCGATCAC
>NZ_DATLEC010000195.1:0-14590 GCF_035525475.1 Lentzea sp. | reverse complement strand
CATCAGGTTGCCGGGCTTGACGTCGCGGTGCACGATCCCGGCCTGGTGCGCGGTCTCCAGCGCGGACAACGCCTGCAGCGCGATCGACACGACCTGGTTCGGCGGCATCGGGCCGTGGGTGCTGATCAGCGTCGACAGCGTCGCCGCCTCGACCAGCTCCATGACGATGTACGTCGTGCCGTTCTCGTTGATCGCGTCGTACACCGTCACGACGGCGGGGTCGTTCAGCTTGCCCGCGGTGCGTGCCTCACGCAGAGCGCGCTCTTCGAGCACACGGCGTTCCTCGTGCGCGATGCCGTCGGGCAGGTGCAGTTCCTTGATCGCGACGAAGCGCCCGATGTGGCGGTCCTGGGCGCGCCACACGATGCCCATGCCGCCGCGGCCGAGCTCGGCCACCAGGGCGTACCTGCCCGCGATGACGCGCGGTTCGACTGCCTGACTGTGCATCACATCTCCTTGGGCGAACGTGCCACCCAACAACCTGGGAACCGGGGGCGTTGACGGTACTTGAGACCCGCCACCTGGAGGATCGGTTCCTAGACTTCCGGCGCTACAACCAGTTCGTGACCTGCGGCACGCAACGCCACCACGGCGCGGTCGAGGTCGGTCTGCTTCACGAGCAGATGGTCGGTGTCGTAAGTGGACAGCGCGAACAGCGAGACGCCGGCGGCGGCCAGCTCCCCCGCCAGGGCGGCCATGATGCCGGTGAGCGTGAACTCCAGCGGGCCGCGCACGGTGAGCAGCCGCCAGCCCTTCTCCGCGCTGTCACCGCCGAGGGGGAACGACGAGGGCGCGATGACCGACACCTCGTCCGGGGTCCTGGTCACCGACACGAGCACGCCGGTCAGGTCGAGCAGCCCCGCGGGGACTGCGGCGTCCGTCGCCAGGCGTGTGACCGTGTACTCGCCTGGTTGGACGTCCACGATGAGCCGCTTCATGCCGTCAGCCTTCAACGACGAGTGGGCTGGAGGCAACTTCCGTGCCGTCCGGGAGTGTCGAGACGACGAAGTCGGCGAACGCGTTCGGCGCCGCTTTCACCAGCTCGCGCAGGCACGCTATGGCGAGCTCGCGCAGTTCGACGTTGATGTGCTCGGTCGCGCGCATCGCGATGAAGTGCCGCCACGACCGGTAGTTGCCCGTCACGACGATCTCGGTTCCGGTGGCGTTGGGCAGCACGGACCGTGCGATCTGCCGCGCGCGCCGGCCGTTGACGGTCTTCTCCAGGCTGTGCACGAGGTCCTCGTACGCCTTGAGGCTCGCCTCGGTCGCGGCGACGAACCGCGCGTGCAGCTCCGGGTCCTCCGCGATCAGCGACGGCTCGACGACGTCGGTCGGGTCGGTGCGCTGGGAGAGCTGCGAGTACGAGAAGTGCCGGTGCCGGATCAGCTCGTGCGTGAGCGAGCGGGGCAGCTCGGTGAGGTAGAGCGACGCGCTGCCGTGCTCGAACGCGGCGAGGTGCCCGACGTCGAGCAGGTGGTGCAGGAACGTCGCGTTCGTGTTCGTCATGGGGTTGGAGCGGTCCCACGACTGGTAGCAGGCGCGGCCGGCGAACTCGACGAGCGCCGCGCCGCCGTCCGCGTCGGTCGACCACGGCACGTCGTCCGGCGGGATGAACTCGGTTTTCGCCACCAAGCGCACTCTCGGCATGGCTCCGACAGTAGTCCCGGCGTCAGTGGTGGTTGCACGATGTCGCAAGTGACGTCATAGTGGTGTCATGGATCTGTCGCCGTACATCGCGTCACTGCGCGAGGACCTGGCGACGGCCGCATCAGCGGGGGACGAGAACACCCGTCGAACGGCCGCCGCCTTGGCCGCAGCGCTCGAGCCAGCCGCGCGACTGGCGATCATGAACGCACTGTCCGACCTGGCCGCGGAGGTCACCGCCTCCCTGGACGGCCAGGTCGTGGACGTTCGCCTGTCCGGTCGTGACGTCCAGGTGGTCGTCACGGGATCGGCCGAACCGGAGCCGGAGCCCGCCCCGCGTCACGAGATGCCGCAGTTCGGCGCAGGTGACGCCACGGGTGACATCAGCCGCATCACGCTGCGCATGATCAACGAGCTCAAGTCGAAGGCCGAGGCCGCCGCGGCGGCGCAGGGCGTGTCGCTGAACTCGTTCATCCAGCAGGCCGTCGGGGGCGCGGTGCACGGCAAGCACAAGCATCAGCACAAGGGGTGGAGCGGAAACGCCGGCTCGGGCTCGCGCGTCCGCGGATGGGTGCAGGGGTGAGCGGGATGAGCGAACCGACAGGACCGGCCGAGCCGGCAGAGGGATCCGAGACCCCGCAGCCGGGCCTCGTGCGTCAGCAGAGCTTCGAGTTCGCGGGAGTCGCCGAGATCGACATCTCGCTGCTCAGCGGCCGGGTGCAGGTGCGGCTCACCGACGAGCCGGGCGTGCACGTCGAGGTGCGGCACGACCCGACCGCGGGCAACTCGTGGACCGAGGGCCTCTCCAGCGTGCTGAACTGGGTCAGCGGCCAGTTCGGAGCCGACAGGTCCGCACCCGCGGCCGCCGGTCCCGAGGACGCCGTGCGCGACGCCCGCGTCGAACTGCTGGGGAATCGCTTGCGCATCGAGTCGTCGAAGGCGCTGCCGTTGCGCGCGGTGCCGTTGTCCGTGGTGGTGTCGGCGCCCGTCGGGTCGCACGTGTCGTCACGGACCGGTGCGGCCGACGTCGTCGTGACGGGCGGCGCGGGCAGGCTCGACCTGAACACCGGCACCGGCAGCGTGTCCGCGGACAGGGCGACCGGCGAGGCGAAGGTGAACTCGGGCGCGGGCACGGTCCGGCTCGGCACGATGCTGGGCGCGCTGAAGGCCAAGACGGGCAGCGGTGACGTCGAGGTGTCGTCGATCGGCGGCACGAGCACGCTGATCACCGGGACCGGCGACGTGTGGCTGGGCGCCGTGCAGGGCAACGTCCAGGTGCGCACCGGCAGCGGTGACCTGACCGTGGCCGACGCGGCCTCCGGCGAGATCCAGCTGGGCACGGGGTCGGGGCACATCCGCGTCGGCATCCGCCAGGGCACGCTCGCGCGCATCGACCTGGTGTCCACGTCCGGCAACGCCCGCAGCGACTTCGACGTCTCGGCCGAACCGCTGGGCGACGCCCCGCTGACGGTCACGGGCCGCACGGGCAGCGGCAACGCACTGGTGACCGCCGCCACGAGCTGACCGGGGGGTCGGGAAGAGGCCCGGACGGCGTCCCTACGGCTCCTGGAACGGCTTGGAGCCGCCGGGGACGTCGTCCGGGAAGATCGGGCACCGGATCTCGGCGGTCAGGAACTTCCTGATGAAGCTCGAGAACGTCCCGTCGTAGGACCAGCGCTGCCGCAGGTCCGTGATCACCACGGTCCACTCGTCCGGCTCACCGCGCGTGTTCCAGAGGCAGTGGTCGTTGTTCACGGTGACGCCCCACGGCAGCAGCCCTGGTGAGTCGGGGTGCACGCGCAGACCCGGTTGCCTGCGCAGGGCGCGGAGGATCTTGGGCGCCTGCGACATCCAGTTCATGAAGCCCGCCCGCGCGGTGGGGTGCAGGATCCTGACGTACCCGCCGACGATCAGCGGCGGGTAGGCCTCGGCGAGGTGCACGTAGTCGGTCGGGAGCGCCGTGCCGGCACGTGCCCTGACCGCGTCCCAGTCGACCGGGTCGGGACGCCTTTCCGGCGCTCCCAGCAGGTCGATCCACTCGTCGGGCGGCACCGCTCACCTCCGTGACCCTCAAGCATCGCCTGTGGCACTCGGAACCCGGTTGTACCGCAGTCCAGCGATGACAAGTGAGACAACGGCGTCGAACTCGTCCTGGATGCGGGGATTCCCCCACTCCTGGGCGTGAGCCGGGTGGTGGAACACCTGCGTCGCGTCCCACACCGCCTGCGCCGTCCTGCCGACGTCGTCCGTCGCGAACTCCCGGGTTTCCACTCCCGCCGAGATGATGCTTGTGAGCTGCCCCACCAGGTGTTCGAGGTGGTACTCGACGATGCCGCTGCTGCTCTCGCTGACCAGGGTCTTGAACGTGGTGAACAGCTCCACGTCCTCGGAGTGCGAGAGCCGCTTCTTGTCGAAGAGCTTCCGCAACCAGGTCCTGAGCATCTCGGAGGCGGTGAGGCCCTCGTCGAACGCGGGCGTCATCTCCTCGTGGATCGCGGCGAGCCAGCGCCTGGTCACGGCCTCCCGGAGCGCGGCCTTGGTCGCGAAGTGGCGGTAGACGCTGCCGTGGCTGACCCCGAGCGCCTTGGCGACGTCGACCACCGTCGCCTTGGCAGGCCCGTACCTGCGCAGCACCTCTTCGGTCGCCGCGAGGATCGCCTCCGCGGTCAACGCCTCCGCCACTGCACTCACCTCTCGCTGTCCAGCATCGCCATCTGCTCGGCCGCGTAGCGCGTGCCCGCAGCGGCTCCCAAGGGAACAACGGCCTCGATCTCGGCCAGTTCCCGCTCGGTGAACGTCACGTCGACGGCACCGATCGCCTCCTCAAGCCTCGCACGCTTGGTCGTGCCGACCAGAGGCACCACGTCCTCGCCGCGCGACGCGACCCACGCGATCGCGAGCTGCGCGACCGTGACGCCCTTGTCGCCGGCGATCTCGTCGAGCTTCTCGACGAGCGCCTGGTTGCGGGTCAGGTTGTCGCCCTGGAACCGGGGCGCGAGGCCGCGCCAGTCGCTCGCGCCGAGGGTGAGCGGCTTCGACGAGATCAGGCCGCGCGACAGCACGCCGTACGCGGTGATGCTGATGCCGAGCTCACGGGTGGTCTGCAGGATCTCCCGCTCGACGCCGCGCTCGAGCAGGCCGTACTCGATCTGCAGGTCCGCGATCGGGTGGACGGCGTGGGCCCGGCGGATGGTCTCGGCGCCGACCTCGCTCAGGCCGATGTGCCGGACGCGTCCCTTCTCGACCTGCTCGGCGATGGCGCCGATGGTGTCCTCGATCGGCACGCTCGGGTCGAGCCGTGCGGGCCGGTAGACGTCGACGTGGTCGGTGCCGAGCCTCTGCAGCGAGTAGGCGAGGAAGTTGGCCACCGCCGCCGGCCGCGTGTCGAACCCGATGAACGCGCCGTCGGCGTCGCGCATGCCGCCGAACTTGACGCTGAGCTGCACCTCGTCGCGACGGCCCTTGATGGCCTCCGCGATGAGCAGCTCGTTGTGGCCCTGGCCGTAGAAGTCGCCGGTGTCGAGCAACGTCACGCCCGCGTCGACCGCGGCGTGGATGGTGGCGATGCTCTCGTCCCGGTCGGCCGGGCCGTAGGCGTTGGACATGCCCATGCAGCCCAGGCCGATGGCGGACACGACCGGACCGGTGGCGCCGAGCTGACGCTTCTGCATTTCGAACCCCTTCGTCGTCTTCACTGCGTTCCACCCTGCCCGATGGACTGACAGATTTCAATATCTGTCAGTCCATTAATTGTCAGCACAATTGACAAAATAGTTTTGAACGTTCAAAGTGTTTTTTGCGATGAGAGACGTGATCTACCTGGACCGGATGGAGCAGGCCGAGACCCTGCTCAAGCCGCAGCGCGTGGAAGTGCTGCGGCAGCTCGCCGCGCCGCGGTCGTGCACCGAGGTCGCCGAGGTGCTCGACCAAACGCCGCAACGCGTGCACTACCACGTGAAACAGCTGGTCAAGGCCGGTCTGGTCACCCAGGTCGCCGAGCGCAGGGTGCGCGGCGTCCAGGAGGGCCTCTACCAGGCCGCGGCGCGGTCGTACTGGCTGTCACCGCGGCTCGTCGGCCGGATCGGGTCGCGCGACGAGCTGGCGCTGGGCCACCTCGTCGACCTCGCCGAGCAGGTGCAGGCCGACGTGGCGGCCCTGGACCGGTCGAGCGAGCTGCCGTCCGTCGGCGTGTCCGGCGAGATCCGGGTGCGCCCGGAGGACCGCGCGGAGTTCCTGGCCGAGCTGCAGAACACGCTGCAGGACCTTTTCACCAGATATGGCGGCGCGGAAGGGGATGCGTTCCGCATCGCGCTCGCCTGCTACCCCAAGGGAGAAGACCGATGAGCACAGGCACCGTCCGCGTTCGCACGTACGCCACGCCCGCCCGCGTCCGCCAGGCGCTCACCACCACCGACGACCTGCGCGTGTGGCTGGCCGAGCACGCCCACGTCGACCTGGAGGGCGGGGAGTACGAGTTCTGGGGGCGCTACACACCGGACGGCGAACGCGGCCGGCAGAAGCTGCTGGGCTTCGACGACACCTCGCTGCGCTTCTCGTGGCTCCTGCACGGCACCGAGTACACGGTCGAGTTCGGCGTGGAGCAGCGTGACGGCGAGACGCTGGTCGCGGTGACGCAGTCCCCGTACCCGGCCTGGGGCACCGGCGAGGACAGGGACGAGGTCCTCCAGACGTTCTGGCCGCTGGCGCTGGGCAACCTGGTCGAGCTCGTCGAGGGCCGCCCCGTGCTGGGGTTCTGCGACTTCACCTCACCCGAGCAGCGGTTCGAGTTCGACGTGGCGGCGTCCCCGGCGGCCATCATCGACGCGCTGACCGATCCCGACGTGTTCGCGCGGTGGTTCGGCGCCCGCATGGAGATCGAGCCGCACGTCGGCGGCCGGTGGACGATGGGCAGCCTCGAGGAGGACCCGCACCCCGCGAAGATCATCGCGCTGGACGAGCGGAACCTCGCGCTGGAGTTCCCCGGCGGAATGGTGACGTCCTGGGAGCTGAAGGGCTCGGAGGGCAGGACGCGGCTGACGTTCGTGCAGAGCGGCTTCGACCGGGCGAACCCGCCCTACGGGCCGTGGATGGGCTGGCTCAGCGGGTTCGCGGACCTGCGCCGGATGCTGGAGCTGCCGGACTGGCGGCCGATGTGGCACTCGTTCGACATCCCCGGCCTGCCCGACGGAGTCCTCGTCCTCGAATGATCGGGCTCAGCCTCGCCGCGGTCGTCTAGAACCACGCCATGACGACCGCCGGCGAGGCCGCGAGGAAGCTGAACCTCGCGAAGCGCCCCACCATGCCGGTGGCGACGAACATCGCCGTGGACATGCCCGCGAGCCCCGCGAGCACGCTCGTCGCCATGAACGGCGGCACACCGACCAGCGCGCTCACGCCGTGCGTGCCCGCCATCCAGTTCGGGTGCGCCCGGCACTTCACGTGGATCCAGTCGCCCCAGCGGTACAGGCGCGTACCGGGCCCGAACCAGCGCCGGAACCTCGAAGGCTTGTCGCTCGGCTTGCGGCGCAGGAACCGCGGCAGGTGGATGTCGCCGCGCGCCGCGTAGAAGTAGAGGAGCTTGCCCAGCACCTGGCCGACGGCCACGGCGAGGCCGATCATCCAGAACGAGACGTCCGGCCAGCGCACGCACAGTCCCAGGACGAACATCTCGATGCTGATCAGGGGAATGACGGCCGAGCCGAGCGCGACCCCGAAGGTGAGGCCAACCAGGGCTAGCACCCGGCCGAGGTTACACAGATCTCAGTCGCCGAGACGGACCTCGAGCGGACCGGCCATCCGGACTTCGCGCAACGGACGCCCTGCTGCGTCCAAAGTGCGCACCGTGCCATCACCCGTCCAGCCCAGTCGTTCGTAGAAGTTCCGCGACGCCTTGTCGGCTTCCGGCACCCAGGCGATGCCCTTGGACGCCCCCGTCTCGCCGAGCTTCCTCGCCGCTTCGGCGACGAGCCGCGTGCCGTGCCCGCGGCGGCCCCAGCGCGGCTCGACGAGGACGCTGAGCAGTGCGGTGGTGTCCGCGTCCTCCGGCAGTGACCCGTCCGCCTTGGCCACCTCGTCGTCCGGCGCCTTGCTCGCCACGACGAACCCGACCGTCCACTCCCCCTCGGTCGCCGCGAGAACGGCTCCCTGCCCGACGGCGAGCGCCCACGCCTCGTCGGTGTCGAGCGCGTCCAGCACTTCCGGAGGGAGCAGCTCGGCGTAGGCGAGCCGCCACGTCTCCCGGTGGATGCGGACGATGTCCGCGAGATCAGCAGCGGTGGCGAGGTGCACGCCGGCGTCGGCCATGAGCGCACCTTAGCGACGCCGCGTCGCGGAATTGTCAGGGGTGCGTGGCAGCATCGACGCCGTGCAGAGGATGAGCGCGGACGTGGCCCGCCGAACCGCCCTGGGAGCGCAGGGCTTCACCGACCCGAGGCCCGCGGCGGCCACCCGCAGACACCTGCAACGCGTGCTGTCCCGCGTGCAGCTGCTGCAGATCGACTCGGTGAACGTGGCCGTGCGCGCGCACTACATGCCGCTGTTCTCCCGCCTGGGCGCCTACGACCCGGCGCTGCTGGACGACGCCGCGTGGACGCACTCGTCGCGCAAGCCCCGCATGCTCGTGGAGACCTGGGCGCACGAGGCGTCGCTGGTGCCGGTCCTCGACTGGCCGCTGTTCCACTCGGGCGCGAAGAAGCGCGGCTGGTGGCAGAACTACCAGACGATCCTCGACCGCTCGCCCCAGCTCGTCGACGACGTCCTGGCGGCGGTGAAGGAGCTCGGCCCGATCGGCGCGGGCGCCCTGGAGAAGGCCCTGACGGGCGACTCGGGCCGGTCGAAGGGCCCGTGGTGGGACTGGTCGGAGGTCAAGCGGATCTGCGAGGTCCTGTTCGGCGTCGGCATCCTCACCACCGGCACCCGCCGTTCGTTCGAGCGCCTCTACGACCTGACCGAACGCGTCATCCCCGCCGACGTGCTGGCCCAGAAGTGGACGCCCGAGGAGGGCGCCCGCGAACTGGTGCTGCGCTCCGCGGTGGCGCTGGGCGTGGCGACCGAACCCGACCTGCGCGACTACTACCGCCTCGACCCGCGCCTCTCCCAGGCCGCCGTGGCGTCGTTAGCAGAGGAGGGCGTGCTGGAACCGGTGGCGGTCGACGGCTGGCGCGGCGCGGCCTACCGGCACGTGGAGGCGTCAGCACCCCGCCGGGTGCTCGGCCGGGCGCTGCTGTGCCCGTTCGACCCGCTGATCTGGGAACGGGCGCGGACCGAGCGCATCTTCGGCTTCCGGTACCGCATCGAGATCTACGTGCCGGAGCCCCGCCGGGTGCACGGCTACTACGTGTTCCCGTTCCTGCTGGACGGCGAGCTCGTGGCCCGTGTGGACATCAAGGCCGACCGCGCGGCCGGGGTGCTGCGCGTGCAGTCGGCCTGGGCCGAGGAGGGCGTGGACCGGGGCCGAGTCGCGGCGGAGCTGGCCGGGGAGCTGCGGCACATGGCCGAGTGGCTGCGGCTGGAGGACGTGCTCGTGGTGCAGAAGGGCGATCTGGCGGCGGACCTGGCCGTCGCCGCCCAAGCCTGACAGCGGACGTGCTGACGCAGGGGTACCCCCGATTCGGGAACCCCTGCGTTTCACCGTACTCAGCACCCCCGACAAGATCAGGAGTGCAGCTCGATGGCCTTCTTCATCGTCTCGCGCGCCCGCCCGCGGTCACCCGCGATGTCGTAGGCGTACGCGAGCCGGAACCAGGCCCGCCAGTCCTCCGGCGCCGCCTCGACCTCGGTCCGCCGCTCCTCGAACCACGAGTCCGCCGCCTCCCGGTCCACCCGGCCGGAAGGACGGCGCGGCAGGTGCGAGGTGTCCGGCAGCAACCCGTCCGCGTCGAGCTCGCGGGCCATCTTCTCGGTCTCCCACCCGAACCGCAGGTTCGAGTACACGAGCCAGACGCCGAGCAGCGGCAGGATCAGCACGCCGACGCCGAGCAGCACGCCGACGAGCTCACCGGTCCGCAGGAGCGCCACCGCGCGTCCTGCGAGCAGGACGAAGTAGACCGCGAGGGCCGCGATCAGGAGCCCTACGGTGAGCCGGACCTTCACAGGTCCAGGTACTTGTCGAGACCGACCGCGAGCCCGGGACGACCGACGATCTCCCGCACGCCCAGCACGACACCGGGCATGAAGGAGGTGCGGTGCAACGAGTCCTGGCGCAGGGTCAGGGTCTCGCTCTCCCCGCCGAACACGACCTCCTGGTGCGCGATCATCCCGGAGATCCGCAGCGAGTGGACCCGCACGCCGTCGACGACGGCGCCGCGAGCACCCGGCTCCTCCTGCGTGGTCGCGTCGGGCATCGGGTCCATGCCCTCACGCGCGGCGGCGATCAGGCGGGCCGTGTGCGCCGCGGTCCCGGAGGGGGCGTCGGCCTTGCGCGGGTGGTGCAGCTCGATGATCTCGGCCGACTCGTAGTAGCGGGCCGCGATCTCCGAGAAACGCATCAGCAGCACGGCGCCGATGCCGAAGTTCGGCGCCACCAGCACACCGACGGAGGGCTTGTCCGCCAGCAGCGCCTCGACCGCGGCGAGCTTCTCCGCGTCGAAGCCGGAAGTGCCGACCACGCAGTGGATTCCGGCGCCGACGCAGAACGCCAGGTTGTCCATCACCACGTCGGGGTGCGTGAAGTCGACGACGACCTGCGCGCCCGCGTCCACGAGCGCCTGCAACGGGTCGTCGGCGTCGATCGCCGCCACGACCTCCATGTCCTTCGCGGCCTCGACCGCGCGGACCACCTCGGAACCCATGCGGCCCCGCGCGCCGAGAACTCCGACGCGAATCATGCAATCACCTCGTGTACCTGGTCCGGCAGATCGTCGGCGTGATCGTAAGGGCCGACCACCGCCGCGGCGACGGGACGGCGCAGCAGATCACGTGCGAGCAGCGCCACTTCGTCGGCGGAGACGGCGTCGATGCGCGCCAGCGTCGCTTCCACGCTCAGGTGGTCGCCGTAGTTCAGCTCGGACTTGCCGATGCGCGACATGCGCGAGCTCGTGTCCTCCAGGCCCAGCACCAGGGCACCGCGCAGCTGTCCCTTGCCGCGCGTCACCTCGGCGTCGGACAACCCGCCCCTGGCGACGTCCACGAGCACCTCGCGGATCACGCCGGCGGTCTCGCCCAGCCGGTCGGGCTGGCAGCCCGCGTAGACGGAGAACGTGCCGGTGTCCGCGTAGAGCCCGACGGACGAGTACACCTGGTAGGCCAGGCCCCGCCGTTCGCGCACTTCCTGGAACAGCCGGGAGCTCATGCCGCCGCCGATGGCCGCGTTCAGCACGTTCAGCGCGAACCGGCGCTCGTCGTGGCGGTCGAGGCCCTTCATGCCGAGCATCAGGTGCGCCTGCTCGGTGTCGTCGGTGTGCAGCACCAGCTTGCGGGCGTCGGCGATGCGCGCACGTCCCGCTCGTGGGGCCACCGCGCTGCCCTCCCGCGACAGCCGGTCACCGATCGCCTTGCGCACCAGGCGCATCACGTTCGTGTGCTCGATGTTGCCCGCGACGGCGAACACCATGCGCGGCAACGTGTAGCGCTTCTTGTAGAACGAGTAGAGCGCGTCGCGTTCCATGTCCTGAATGGACTTCTCGGTGCCGAGAACAGGACGTCCCAACGCGTGCCCGCCGAACAACGCCTCGATGAACGCGTCGTGCAGCAGGTCCTCGGGGTCGTCGTCGCGCATCGCGATCTCCTCGAGCACGACGCCGCGTTCGGTCTCGAAGTCGCGCGGACCGCAGATCGCCTCGAACACCACGTCCGCGACCAGGTCCACCGCCAACGGCAGGTCCTCGTCGAGGACGTGCGCGTAGTAGCAGGTGTGCTCCTTGGCCGTGAACGCGTTCAGCTCGCCGCCGACCGCGTCGATCTCCTCCGCGATGGCCGCCGCAGAACGCCGCGCGGTCCCCTTGAACAGCAGGTGTTCCAGGTAGTGCGCGGCACCCGCGACCTCTGGCCGCTCGTCGCGGGACCCGACCTGTACCCACAGCCCGACCGAGGCGGACCGCACGCCCGGGATGCGCTCGGTGATGACCCGCAGGCCCGAGGGCAGCATGCTGCGCCGCACCTCGGACCCGGCGGACGTCTCGAGCACCTGTGTGCTGCCCGGCCGCTGGAGGTGCCCCACCCGTGGAGTACGCGGACGGCCGCGGGTGGATGCACCCGCGGCCGTCACGTTGTCGTCTGTCGGACTCACTGCGCGGGAGCCGCCTCGGCAGCAGCTTCCTCGGCAGCGGGAGCCTCCGGGGCGTCAGCCGGCTTGGCGGCGTCGTCCTCGTTCACGACGACCAGGCTGATCTTGCCGCGCTGGTCGATGTCGGCGATCTCGACGCGGAGCTTGTCGCCGACCTTGACGACGTCCTCCACCTTCGCGATGCGCTTGCCGTTGCCCAGCTTCGAGATGTGGACGAGGCCGTCCTTGCCGGGCAGCAGCGAGACGAACGCGCCGAACGCGGCCGTCTTCACCACGGTGCCCAGGAAGCGCTCGCCGACCTTCGGCAGCTGCGGGTTCGCGATCGCGTTGATCATGTCGATCGCGGCCTCGGCCGAGGGGCCGTCCGCCGCACCGACGTAGATCGTGCCGTCGTCCTCGATGGAGATGTCGGCACCGGTCTGCTCGGTGATCGAGTTGATCATCTTGCCCTTCGGGCCGATGACCTCGCCGATCTTGTCGGTCGGGATCTTGACCGACGTCACGCGCGGAGCGAAGGCGCTCATCTCGTCCGGGTCGGAGATGGCCTCGGCCATGACCTCCAGGATGGTGTAGCGCGCGTCGCGGGCCTGGCCCAGCGCCGCCGCCAGCACCTCGGACGGGATGCCGTCGAGCTTCGTGTCGAGCTGCAGCGCCGTCACGAACTCCTTGGTGCCCGCGACCTTGAAGTCCATGTCGCCGAACGCGTCCTCGGCACCGAGGATGTCGGTCAGCGCCACGTAGCGGGTCTCACCGTCGACCTCGTCGGAGACGAGACCCATCGCGATGCCGGAGACCGGCGCCTTCAGCGGGACACCCGCGTTGAGCAGCGACAGGGTCGACGCGCAGACCGAGCCCATGGACGTCGAGCCGTTGGAGCTCAGCGCCTCGGACACCTGGCGGATCGCGTAGGGGAACTCCTCGCGCTTGGGCAGCACGGGCATGATCGCCCGCTCGGCCAGCGCGCCGTGGCCGATCTCGCGGCGCTTCGGCGACCCCACGCGGCCGGTCTCACCGGTCGAGTAGGGCGGGAAGTTGTAGTGGTGCAGGTAGCGCTTGTGCGTCTCCGGGGCGAGCGAGTCGATCTGCTGCTCCATGCGCAGCATGTTCAGCGTGGTGACACCCAGGATCTGGGTCTCGCCGCGCTCGAACAGCGCCGAACCGTGCGTCCTCGGGATCACGGCCACCTCGGCACCGAGGTCACGGATGTCCGTGAGGCCACGGCCGTCGATGCGGACGTTGTCGCGCAGGATGCGCTGGCGCACGAGCTTCTTGGTCAGCGAGCGGAACGCGGCGCCGACCTCCTTCTCGCGACCCTCGAACTGCTCGGCCAGCTTCTCCAGCGTGGCGGCCTTGACCTCGTCGAGCTTGGACTCGCGCTCGGCCTTGCCCGCGATCGTCAGCGCCTGGGCCAGCTCGGCTGAAGCGGACTGCTCGACGGCCTCGAACGCGTCGGCCTGGTAGGCCGGGTACGTCGGGTACTCGCCGGTGGCCTTCGCGGCGACCTGGGCGAGCTGCGCCTGGGCCTCGCAGAGGACCTTGATGAACGGCTTGGCGGCCTCGAGGCCCGCGGCCACGACCTCCTCGGTCGGGGCGGTGGCACCCTCGGCGATCATGTCGATCACGTTGTCGGTGGCCTCGGCCTCGACCATCATGATCGCGACGTCGCCGGAGTCGACCACGCGGCCCGCGACGACCATGTCGAACACGGCCTTCTCGAGCTGCTCGTAGGTCGGGAACGCCACCCACTGGCCCTCGATCAGAGCGACGCGGACGCCACCGATCGGGCCGGAGAACGGCAGGCCGGCGAGCTGCGTCGACGCGGACGCGGCGTTGATCGCCACGACGTCGTACAGGTCGGCCGGGTTCAGGCTCATGACCGTGATGACGACCTGGATCTCGTTGCGCAGACCGTCCACGAAGGACGGGCGCAGCGGACGGTCGATCAGGCGGCAGGTGAGGATGGCGTCCGTGCTCGGACGGCCCTCGCGCCGGAAGAAGGAGCCGGGGATGCGGCCCGCGGCGTACATGCGCTCCTCGACGTCCACCGTGAGGGGGAAGAAGTCGAAGTGCTCCTTGGGATGCTTCGACGCCGTCGTGGCGGAGAGCAGCATCGTGTCGTCGTCCAGGTACGCCACCACGCTGCCGGCGGCCTGGCGCGCGAGGCGCCCGGTCTCGAAGCGGATGGAGCGCGAGCCGAACTTGCCGTTGTCGATTACGGCAGTCGCCTCGTGGACTTCAGTGTCCGTCATTTACTTGTTACTCCTCGTCTTTTGGACACCGCTCACGCGTTTTTGACGAGGCCGGTCTTCGATCGAAGTCACCTGGGGCGTTTCCACCAGGAGACCACTACCGAGGACCGGCGCGATGACTGCGTCGCGCGATGCGGGTCCTGTTTTGTCCTGTTCGCAACCAGGGGTCTGTATACACCCGGTTGTACGCCGAGGGGGAGTGACCGGCCGGTCACTCCCCCTCGGCAAGTGTCACCTGCGCAGACCGAGGCGCTGGATCAGCGCGCGGTAGCGGTTGATGTCCACCTTGGTCAGGTAGTTCAGCAGACGGCGGCGACGGCCGACCATCAGCAGGAGACCACGGCGGGAGTGGTGGTCGTGCTTGTGCTGCTTCAGGTGCTCCGTGAGGTCAGCGATGCGCTTGCTCAGCAGGGCCACCTGCGCCTCGGTCGAGCCGGTGTCCGAGTCGTGCAGACCGTACTCACCGAGGATGGAC
>NZ_DATLEC010000177.1:0-41110 GCF_035525475.1 Lentzea sp. | reverse complement strand
CACCAAACCGACGAGTCCCACGTAGTAGTCGTCATGGCGTTCGGCGCGTTGCAGCACGAACGCCGGATGCTCACGGATAGTCCGGATCATGTCGTCCAGACGGGTGAGGACGTGATCGTCTTCGTAGGCGCACCCGTACGCCTCGCAGAACAGCCGGCTGCGGCGTTCGCGCTCGTCCGGCAGCGCCAGCACGAACTGGATGATCGCCCAGCTGACGTCCCACCAGCGCGGACCGGGATGCGCGCTGTCGAAGTCGAACACGCCCGTGGGGCGGCCATCGGCGAAGACCATGTTGTACGGCGCGAAATCGCCGTGCAGCACCACCTCGACCGGCTCCCTCGCGGCGTGCTGCCACCCGTCGCGCCGGTCGACGAGGTCGAGCGTCGCGTCGTGCAGCCTGCGCAGCAACAGCGCGGACTCGACCAGCGCGGCGTCATCCGATGGGGGCACGTGGCCAACGTCACCGGGCAGGTAGGTCAGCAGCTCGTGCTCGTCGTCGAGCCCGAGAGGCACCGGAGCGATCCCCAGCGGTGCCAAGTGCCGCAACAACTCATGCACCCGAGGCGCCCACGGCCCTGCCGGCCGCCGCACCGCGTCACCCACCCTGAACACCTGGTTCAGCCCGCCACCGGTCAGCAGTTCACCGTCCACGCATGAGATCCTTGACGGCGTGTCCGACACCAGCAACCGCCCTGTTCTCGTCGTCGACTTCGGTGCCCAGTACGCGCAGCTGATCGCCCGCCGCGTGCGCGAGGCCCAGGTCTACTCCGAGGTGGTCCCGCACACCGCGTCGGTGAACGAGATCCTCGACAAGAACCCGCTGGCCATCGTTCTGTCCGGTGGCCCGTCGAGCGTCTACGAGGAGGGCGCGCCGCAGGTCGACCCGAAGCTGTTCGAGACCGGCGTCCCGGTCTTCGGCATCTGCTACGGCTTCCAGGCGATGGCACGCGCACTCGGCGGATCAGTTGAACAGACCGGCACCCGCGAGTACGGCCGCACGGACCTGAGCGTGCCCACCGAGGGCGGCGCGCTGCACCAGGAGCTCCCCGCGAGCCACCCCGTGTGGATGAGCCACGGCGACGCCGTCACGAAGGCGCCGGAGGGCTTCACGGTCACCGCGACCAGCGAGGGCGCGCCGGTCGCCGCGTTCGAGGACAGGCAGCGCCGCTTCGCCGGCGTCCAGTACCACCCCGAGGTGCACCACTCGCCGCACGGCCAGGAGGTGCTGCGCCGGTTCCTGCACGACATCGCGGGCCTGCGCCCGCAGTGGACCACGTCGTCCATCGTGGACGAGCAGGTCACCAGGATCCGCGAGCAGATCGGTGACGGCAAGGCGATCTGCGGCCTGTCCGGCGGCGTCGACTCCGCCGTGGCCGCGGCCCTGGTCCAGCGCGCGATCGGCGACCGCCTCACGTGCGTCTTCGTCGACCACGGTCTGCTGCGCTCCGGCGAGCGCGCCCAGGTGGAGCGCGACTACGTGGCCGCGACGGGCATCCGCCTGGTCACCGTCGACGCCCGCGAGCGGTTCCTGAACGCCCTGGCCGGCGTCACGGACCCGGAGGAGAAGCGCAAGATCATCGGCCGCGAGTTCATCCGCGTGTTCGAGCAGGCGGAGCGCGACCTCAAGGCCGAGGGCGACTACAAGTTCCTGGTCCAGGGCACGCTCTACCCGGACGTCGTCGAGTCCGGCGGCGGCGCGGGCACCGCGAACATCAAGTCGCACCACAACGTCGGCGGCCTGCCGGACGACCTGCAGTTCGAACTGGTCGAGCCCCTGCGCGCCCTGTTCAAGGACGAGGTCCGCCGCGTCGGCACCGAGCTGGGCCTGCCGGAGACGATCGTGCAGCGCCAGCCGTTCCCCGGTCCTGGCCTCGGCATCCGCATCATCGGCGAGGTCACCCAGGACCGCCTCGACACGCTGCGCCAAGCCGACGCCATCGCCCGCGAGGAGCTGACCCTCGCGGGCCTCGACCGCCAGATCTGGCAGTGCCCGGTCGTGCTGCTCGCGGACGTCCGCAGCGTCGGCGTCCAGGGCGACGGCCGCACGTACGGGCACCCGATCGTGCTGCGCCCGGTGTCGTCCGAGGACGCGATGACCGCGGACTGGACCCGCCTGCCGTACGAGGTGCTGGAGCGGATCTCGACCCGCATCACCAACGAGGTGGCGGAGGTCAACCGCGTGGTGCTGGACGTGACGTCGAAGCCGCCGGGCACCATCGAGTGGGAGTAGGACGAAGGAGAGGCCCCCGGTTTCCCGGGGGCCTTCTCCACTCCTACGGCCTGCGTCGGAGCGAGTTCGTCAGCAGGACCACGCCGACCACGATGGCCGTTCCCCCGAGCGCCCACCGGAAGTCGAACCAGAACGTCCCCCCGCTCAGCACGTAGGCCGCCATCAGCCCGCCGCCGATCCCGAACACCAGGCCCAGCGGGTCGATCCTCCTGCGCATCACCGGCTGCTGGTCAGCCACGGAGCACCCTCACCTCTCCGACGTTCGTCAGAACGTCCAGGTCGATCTTCAAGCCGCCTTCGCCGTCGTCCCCGAGATCGGTGCCGTCGACCTGCACGCCACCGCCGTCGGCCTTCCTGTCGAGGCAGTCGAGCTCGCCGAGGGACTCGGCCTCGCACCGGAACGTCACGTCGGCGTCCTTCGGCACGTGCACGACCAGCTCGCCGAGGTCGGCCTCGAGCGCGGTCTTCACCGAACCGGAGTCCGGTAGCTCCCTCAGGTCGAGCTTCACGCTGCCGACTCCGAGCTCGTACCTGGTCTTGACGTCGGCCAGGGACTTCGGTGTCGCCTCGACGTTGCCGAGGTCCAAGGGGCCGTCGAAGCCGACCGACGTCAGGCCGAAGCCGGCGACCGACAGCGGGACCAGCAGCCAGATCAGGCCCCGGCCACCGCCGACGAACGACCCGACCAGCAGGCCCGCGGCCAGCACCGCGATCACCAGGCCGATGACGTGCGGCACGGTGAACCACGGCACCCACGCCCCGGCGATCGCGGAGGCGGCCACCACCAGCGTCGCCACTCCCAGGGTCACCGCGCCCACCCGCGGCTTGCGCGGACGAGGGGCCGGAGGCTGCGGCCTCGGCGCCGGTTCCGGGAGGTCCCACGCGAACGGAGCGGCACCCAGCGGGTCCCACGCGGGGGCGCCCGGCACCGGTGGCGTCACGGGTGTCACCGGCGCCTCGGGGAGCGTGGACGCGGGTGCCAGGTGCCCGCGGTTCTTCTGCAGCAGGTAGATGCAGGCCACCGAGGCGGCGATCGTCGCGATCACCTGGAACCCGCCGCTGCCGAACGTGAACGCGAGCGCCGGGAACATCAGGAAGCCCAGCAGCACCGTCTGCGCCTGGGATGTGGAGCTGCCCCCCTTGCCGAGCAACGACTCCAGCGGCGAGACCTCGTCGCCCTCCTCCGGCAGCAGCAGCCAGCCCGCGAGGTACATCGGCAGGCCGACTCCGCCGGACAGCGCGAGCGCGACGAACGCGATCCGCACGATCACCGGGTCGATCTGGTAGCGCAGGGCGATCCCGGTGGCGACGCCTCCGAGCTTGCGCCCTGCACGGGGCCGCACCGGACGGTGCGCCCAGAACTCTCTGAGCGTGTCCGCCACGCCCTGCATTGCCTTCTCAGTCCCGCTCACGGTCACAAGGTTGCGCTCTTGCGCCCGCAACCACATCAGGGACCAGCCCTGAACAACGGAACCGGGGTCATCCCTGATGAACAACTCGCCGCGACGTGTGACGATCAGGTGGTGAGTGCACGCATTGAGCCGATGCGCCGTCGACGCACCGGCCGGGTGGTCGCGGGCGTCGCGAGCGGACTGGCCGACCACCTCGGCGCACCCGTCTTCTGGGTGCGCGCGGTGTTCGCCGTGTTCGCCGCGTTCAGCGGGGTCGGGATCATCGCCTACGCGTTGCTCTGGATGTTCGTCCCGCAGTCCGCGGTGGCGGAACCGGAGACCGACAAGGACCGCAGGGAGTGGCAGCAGGCCATCGGCCTCGCCGCGCTCGGCCTGGGCGTCGCCGTGTTCACGGGACTGCTCGGGAACACGGCCAGCGGCTGGGTGACCGGCCCGATCGCCGTCGCACTCGTCGGCGCCGCGGTCGTGTGGCGCGAGGCGGACGAGGCGCAACGCCGTCGCTGGAAGGACGGGGCGCTCGGAGCGGGGAAGAAGACGGGCGTGGTGCGGACGGCGTCGGGGGCGGCACTGGTCGCGGCGGGGGTTGCCGCGTTCCTGGTGTCGAACGACTCCATCCAGAACCTGCCGAGCGTCGCGCTGGCCGTCCTGGCGACGCTGATCGGTGTCGCGGTGCTGACCGTGCCGCTGTGGATGCGGCTGGTGCGCGACCTGGACGCCGAACGCCGTGCGCGCATCCGCACCGACGAACGCGCCGAGATCGCGGCCCACCTGCACGACTCCGTGCTGCAAACGCTTGCCCTCATCCAGAAGCAGTCCGAGTCGCCGCGCGAGGTCAAGCGCCTGGCCCGCAGCCAGGAACGCGAGCTGCGCGGCTGGCTCTACGGCCGCGAGATGGGCGAGGTGGGGGAGCAGCCCGCGACCATGAGCGTCGCCATCGCGCGGACCTGCGCGGAGGTGGAGGACGACTTCGCCATCGCCGTGTCCCAGGTCGTGGTCGGGGACTGCGAGCTGGAGGACGGCATGTTCGCGTTGGTCCAGGCGTCGAAGGAGGCGATGGTCAACGCCGCCAAGCACGCCGGCGTCGGCGAGGTCAGCGTCTACGCCGAGATCGAGCCGGACAAGGTGACCGTCTTCGTGCGCGACAGGGGCAAGGGGTTCGACCCCGAGACGGTGCCGGAGGACCGGCATGGCCTCGCGGGCAGCATCCGGGGGAGGATGGACCGGCACGGCGGGCAGGTGCGACTGCGCACCGCACCCGGAGAGGGAACCGAGGTGCAGCTCGAGATGCCGAGGAAGACGGAGGCCAGGACGTGAGCGTGAGAGTGTTCCTGGTGGACGACCACGCGTTGTTCCGCGCGGGAGTGCGTGCGGAGCTCGACACCATCACCGACGAGGTGGAAGTGGTCGGAGAGGCGGGCAGCGTCGGCGAGGCGGTGGCGGGGATCGCCCACCACAGGCCGGACGTGGTGCTGCTGGACGTCCACATGCCCGACGGCGGCGGAGCCGAGGTGCTGCGGCAGATCCGCACGAAGATCCCGGAGGTCACGTTCCTCGCCCTGTCGGTCTCCGACGCGGCCGAGGACGTCATCAACGTGATCCGCGCGGGTGCCCGCGGCTACGTGACCAAGACGATCTCCAGCCAGGAGCTGGTCAGGGCGGTCGTGCGGGTGTCGGAGGGCGACGCGGTGTTCTCGCCGCGTCTCGCGGGGTTCGTGCTCGACGCGTTCGCCGACCGGCCGGGTGCCGCGCCGATCAGCGATCCCGAGCTCGACCTGCTGACGCCGCGCGAACGCGACGTGCTGCGGTTGCTGGCGCGTGGCTACGCTTACAAGGAGATCGCGTCCGAGCTGTTCATCAGCGTCAAGACGGTGGAGACGCACGTGTCGAGCGTCCTGCGGAAGACCCAGCTCTCCAACCGGTACGAGCTCTCCCGCTGGGCGACGGATCGCAGACTGGTCTGAGAGGTCTCCGGGGGATTGATCAAGAAGATCGCCCGCGGCGCCACCGAGGTGCTGGCGCCGTGGGTCTGGGTGGTTCTGCTGCCGTTCGCCGTGGCAGCAGCGACGGAAAGCGACTGGAAGACGGTGCTGTGGGGGTTCGTCGTCGCTCTGACGGCGTCCGTCATCCCCATGGCCGTCATCGTGCGCGGCGCGCGCAAGGGCAAGTGGGACGGCCACCACGTCACGAACCGCGAAGGCAGGCTCGTCCCGCTGGTCACGGCGGGCGCCTCGCTGGCGGCCGGCACGGTGATCATGGTGCTGGGCGGCGCGCCGGGGAGCATGCTCGCGCTGGCGGGCAGCATGTTCGCCTCGCTGATCGTGAGCATGGCGATCACGTTCGGCCTGAAGTGGAAGATCTCGCTGCACGCCGCGGTCGCGTGGGCCGCCGTGGTGACGCTGGCAATCGTCTACGGGCCGTGGTGGCTGCTGCTCGCGTTGCCCTCGGCGCTGGTGGCGTGGTCACGGGTCGAGCTGGGTGACCACACGACCGCGCAGGTGCTGGCGGGCTCGGCGATGGGCGTGGTCGTGGGCGGCGGCAGCTTCTGGCTGCTCACGCTATCTCTTTGATCCCCGAGATCTTCATCTCGTTGTTGACCGCGGCGACCGACACCTCGACGGTGATGTCGCGCTGCTGGCCGATGTCCGTGACGAGGACGAGGTTCACGGTGACGACCCAGTCGGGGCCGTTCGAACGGACGGGGACGGTCGAGAGGGTGCACCGGACCGAGCTGTAGCCCTTCCACCGGTTCACGAAGTCGGCCTTCGGCTCCCGCACGTTCGGCCGGAAGTCCGCCCAGGCCACCTCGATGTCGCTCGGCAGCCTGTTGTAGTGCTCCTCGACGAACGAGATGGCTTCCGCGGCCGTGAAGTAGCGGGTCTTCACCCGGGTGGGGAAGGTGGCCTCGTTGGCAGGGGTGCCCAGGTCGCCGGTGCCGCCCCAGTACGCGGCCGCCGCGCCACCCCCGATGCCGAGCACCGCGATGACCCCGAGGATCACCAGGATCCGGCGGTTCGGCGGCTTGAGCCTGCGCGGCGCGGGGATCTGCAGCGGTTGCGACGGCTGCGGCTCGTCGGCCAGCAGCTCGGCGGCCTCCTGCGCGCTGGGCCGGTCCTTCGGGTCGTTCGACAGCAGGCGCATGAGCAACGGCGTGAGCTCGCCCGCGTTCTTGGGATCGCGCAGCTGACCGCTCGCGGCCCGGTAGATGAGGCCGAAGCTGTTGTCGCTGGGCCCGAAGACCGACTCGCCCTCGATGGCCGTGTAGATCGTGGCGCCGAGCGAGAACACGTCGGACGCCTCGTCCGGCTGCTCCCCGCGCGCCACCTCGGGCGCGAGGTACGCGGGAGTGCCCGAGATCATCCCGGTGTCGGTCATCGTCCCGTCGCCGGTGGCCTTGGAGATGCCGAAGTCGGTGATCTTGACCGTGCCGTCGTCGCCGATCAGGACGTTGCCGGGCTTGATGTCGCGGTGGACCAGCCCCGCGTTGTGCGCCGCGGCCAGCGCCGAGGCGACCTTGGCGCCGATGCTCGCCGCCTGCGCCGGCTTGAGGGGGCCCCTCTGGGAGATGAGCGCCGAGAGGCTGAGGGATGGCAGGTACTCCATGACGATCCACGGCTCTTCGTCGTCGCTGCCCACGACGTCGAACACCGCGATCGCGTGCGGGTGGTGCAGCCTCGCCGCGTTGCGCGCCTCCCGCATCGCGCGCTGGTGGTCGCCGGTGACGAGCTGCTTGACCGCGACCTCGCGCGCCAGCACCTCGTCGCGTGCTCGCCAGACCACCCCCATCGCCCCGCTGCCGATCCGCTCGAGCAGCGTGTAGCGGTCCCCGATGGTCGTCACCCCACGAGACTAATCAATCGCGCAGACGTACATCGGAGGTTCCCCGCTCACGGGGGGTGCGGATCGCGCCGAGCCGGTCCGCCGGTGGGGACTCGCATCCGGAACTCGCCCGGCTGTGGGGACGTGTCGTCGTCGCTGCCCACGACGGCCGACACCGTGATCGCAGGTGGTTTCCGGTGACGAGCTGCCATCGCACCTCGCCCCGCGCCCGTCAGACCACCTGAGCGCGCCCTAGTCGATCGTCGACACCAGCTTCTGCAGCTCGCGGTCGAAGTCGATCCACAGGTCCTCCTCGCCCGGCTGCACGACGTCGTACGAGCTGTCCAGGAACGCCGCCACGTCCTCGGCGAGCGCGCTGAGGATGGCGAACCCGGTCGGGGCGTTCAGCTCCACCAGCACGCGCTCGGGGTCGTCGGACGCGGGACGGACCAGGATGTCGCCCTCACCGGACGGCGTCAGCAGCCCGTCGGACAGCAGGTCGCGGGCGAACATCCACTCGACGCGGCCGGAGCCCGTGAAGAAGACGACGGCGACCGCGTACGGGTCCTCCGGGTCGTAGACGAGCTCGGCCTCGACCGGAGCGGGCGCGGCCCCCGGGGCCAGCAGGTGGAAGGTCGTCCGGGTGGTCACCTTCAGGTTTTCCGTGTTCATGTCGATGTCCTTCTGAGGTTGGTCTCCATGTCCTCTCAACAAAGAGAAGACGGCCAACCAGCCCCACAAGGACGCGATTCGGGTCGGAACCATCCTTCTGGGGGAGACGTGCGTCTCACCCTTCAGCGTTTGACCAGGTCGCGTGTCTCGTTTGGTGAGACGTCCTGACCTGCCGCTACGGGCTTGCGCCGGGTCAGCGCGACGCCCACCAGCACCACCAGCATGCCGACGACGACCCTCGCGTTCAGTTGCTCCCCGAGGAAGATCGCTCCGAGGAGTACCGAGACCACGGGCAAGAGGTAACCGACAGTAGTCGCCGTGGTGGCGCCCTCGTCCGCGATGACGCGGTAGTTGAGGATGAACGCGGCGCCGGTTCCGAAGACGCCGAGGACCGTGACGGCGATGATGCCGATCCAGTGCAGGTGCAGCGGCTGCAACCCGCCGAACGGCAGTGCCAGCACCAGCATCCCCATCGCGGTGGTCAGCTGCAGGGCGGCGAGCTGCGTCGAGGTCGCACCGGTGTTGACCAGGTAGCGGCCGGCGTAGGAGTAGCCGATGGCGTAGCTCGCGGCGCCGATGAGGCACAGCACGGCGCCCCAGCTCGCGATGCTGTTGGCGGCCTGCCACGGCGCGAAGATCAGCAGCACGCCCCCGAAGCCGAGCGCGAGACCGGCCATGCGGGCCAGGTTGCTGATCCTCTCCGTGCCGAGCAGCAGGCCGATGGCCAGCGCGAACAGCGGCGTCGTGGAGTTGAGCACCCCGGACACGCCCGAGTCGACGGTCTGGCCGCCGAACGCGAAGAGCGTGAACGGGATCGCGCTGCCGAACAGCGCGACGAACGTCATGTGGCCCCAGATCCGGCGGTCGCGGGGCAGCGTCATCTTCGCCAGTGCGAGCACGACGAACAGCACGAGCGCCCCGAAGAACGTCCGCACGAGCGAGATCTGCAGGGGAGCGAGGCTCCCGAGCGCGAGCTTCATCCAGAGGAAGCTGGATCCCCACAGCAGGGCGAGGACGCCCATCCTGATCAACGTTCCGCGTTGGTTCACAGGTCCACCATGCGCCCGGCGACACCTGAAAACAATTTAATTGTTGTGCAGAACCTTTAAGCGCAGCTGTAAGGTCGAAGCATGCTGGACGTGCGACGCATGCAGGTGCTCAGGGCCGTCGTGAGCACAGGATCCATCACCGCGGCCGCGACGAACCTCGGCTACACGCCGTCGGCGGTGTCGCAGCAGGTCGCGGGCCTGGAGAAGCAGGCGGGACTGCCGCTGCTGGAACGCGTCGGCAGGGGCATCAGGCCCACCGCCGCCGGCCGCCTGCTCACCGAGCACGCCGGCCGTCTCGCCGAGCAGCTGGCGGAGGCCGAGAGCGCCCTGACGGCGTTGCGCAACGGCTGCGCGGGCACCCTGCGCGTCCGCTACTTCGCCACGGCCGGAGCGGCCCTCGTGCCGCCCGCGGTGGCGACCTTCAAGGCGGAGCGCTCGGGTGTCGAGCTCGACCTGAAGCTGACCGAGCCCAACGACCCCTTCGAGGAGCTCATCGCGGGCCGCGCGGACGTCGCGATCACCGTCCTGCTGCCCGACGGCCCGGCCCCCGAGGGCGTGGTCGCGCGGCACCTGCTCGCCGACCCGTTCTACGCCGTGCTCCCGCGCGGCCACGCGCTGGCCCGCAAGCGCGTCCTCGACCTGGGCGAGCTGGCCGACGAGCCGTGGATCAACGCGGACTGGGGCGCCAACGGACCGTGCGCGGACCTCGTGAAGAACGCGTGCGCCGGTGCCGGGTTCTCGCCGAAGGTCGCCGTGGAAAGCGACGACTACGCGACCGCGCAGGGATTCGTGGCCGTCGGACTCGGCGTCACCATCATTCCCCGCCTCGGGCTGGGATATGCGCATCCCGGCGTCGTTCTGCGCAAGCTGCGCAATCCCGAACCGGTGCGGAACATCCACGTCGTGTACCGCGAGGACGCTTCGTGGAATCCCGCCGTGCTCTCACTGGTGGAAGCACTGGAAAAGGCCGCGCGGGCCAGCTGACCCGCGCGGACGTTCAGTAGCCCTGGGCCGGTCCGAGCGACTTGTCGCTGCTCAGCAGGAGGTTGGGGCTGGCCCACTGGAACGAGATGCCGCGTCGTTCCGTGGTCTTGCCGCCGCCCTTCTTGGTGTACTCGACGTCGACTTCCCAGTAGAAGCCCGAGACTTCCGTCGCCTTCAGGATCTTGGCTTCCTTGATCCCGCCCCAGAAGCTGTCGAATGCGCTCTGGCCACCGGGATAACTGCCCTGGAAGTTCCCGTTGCCCATCTTCCACGCCTCGTCGGGCGCGCCGGGAGCGGTGTTGAAGTAGTCCTTCAGGTAGTTCTCCATGTCGGACGGCTGCGGCTGGGTCGTCCACTGACCGGCCTTGCCCGCCGACTTGGGCGGCGTCGACTGCTTGGTGTTGCCGCCGCCCTGCGTCGGCTGGACCGACGTGTTCGGGCCCGCGTTGTTGGTCGGGTCCTCGTCGCCACCGCTCGAGATCATGCTCGCGAACATGATGCCGATCACCGCCGCCGCCACGATGGCGAGCGCGGTGTAGACGGTCGACTTCTTGCTCTTCACCGACGACGCGAGGGAAGAGGCGGGCTTCGGGCGCTGCGAGTACTGGGGCGCCGCGGCGGGCCGGCGGTTCGGCGGCGCCTGCTGGTGCTGCGCCGGCACGGTGCGCGGAGGAGGCGTGTGCATGTCCACGCGCGTCGCGTTGGGCGGCGGTGGGGTCTGCTGGGGCGGCAGGGCCCTCGTGGCGGCCTGCGACTGCGGCTGGGACTGCACCGGGGCACCGCGCCACGACGGCGGGTGCGACGGCGCGACCACGGCCGGGGTGAAGGCAGGGGCGGCCTGGCCGTTCGCGACCGCGGCGAGCGCGTCGCGGGCCTCGGCCATCGTCGGGCGGTCTTCCGGCTCCGCGCGCAGCAGGCGCATCAGCAGCGCGGTCAGCGGGCCGGCGTTGCGCGGCGGGTTGACCTTGCCGGACGCGACCTTGTGCAGCAGCGCGATGGTGTTCTCGCTCAGGCCGAACGGCGGCTCGCCCTCGATCGCCGCGTACAGCGTGGAGCCGAGGGAGAACACGTCGGACGGTGAGCCGGGGTCGTAGCCCTTGGCCACCTCGGGTGCGAGGTAGGCGGGGGTGCCGGCGAGCATGCCCGTCGCGGTGACCGTGACGTCACCGGTCGCGCGGGAGATGCCGAAGTCGGTGATCTTCACCGTGCCGTCGTCGCCCAGCAGGATGTTCCCCGGCTTGATGTCGCGGTGCACGATGCCCGCGTTGTGGGCCGCGGCCAGAGCCGAGGCGACCTGCATGCCGATCGACGCCACGTCGCGCGGCGGCAGCGTGCCCCGTTCGGACAGCACCCCCGAGAGGCTCTTGGACGGCAGGTACTCCATCACGAGCCACGGCTGGCCGTCGTCCTCCGCCACGTCGTAGACGGCCACGGCGTGCGGGTGCTGCAGACGCGCGGCGATGCGGCCCTCGCGCATGGCGCGCCGCTTCGCCTCGTCGGTGTCGGCTTCGGCGAGTCCGGGCTGCAGGAGGAGCTGCTTGACCGCGACTGTGCGGTGCAGGCGTTCGTCGTGCGCTGTCCAGACGACGCCCATGGCGCCACTGCCGATTCTCTGGCTCAATCGGTAGCGACCAGCGACCAATCGGCCATCGTCGGTCACAGTTGCTCCCCGCTGTGCGGTCACTTGCTCTCTGTTCAACGGCTCATCACACCTATGGGTTCAGATCACCCAACAGTGCGGGTACCCACCTTACGAGATTTCCACGGCGTAACGACGCTTAGCCCGCCGGAGGCGGCGGTGCGCTCGAACTCACCGGCGGCCTTGTCGTGGTCGTCGTGGTGGTCGTCGTCGTTGTCGTGGTGGTCGTGGTCGTCGTCGTAGTGGTGGTAGTGGTCGTGGTCGGCTTCTGAGCAGACGTCGTTTCCTGCGTGGTGGTTGCCTCGGCCTTGGTGGTGGTCACCTCGGGCTGCGAGGCCTCGGTGGTCGTGGGCGCCACCGTCGAAGAAGAACTGGCGGGCGGAGCAGACGGCGTCTTCTGGTCCTTGGTGAACACACCCAGCGCCACCATCAGACCACCGATGACCAGCAACAGCGCCAGAACGACCGCGGCGATCATCAACGGTTTGTTGTCCTGCTGCTGCCTGCCTGCGGGCATCATCGGGGGTGCCGTGCGCGGCGGCGAAGTGCGTACCGCCGCCGCTACCGGACGCACCACGCGGGTCCGCTCGGGCTCCACGAACGTAGTCGGGTCGGGTCCGGCGGGAACGGCCAGGCCGCTGAACGACGGCGAACGGCCGTGTGCGACGGCGTTGAGCACCTCGCGCGCCTGGGCCATGGTCGGCCTGTCGTCCGGCTCGAAGTTGAGCAGGTACAGCAGCGTGTCGGCGAGCGGGTGCTCGATGGTCGGCGGGTTGATCCGCCCGGCCGCGACGGCGTGCAGAACACCGAGAGTGTTCTCGCTCACTCCGTAGGGCGGCTCGCCCTCCATCGCGGCGAACAACGTCGAGCCGAGCGAGTAGACGTCCGAGGCCGGCGTCGGGTCCTGGCCGCGCGCGATCTCCGGCGCGAGGTACGCGGGCGTGCCGGCGATCAGGCCGGTCTTGGTGACCGTGATGTCGTCGGAGGCCCGCGAGATGCCGAAGTCGGTGATCTTGACGATGCCGTTGTCGCCGATCAGCACGTTGCCGGGCTTCACGTCGCGGTGCACGATCCCCGCCGTGTGCGCCGCGGCCAGCGCAGCCGCGCACTGGGCACCGATGTGGGCGACTTCGACCGGGTCCATCGGCCCGCCCTCGGCCAGCGCGTCGGCGAGGCTGTAGGACGGCAGGTACTCCATGACCAGGCACGGCACGCCGTCTTCCTCGACGACGTCGTACACGGCGATGGCGTTGGGGTGGTGCAGCTTGGCGGCGATGCGGCCCTCGCGCATGGCGCGCTGGATGGCCTCGTCCTGCTCGGCCTCGTCGAGACCGGGGGCCAGCAGCAACTGCTTGATCGCGACCTCACGGCCGAGGCGCTCGTCGTGGGCGCGCCAGACGATGCCCATCGCGCCGGAGCCGATGCGGTCGAGGAAGCGGTAGCGGTCCGCGATCAGGCGGCCGTCCGAGGTGTCGGACGTCGTCACAGGACCACCTCGGCCTCACACGACAGCGTGACTGCGGCTTCGGCAGCAGGTCCCACGCTCGTGCTCCTCGTGCGGTAGTCGGCGGTCGTCCGGAATCGCCCGCACAGGGTACCTGTCGAGGGCCGCCGCTGAGCTACCCGTCGTACGTCAGTTCGCCGGGGTGAAGAAGTCGAAGCCGCCGACGACGTCGCCCACGGTGTTGAGGACCGGGTCGAGCAGGCCGAGGTCCACGCTCACGTCGACCGGGTTGGACGGCGTGGGGAGCGGGTTCGAGGCGGGCGGGGTGCTGCTCGGCGGGGTGGCCGAGCTCGACGGCGTCGTCGAGGTCGGCGGAGCGGGAGTCTGGCTCGACGGCGGCGTGCTCGGCTGGCTGGTCTCCGTCGACGGGGTCGGCGTGCTCGCGACCGGCGGCGTCTCGGAGGTCGGCTGCTGAGTGGGCTGCTGCGTCTGCTTCTGCTGCGCCGGGCGCTGCGGCTGCTGGGTCTGGACGTACGGGGCGACGCGCGTGGTCGGGCTCGCCGACGTCTCGGTCTCCTGCGTCTCGGTCGCGTCGGCCTGCTGCGTCTTGTTCGACGGCAGCTTCACGACACCGCCTTCGGTGCCGGCGCTCGCGCCACGGGCCTGGGCGCGCTCGTCGAACCGGACCTCGGCGAGCGGGCGCTCGTCCGGCGAGGACAGCAGCGAGGAGGCGGCGAACGCCATGGAACCGCAGAGGACGACGCCACCGCTGGCGGCGACGGCGAGCTTGCCGACGGTGAACCCGCCGCGCTGCGTGTCGTCGGCGCGGCCTTCCCTGCGCAGCAGCTCGGTGATGTGCAGCTCCCGCATGGGCTGCTTCTTGGGCTTGCTGCCCGGCGCCTTGACCGACTTGAACTTGACGGTCGGTTCGAACGCTTCAGGAGTGATGTCGTCGGTGATCACCGGGAACTCCACGGTCTCCGCCTCGCGGCGGGCGATCAGCTCGGCGACCGACAGCTGTCCGGTCGACTCGGCCGACCCGCTCAACCGCCGACGATGGTCCTCAATCGACACCGCTCGTTCACCCTTCCAAGTTCGCGTATGCGTACTGGCGGAGATATGGATACCGAATCGTGACCCGAGATGTAACCCCTATGGGGGAATTTTCACGGCCCGGACCCGGTTTTCGCGACGAGCGGTCACCGTTCGACTGCGAACGGCGAATCCATTGGTCGCAGTCTGACAGCCGGACCTAACTCCGCTGCGCCGAAAGGACTTCGGTGCCGACGATCCGCGGCTGGGTCGTGTCGGTGAGCCAGAAGAGCTGTTCGAGGCGCAGCCAGCTCCCGTTGAGCTCCTGCATCGAGACCACCGCGAGCACCGAGCCGTCCGGACGGACCGACGTCTGGTCGACGTTCACCGTTCTGATCATTCCCCAGGCTTCCACGAACTCATTCGGGTTCGCGCCGACGAGGTCCGGTGACAGCAGCTTGGCCGCCGATTTGGGCTTGGTCGTGAGCAGCTCGTAGAACCGCTTGACCACGTCGACCTGCGGCTGGGGGCCGACCGAGACCTCCGGCGTGCTCGGCTCCGGGGTCTGGAGCAGCAGCGCGGACGGCTGGGGCATCGGGGCAGCGGCGGCGGTCCGCGGCAGGGGTGGCCGCTCGTCCGGCAGCTGCGCGGACAGGACGTCCGGGCGCAGCGCGCTCGAGCCGGACAGCGCGATGGGACGCTCGAAGTACGGGATGCCGGAGCCGGCGGGCCGCTGGCTCGCGAGGACCGCCGCGCCCGTGATGGACCCGGTCAGCACGACCGCGCCGGTCAGCAGCCCCAGGGCCTTGGCGACGCGGGTCTGCTTCGCGCGGCGGCGGCGGCCGGGGACGACCGGGATGACGGCCGTCGTGGCCGTCATGTTCCCGGTCGGACCGAGCAGCGATGTGACGAGGGCGTCGGTCGCGGCCTCCTCGTGCGACGGGATGCGCACCGGCTGCTGTTTGATCAGCTCAGCCACGCTGATCGACCCGGAACGGGTGTGCCGTCGGCCGGTCGTCGCGGGACGCTGCACTGGTCTCGCCCTCCGTACTGTCCGTGGTCACCTGAAGACGTACCGTGGCCTCACGTGCGAACGCCAGTCCTTGACCGGACTTCATTCGTTCGTGGCGTTCGGCGGTGCTCTGGAATCGCTCAAAGGTGCTCACTACTACGTTCGGTAGGCCGCACCGCGACCTTGAGCGGCTTCACCCGCCGATCTTCAACCGTTCACCGTTGATCAGCGGGAGGTTGCCGGGCGTGAAGTTGAGCTCGCGCTTCTCCGTGCTGACCGAGCCGTCCTTCCTCGTCACCCGCAGCAGGCTGACGGTGAGGCCCCTGCTCGGGTCGACGGCGATCTCCTTCACCTCGATCAGCAAGATGTCCTCGAGCCTGCCCTCCAGCAACGTGCCCGCGTTCGAGCGCACGGTGTCCGTGGTGAGGGCGAGCGCGGTGTCGGCGTTCGTCGCCATCCCGCGGTAGAAGTCCTCGGTCCGCCGGGCGATCTGGGTGCCGTCGACTACCGGCGCCTGCGTGACCGGGACCGTCGTGATGACGGGCGGCGCGGTGCCGGGCGGCAGCGCGCTCGTGGCGGACGCCCTGCCGCTGGTGCCGGGAGCCCTGCTGGGACCCGTGCCCGGCATGGGGGCGCTCCGGCCGGTGCCCGCGGCCGACGAGCGCGTGCCGGTGGCCGACGGGGTGGTGCCGCCCGTGGGCAGCGGGGAGATCAGCGGCACGTCGGACGGGTAGCCGGGCAGGCCGACCTGCTCCACGTCACCACCGCCGCCGACCAGCTTGGCCGCGGCGATGCTCAGGCCGACCAGCACGAGCACCGAGGAGACGACGGCGAACCAGGCCGCGCGCTTCCAGGTGCGCGGCGGCGTGACCGACGCGGGCACCATGCCGATGTTGAACTTCCGCAGCCCGTCGGTGTCCTGCAGCGGGTCGGGCTCGTGGCCGCGGGGGTGCGGGATGCGGTCGCCCCCGACGACGGGTCGCGCGTGCGGCTGCTGTGCAGGTGACCGCGCGACGCCGGCGACGGCGAGTCGATGTTTGCCCGGTAGTTCGTCCATTCCCGACACCCCTCTGCGACGCGACCAGAGTAGGGCCGTCCGGAGGTACCCAACTCACCAAACGGGGGTGTTCGGGACGAGTGGCGCTCGATCGTGTGGATTTGTCAGCGGGGCGGGAGTTGCGCTTGACCGCTGTTCAGCTGCTTGCGCGTCTTCTGCACGCCGTTGATGGCGACCAGACCGCTGCCACCGGCGATCAGCGCGCCGATCACGTCGGCGGGCAGGTTGTCGCCGCCCGTGATCAGCAGACCGATCGCGGCACCGGCCGTCGTGATGATCGCGGTCTTCCAGCGGTTGCGGACGAACTGCGAGACGGGCGCTCCGGAGAGGCCCTTCTTGTTCGCGGCCGAACCGAGCAAGCCCAGGTATGCGTCGTGCGCCAAGGCGGCGAGCAGGCCGGCGATGGCGATCAGTGCGGCGATGAGGCCCATGCCTCCAGTGTGCCCCCGGATTTTTTCGGTGGACCATCCGTGATCGCCCTGATATCCGATTCGGGTGGACATGTTCTGGCACGACGACTGCCTCGAGCACGACGCCGGCGAGGGCCTGTGGGAGCTGCCGGGCTCGTGGCCGTGGCTCGACGTGGCCGAACCGCACCCGGAGAGCGCCGCGCGGCTGCGCACCTTCCGGCACGCGCTGACGAACGGTCCGGTCGCCTCACACCTCACGTGGCACGAGGGACGGCATGCGTCCGTTGACGAGCTTCTGCTCGTGCACACGGCGGGGTACCTCGACTCGTTGCGCGTCTCGGAGCGTGTGGCGCTGGAGGTGAACACGGTCGTGGGGCCGGAGACGTGGCGTGCGGTGAGCGCGGCTGCGGGGACGGCGTTGGCGGCGCTGGAGTCCGATGCACCGCTCGCGTACGCGCTCGTGCGGCCTCCCGGCCACCACGCCCAGCCGGACATGGCCGACGGCTACTGCTTCGTGAACAACGCCGCGCTGGTGGCGGAAACCGCGCGGCGTCAGGGGAAGCGGGTCGCCGTGCTGGATTGGGACGTGCACCACGGCAACGGCACGCAGGAGGTGTTCTACGACCGCCCGGACGTGCTGACGATCTCGGTGCACATGCGGCACGGCGCGTGGGGCACGAACCACCCGCAGACGGGCGCACCGTCGGAGGTGGGCGCCAACGGGCGGAACGTGAACATCGAGCTGTCTCTCGGCGCGGGCGACACGGCGTATCTGCGCGCGCTCGACGAGATCGCGTTCCCCCTGCTGCGCGACTTCGCACCGGACCTGCTGGTGTGCGCCTCGGGGTTCGACGGGTCGGCGTTCGACCCCAACGGCCGTCACAACCTCACGGCGAACGGCTACCGCGAGATCGGACGGCGGGTGGCGTCGTCCGGGACGCGCGTGGTGCTCACCCAGGAGGGCGGTTACCTGCGCGGATATTCGGCGTTGTGCCTGCACGCGCTGGCAGAGGGCCTGCTGCGGCTGCCGGAACCGTTGCTCGACGACCCGCTCGCCTACGTGCCGGACGACGCCCAGCTCGTCGACGCGGACCTCGAGCGCGTCGTCCGGGCCCTGCGGCCTTTTTGGCCCGGCGTACTGTGACGCCGGGCCGGGCTCTTCCTACCTGCCGAGCGGGCCGCGGCCCATCTTGAGCAAAACCATGGCGAGGTCCTTGCCCTCCGGGCCGAGCGGCCGGTAGCGGTTGAGGACGTCGATCTCGCGGTTGTGCACGATCTTCGTGCCGCCGGCGGCCATGCGCGCGGCGCCGATGACCTTGGAGACCTCGACGCGGCGTTGCACGAGGCGCAGTATCTCCGCGTCCAGGTGGTCGATCTCCTGGCGCAGCTCGTTGATGTCCGGCTCGGTGGTGATGTCCATCAGGGATGACCTCTCGACTCTGCGAGTCCTGGCCCGGAAGCAGCGAAGCCCCGGGGTCCGAGGACTCCGGGGCTTCGTGGTGGCTTCGTCAGCGCTGGACGACCACGGGAGCCGGAGTCCGGGTCCCGTAGAAAAACTCGAAGAACGTCGCGCGCATGGATTCAGTGTTGCACAGAACCTCCCGGGCCCGCCAAGTCCGCGCGGCGAGCGGACTCACCAGGTGGGACGTGCGGGTCGCAAGTTCCTGCTTCTGCTCTAGCCACGTGGCGGGGACCAGCGCATAGAGTCGGGCCGTACACGTACTGAGACCTGGGGGTCCTGTGAAACACGTACTCGGGATGACGGCTGCTCTGGCGCTGTCTCTCACGATCGTTCCCGCCGCGTCCGCGGAGCCTGGTTTCGCCACCGTCGCACTCACGAAGGTCTCGGGCTGGTCCGGTCCCGCGGGCGGCACCTGGGTCACCAGGGGCGGGCTCACCGCCCGGCAGAAGTTCGACCTCGACATCACGAACGTCGTGGGCCACGACGAGCAGGGCCTGTCCGTCTTTTTCTCGTTCCCCACCGACCGGCTCGAGGTCACGGGCTACGAGGGCGACGGCTGGACCTGCTGGGACGTCGACGGAGGTCCCGGCGCCGAAGGCGTCCAGTGCACGCAGGACCACCTGATCGTGCACGAGGAGGCGTGGCCGAAGCTCACGGTCGAGACCAGGGCCGCCGCGATCTGGACGCAGGACAGCATCGACGTGTACGCCGAGGCAGGCGGCCACGACGCGGTGCACGCCGGGCAGAACTTCATGATCGACACCAGCACCTGATAGCTCCTGCTCGTCGAACACATGGTCGGGCGGTACCGGTTTCGTCGGTGCCGCCCGGTACCGTGGATGAACGATGAGCGCCTTGTTCGACTTGCCCTCAAGTCCCCCCGTTTCCCGCGCGGGCCACCTGCTCGACGACCTGAACCCCGCGCAGCGCCGTGCCGTGGAGCACGCCGGTTCGCCCCTCCTCGTGGTGGCCGGCGCGGGTTCAGGCAAGACGCGCGTCCTCACCCGGCGCATCGCGTACCTGCTCGCGGCACGTGACGTGCACCCCGGCGAGATCATGGCCATCACGTTCACGAACAAGGCCGCCGCGGAGATGAAGGAACGCGTCGCCGACATGGTGGGCGCGCGCGCCCGTTCGATGTGGGTGTCGACGTTCCACTCGATGTGCGTCCGGGTCATGCGCCGCGAGGCCAAGACCCTGGGCATGTCGTCGAACTTCTCGATCTACGACAGCGACGACACGCGGCGCCTCATCACGCTCGTGGCGCGCGACCTCGACCTGGATCCGAAGAAGTACCCGGCCCGCACCCTGGCCGTGCACGTCTCGAACCTCAAGAACGAGCTGATCGACCCGGAGACCGCCACCGCCCAGGCCACGAACGACCTGGAACGCCGCGTCGCCGAGGTCTACACGGTCTACCAGCGCCGCCTGGGCGAGTCGAACTCGCTCGACTTCGATGACCTCATCATGAGGACCGTCGAACTCCTCCAGACCTTCCCGGACGTGGCCGAGCACTACCGCCGCCGCTTCCGCCACGTCCTGGTCGACGAGTACCAGGACACCAACCACGCCCAGTACACGCTGGTGCGCGAACTGGTCGGCAAGGCGGGCGGCGAGATCCCGCCGGCGGAGCTGTGCGTGGTGGGCGACGCCGACCAGTCGATCTACGCCTTCCGCGGCGCCACGATCCGCAACATCGTGGAGTTCGAGCGCGACTACCCGGACGCCACCACGATCCTGCTGGAGCAGAACTACCGCTCCACCCAGAACATCCTCACGGCGGCCAACGCGGTCATCTCCCGCAACCCGAACCGCCGCGACAAGAGCCTGTGGTCCGACCTGGGCGAGGGCGAGAAGATCGTCGGCTACGTGGCCGACAACGAGCACGACGAAGCCGCGTTCGTCGCAGGCGAGATCGACCGCCTGGTCGACGGCGGCGAGGTCAACAACTCCGAGATCGCCGTCTTCTACCGCACGAACAACCAGTCGCGGGTCTTCGAGGAGATCTTCATCCGCCTCGGCCTCCCGTACCGGGTCGTCGGCGGCGTCCGCTTCTACGAGCGCCGCGAGGTCCGCGACGCCCTGGCCTACCTCCGCACCCTGGCCAACCCGGACGACACGGTCTCGCTGCGCCGGATCCTCAACGTCCCCACGCGGGGCATCGGCGAGCGAGCGGAAGCCTGCGTCTCCGCCTACGCGGAACGCGAGCGCATCGGCTTCGCCGCGGCCCTGCGCGACTTCGACCGCGTCCCGATGCTGAACCCGCGCTCCCGCAACGCCATCGCGGGCTTCGTCGAGATGATGGACGAACTGGGCGAGATGGTCGCGCGGGAAGACGACGTGGCCGACATCCTCGAGTCGGTCCTGGAGAAGACCGGCTACCGCTCCGAGCTGGAAGCCAGCGAGGACCCCCAGGACCACACGAGGATCGAGAACCTCAACGAGCTGGTCACGGTGGCCCGCGAGTTCACGGAGCTGGAGCTCCCGGAGGGCGCGGACCCGGTCCCGTCCCTCCCTGCCTTCCTGGAACGGGTCTCCCTGGTGGCCGACGCCGACTCGATCCCGGACGCGGAGTCCGACGGCGTGGTGACCCTGATGACGATCCACACGGCCAAGGGCCTGGAATACCCGGTCGTCTTCAGCACGGGCTGGGAAGACGGCGTCTTCCCGCACATGCGAGCCCTGGGCGACCCGGCAGAACTCGCAGAGGAGCGCCGCCTGGCCTACGTGGGCATCACGAGGGCCCAACGCCGCCTCTACCTCTCCAGGGCCCTGGTCCGCTCGGCCTGGGGCCAACCGTCAGCCAACCCGGCGTCCCGCTTCCTGGACGAGATCCCCCAGGACCTGCTCGACTGGCGAAGGGTGGAACCCTCCCGCTCAGGCCCGGCAGCCGCCACGACGTGGGGCCGCTCGGCCTCAGGCGGCATAGCCTCCCGGGGCCTGAGCCGCCCGGCCCCGGGCAAAGCGGGCTGGAAGGACGCCCCGGCGATGAAGCTGGAAGTGGGCGACCGGGTGACCCACGACAAGTACGGCCTCGGCAGAGTGGTGGCAGTGGACGGCGCGGGCCTGAGGGCCACGGCGACGATCGACTTCGGCGGCTCGGGCACAGTCCGCCTGATGCTGATCGGCAGCGTCCCGATGACCAAGCTCTGACAGGAGCCCACCGCAGGCCGAACGCACCAGCGAGCCACCCACCGGACAGGCAGCTGCCCAGAGCACCAGGCGTGCCATCAGCCTGCGACGCAACCTGACCGCCGACCCACCAGAAAATCTCCCGAAACCAGCGCAACGATCAACGAGTTCGTACGTCTATGTGGGTGTCGCAAGCAGCACAGCCGAGGGACCGTTCGGGCGGCCCGGAGCACAGACGGAGCAGCCTGCCGACACAAGGGGAGCGAAGTGACGGCGGGGGCTGAACTTCGCGGCGATGTGCGGCCGGACCGAACGGGAGAGCGGTCCGGCCGCGCAGTCTCGCCCAACGGCCGAGCGCAGCGACGGTCCAAGCGAAAATTGTCAGACCCTCCGAGCACAATCAACCGCATGAGGTCGTCAACCCAGCGGGAGTGCTCGACGTGGACTTCCTGAGCCACCAGCCCACGCCACCGGGTCGACCGGCGCAACCCCGGTAACGGATCCAGCCTGGATCCCGACTCAACTTCCACTGGAACCGGCGGAATAAACCCGAATCCGACCGCAGTTGGAACGTGTGAGAGCGACGTGGGGCCCCGAAAGCCTCCCATTGCACCCCAGGAGGCAGACCAGCACCGCCAAGCCGCCAGAAGGCTACTGAGCCGTAGTTCAGGATTTCGCGAACCTGATCACAGAGCTCAGCCGCCCGAACCCGGCGACGAACACCAGACTCGAACGGCTGAAAGAGTTCCACGCCGCGGTCAGGGGGACGACCACGACGAGGGGCAGGAGATCAGACGGTCACACCGCGGGCGTTGAGCCAGGTCAGCGGGTTGATCTTCTGACCACCGGGGTTCCACACCTCGAAGTGCAGGTGGGGACCGGTGGAGAAGCCGCGGTTGCCCATGCGGGCGATCTGCTGGCCGGCCTTGACCTGCTGGCCTTCGCGCACCGAGTAGGTGTCGACGTGGCCGTAGACGGTGATGGTGCCGTCGGCGTGCTCGACGCGGACCCAGAGGCCGAAGCCGGAAGCGGGACCCGCCTCCTTCACGACGCCGTCGGCGGCGGCGAGGATCGGGGTGCCGATCGGGCCGGCGATGTCGATGCCGAGGTGCATGGTGCCCCAGCGGCCGCCGTAGCCGGAGGTGAACTCGCCGGCGGCGGGACGGACGAACTTCGGGCGCTTCTTCTCGGCCTCGACGGCCTCGCGCTCGGTGGTGAGCTGCTGGCTGCGCAGGAGCTTGGCGGCTTCCGCGGAACCTTCGGACGTGGTCTTGGAGACCGCGAGGATCTGGGGGGCGGACGCGGTGTCGCCACCCACGCCGTCGAACGTCGCGGCGCCGTCGGAGTGGTTCGCGAGCTGCACGTCCGCGTTGTCGTCCGCGCCGGCCTGCAGGGCCTGGCCTGCGCCTGCCGCGGCGAAAGCGCCTACTGCGACGGCGGCGACGACGATGCGTCCGCGAAGCGCCGACGGTGGCGGGGGGAGCCGGTGGGCGCCGACTTGGCGCGTGGAAGCGCGGTCGACTGCCTCTTCAAGTGCAGCACTGCGTTCATGGCCGCCGGGGGAGCGGTGGTGACTCAAAGCTTGCCCTTCCGCCTTCGGGGAGCCTGATCTGTGGACCGGCCGGGCGGGGGATCCCGGTGAGTCAGATTTCGGGGTTCTGACTCGGTGTCCTTCTGTGATCAGACCGTGACAACGGACCGGGGGACAGTAACGGCGCGGAGGCTCGGAGGGCAAACCCCAGTTCGTTACATCCGTCGAATGGGCGGCAACCAGGAAGTTTCAACTGTCAACTGTGACCGTCGGTCGTGCCGACCGGGCGACACGCGTCTTCTCCAGCGGCGATGGGGTGAGTCGACGAGTCATCCGATCGGGTGATGGCGGTCACAATTACGTGAAGAGTTCTGGTGTCAACCGGCAAAGACAGGTGACCTGAATCACGTATCTGGTGCTCCTCGACGTCCAGCGAGGGGTGCTCCAGCCGTGCGTTGCGCTGAGGGACGATGACCTGGTCCATCTCCGACCAGACGGTCACGAAACGCGTGCGGCACGGCCGGCACGGCTCGGCGAGCTCCTCCATGAGCTCGGAGCCCGGCCGCAGCTGTTTCGTGAGCGGGGTCGGCAGCAGATAAGCGGTGAGCGTGCCGCGGTGGGGCGTCCCCAAGGTCACGAGTGTGCGAACGCGTGAGTCGCCGTGCAGCCGTTGCACGTAGTACCTCGCGATGAGCCCGCCCAGCGAATGGCCGACCACGTGCACCTGATCGGAGCCGGTCTGCTCGCAGATCCGTTCGACGTGCGCGCCCAGCAGGGCGGCGGAACGGCGAACGTCCCCGGTCAACGCTGTCAGCACGCTGTAGTTGATGGCGTGGACCACGCCGAAGCCCCGCCTCCGCAGCGCCCCCGACAGCACCGCGAAGGCGGAGCGGTTGTCCCCGATGCCATGCACCAACACGATCGGGGTGCCCGCCGCGTCCATCGCCGAAACCACGAGGCCCCGCTGGCGGGGCGGCAGGCCGTCGGTGCGGTAGTGGCGGAAGTGGCCCTCCGGGCGGAGCTCTTCGGTGACCGCGCCCCACGGGTAGAGCACCGCGTGGGCCGTCAGCCAGGCCGCTTCCATCGCGACGCCGCGCAAGCCGCCCGGTGAGGCCATGGCGCGCAGCGCGACCTTCACCTCTTCGACGACATCGCGTGCTGTGTGCACTCCCCAGCCGGCACGATCGAGGACCGCGTCAGTCAGACGCGTCATCCACGACCGGCCGTTGTCGCTCATGTCAGCGACGGTAAGTGATGAACTCACCGACCAGGAGTACCCATCGGACGTTTTCCACACGCGAACGAATTTCGTCTTGTCCGGTCACCGGTGTCCACACGAGATCTCGCGGCGGTGTTGCTAGGTTCGCCCGCGATGACTCGCACCGAGCTCGAGAACCAGACCCCGGCGGCCACCCGGCTGCGCACCTCGTGGGGCCTCGCCGCGGCGGGCTCCCTCCTCCTGGCCGCAGGTCCGCTGCTCGGCGTCGTCGACGGCGCGGAACCCGCGTTCACGTCGTGGCCGCTGCTCGCCCTGCTGGCGCTGTTGCCGCCGGTCGTCGCGGGTGTGCTGTTGTTCCGCGGCAGACCGTTCGTCGCGGCGGGACTGCTCGCCGCCGCCGGTGTGTTCGCCGTCGGGCGCCTGCTGAGCGACCTCCAGGTCGCCCTCGACCCGATGGCGGTGGCGAGGCCGGAGCTGTTCCGGCCGTCCACCCTCATCGCCGTCACCCCGTCCGCCGGCGTGTGGCTGTTGATCGCCGGTCACGTCCTGGTGATCGCGGGCGGCGCGCTGTCCGCGGGCAGGGCCGGCATGCCCGCGGACGAGTCCGAGCCCCCGACCCTCGTCGCCCTCCCGGTGATCATCGCGGCCGTGGCGTCGATCGGGCTGCTGGGCAAGCCCTTCCTCTCCACCGACCCGTTCCAGCTGGACAGGGGACCGTGGGACCTGCCGGTCCTCGGCCTGACCGGTGGACTGCTGCTCGCCATCGCCGCGCCGCTCGCCACCGCGCTCGCGGCCAGCTCCCCCGATCCGGACACCCGCGAGGGCGGAATCCTCGGTGTCGCGCTCGCCCTGCTGGCCGTCGTGCTGCCCCCGCTGGTGACCGGCACCGTCGCGGCAGGCCTCACCATCAGCGCGGGACCGCTGCTCGCGCTGGTCGCAGCCCTGGTGCTGCCGGCGGTGCCCCTCCTCGCCCGGCTGGTGCGGCTGCTGCTCGGCAAGCGGGACGAGAACCGCGACCTCGCGTTGCCGTCGATCCGGCGCATGCACGTGACGGCCGGTGTCCTCGCCGTCCTCTCCGCCGCCGCGATGCTCGGTGGCGCGCTCCTGCCCCAGCTCGTCCTCACCACGGGAGGCGCGGCGCCCGGACTGTCGTCCGCGAACCTCCTCTGGGTGGCCGGTCCCGCGTTCGGCGTCCTCGGTCTGCTGTTGCTGGTGCCGTCGGTCGCCTCCACGGTGCGGCCGGCGCTGTACTCCGCCTACTTCGCCATGCAGCTCGCCGCGGCGAGCGCGACCGATCCGGTGCTGGACGCGAGCCGGCTCGGCATCGCGCAGCCGGGGGCGGGCTTCTGGCTGATGGTCGCGGAGCTCCCGATCGGACTGCTGGCGTTGGTCTGCGCGAGCCTCGCCGGTGCCGTCGAACGCGAGAACGAGGACACGGGCGAGCGGGGGCAGATGCCGCTGACCGAACTGGGCGCCGTCCTGCTGGCAGGGTTCTTCGCACTGGGTGCCTTCGCGCTGCCCACCCTCCGCGGGGACAGGTACGAGGGAGCGACGGTCGTGCCGGACGGCGACCCGGCTCTCTCGTGGTCCCTGCTGATCTCGCTCGTCGTACTGATCATCGGCCTCGTGGTCGCACTCCGCTCGAGGCCCGCTCGTGGAGCCGCCGGGCTCGTGGGCGCGGCGGTCCTGGTCGGCATGCGGGCGCTGGAGCTGCCGCTGACGGGCGACCGGGTCGAGGGCGCCGTGGCGGCTTCCGGCACGTGGCTCGCCCTGGCGTCGGTCGCGGCCCTGCTGCTCGCGGCGGGTCTGATGGGTGCTCGCGCGACGCGGTGAAAGACGTCGTGAGCGTGCATCTCGCTGCAACGGCCGCGCACGCGTGATCGACCTCACCGCCGTTGAGACCGACCTCACCGGTGGTGGCGTGCGAGCGGTACCCGCAGGTCGATAGTGTCTGGGCCCAGCCGCGTCAAGTGGGTTCGCACGGCCCCTTGAGGACCACCCAGGCGCGGTGTTCCGACACCGACGTCGCAGGAGACCCGAGTGGACCTGTACGAGTACCAGGCGAAGGATCTCTTCGCCGCCCACGGCGTCCCGGTACTGCCGGGCGATGTGGCCACCAACCCCGCCGACGCCAAGGCCATCGCCGCGAAGTTCGGCCAGGCTGTCGTCGTCAAGGCCCAGGTCAAGACCGGCGGCCGTGGCAAGGCCGGCGGTGTGAAGCTCGCTTCCACCGCCGAGGAGACCGAGGAGAAGGCCAAGGCCATCCTCGGCCTCGACATCAAGGGGCACATCGTTCACCGCGTTCTGGTGACGCCCGCCTCCGACATCGCCGAGGAGTACTACTTCTCCTTCCTCCTCGACCGCGCCAACCGCACCTTTCTCGCCATGGCGAGCGTCGAGGGCGGCATGGACATCGAAGAGGTCGCGGCCACCAAGCCCGAGGCCCTCGCGAAGATCGCCATCGACGCCATCAAGGGCGTCGACGAGGCCAAGGCCAGGGAGATCGCCGACGCGGCGAACTTCCCCGCCGAGGTCAAGGACCAGGTCGTCGACGTCATCGTCAAGCTGTGGGAGACCTTCGTCGCGGAGGACGCCACGCTCGTCGAGGTCAACCCGCTCGTCCGCGACCCGCAGGACAAGATCGTCGCGCTCGACGGCAAGGTCACGCTCGACGAGAACGCCGGCTTCCGCCACCCGGCCCACGCCGAGCTGGTCGACAAGCAGGCCGAGAACCCCCTCGAGGCGAAGGCCAAGGAGAAGGGCCTCAACTACGTCAAGCTCGACGGCGAGGTGGGCATCATCGGCAACGGTGCCGGTCTCGTGATGTCGACGCTCGACGTCGTGGCCTACGCCGGTGAGCAGTACGGCGTGAAGCCCGCGAACTTCCTCGACATCGGCGGCGGCGCGTCCGCCGAGGTCATGGCGAACGGCCTCGACGTCATCCTCGGCGACGAGGCCGTGCGTTCGGTCTTCGTCAACGTCTTCGGCGGCATCACCGCGTGCGACGCCGTGGCCAACGGCATCGTGAAGGCGCTGGAGATCCTCGGCGACGGGGCCACCAAGCCGCTCGTCGTCCGCCTCGACGGCAACAACGTGGAGGAGGGCCGCCGGATTCTCGCCGAGGCCAACCACCCGCTGGTGACCGTTGTCGACACGATGGACAACGCGGCCGCCAAGGCCGCCGAGCTCGCGGCTGCGGGGGTCTGAGTCAGATGGCTATCTTCCTCAACGAGAACAGCAAGGTCATCGTCCAGGGCATGACCGGTGCCGAGGGCACCAAGCACACCAAGCGCATGCTCGCGTCCGGCACGAACATCGTCGGTGGCGTGAACCCGCGCAAGGCGGGCGAGAAGGTCGACTTCGACGGCACCGTCCTCCCGGTCTTCGGCACCGTCAAGGAGGCCATGGAGGCCACCGGCGCGAACGTGACCGTGATCTTCGTCCCGCCGGCCTTCTCGAAGGCCGCCGTGGTCGAGGCGATCGACGCCGAGATCGAGCTGGCCGTCGTCATCACCGAGGGCATCCCGGTGCACGACACCGCCTACTTCTGGGCGCACGCCGTCGCGACGGGCAACAAGACCCGCATCATCGGCCCGAACTGCCCCGGCATCATCAGCCCCGGCAAGTCGAACGCCGGCATCATCCCCGCGAACATCGCGGGCAGCGGCAAGATCGGCCTGGTGTCGAAGTCCGGCACGCTGACCTACCAGATGATGCACGAGCTGCGGGACTTCGGTTTCTCCACCGCGATCGGCATCGGTGGCGACCCGATCATCGGCACCACGCACATCGACGCCCTGGAGGCCTTCGAGGCCGACGAGGAGACCGTCGCGATCGTGATGATCGGTGAGATCGGTGGCGACGCCGAGGAGCGCGCCGCGGCGTACATCAAGGAGAACGTGACCAAGCCGGTCGTCGGCTACGTCGCGGGCTTCACCGCTCCCGAGGGCAAGACCATGGGCCACGCCGGCGCCATCGTCTCGGGCTCGGCGGGCACCGCCGCCGCGAAGAAGGAGGCCCTCGAGGCCGCCGGCGTCAAGGTCGGCAAGACGCCGTCCGAGACGGCCGACCTGATGCGCGAGATCATGAAGAATCGTGTCTGATTGCCGCTGCCCCGCAGACGGCGGCGAGTTCGTCTTCATGCCGGTCGTGTAGCGGTTGAGCAACTTGAGGGCCGGATTCCGAGTACTTTCGGAGTCCGGCCCTCGCTCGTGCGGCGGAACCGGCGTGGTCCGGTGAACGTCTCAGTGGCTGGAGCCGAACTTGCGGGTTCGCGGCTGCCTCCACAGGTGCGGCGGCGAACACTGCTAGCGTCTTGAGAATCACTCGGTTGGAGGAGGAGACCTCGACATGTCCGTGCCTTACGGCGCACCCCAACAGCAGCCGCCGGGTCCGGCACAGCACCAGGCACCTCATCAGGCCCCTGGCGCCCCCGGCGCCAACAACATCAACCTCGGCCTGATCCTCCCGCTGGTCGCGGCGGGTCTCGGCCTCATCGCGTACCTCGTCGCGTTCGCGGACGACGTCAGCGGCAACGTGACGTACCTGCTCGCCGCGGGCATGCTCGCCGGGCTCTCGGTGCTGCCGAACGTCCCGAAGGGCTTCCTGCCGGTCGGTGCGATCCTCGCGGCCGTCCAGACGCTGCTGCAGTTGCAGGGCATCATCAAGACGCCGTCCGTGCAGGGCCTCGACATCGTGCTGCTCATCGTGGCGCTGCTGGAGACGGCGGCGATCGTGCTCGCGTTCCTCCTCGCCGAGGGCATCGTGAAGTTCGAGCCGAAGCCCGCGAACCCGTACGCGGGTCACCAGGGCCAGCAGGGTCAGCCCGGTGGCTGGAACCCGCAGAGCGGCGCGTTCCCGCAGCAGCAGGCGCCGCAGCACCCGCAGTCCGGTGCGTTCCCGCAGCAGCAGGCCCCGCAGCAGCAGCAGCAGTCGTTCGGCCAGCAGTCCTTCGGCCAGCAGCCGCAGCAGCCCGCGCAGCCCCAGAACCAGCCGGGTCAGCCGCCGCAGCAGACCAGCTTCATGCCGCAGCCCGGCCAGTTCGGCTCGCCCGGCACGCCGCCCGGTGGGTTCGGCGGACCGCAGCAGTAGGTTCGCAACACCGTTCGACTTCAGGGGTGGTGCCGGGTACGTCCGGCACCACCCCTGTCGTATGCCCCGGCGTGCCTGACCCGAATGGCTCAGCCGGCCTGACACAGTGGAGAAGTGCCCGTGCTGCAACGCGATGTGACCCGCGAGGTCACCACCGTGCGTCCGCCGGAGTTCTCGCGGTCCGAGCGCGTGCGAGTGCTGGTCGCGGCCGCCGTCGGGTCGGTGGTCGTCGGGTACGCGGCGGTGGCCGCCGTGCTCGCGCTGGTCTCCGCGACGGCGACGTACGCCGAGTTCTCCACCTCCGGGGTGCTCAGCGCCGCCGCGCCCGCGTGGCTGGCCGCGCACCACGTGCCGTTGCGCTTCGACGCGGGACAGCTCGGCGTCCTGCCGTTGCTGCCGACCGCGTTGCTGATGCTGCTGGTCGGCCGCACCGCCGCGGGCACCGCCGACCGCCTCGGTCTCTACGAACCACTCCAGGCGCGCGGTGTCGTGCTGAGCATCGCCGGTGCGCACGCCGTCGTCGGCGGCACGATCGCGTTGCTGATGGGCGAGGGCCTCGTGCGCGCCACGCCCGCCGTCGCGTTCTTCGGTTGCGCGGCCGTGTCCGGTCTGGCCGCGACGATCGGCGTCGCCCGCCGCTGCGGCCTGGTCGAGGTGGTGTTCGACAAGCTCGACCCGGTGGCGCTGCACGGGTTGCGCGCCGGGATCATGGCGTTGTTCGGCCTGGTCGGCCTGGGTGCGCTGGCGGTTGCCGCCGGACTCGCGGCCTCGTGGCCCACGACCAGCGGGCTCTTCGCGGAGGCGGGCCCGTCGCTCGGCGTCGGCCTCGGCGTGTTCCTGCTGTGCGTCGGCTACCTGCCGAACGCGATCATCGCCGGGTTCTCGTACGTCGTCGGAGCCGGTTTCTCGCTGGGCGGGGTCGAGGTCTCGCCGACGCGGTTCGTCGGCGGCCCGGTGCCGCCGGTGCCGCTGCTCGCCTCGATGCCCGAGGACAAGGCCGTGTGGAGCCCCGTCGTGCTGCTGGGCGCGGCGGTGATCGGCGTGCTCGTCGGCTGGACGTGCCGGAAGGTGTCCGACCGGCCGACCTCGCGCTTCCGGGCGGTGCTGGTCGCCGCGGTGACCGCCGCCGTGGCCAGCCTGGTGCTCGCCGCGACCGCCGGTGGACGGCTCGCGTCCGGCGCGTTCGACCCCGTGACGGTGCCGGCGGGCCTGCTGGCGCTGCTCGTGGCGTTCTGGGTGCTGGTGCCGGGTGCGCTGGTCGCCTGGCTCGCCGGGAACCGCGCGAAGCCCGCGGTGGTGGACGCGGAGGCCGAGTTCGTCGAGCCGGACTTCGACGAGGAGGCCGCCGACCCCGACGTCGTGTTCGAGGACGACGAGCTCACCGACCAGTTCGAGCAGCTCGAGGTCGTCGACGGCGACGAGTTCGAGGTCGAGGAAGACCTCGAGGACGACGACTACTACGACGAGTACGACGAAGAGCTCCAGGACGACGAAGGGCTCCAGGACGACGCCGGCGAAGACGTTGTGGACGAAGAGGAAGAGCCTCTCGACGAAGAGGGCGAAGAGGAGCTCGAGGAAGAAGAGGACTTCGACGCGGAGTTCGACGAGATGCTCGGCATGGAGGCCGAGGAGGACCTGGACGGCAAGCCGGAACGGTGACGTCATAGGCTGCCCCTGAGCTGCTGCAACACCGCCGCACAGACCAGGCCACGCCCAGGAGTAGACGCTGAGCACCGAACTTCGGCTTCCCGCACCGGCGCGCGTCGTCGTGCTCGTCTCCGGTTCCGGAACCCTCATGCAGGCGTTGCTGGACGCCACGGACCTCCCGATCGAGGTGGTCGCGGTCGGCGCCGACCGCGAGAACATCGAGGGCCTCAAGCGCGCCGAACGCGCCGGGGTGCCCCACTTCGCCGTGAAGCTGCGCGACCACGCCGACAGAGCCGCCTGGGACGCCGCCCTGACCGAGGCCGTCGCGTCGTACGAGCCCGACCTGGTCGTGTCCGCGGGCTTTATGAAGATCATCGGCGAGCGGTTCCTCGCCCGCTTCGGCGGACGGATGATCAACACCCACCCCGCGCTGCTGCCCGCTTTCCCGGGCGCGCACGGCGTGCGCGACGCGCTGGACTACGGCGTGCGCGTCACCGGGTCGACCGTGCACCTCGTGGACGCGGGCGTCGACACCGGGCCGATCCTCGCGCAGGAGGCCGTTGTCGTCGAACCCGGCGACACCGAGGAGACCCTGCACGAACGCATCAAGGTCGTCGAACGCCGGCTGCTCGTCGAGACGGTCGGCCGACTTGCCCGTGAGGGCTGCACCGTGAACGGACGAAAGGTGAGCATTCCGTGACGACTCCTGGGACCACTGCTGCCGAGAGGCGCCCGGTCCGCCGGGCCCTGATCGGGGTCTCCGACAAGGCCGGCCTGCTGGAACTGGCCACCGGCCTGCACGCGGCCGGAGTCGAGATCGTGTCCACCGGCGGCACCGCGAAGGTGCTCGCCGACGCGGGCGTCCCCGTGACGCCGGTCGAGCAGGTCACCGGGTTCCCCGAGTGCCTCGACGGCCGCGTCAAGACGCTGCACCCGCGCGTGCACGCCGGTCTGCTGGCCGACCTGCGCAAGGACTCGCACGTCCAGCAGCTGCGCGAGATGGACATCGCGCCGTTCGACCTGCTGGTCGTGAACCTGTACCCGTTCACGCAGACCGTCGCGTCGGGTGCTTCCCCCGACGACTGCGTCGAGCAGATCGACATCGGCGGACCCGCGATGGTCCGCGCGTCGGCGAAGAACCACGCGAACGTCGCGGTGGTCGTCGACCCCGCGCGGTACGACTGGGTGCTGGAGAACGTCCGCGAGGGCGGCTTCACCCTGGCCGACCGTCAGCACCTCGCTGCTCAGGCGTTCCGGCACACCGCTTCCTACGACGTGGCCGTGGCTTCGTGGATGGGCAACGTGCTGGCGTCCGACGACGAGGGCAGCGGCTTCCCGGGCTGGGTCGGCGCGACCTGGAACCGGTCGAACGTGCTGCGCTACGGCGAGAACCCGCACCAGCACGCCGCTCTGTACGTCCAGGGCGACGGCCGCGTGGGCCTGGCGTCGGCGAAGCAGGTGCACGGCAAGGAGATGTCGTACAACAACTACCTCGACGGCGACGCCGCGTGGCGTGCCGCGTGGGACCACGAGCGCCCGTGCGTCGCGATCATCAAGCACGCGAACCCGTGCGGCATCGCGGTTTCCGACGTGAGCATCGCGGACGCGCACCGCAAGGCGCACGAGTGCGACCCGGTCAGCGCCTTCGGCGGCATCATCGCGGCCAACCGCGAGGTCACCGTGGAGATGGCCGAGTTCGTCTCGGAGATCTTCACCGAGGTCATCATCGCTCCGTCCTATGCGGACGGTGCGGTGGAGGTGTTGCAGCGCAAGAAGAACGTGCGCATCCTCGTGGCCGAGGCGCCCGCTCGCGGTGGTGCCGAGATGCGTCCGGTGTCCGGCGGTCTGCTGCTGCAGCAGCGCGACGCCATCGACGCCTCCGGTGACTCGCCGGAGAACTGGACCCTGGCGTGCGGCAAGCCCGCGGACGAGAAGACGCTGGCGGACCTGGAGTTCGCGTGGCGCGCCATCCGCGCGGTGAAGTCGAACGCGATCCTGCTGGCGGACGACGGCGCGACCGTCGGCGTCGGCATGGGCCAGGTCAACCGGGTCGACTCGTCGCACCTCGCGGTGAAGCGCGCGGGTGAGCGCGCCCAGGGCGCCGTGGCGGCCTCGGACGCGTTCTTCCCGTTCCCGGACGGCCTCGAGGTGCTGCTGGAGGCAGGCGTGCGCGCGGTCGTGCAGCCCGGCGGTTCGGTGCGCGACCCCGAGGTGATCGCGAAGGCCGAGCAGGCGGGCGTGACGCTGTACCTCACGGGCACGCGCCACTTCGCCCACTGACCTGAGGAGGGCCGCTTCCGGTTGGGGGCGGCCCTTCTTCACGCCTTGGCCACCATCTCCTCGGCGATGCCCTTCGCGGCGGCTTCGAACTCCGCGACGTCCGGCTTGGTGTTGGTGAACAGGCCCGCGTCCCAGCCGGAGTAGTCCACCTGGATCATCGTGCCGCCCTTGCGCGCGATGATCCAGATGTCGGTGAACGCCGAGTCCCCCTCGACCAGCACCGCCACGGCTTGGTCGCCGAGCCCGTCGAGCGGCTTCTGCTGGGGCACGCCCCTGGTGTCCATGTGCTGCGCCACACGCCGGTCGAAGTCGCTCTGCGCGTCATCCAGGTCGTTGTTGACGTAGACGTCGGTGCTGCGGTGCCCCTTGCCGTCCACGCCCTTGGTCTGGTTCCACGAGCAGATCGTGGAGGTGTCGTCCCCGATCTTCGACTCGCGCGAGCCGAGCCCGTTCGGGTTCGTCGTGCGCGCCTTGGCCAGCGCGGCCTCGGAGACGTTGCCGCACGCCGAGGGCAGCTTGTCCGGACGCTTGGGGCTGCCGCCGTCGGCGTTGACGTTGAGGTGGACCGCGCCCGCGGCGATGACGCCGCCGAGAACGAGGACACCGGCGATGATCCCGACGACCAGCGGAGCCTTGTTCTTCCTGGGCGGAGGTCCCCACCCCGGTGGTTGGTGCCAGCCCTGTGGTTGCTGCTGCGGCCATCCGGGTGGTTGCTGCTGCCAGTTCCGCGGTGGTGGTTGGTTCACGATTTCCCCAGTTCCCCAGTTGTGCTGAAGGCACGGTAGAGGACCGTTCCGGTACATGTGGCTGTGTCCACCAAAAGGGTGACGTTCCGGGATTGACACAGGGGTGCGCCCGCGCGCTACGATCATCACGTTCGTTCGAACAGGAGTTCGAATAAGCAAGTCGCCGAACTTCCCACGGCGACCGTGCACAGGGGTGCGCACGGTCTTCCAGGGAGGTGGGTGGAGTGTCCAGGTCGGCAACGGCGTCGTTGGCCGCGCTCGGGGTGAACCCGGCCAGCGAGTTGACCAGCACCACCACCGACCACGCCACGGGGCGGGTTCTGCCGGTTCGCGGGGAACTGGCGGGCCTGCTGCCGTGGGGCGGCTTGCGGCGAGGCAGCACGGTGTCGGTGGGCGGATCGACATCGTTGCTGCTCGCCCTGCTCGCGGGCGCGACCGCGGACGGCTGCTGGGCCGCCGTGGTGGGCCTGCCGCAGGTGGGGGTGCTGGCCGCGGCCGAGCTCGGGGTCTCGGTGCAGCGGCTGGCACTCGTCCCCCGCCCCGGCTCCGACCCAGGCCCGGTCATCGCGGCCCTGCTGGACGGTATAGACCTGGTCGCCGTCGCCTGCCCACTGCCTGCATCCCTGGCACGCCGCCTCACCGCCAGAGCCCGCCAACGCCGCACCGTGCTGATCGCCGTCGGCTCCTGGCCCTCGGCCGACGTGGAGCTGACAGCGGAGTCCGTGCGCTGGAACCCCCTCGACGACGGCGCGGAAACGTTGCGGCGCCAGCAGATCAGCGTGCGCACAGGCGGCAGGGGCTCGGCGGGCTGCGCGAAGCACGTGGTGCTGACGTTCGGGCTGCCGGACGACATCGAGCTCCCGCTGGTGGCCGGCGACCCGGCCCGTTCCGACGAGCCGGCTGATGCCGGTCCGGACCGGGTCGACGAGCTGGCCGCCAGGCGGGTGGACACCGCAGGCCCGGCAGGTTCCGGGGTGGTTGAACGGCCGGTCGGGCTGGCCGCGGGGACACGTTCTCTCGCGGAGGGCGTGGGAACGCGGTCTCTTACGGAGGCTGCGGTGACACGTTCTCTCGCGGAAGTCGTGGGCGCGCCCTTGGCCAGGCTCGCGCAGGGGTCCCCTCCGGCCGGGGATCCCCCAGATTCCATTCTCCCAGGCGGCACCGACAATTCTCGCGCCACGAAGCCCACCGCCAAGCCCACCGTCGAGCACCCCGCGTGAAGGACGCCCGCCTCCTAGCGGTCTGGTGCCCCGACTGGCCCGTCGTCGCCGCCTGCACCGCCACCGGCACCAGCCAGCACGTACCGGTGGCAGTAGTCGACGGCAACGAGATCGTCTCCACCTCGGCCGTGGCGCGCGCCGAAGGCATCCGCAGGGCGATGCGCAAGCGCGCGGCCGAGTCGACGTGCCCGGAGCTGGTCACCTTCGAGCACGACCCGCAGCGCGACGCCCGGTTCTTCGAGCCGGTCGCCGAGGCCGTCGAGGAGCTCGCGCCCGGCATCGAGGTCGTGCAGCCCGGTCTGGTCGCGGTGCCGGCACGCGGACCGGTTGGCTACTTCAAGACCGCCGAGCAGGCGGCCGAGCGCATCGTCGACCACATCGCCGTGCAGACGAACGTCGAAGCCCAGGTGGGCGTGGCAGACAGCCTCTTCGCCGCCGCGAAAGCCGCGCACCGCAACATGATCGTGCCGCCAGGCCGGACCGCGGAGTTCCTCAGGCCGTTGGGCGTGCACGAGCTCGACGCGCCCGACCTGGTCGACCTGCTCAGAAGGCTCGGCCTGAAGACGCTCGGCGCGTTCGCGGACGTGCCGGAAAACGCTGTGGCGTCGAGGTTCGGCGGTCCCGCGACGAGACAGCACCGCCTGGCGCGCGGGCTGCCCGAACGTCCGCTCGACAAGCGCAGGCCGGCGCCCGAACTCGCGGTGCGGGAGACCTTCGACGACCCGGTCGACCGCATCGACGCGGCCGCGTTCGCCGCGAAGCTCCTGTCCGAGCGGCTGCACGAGAACCTGGCGGCCAGGAGCCTCGCCTGCACCCGCCTCGGCATCCACGCCCGCACCGAGAACGACGAGGAGCTGCACCGGGTGTGGCGGGCCGCGGAACCGTTGACGCCACGGGGAATCGCCGACCGCGTGCGCTGGCAGCTCGACGGCTGGCTCACCCGCGAACGCCTCACCTCCGGCATCAGGACGCTCACCCTCGAACCGGTCGAGGTCGTCGACGGCACCGCCTTGCAGCTCGGGTTGTGGGGCCACGACGACGAACGCGCGGTGCGGGCGCTCCTGCACGTCCAGGGCCTGCTCGGGCCGGACGGCGTGCTCACGCCGGTCATCGACGGTGGCAGGGGGCCGAAGGAGCAGGTCAGGCTCGTGCCGTGGGGCGACGAACGGACCCCGGCCAGGAACCCGGACCACCCGTGGCCCGGCCGGCTCACCAGGGCGCCCGCCACGCTCGCCGACGACCCCGTCGAGCTCGAGGACGCGAGGGGCGACGACATCGGCGTGACCGGCCGCCTTGAACTCACCGCGCGGCCGAAAAGGCTGACCGTCAAAGGGAAAACGCGGGAAGTAACCGAGTGGGCCGGACCGTGGCCGATCGACGAGCGGTGGTGGGCGCCGGACGCGCACCGGGCCGCACGCATCCAGGTGCAGACGGACGACCAGGCGTTCCTGCTGATCCGCAGGGACCAGAGGTGGTTTCTGGAAGGGGTGTACGACTGATGCACGACGAGTACTGGGATCTGCTGGAGATCCTGATCCCGTTGCCGCGCAAGGAAGCCGATGGGCTGGAATAACCCGCCGGTCCGCTGGAGGGAGCTGGAACGCGCGCTCTCCGGCAAGCCCGTCGAGCAGAACCCCGACGGCGGCGACGGCCCGGCGTGGTCACGGCACCGCGACAGGTACACCGCCCCGCCGGGCTTCGAGCTGCGCGTGGACGAGACCGCCGTCACCCGCAAACGCGTGCCGTACGCGGAGCTGCACTGCCACTCCAACTTCAGCTGGCTCGACGGTGCGAGCCACCCCGAGGAGCTCGTCGAGGAGGCACAGCGGCTCAAGCTCGACGCCATCGCGATCACCGACCACGACGGCATGTACGGAGTGGTCCGGTTCGCCGAGGCCGCCAAGGAGCTCGGCATGCACACGGTGTTCGGCGCCGAGCTCAGCATCGGGCTCAGCAAGCCGGCCAACGGCGAACCCGACCCCGAGGGCGACCACCTGCTCCTCCTCGCGCGCCAACAACCCGGCTACCACGCGTTGTGCCGCACGCTGACCACCGGCCACCTCGACTCCCGGGCGGAGAAGGGCAAACCCGTCTACGACGTCGACCAGATCGTGGCCGACACCAGCGGCGAGGTCGTGGTGCTGACGGGCTGCCGCAAGGGAACCGTCCGCAGAGCGCTGACCAGGGAGGGGCCGGAGGCGGCGTTCCGGGAGATCGTCAGGCTCACCGACATGTTCGGCAAGGGGCGCGTCTACGTCGAGCTGACCGACCACGGCCTGCCGGAGGACAGCAGGCGCAACGACATCCTCAACGCGATGGCGCAGAAGCTCAACCTCCCTGTCGTGGCAACGAATGCCGTGCACTACGCGACTTCGAGCCGAGGCAGGCTGGCCGCCGCGATGGCCGCCGTCCGCGCACGGAGCAGCCTCGACGAGATGGCCGGATGGCTACCGCCGGCACCCGCGGCGTTCCTGCGCAGCGGCGAGGAGATGTGGCACCGGTTCCGCCGTTTCCCCGGCGCCGTGCACAACGCCGCGTTGCTCGGCATGCAGCTGGCGTTCGACCTGCGGCTGGTGGCACCGAACCTGCCGCCGTTCGACGTGCCGCCGGGCCACACCGAGATCAGCTGGCTGCGCGAGCTCACCTATCAGGGCGCGCACCGCCGGTACGCAGCCTCCGACCACAGGGAGAAGGCTTTCCGGCAGATCGAGCACGAACTGAAGATCATCGAACAGCTCGGCTTCCCCGGCTACTTCCTCGTCGTGCACGACATCGTGGACTTCTGCAAGAGGAACGACATCCTCTGCCAGGGCAGGGGCAGCGCCGCCAACTCCGCGGTGTGCTTCGCGCTCGGCATCACCAACGTCGACGCGGTCCGCTTCGACCTGCTCTTCGAACGCTTCCTCGCCCCCGCCCGCGACGGTCCTCCCGACATCGACGTCGACATCGAGTCCGACCGGCGCGAGGAGGTCATCCAGCACGTCTACGAGAAGTACGGCCGCCGGCACGCGGCACAGGTCGCGAACGTCATCACCTACCGCGCCCGTTCCGCGGTGCGCGACATGGCCAGAGCGCTCGGCCACTCGCCGGGCCAGCAGGACGCGTGGAGCAAGCAGATAGACAGGTGGGGCCCGCTCACCGTCACCACCGACGACTGCGACATCCCGCACGACGTGCTCCGGCTGTCAGCACAGCTGGAGAACTTCCCGCGCCACCTGGGCATCCACTCCGGCGGCATGGTGATCTGCGACCGCGCCGTCAGCGAGGTGTGCCCGGTGGAGAAGGCGCGCATGGACAAGCGCACGGTCCTGCAGTGGGACAAGGACGACTGCGCGTCCATCGGCCTGGTGAAGTTCGACCTGCTCGGCCTCGGCATGCTCTCCGCGCTGCACTACGCCATCGACCTCGTGCGCGACCACGAAGGCGTCGACGTCGACATGGGCCAGATCGACCTCACCGACTCCCGCGTCTACGACATGCTGCAGAAAGCCGACTCGGTAGGCGTCTTCCAGGTCGAGAGCCGAGCGCAGATGGCGACGCTGCCGCGCCTCAAGCCCCGCGAGTTCTACGACCTGGTGGTAGAGGTCGCCCTGATCAGACCCGGCCCGATCCAGGGCGGCTCGGTGCACCCGTACATCAGGCGCCGCAACGAGTCCGAGAAGTGGGAGTACGACCACCCGTTGCTGGAGAACGCCCTCAAGAAGACCTACGGCGTCCCGCTGTTCCAGGAACAACTGATGCAGATCGCGGTGGACGTGGCAGGCTTCACCGCCGCCGAAGCCGACGAACTGCGCCGCGCGATGGGCGCGAAACGCTCAACGGCCCGCATGGAACGCCTGCGAGACCGCTTCTACGAGGGCTGCGCCCAGAACGGCGTCGACGAGGACCTGGCCGGCCGCGTCTACGCGAAACTGCTGGCGTTCGCGAACTTCGGCTTCCCCGAGTCCCACGCCCTGTCGTTCGCCCACCTGGTCTTCGTGAGCGCGTGGTTCAAGCTCTACCACCCGGCAGCGTTCTGCGCGGCCCTGCTCCGAGCCCAGCCGATGGGCTTCTACTCCCCGCAGTCCCTGGTGATCGACGCCCGCCGCCACGGAGTGACGGTCCACGGCCCGTGCGTGAACAGATCCCTGCCCTGGGCAGGCCTGGAACGCTTCGAGGGCGCGAACGCAGTCCGCATCGGCCTGACCGCCGTGCGCGGCATAGGCGAAGCGGATGCCTCCCGAATCGTCGCAGCCCAGCCGTTCCGCGACATGGAGGACTTCGGCACCCGCGTCCAGCTGACCACAGCCCAGGTGGAAGCCCTCGCCACCGCGGGCGCCTTCACGTGCTTCGGCCTGGAACGCCGCCAGGCCCTGTGGGCAGCCGGCGCGGTGGCCGCAATCCGCCCGGACCGCCTGCCAGGAACCACAGTCGGCGTGGAAGCGCCTTCTCTGCCCGGCATGGACGACGTGGAACTGGCAGTGGCGGACGTCTGGGCGACAGGCCTGTCACCGGACAGCTTCCCCACCCAGTTCGTGAGGTCCACATTGGACTCGATGGGCGCACTCCCGGTGACCTCACTGGCCTCCGTGGAACCAGGAACACGAGTGCTGATAGGTGGCGCGGTGACCCACCGCCAACGCCCGGCGACAGCGGGCGGCGTGACGTTCCTCAACATCGAGGACGAGACGGGCATGGTGAACGTCGTGTGCTCGCCGGGCCTGTGGGCGCGGTACCGCAAGGTGGCGCGCAGCAGCGGCGCGATGCTGGTGCGGGGCGTGGTGGAGTCGGCGGAGGGCGTGGTCAGCGTGCTGGCGGACCGCCTGCAACACCTGGACCTGCGCATCCCGTCGAAGTCACGGGACTTCCGCTGACCTCTCACAGGCTGTTGCGAGGTGGCCTGAGCAGCCGAACCCAGGCGTGAGTGGTGGTCTCCTTGTTCGACACCTCGACCCGCCGGTACGCCCTGGCCTGGCTGAGCTCGCTGTGCCGGATGACCTCGTCGAAGAACCACGCTGAACCGACGACCGCCAGAACAGCGGACGAGCCCGCCACCGCATTCCTGAGGACGTCGGCGTCGAGAAGCCGGCACGTGTGGTTGATCGCGGATCCAGTCACGCCGTGCGGGTCGTAGTTGACCTCACCCGCGTGCAGAGCGAGTCGCAGCCGTATCCGCTCCCGTGGCGGATGAGTCTGGTTGTGCCGCACCAACGCCTCGAGGAGCGCGTTCGGCAAATGGTCGGCCAGCAATCTCTTGGGCACGTCCGCAGGGACGAACACGAGCACGCCATCCCCTCTGTCGTCGTGCTGGCACGACAGCCACGTGATGCCGGCGGCGTCAAAGGCGGCTTGCATCGCCTTGTACATGCCGTGACGAATCCGCACCTGGTTGGTGTTGTTCCGGTCGTGCTGCCCGAAGCCCACGATGTCGGCGGCCACGATGGTGCAGTGCGCCGTGGTCAACGTGAGGTGTTCTTCTCCGGCTTCGACGAGCAGAAGCGCGCCATTCCCCGCAAGATGTACTGGCTCCGGCGAACTCCGCGCGTTCGGACCGCGCGGCTCGGGCAAGGGACTGCTCGTCATCGTTCCTCCACCTACGGCCTCGGGCGTCCAATGCGGTGCGCAGCGTCGTTGGTCGACTGACAACCCCGTGGCGCACAGTTCGGCTCGAGCAGGCGGAGATGAAGCAGTTCGAGATGCCATCGCGGTTGACTTGGCGAGTCACCTCTGACGGTAAGGCCGCGTTCGGCCTGGCGCTACAGGAACCGCGTTATTCCATGGTTACCGTAACCGGTTGGTCTAACCGCGTGGTATACCTGTTCAGTTCACCAGCCGCTGAAGCCACCTGGGAGGAGGAGCGTGTCCTCGTCGACCTCACCTGTAGTCGCGGCCTGGGAGCTCGCGCTCCGGCTGCGGCAACGTCGCGTCAACATGGGCGTCGAGGTCAAGACCATCACTCAGAGGCTGGACTTCTCGCGTAACTACTGGTCCGCAGTCGAGAACGAGCGCAAGATCCTCTCCGAGGACAACCTGATCAAGCTCTTCG
>NZ_DATLEC010000169.1:0-115713 GCF_035525475.1 Lentzea sp. | reverse complement strand
GGAACCCTTGACCTGGTCGGCGAACACCGTGGCCGCCTCGACCATGCCGGCCGCGGCGGTGGAGGTGTCGAGCTTGACCACCAGCCCTTCGGCGCCGGCCTTGCGGATGAGGGACTTCGCCTTGTCCACATCACGTTCCCGCTGGGGGAGATCGGCGGCGTAGTGCTGGTAGCCCTTGCCGAACAGGTCGTTGCCGACCTGGCCGCTGCCCGCGAGCACCGACTCCACCAGCTGGGGCCGGTCGGCGAGCAGGAACAGCGCCTCACGCAGGTCGCGGTTGTCGAACGGCGGCCGGTCCAGCTTCATGGCGAACGCCTGCACGGCGCTGTTGGGCGCGCGGTGGATCGCCATCCGGTCGCTGGAAGCGTGGCTGCGCGCGGTGGTCGGGGTCAGGTCGTGCGCGTACTCGACCTGGCCGCCCAGCAGAGCGTTGGTGCGCGCCGACTCCTCGTTGGCGATCACGAACTCCAACTCGTCCAGCAGCGGCGCGCCCTCCCAGTACTCGGGGTTGCGCTTGAGCAGCACGGACCTGCCCGGCTCGAACGACACGAAGCTGAACGCCCCCGACCCGACGGGCAAGGTGTAGTCCTCGGCACCCTCGGGCACGATGTAGGCGCCGAACGCCGCGAGAGCGTTGGGGAACTCGACGAACGGCCGCTTCAGCGCGAACTCCACGGTGCGGTCGTCGACCGCGCGGCTGTTCGGCAGGTCGATCAGCGCGAGGCTCGACTTGGCGCGGAACGAGCGGTTCGGGTCGAGGATGCGCGCGTAGCTGGCGAGCACGTCCTGTGCGCGCACCGGTCTGCCGTCGTGGAACACCGCCTTGCGCAGTGTGATCCGCCAGCGTGTCAGATCCGCGCTGGGCTCCCACTTCTCCGCCAGGCGCGGCTGTGGCGACACGTCGCCGCCGAGGTCCGCGAGCTTGTCGAACATCGCCTTGGACCGCGCGGCCTCGACGAACAGGTTGGCCAGGTGCGGGTCGAGGACCTCCTTGGCACCGCCGCCCGCGAAGGCGGCGCGGAGCCTGCCGCCGCTGCGGGGCGTGGAGGAGGCCGGTGCGGCACCGCTGCCGCATCCGGCGAGCGTGACGACCGTCAGGCCGGTGGCGAGGCCGAGGAAACCGCGGCGGTTCAGGGACATGCTGGTTCCTTTCGATGGTGCCCGTCTCGGCGGAGGCGGGCCACGACGTGGAGGCGGTCGCCGGACAGCGCACCGCTCAGCGGGGCGTCGGCGGTCCAGGGCTGGTCGGTGCGTGGGCCGGGCGTGTCGAACAGGGCCAGGACGTCGAACCCGGCCAGGTCGAGCAGATGCCGCAGTTCCTGGGGGAACAGCAGCCGCCAGGCCGACCGCTGCACGAGCGGTTCGGCGCGCTCCGCCCACTCCCATGCACGACGACGGCGCAGCAACTGGGCCGCGTGGTCGATCCACAGCTCCGTGTGCGACGTGTACTCGATGCCCCGCCACGTCACCGAGCGCGTGCGCACGCCGTCCAGAAGTTCAGTGTTGCCAAGGAAGAACGCGCCGTTGCGCATCTCCGCGACGAACAGGCCGCCGGGCACCAGGTGCGCGCGGCAGCGTTCCAGGAACGCGTCGAGGTCGGCGCCGGTGTGGCAGTACAGCATCGCGCTGTCCAGGCACGTGATGACGTCGAAGCGGCGATCGAGGTCGAAGGACCGCATGTCGGCCAGCGTCACGGCGACCGCCGGGTGGTGCTCGCGGACGTACGCGAGCATGGTGGGGGAGCTGTCCAGCCCGGCGACGCGGTAACCGTTGCGGGACAACCAGCCCGCGTCGCGGCCGGTGCCGCAGCCGATGTCGAGCAGGTCCCGTCCGCCGCCGAACCGGGTCACGACGTCGTGCACGAACCGGGCCGCGACGTGGCCGGGATCGGGGAACTGGTGCTCGTACAGCTCGGGGTTGTCGGTGAGCAGGTTCATCGGGCGGCCTCCTGCCGTCGTGGTGTGAGCGCGCCGCGGCGGTGCAGCCACGCGACGCCCGCGGCGCTGACGAGTCCGATCGCGACGCACAGCAGGGACGCGAGCCGGTCACCGAACCCGCTCACCCAGCCGATCGCGGTGTTGCCCAGCGCGGCCGCCAGCCCGGAGCCGAGGTAGAACACGCCGAACTGGGTGCCCGCCAGGCTCTCCGGGCCGAAGGACGGGATCAGGTCGTAGACCAGGGGGTTCGCGATCATCACGCCGACCGCCAGCGCGAGCGTGGCCACCAGCACCGGCACGAGCCCGGACCACAGCGCCGGAACGACGAAACCCGTGCCCATGACGGCCAGGCCGGCCGCGATCACCGGCCCTCGCGGCCGGTCCGACAGCAGGCGGGTGATGCGGACCTGGAACAGCAGCGTGGCGACCGTGGACACGATGAACAGCGCGGCGACCACGCCCGCCGATCCGGTGGCCTGCTGCGCCTGGATCGGCAGCAGCAGGTAGAGCTGGTTCTGCAGGACGAACATCCCGCTCAGCACGCAGGTGAACGCCACGAACCGGCGGTTCGCCAGGCACTCGCGCCAGTCGCCGAGCACCGTCCCGCCCCGGCGGGTGGCCGGCCTCGCGGGCAGCGCGACGGCCTGCGCGACGGTCAGCACCGCGAAGATCCCGGCCGCCACCACCGCGGCGATCCGGAAGTCCCACAGCAGCAACACGCTGCCCAGCACCGGCCCGAACAACGCGCCCGCCTGGGCGTGGACGTTGAACCGGGCGAAGGCCTCGGTGCGCGCCTCACCCGCCTCCAACGCGATGTAGGCCCGCACCGCCGGGTTGAACAGCGCCCCGGCCAGCCCGCTGAGCGCCGACGCGGCGAGCACCACGGTGAGCGAGTCGCCGATCGCGAACAGCCCGAACCCCACCGCCCGCAGTCCGCAGCCGGCGAGGATGACGGTCCGCGGTCCCAGCCGGTCCGACGCCGTGCCGCCCAGGAGGAACAAACCCTGCTGGCTCAGCGTCCGCACCCCGAGCACCACGCCGATCACGGCGGCGGACATGCCCAGGCCGCCCAGGTGCACGGCGAGGTAGGGGATGAGCAGGTAGAAGCCGGTGTTCACGGCGAACTGGTTGACCAGCAGCAGCCGCACCGGCACCGCGAGCCGGCTCATCGGCGCACCACACCCAGGCCCGGCGCCCCGGACAGCCGCAGGGTGCCGTCCTCACCGCCGATGCCCGACCACGGGTCGTGGGCCAGCAGCAGGTGCCCGTCGAGATCGACCCACCGGGCGTGCCCTGCGAGGTGGACGGCGGGCGCGATGCCGAGCGAACTGGCGACCAGACAGCCGAGCATCACGTCCAGTCCGGCCTCGCGGGCGGCTGAGATGATCTCCAGCGCCGGCCGCAGTCCACCGCACTTGGCGAGCTTGACGTTGACGCCGTCCACCGCGCCCGCCAGCTTGCGCACGTCGGCGACCGTGGCCGCGTCCTCGTCGGCGACCAGCGGTGCCGGGCACCGCTCGCGGATCCACGCCAGCGCGTCCGGGTCTCCTGGCGGGATCGGCTGTTCCACGGCGTCGAGCACGGCACCGGCGGCGGTGATCCGGTCGACCACCCGCACCGTCTCGTCCGGGCTCCAGCCGCCGTTGGGGTCGAGCACCAGCCGGGCGTCCGGCACGGCCGCCCTGACCGCGGCGACCGCGGCGACGTCCCGTTCCGGATCGGCCCCCGCCTTGACCTTGAGCACGGAGAACCCTCGCCCGGCCAGCGCACGCGCCCGGACCGCCGCGTCGTCCGGCGCGGTGATGCCGATCGTGTAGGCGGTCGGGGTGTCGCGCCACCGCGGGACGCCGGTCAGGGCGTGCACCGGAACGCCGCCGCGCAGGCCGATCAGGTCGTGCAGTGCCGCGTCGACCGCCCCGCGCACCCCCTCCGGAATCGTGGCGTCCGCGTGCAGGGCGTCGAGCGCGCTCTTCGGTGAGTCCGCGTCGCCCAGGACAGGACGCAGCCGGTCCAGCAGCGACGTGATCGTCTCCACGTCGAGCCGGTAGTAGGTGCTGGTCACCACTTCGCCGTGGCCGTGCGACCCGTCGTGCTCCACCACGACCCGCACCGCGTCCCGCCGGGACATGACCGACCTCGAGATGCGCAGCGGCGTCTCCAGTTCGAGGCCGTAGACCTCCCAGTCGATCCTCACGCGAGCACCGCCGCTCTCGGCGCGACGATCGACCGCGACCGCGACCAGCCCGTCGCCTCGACGTCCTGCGGGTCGCCGATCTCCACCGGCCGGTCTGCGGCAGGCCCGAGAAGACCGCGGGCGTGGCAGAAGTCGTCGTCGAAGATCGTGCCCAGGTAGCGGTGCGGGCCGTCGGGGAAGACGGTCGCCACCACCGCGCCGGGTTCGACCCTGGCCACCCACGCGGCGACCAGCGCGACGGCGCCGCTGCTCCAGCCGCCCGTGACGAAGGCGTCCCTGGCAAGCCTGCGGCAGGCGTCCACCACCTCGACCGGGCCCAGCCAGTGGACCTCGTCGAACTCGGCGTAGGCGACGTTGTGGGGGTGGATGCTGCTGCCCAGCCCGCGCATCACCCTGGGCCGCGCGGGCTGCCCGAAGATCGTGGAGCCGACCGCGTCCACGCCGATCAACCGCACTCCCGGCCAGTACCGGCGCAGCTCGCGGACGACGCCGGCGCTGTGCCCGCCGGTGCCCACGCTGCACACCAGCACGTCGACGGGATCGAGCTGCTCCACCAGTTCCCTGGCCAGCTCCGCGTACCCGCCGGGGTTGTCCGGGTTGTTGTACTGGTCTGGCCAGTAGACGTCGGGGTACTCGCGCAGCACGGCTCGGAGCCGGTCCAAGCGCGCCTGCTGCCAGCCACCGACCGGGTGCGGCCGGTCCACCACCTCCAGCCGGGCGCCGTGCGCGCGCAACAGGGCGCGCATCGACGGCTCCAGCTCGCTGTCCACCACCAGGACCACCGGGTGGCCGAAGGCCTGGCAGGCGAACGCGAGGCCGAGGCCGAGCGTGCCGCTGGTCGACTCCACGACCACCGCACCGGGGCGGAGCTCGCCGCGTTCGCGAGCGGCGCGCAGCATGGACACGGCACCGCGCGCCTTCATGCCGCCGGCGCTCAGGCACTCGAGCTTGGCCCAGAACCCTCCGTGCCGATGGGGTAATGGCGCGTCGATGCGGGCGACCGGGCTCTGGCCGAGAAGACCGAGCAGGTGCCGGTTCTGGCGGGGGACTGTCACGACGGGCGCTCCGTGTAGTGGTGGATCGTCGTAGGACCGCCGTCGAGCCAGAAGAACGGATACGGCTCGGCTGACACGGCACGCACTCCGCTGCCGATGAACCACGGCAGCACCGCGCTGGCCGTCTGCGCGAACAGGACCACCGGCTTGCCCGCGTCGGCGGCGCGACGCAGCAGCGGTTCGAACGTGCCGTTGCCGACCGTCATCCCCGAGGCCAGCACGAGGTCACAACCGTCGAGCGCGGTCTCCGCGTCCGTGGCGATCGGCTCGTCCCACTCGGTGTGGCCGCCCTTGAGGTCGCACGGCACGTAGGTCGCGCCTCGTTCTCGCAGGTGGTGCAGCAGCGAGTTGACCACGCCGACCACCAGCACCCTGTCGCCCGGCGCGGGGGCCAGCAGGTCCACGACGGCTTCGGCCCTGGCCATGGACTTGGCCAGGGAACTGCCGGGGCCGACGGTGACGGACTTGGTGGCGGACAGGTGATGCGGGCGGGCGTGCGCCAGATACGCGTCGAGTGCGGCGGTGCGGATGGCGAGGTTCGGGTGGCCGAGCAGCTCTCGCACCGTCGCTCCGACGCAGCTGTGCACCTCGTCGTCAGCGATGTCCTCCACCGCGCAGGAGCCCACCGCCTCCTCCACGCGCAGGCTGACCACGGTGTTGCGGTACGACTGCCCGCGCGTGGCGTGCCGTGCGCCCTGTCTGGTGGTGAACCCGACGGACACGGTGCACGTCGCCGGATCGGATCCCAGCCCGCCGTCCCGGACGAGCTCGACCAGGTCGGTGAGCGTCACGCGGACACCTCGGCGTAGTCGACGGACAGGCCGCTCACGACCTGCTCGGCCCGCGCACGGGCGCCGAGACCGGCCGGGTCGGTCACCACGACGTGGCCCAGGTAGCTGTTGTTGCTGGTCGGGTCGCCTGCCCGGTGGCCGGGCCGCTTGATCGACCAGTCGACGACGCCCGGTGTGGTGCCGAGCGCCTCGGCGCCGCGGACGGCGGCGACCAGCCCCGAGCGTTCAGGCAGGACGAACGAGATCGCGGCGCTGCGCACACCGGTGTCCGCCGGGCTCAGGTCCGGTCGTTCACCGACGGCCAGCTGCGCGTACGCGGCGGGCAGGTCGATGCCGGTGACACGGCGGACCAGCTCGGTGATCTGGTTGCCGGCGGGGCGCGGGTTGACCTCGACGAGCTTCGGGCCGTCCGGGGTCAGCTTGACCTCGGTGTGCGCGACGCCGCGGTCCAGGCCCAGCGCCTCGATCGCGGCGACGGCGACCGCCTCGGCCTCGGCGGTGGGCAGGTCGGCGGGGAACATGTGCCCGCTCTCCACGAACCACGGGTCGCCCGCGATGCTCTTGTCGGTGACGCCGACGACGTGCGTCGCCCCGTCCACCGTGACGGTCTCGACACTGACCTCCTGCCCGGTCAGCAGCTCCTCCACCAGCACGGTCCGCACCCTGGGCTGGTTGCGGGCGTTGACGGGGAACGCCTCCATCGCGGCGAACGCCTCGCGCAGTTCCGACTCGTCGGCCACCTTGCGCACGTGCATCCCGGCGCACAGGTCGACCGGCTTGACGACCAGCGGATAACCGAGCCCTGCGGCGACCTCGGCCAGCGCGGGCCAGTCGTCGGCGAGCGCGAAGCGAGGGCCGGGAACACCCGCCTCGCGCAGGGCGGTGCGGGTGAGGTCCTTGCGACAGGCCCGTTCGACGGCGAGTGGATCAGGGCCGGGCAGACCCAGGTGCGCGGCGACCCGCGCGACGGTCGGCAGGTAGTAGTCGCAGGACGAGATCACGCCGTCGAAGCGCAGGACCCCGTGCAGCCGCTCCACGTGGCCGAGCAGGGCGGGCACGTCGTTGGTCTCCGCCGTCAGCACGTTGTCCGCCGCCAGCAGCGGGTGCGGGTGCGAGGGAGCCGCGCGCAGGTAGTGGTGCAGATCGCGGGTCAGGAACGTGAAGCGATGCCCTGACTCGTTGACCGCCCTGGGCAGCAACGAGCTCATGGCACCGACCCAGCTCTCGATCATCAACAGGTGACCCACCAGTCCTCCTCCTCGGTCGCGAGCCGTGCGGCCGAACCTGGAGAACATGGTAATCATTGTCGATATCGGTTCGGCACCGCCCTCCCGGGAAGTGGTTCAGCGCGCTCGCGGCCCGCGACGCCGAGGGGGAGCGGCAGCGTGGTCGTCGCCCGTCACAAGGCAGGGCTCTGTCCGTGAAGACGATGAGCCCGCACGGTCAGGTGTCGTGATGGTCCAGTGCGTCCAGGCCGTGCTGCCAGCGTTGCCGCCGTTCGCTCGCCGTCTGTTCCCACCACGGGGTGCCGCGCTCGCCGAGAGCCGTCTTCGCGAGGTGGACCCGTGCGCGAGCGCCCCGTTCCGCCTCGGCGTCTTGAGCGCGGTGGGCGGCGCTGATGTCCCGGCGAGCCGCCATCAGCAGGCTGCGCAGCCGTGCCGCGGGCTCGGGCGGGATCTCGGGGTCGGTGGCCCGCCACCGCCGTCCGTTGATCACCACGAAGTGCCCGTCTGGCGTGTGCTCCGGCTCGGCCATCACATCAGGGTCGCACCGGTGGGACGTCCGGCGCAGGACGTGGCCTCGGCCTGCCGCGCCGGCCGGTCCGGGTGAGGATGGGCGATGGCGGAGGGAGACGGCGTGGCGCGGATCGCGGCGCGCCTCGACACCGCCACCGCCGGTTCGTCGATCGTCCACAGTGACGTCCGGCATCCGCGCTTCGCCACCGGCTCAGAACACGACCGGCAGACCCACGCCCCGGCATCGGGTGTACGGGAGGGCACGACGTCCGTGTCTGCGTTGTGCCACACCGATCGCGTTCCGTCCGGCCGACCTCACCTCCCACGGCCGTGAGACCTGGTGGTGTCCGACCTGTCAGGCGCAGGGAAGTCCAGTCTCACTTGTCGGCTTCGGTGTCCAGGCCGGGTTCGTCCGGTCCGGACTCGTCGGGCTGGCTGGTGTGCACGTCGGCGGGTGACACGTGTTCGTCGGCTTCGCTGCGCAGGGAGCGGATCGCGGAGTTGAGCACCGCCAGCAGGGGAACGGCGAGCAGTGCGCCCGCGATGCCCGCGACCAGGAGCCCGGACGCGATGGCCAGCACCACCGCCAGCGGGTGCAGCTTCACCGCCCGTCCCAGCAGGAACGGTTGCAGGATGTGGCTTTCCAGCTGGTTCACCGCGATGACGATGACCAGGACGATCACCGCGGTCAGGGGACCGTTCGCGACGAGCGCGATGAGGACGGCCACGGCACCGGCCACCACCGCGCCGAAGATCGGGACGAACGCGCAGATGAACACCAGCGCCGCCAGCGGGATCGCCAGGGGAACGCGCAGCACGGCCAGTCCGATGCCGATGCCGACCGCGTCCACCACCGCGACCGCTCCGGTGGCGCGGACGTAGCTGACCAGTGCGGCGAGACTGCGCCTGCCCGCCACGTCGACCCGCCTGCGCGGTCCGCCGGGAACGACGCGGATGAGGAACTGCCAGATCCCGGGCCCGTCGTAGAGGAGGAACGCGAGCGCGAACAGCACCAGCAGCATCTCGGTGAGGATCTCGCCGACCGTCGCGGCGGTGGTGATGGCACCCGTCGTGATGCCGGTCTGGTTGTCCTGCAAGGTCTTCCCGATTTGGGCGGCGTAGTCGCGCAGCTGCGTCTCGCTCAGGTGCAGCGGGCCGTTGACGAGCCAATCGGAGATCGTGTCGATGCTGCGGGTCAGCTGTGCCGCCAGGTCCGGCAGGCCGTTGACGAAGGTCATCACGACGAAGGTGAGCATCCCGCCGAGCAGGAGCAGTCCGCTGACCAGCACCAGCACGGTGGCGAGACCCCGGGGCACCCGGTGCGCCATCAGGAAGGCGACGGCCGGTGCGAGCAGGGCGGCCAGCAGCAGCGCGATCGCGAGCGGCACGACGAGCGCCGCCAGCTTGCCGAAGATGTAGCCGACGACGTAGAGCGCCGCGACCACGACGAGAAAGCGCCAGCTCAACGCCGCGCTGGTCCGCAGCACGGCCGGGATCGGGCTTCGTTCAGGCGGGTTGGTGCTCACAACGTTCCTACCTCCGGTGCCGGTCGCCGACGCCGGGATCTGGGATCATCGGTGAGTGGACAGGTGTCCGCCTGTCTCTGCCGGGACTTCCCGCCACGCCGGTCGTCAACCCTATCGAGCAGGTGAGACTGATCATGCCGTACTCCGGTCCCGGCCGGGTCCGGGTTCCGCCCGAGGTCTTGACGTGCCCAGGTGGGCAGGAAGTTGTGGAACTCACCTCTCGGCCGAGTTCAACCTGTTCGGCGAATGTGGCTAGGGTGACCCCAACTGCTCGGAGGTTGCCCGTGAATGGCGATGTGTTGCGACCGGGTGACGTGCTGGCGGCAGCCGAGAGCGCGCCGCCGGTGGAGTCGGTCGAGGTCGTGGCGCGGGACCTGGCGAAGCGGTTCGAGGCCGTCGACGTGTCGTTCCTGTTGATCGACGTCGCCGACGAGCGGCTCGTGCGGCTGGCTTCGACCACGTGGGGTCTCGGCGAGGGCGGCGCGAACAGCGTTGATCTGCGGGACAGCGTCTACGAAGAGGTGCTGCGCACCCAACGGCCCTGGCAGGGGCAGGACGCCGGCGGGGTGCGGGTGGTGCTGCCGGTGACCAACCGCGGCGACTGCGTCGGGGTGCTGGAGGTGACCGTGCCCGCGCTCGACGACGAGGTGCTGGCGCAGCTGGGGGAGGCGGCGCACGCCTTGGCCTACGTCATAGTCACCGATCGCCGCTTCACCGATCTCTACCACACCGGCCGGCGCACGACGACGATGAGCCTGGCCGCGGAGATCCAGCACCAGCTGCTGCCGACGGCGTCCTGCTGCGAGGCTGCCCAGTTCACCGTGGCCGGCGCTCTGGTGCCGGCCCACGACATCGGTGGCGACACGTACGACTACGCCCTGGACCGCGACATCCTGCACCTGTCGATGACCGATGCCGTCGGCCACGACGTGGGCTCGGCGATGACGGCGACTCTGCTGGTCGGCGCGCTGCGCAGGGCCCGCCGGGCAGGCGACGGCCTGGCGGAGCAGGCTCAGCAGGCCAACGACGCCCTGCTGGACCACCGCCTGGGGTGGATGGCGACCGGACTGCTGGTGCGGGTGGATCTGCGCGACGGAGCGGTCGAACTGGTCAACGCGGGCCACCCCGCACCCCTGCTGCTGCGCGATGGCGTGGTGGAGGAGCTCGAACTGGAGGTCGACCTGCTCTTCGGCGTCAAACCGCACACCTACCGGGAGCAACGGCTGGACCTGCGCCCCGGAGACCGGCTGATACTGCTCACCGACGGCATGTACGAACGCGACGCCGAAGCCGTCGACCTCCCCGCGCTGCTCCGCAGCACCGAAGCGCTGCACCCCAGGGAGGTGGTGCGGGCGGCGACCAGGGCCGTGAGGCGCGCTTACCGCGACCATCTCCAGGACGACGCCACCGTGCTCTGCCTGGACTGGCACGGGATCGGCCGCACCGAACGCCAGGCGGACAACGGCGCCGACACGGACTCCGCCTCGCCGTCGCGTCCGACTCGCATGTTCAGCTGAACGTGCGACCGTTCACGAATCGGTGACGAGTTCGAACTCGCTGTCCAGCAGCCGTCGAGCGTCGAGGTCACCCCACGAGGCGGCGCGTTCGAGCACGTCGGCGGCTTCGTCGTCGTCGCCGTGCTCGAGCAGGAACGCGCCGAGGTGGTACCCGGCGGCAGGCTCGCCGATCTCCTCCGCCAGCCGGTACTCGCGCTCGGAGGCCACCAGGTCGTTCCGGCGGAGGTGCAGGAACTTGGCGTAGTCGATGTGCGCTTGCTGCGCGTCCAGGTCGATGGCTGTGCGCAACAGCTGCTCGGCTTCGTTCAGGCGTCCGAGCTCGGCGTAGACCTCCGCGAGCGCGCAGTATGTCGTCGGCCTGGCCTTGTCGAGGTGCTGCTCGGCCACGGCGAGCGCGCCGGCGACGTCATGCCGGTCGTGCAGATGCGTACGGGTCAGGTTCGCCGGCGCCAGCGTGTCGCCCAGTGCGACCGCACGCTCGAACATCTCCACCGCCTCGTCGAAGCGGCCCTGCTCGGCCAGGAACAACGCGAAGTTGTTCATCGCCTTGCTGTCACCCGCGGCGACGGCCACCAGGTACGCGCGCTCCGCGTCCCCGGTCAGGTCGAGGTCGGCGAGCACGTCGGCCAGCACGTCCGCGAGGTCGTCACGTCCGGCCGCGACCAGGGGCTCGAGCAGTTCCTGCGCCTCGATCAGCCGGCCCTGGTCGAGGTATCCGCGGGCCAGCAGCCGGGCGGCAGCGGGTTCGCCCGCCGCGACGGCCTGTTCGAGCACTTCGATCGCCCGCTCGTGCGGCGCCTGGTCGGTGCTGTCGTCGAGCAATTCAGAGCCGTGACGGCTCAACGGGCCTAGGTCAGGCTCACTCATCAGGTCACCTCAATCTGTGCGAAGGCTAGCCCATGTGCGGATGGTCCCGGCTCTCGCAGGGCCGCAAAACGGCTGGCTCGGCAGGCATGTGCCACCGGATCGAGAAAACCTGTGGTGGCGGGAGTAGACCTTGCTCGGCGCTGCGCCGGGTTGCTCGCTCACCTTTCGGTCTTTGTCGAATTCCCATTGTTCGACATGTTCGACGAATTCGATTAGTGGCCGGCTTGACGGTGACACGTGAGCGCTGTTAGGAATAAACGCTGGGAGCGCTCCCATAAACGACTTCGTGGAGATGCCATGACGGCACGTCGAGACCACTCCGAAATCGCGAACCCGCAGCCCGTGCGCCGGCGGACGTTGCTGGCGGCGGGCGCCGCGCTACCGGTGCTGGCGGCGGGGACACCTGCGGCGGCGGCCACCTCGGTGGTCGTCGAGCCGTCGAACGTGCAGCAGACGATCCTGGGCTTCGGCGGTATGAACCACACCGTCTGGATCAGCGATCTCACCGCCGCTCAACGCGACACGGCGTTCGGCAACGGCGCGGGGCAGCTGGGGTTCACCGTGCTGCGCATCCCCGTCCACGAGGACCGGGCCAACTGGAGCCGCGAGGTCGCCACGGCCAGGCGCGCGGTCGAGCTCGGGGCCAAGGTCATCGCCTCGCCGTGGAACCCGCCCGCCTCGATGACCGAGACCTTCTCCGGCGGCAAGCGGCTGCGTTACGACTCCTACGGCGCCTATGCGCAGCATCTGAACGACTTCGTCGCGTTCATGGCGAACAACGGAGCGAATCTGTACGGGATCTCGGTCCAGAACGAGCCGGACTACGCGCAGGAATGGACGGCGTGGAACGCCGGCGAGATCGTCAGGTTCCTGCGTGAGAACGCGGGCGCGATCAACACCAGGGTCATCGCCCCCGAATCGTTCCAATACCGCAAGAACCTCTCCGACCCCATCCTGAACGACGCCGCCGCGCTGGCGAACGTGGACATCATCGGCGCGCACCTCTACGGCACCCAGCCCGCGGACTTCCCCTACCCGCTCTTCCGGCAGAAGGGCGCCGGCAAAGAGCTGTGGATGACCGAGGTCTACCACCCGAACAGCAGCGACTCCGCCGACCTGTGGCCGCAGGCGCTCGACGTGGGCGAGCACGTCCACCGCGCGTTGGTGGACGGCCGGTTCCAGACCTACGTGTGGTGGTACATCCGCCGCTCCTACGGTCCGATGCGCGAGGACGGGCAGATCAGCAAGCGCGGCGCCAGCATGGCGCACTTCTCGAAGTGGGTCCGTCCCGGTTACTCGCGGATCACCGCGACCGCGAACCCGCAGTCGAACGTCTACATCTCGGCGTTCAAGAGCGGTGCCAGGATCGTGATCGTCGCCGTCAACAAGAACGCGTCGCCGGTGGACCACGTGTTCACCATCCGGGACACCGGTTCCGCGACGGTCTCGACCTGGCTGACGAGCGCGAGCGCGACCCTCGCGCACTACAACGACTTCACCGTGTCGAACGGGTCCTTCAACGCTCAGCTGCCCGCCCGCAGCATCAGGACGTTCGTCCTGAACTGAAGGCCGTCGGGCCTGGAACAAGGCCCGCTGTAGAAGCCGTGTAGGCGCCGTGTGGCGCGTCCTTCTTAGCTTCTCCCAGACCAACGATTCATAGGGGGGAACGAGAATGGAACTCAGGGGAATTGCCCGCAGGCTCGTCGGCGCCGGGGCGGTGGTGGCCTTCGCCGCGACGCTGCTGCTCGGGGGGCAGGCCGCGGGAGCTGCCGGCACTGACAGTGCAACGCAGGGCGAGGTCGGCGCCGCGTCCGTGTCGCGGTTCTTGTACGCGAGCGACCACAACTTCTGCGTGGACGCCTGGCCTGGTGACGTGGTGAACACCATGTACTGCGACGGCACGGACACCCAGAAGTGGGACAACTACACGCCGGGCAGGTTCAGGAACGTGGGCAACGGGCGTTGCCTCGGTTCCGACGGCAACGTCGTCTTCACCACGTCGTGCACGTCTCCGTCCGCCAACTGGACGACCACGTCCGGTTCGCCGAAGAAGTTCACGCACGTGCCGACCGGCCTGTGCATGCACGGCTATCCCCTCTATCAGGAACGCGTCGTCGTGGTGTCGTGCCCGGTAGCCACGCGGTGGAGCACGCTCGCCTGATCGTGAACTGGGACGGGCCGTCAGCGCGGCCCGTCTCCCATTTCCTGTCATCTGAGGGGAGGTCGACCGTGAGAGCCACGTTGCGCTTGCTCGCTGGTGCGGGAGTGTCGGTCGCACTGCTGGCGCTGGCCGCACCCGGAGCGGCTACCGCGCAGGAAGACGCGCTCACCACCATCAAGCACCCGGTCACCGGCCGCTGTGTGACCGCTGACGCCGCGAGCACCGTTCTCACACTCGACTGCACGGGCGCAGACACCCAGAAGTGGGACATCTCCACCACGCCCGGCAGGTTCCAGAACGTCGGCGACGGCCGCTGCCTCGCCAGCGACGGCAGTGTGGTCTTCACCATGAGCTGTACGAGCCAGACCACCTGGAGGATCGTCATGGGCACACCGAAGCGGATCGTGCACGTGCCGACTGGCGGCTGTCTGCAGAACGGCGGCGGCGACGGTGAACGGCTCCGCGTGGGCCCCTGCGCCCGCGGCACGGCCTGGCAGTTCTGACAGTCCGACGCGGCGGAACCAGTGAGTAGCGTCGTGGACATGGAGAACGGCGGACCCAGTCAGACAGCGCTCGTCACCGCGTATGCCCGCGCCTACCACCAGATCGCCGACCAGCCACGGATCTTCACGGACCCTCTCGCGGCACGGCTGCTCGGCCACACCGCGGAAGAACTGCCGGGACTGGCTGCGACCGATCGCCTCAGCGGCGCCGTGACAGACCGGAACCGCCGCCTGTTCTTCGCCTCCAGGGCCCGTTTCGCCGAGGACGCCGTGGCCGCGGCCGTCGCAGCCGGTGCGCGGCAGGTCGTGATCCTGGGCGCGGGCCTGGACACCTTCGCCTACCGCAACCCGCGGCGGGACCTGCGCGTCTTCGAGGTCGACCACCCCGCCACCCAGGCGTGGAAGCGGGAGCGCCTCGCCACCGCCGGGATCGACAGCCCCGGGACGCTGACCTTCGTGCCGGTCGACTTCGAAACCCAAGCGCTGGCAACGGAACTGGAGTCCGCCGGATTCAGGCGGACGGACCCGGCCGTGTTCGTGTGGCTGGGCGTCGTCTACTACCTGACCCCGGACGCCGCCCACGCCACCCTCGCCTACATCGCCGGTCAGGCCCGGCCGGTCGAGGTCGTCCTCGACTACCTCCGGTCCGCGACCACCGAGGCGGAAAGCGCCTACCAGCGCGCACGGGCCGATCGGCTGGCCGGCGTCGGCGAACCCCTGTTCAGCTACTTCACTCCCGACGGTCTCTCCGCACAGTTGCGAGACCTCGGGTTCACCGGTGTCGAGGACCACTCCGCTCCCGACCTGATCGCCGGTTACCTCGGCGGGCCCGCGGCGTTCGACGGTGAACCGTCCCCAGCGTTGCAGGCGATCCGCATGCTGCGCGCGAGCCGCTGAGAACGCCGCGGGTGCAGGCTGTGGCGGTCGGTTCCCGCTGATCTGGGCGGTGCGATGCGTTGTCCGCAAACGATGTGCTGCGTTTGATCATCAGATTTCGGTCGAACACCCAGGGGTGTGCGGGGCTACCGGACGGTGCGTGCAGGAGACCGTTGTGCTCGGTCTGCTTGCCGATCCGTGGCCGGGCCCTGGGCGCGGCTGGAGAGCGACGACGCGGTGCGCAACGCCGCGTACGGCCACCGCGCTCGCTCGCCGCGGTGGCCGGACGCGGGCGGCCGTCAGGGTTTGAGGACGACCTTCTCGCAGTCGTCCTGCTTGTTCTTGAACATCTCGAAGCCGCGTTCGGCCTCGTCCAACCGCAGGGTGTGGGTGATGATCCGGGTCGGATCGATCTCCCCGCGCTCGATGCGCTGCAGCAGCGGCTTCATGTAGCGCTGGACGTGGCACTGCCCGGTCCGCAGCGTCAGCGACCGGTTCATCCACGCGCCGGCGGGGAACTTGTCCAGCAGTCCGCCGTAGACGCCGACCACCGAGACGATGCCGCCGCTGCGGCACGACAGGATCGCCTGGCGCAGCGCATGGGGGCGTTCGGTCTCCGACCGCACGGCTTGCTTGACCCTGTCGTAGGCGGAGATGAGCGCGCTGCCGTGCGTGGCCTCCAGGCCTACCGCGTCGATGCACTTGTCCGGTCCGCGGCCGCCGGTCAGCTCCAGCAGCCGGGAGCGCACGTCGACCTCGTCGAAGTTCACGGTCGTGTAGCCGGCCTGTTCGGCCATCCGCAGCCGGTAGGGCTCCTTGTCGATGGCGATGACCTTCGCGGCGCCGAGGACCCTGGCGCTGTCCATGGCCAGCTGGCCGACCGGGCCGGCGCCCCACACCGCCACCACGTCGGTGGGCTGGATGTCGCACATCTCGGCACCCATGTAGCCGGTGGGCAGGATGTCGGACAGGAACAGCACCTGCTCGTCGGTCAGGTCCGACTCGATCTTCAACGGGCCGACGTCGGCGAACGGCACCCGCGCGTACTGCGCCTGACCGCCCGCGTAGCCGCCGGTCAGGTGCGAGTAGCCGAAGATGCCCGCGACCGGGTGCCCGAACATCTTCTCCGCGATCCCGGCGTTCGGGTTGGAGTTCTCGCAGCAGGAGTACAGCTCCGCGGCGCAGGCCGCGCACGCGCCGCAGGCGATCGGGAACGGGACGACGACCCGGTCGCCGACCCGCAGCCGGCCGGGGTCGACGCCGGGACCGACCTCGACCACCTCGCCCATGAACTCGTGGCCCAGGACGTCCCCGTCCTGCATGGTCGGCACGTAGCCGTCGACCAGGTGCAGGTCCGAGCCGCAGATCGCGGTGGAGGTGATCCGGACGATGGCGTCGCGGGCGTTCAGGATCCTCGGGTCCGGCACGTCGCGGACCTCGACCTTGTTGCGGCCCGCCCAGGTGGTCGCCCTCACGCGTCCGCTCCCTTCTCCAGTTCGGCGTCCGACAGCGGCTGCGCCGGGCGCTGCGGGAACTCCTCGCGCGCCCGCTTGCCCCACGGGGCTCCGTCGGACCGGACGACCTCGCCGGTCTCCAGCACCTGCTTGAGCCGGCGCAGGTCGTCGTCGAGCTGCTGGTGCGGTTCCTCGCCGAAGTACTGGGCGACCGCCTTGCCGATCGCGCCGCCCGGGATCTCGTACACCATGCCGACGTGGATCTCGGTGCTCACACCGTCCGGGGCCTGCACGAACCGGACCGTGCCGGCGTTGGGCACGTCGGCGTCACCGGTCGACCGCCACGCGATCTTCTCGGAGGGCAGTTCGTCGGTGATCTCCGCGTCCCACTCGACGTTCTGGCCGAACGGGGCGCTGGCGACCCAGTGGCTCGTCCGGTCGCCGGTGGGGCGGATGTCCTCGACGTGCGCCATGAACGTCGGGAGGTTCTCCAGGTCGCGCCAGAACGCGAACACCTCCGACACGGGTTTGCGAATGGTGGTGCTGGCCGTCAACTCCATGGGTTCTCCTTCGCGTGTGCCCCGCACCACCGGCACGGAGCCGACCGCCCGCCACGGTGTCCCGAGCCCGGCCGGTCCGCCGCGTCGCCCGGAGCAGGGGCGTCTCCTCGAACCGAACTACCCGTCGAAATGCCGCCTAACCCGCCATCGGCCGCTGCGGGGCCAGGACCTGCGCATCGAGGTGGATGCTCCGTTCGGTTCTGGCCGTGCGGGTACGTTGGGCGGGTTCGCGAACGAAAAGAGGCGAGGATGAGCGAGGACCTGCCGTTGGAGATCGGTGTTCACGACCGCGGTGCCGACACGGTGGCGGCCGTCGTCGGCGAGCTCGACTTCGGCACGACCCCCCGCATGCTGAAGACGGTCGAACCGCTCGCGGCGCAGGGCCGGACGCTGGTGCTGGACCTGTCCGGGCTCGACTTCTGCGACTCCAGTGCGCTCAGCGCGCTGGTGAGGTTGCACAAGGTCGCCCAGGCGGCGGGCGGCGCGCTGCACCTGGCCGCCTTACGGCCTCAGGTCAGGTCCGCGATCACGCTCACCTCGCTGGACCAGCTGCTGACGATCCACCCGCAGGTGCCCGACGCGCTCGGCGGTCCTGGCCGGTGAACACCCCCTCTCCCCGGCATGCCGGGGACGGCGGCTTCGCCTCGTTCGGCCTGTCGGACGTGGTGCGGCTGACCGCGGAACTCCGCGCCGCGGCCGAGAGCGCCGACGACTTCGCTTCCGCCGCCACCGCGGTCGTGGAACGACTGCGCGGTTGTTTCACGGACGAGCGCGGAGAGTCGGCCGTGCTGTCGGCGGGGTTGTTCTCCACCCGCCGTTTCGCCGAGTTGCCCGAAGCGCTCCAGCGGTTCGTACGCGAAACCGAGCCGGACGACGTCGATCCGGACACGTGGTGCCTGGTGCTGGAAGCCGGCTCCGGGATGGAGTGCGCACCGGCTGCGCGCCGCGTACCCGGTGCGGTCGCGCCGACGTCGGCCGAAGCCGCTGCCGCGACGCCGATGGCCGACGCGCTCGGCCTGACGGAGACGGGGGAGCGGTGCGGTGTCTTCCTCGTCCCCGACGCCGACGGCAGCGACCACGTCCCGGACCAGGGCTTCGTCCGGGCCCACGGCGTCCGCTCCGTGCTGGCGTTCGGTGGCGCACTGCCGGACGGCGGCCTGTTCTGCGTGGTGCTGCCGGCGAGCGTGCCGATCTCCTCGCAGACCGCGGAGCTGTTCCGGTCGGTGGCCGTCAGCGTGCGCACCGGGCTGCTGACCCACCCCCTGCCGGGACGCGGCAAGGTCGACGTGGCTGCTCAGCGCGACGCCCTGCTCGACCACCTCCGCGTGCTGGAGGACACCTCCCGCGACCAGGCGGCCGACCTCGAGAACACGGTCCACCGGCTGCGGGCCGAAGCAGAGCTGGTCGACACGCTGCAGGTCGTCGGCCGCCGGCTGACCTCGCAGCTGCACCTCGACACCCTCGTCCAGGACGCCACGGACGCCGCGACCAAGGCCACCGGGGCGGAGTTCGGCGCGTTCTTCTACAACCTCGTCGACCAGTACGGCGAGTCCTACACCCTGTACACGCTGTCGGGCGTGCCCAGGTCGGCGTTCGAGCGCTTCCCCATGCCCCGCAACACCGACGTCTTCTCCGTCACCTTCAACGGCGAGGGCACGGTCCGCTCCGACGACATCACCCGGGATTCGCGCTACGGCCGCAACGACCCCTATGGCGGCATGCCACCGGGGCACCTCCCGGTGCGCAGCTACCTGGCCGTACCGGTGGTCTCACCGTCGTCGCGGGAGGTGCTGGGCGGGTTCTTCTTCGGCCACCACGAGACCGGGCGGTTCACCGAGCGGCACGAGCAGCTCGCCGAGGGCATCGCCGGTTACGCGGCGATCGCCCTGGACAACGCCCGCCTGTTCGACCGCCAGCGCTCGACGGCGACCGAGCTCACCCACAGCATGCTGCCCACGGTGCCGCACGTGAACGGTCTGGCCATCGCGTCCCGCTACCTGCCGGCGGCCACCGGCTCCGAGGTCGGCGGGGACTGGTTCGACGTGCTCGAACTGCCCGCCGGACGCACCGCGTTCGTCGTGGGCGACGTCGTGGGCCGGGGTGTGACCGCGGCGGCCGTGATGGGGCAGATGCGCACCGCCGTGCGCTCCTACGCGCTGCTGGACCTGCCCCCTTCCGACGTGCTGCGCCAGGCGTCGGCACTGGCGGGCGTCACCCCCAGAGCCACGTTCATCACCTGCTTCTACGCCGTGCACGACCCCGCGGACGACACCCTGACCTACGCCAGCGCCGGTCACCTGCCGGCGGTGCTGACGCACCCCGACGGCACGACGGAGCTGATCGGTGAGGGCCTGGGGATGCCGCTGGGCGTCGGCGAGGCGTTCCGGCAGCGGCAGACGTCGTTCCCGGTCGGTGCGCGGCTGACCCTCTACACCGACGGTCTGGTCGAGAGCCGCGTCCGCGACCTCAGCACGGGCATCGACGCCCTGCTGGCCGAGATCCGCGCTCTGCCGCCCGACCTGGACCTCCAGGTCGCCTGCGACAAGCTCATCGACCGCCTCACCGCCGGGCGCCACGACGACGACGTCGCGCTGTTGCACGTGCACCGGCTGGAGGCGACCCGTCAGGTGGCCTCCCTGCCGCTGGAGGCCGGTCCGGCCGTCGCGTCCCAGGCCCGCGCCTTCGTCACCGAGCAGCTGGTCAGGTGGAACCTGGCCGAGATGCGCGACGCGGCGCTCACCGTGGCCAGCGAGCTGGTGGCCAACGCGGTCCAGCACGCCGACCGCCCCGTCATGCTGCGCCTGCAGCGCGAGAACTCCCTGCTGTTCATCGACGTCGCCGACCACGGCATCTCGGGGCCCCGCCTGTTCACCGCGGACCCGCGGAGCGAACGGCACCGCGGTCTGGTCCTGGTCGACGCGTTCGCCACCCGGTGGGGCACCCGCGCCACCGAGGACGGCAAGGTCGTCTGGGCCGAGATCACGACGACGCGCGCCCCGGGGCAGCGAGGAACGTCGTGACCCCGCCGGTTCCACCTGCGCAGGTCGTCCCCGGTAGCGGGTATCTTGTGCGCCGGAGGCGCGTCGACGGCCGGGTGCCGTGTCGCGTCGGACCGGCGGTGAGGACGGCGGTCGCGCCGCAGGGGAGAGGTAATGGTGGTGACGCACAAGCGCAGATCGGGGTTCGCCGAGCACGGGCGGGGGTTCGGGCCTCATGATCACGTGTGCTGGCGGTACCGCGATGAGCGCGACCTCCGCGACCGGGTCCGCGAGTTCCTGTCGGAAGGGCTGGCCCTCGGTCACCGGGTCGGCTACATCGGCACCGGGGACCCCGAGATCCTGGCCGAGGACCTCGACGGCATCGACGGCATTCGCGAAGCGCTGAGGACCGGTGCCGCACAGGTCGCCTCGCTGGACACCACCTACCCGGTCGGCACGGTGATCGAGCCAGCGGCGCAGGTGAGGGCCTACGCCGAGGCGACGGACGCGGCCCTGGCCGCCGGGTTCGCCGGGTTGCGCGTCGCGGCCGACTGCACCTCGCTGGTGCGCACCCCGCAGCAGCTGGACGCCTTCTCCCGCTACGAGCACCGGATCGACCGGTACATGGTCGACCGGCCGTTCTCGGCGATGTGCGCCTACGACGCCGGCGAGGTGGACGACCACGCGTTCGCGCAGCTGGCCTCCCTGCACCCCAACGCCAACGTCTCTTCCGCCGGCTTCCGGTTGCACGCGGCCGACGAGCGGGCCACCGCCTTCGCCGGCGAGGTGGACCAGACCAGCGAGGACCTGTTCGCCCTCGCACTGCACCGCGCCGACCTCCGCCCCCACGACGGGCAGCTGGCGTTCGACGCCACCGGCCTCACCTTCCTCGACCACCGCACCTTGCTGCGCCTGTCCCGCCACGCCGCCGACCGCGACGCGTCCGTCGTGTTGCGGACCTCCTGGCCGGGCGTGTCCAAGCTGGTGAACCTGCTCGACCTCGCCAACGTCCGAGTGGAGTGCACCGCATGACGATCACCGCCCTCCCACCTCTGGGTGACTTCCCTCTGGGCGACTTCCCTCTGGGTGACTTCGTCCACCCCGCGGTGTTCTACGCCTCCGACGAGGAGTACCTGCACCTGCTGGTGCCCTTCGTCGTGGAAGGGCTGGAGCAGGGCCACCCGGTCGCCGCCTCCGTGCCCGCCCGGCAGCTGCGGCTGCTGCGCGACGCCCTCGGCGCCGCCGCTGACGACGTGCTGCTGCTCGACATGGAGGTGGAGGGCCGCAACCCCGGCCGGATCATCCCCGCCGTGCTGCGCCGGTTCGCCGACAGCCACCCCGGGACGCACGTCCGCATCATCGGTGAGCCGATCTGGGCCGGTCGCACCGACGTCGAGTACCCGGCCTGCGCCCAGCACGAAGCCCTGATCAACCTCGCCTTCGCCGGGCGCGACGTGACCATCGCCTGCCCCTACGACACCGCCGCGCTCGACGAGCAGGTCGTGACCGACGCGCTGGCCACCCACCCGGAGGTGTGGGAGACCGGCGGCCGCCGCGGCAGCGACCGCTACGCCCCCGACGCCGTCGTCAGCCGCTACAACCAGCCCTTCGACATCGCCCCGGACGCCGTCGCGCTCCAGGTCACCACTTCCGCCGGCATCCGCGAAGCCCGCCGTTTCGCCACCGGGCACGCCGACCGGCTCGGCCTGTCCGGCACCCGGTCCGCCGACCTCGCGCTGATCACCACGGAACTCGTCGCCAACAGCTTCCGGCACGCGGGCGGCTCCTGTCTGCTGAGCATCTGGCGGGACGGCACCCACCTCGTCTGCACCGCTCAGGACAGCGGCCACCTCGCCGATCCTCTCGCCGGCCGCCGGCCCGCCGCTCTCGACCAGGACGGCGGTCGCGGTCTGCTGCTGATCAACCAGCTCGCCGACCTGGTGCGCGTCCACACCACGCCGGACGGGACGACCACGCACGTCTTCCTGCGCATCGCCTCGTGAAGGCCCTGATCAGGAACGCGCGACAGGGCGGCGACTCGCCACGTTCCCGGGTGGCGGCCTGTCCGGTGGAACCACTGGCAGTATGTGCACGATGGACGTGAGCAGCAGGAACAACGTGACCGTGACCGGTCGCGAAGACGGTCCGGCGGTGCTGCTCGCGCACGGTTTCGGCTGTGACCAGAACCTGTGGCGGCTGATCGTGCCGGCGCTGGCCGAGCGGTTCCGGGTGGTGCTGTTCGACCACATCGGCTCCGGCAGGTCGGACGCGTCGGAGTGGTCGGCGGAGCGGTACTCGTCGCTGGACACCTACGCCGGGGACGTGCTGGAGATCTGCGCGGCGCTGGACCTGCGGGACGTGGTGCTGGTCGGGCACTCGGTGTCGGCGATGATCGCGGTGCTGGCGGCGAACCGCGAGCCGGACCGGTTCGCGAAGCTGGTGCTGCTGACGCCGTCGCCGTGCTACGTCGACGACGGCGACTACCGGGGCGGGTTCAGCCGCGCCGACATCGACGAGCTGCTGGAGTCGCTCGACTCCAACTACCTCGGCTGGTCGGCGACGATGGCGCCGGTGATCATGGGCAACCCGGACCGTCCCGAGCTGGGCGGCGAGCTGACGGACAGCTTCTGCCGCACCGACCCGACGATCGCCCGGGTGTTCGCCAGGGCGACGTTCCTCTCCGACAACCGCGCCGACCTGTCGAAGGTCTCGGTACCGACGCTGGTGATCCAGACGGCGCGGGACGCCATCGCGTCGCAGGAGGTCGGCCGGTTCGTCCACGAGCAGATCGCCGGCAGCGAGCTGGTGACGCTGGACGCGACCGGGCACTGCCCGCAGCTCAGTGCTCCCGAGGCGACCGCAGAGGCGATCCTCGGGTTCGCTGGTGCGCGGTGATGTGCGAGGCCGACGACGCGAAAGGTGGCGGCGGAGCCCACGACGACAGCGGCGTCGGCGCGATGTTCTCGGCCCTGCTGGAGGACAGCGCGGAGGACCTGTACGAGAACGCTCCGTGCGGCTACCTCTCCACGTTGATGGACGGCACGATCGCCAAGATCAACGGCACTCTGCTCGCCTGGCTGGGATCGCGGCGTGACGAGCTGGTCGGCCGGCGGCGCTTCAGCGATCTGCTGACCGTCGGCGGCCGGATGTACTACGAGACCCACATCGCGCCGACGCTCGCGATGCACGGCGAGGCCGGCGGTCTCGCGCTGGACCTGAGGGCCGCGGACGGGACGCGGTTGCCGGTGCTGGTGACGTCGACGGTGAAGAAGGGTGACGACGGTGCCGCGCAGCTGATCCGCATCACGCTCTTCGACGCCCGCGACCGCCGCGCGTACGAACGCGAGTTGTTGCGTGCGCGCGAGCAGGCCGACGTCGAACGCGACCGTGCGCGGCAACTCGCGTCGACGCTGCAGAAGACCCTGCTGCCACCCGCGCTGATGACGGTGCCGGGAATGGAGGTGGCCGCCTACTACCACCCCGCCTCGGCCGACGAGGTCGGCGGCGACTTCTACGACCTCTTCCCGCTCACCGGTGACAGCTGGGGCTTCTTCCTCGGTGACGTGTCCGGAAAGGGCGCGGAGGCGGCCGTGGTGACCTCGCTGGCGAGATACACCCTGCGTTCCGCCGCCGTGTACAACCCGGAGCCGGTCAAGGTGCTGGACAACCTGAACACCGTGCTGCACCAGCAGTACCGCGGCGGGGACACCCGGTTCTGCACGGTCATCTACGGCTCACTCGTCCCCGACGACGCGGGCTGCGCCATCACCCTGGTCAGCGGCGGGCACCCGTCGGCGATCATCGTGCGCGCCGATGGCGTGGCGGAGTTCCTGCACACTCCCGGCGGGATGCTCGTCGGCGCGATCCCCGGCGCGAAGTTCGCCGAGGTGACAGCGCACCTCGCGGCGGGCGACACCCTGCTGCTCTACAGCGACGGCCTCACCGAGGCCCGCCCGGTCGGCGCCAGCAGGGAGCGGTACAGCGAGGAGGACCTGCTCGACTTCCTCGCGGCGTCGGCGGCGTCCACCGCGCCCGACGTGATCAGTGCGTTGACCGCGCTCCTCAAAGGATTCGGCAACGGCGTCGAGGACGACACGGCACTGCTCGCCCTGAGCATTCCCCTGGCCGAAATCGGGGATGCGTGAGCACCAAGTTCAGCACCACGACGCGAACCACTCCCACCGGGCCGGTTCTCGTCTTCGCCGGCGAGCTGGACTCGTCCACCGCCCCCGCCGCGCGCGACGCCATCCAGGGGCTCTCGCTCCACGCCGGTGACCAGCTGATCATCGACCTGGCCGGGCTGAGGTTCTGCGACTCCAGCGGAATCGCCGCCCTCATCGCGGCGCGCAACCTCGCCGGCGCGGCCGGTGCGGCGATCGCACTGGTCGCCTTGTCACCCCACCTGAGCAAGGTGCTCCGGCTGCTCGGCCTCGCCGAGATCTTCGCGACCCATCCGACCGCGGACCAGGCCCGGGAAGCCTGGGCCGAGCGGCGCGCAGAACGCTGACCTGCCCGGTTCGTCGGCGACGCTCGGTGATGAGCGGGCGCTCTGGGTGAACTGTTCGGCTGTCGTGTCGCGGCCCCGGAAATTCTCGCTGACCATGACTGGGTCGGCGGGGAGCGGAGGAGGGCTGCCGGATGGGAAGCGCGGCACCAGCGGGTCGATCGTCGGACCTCATCAGGCCCATGCTCGCCACGCCGGGCAACGCCCCGCAGGACGACGGCTGGGCCGTCGAGTTCAAGTGGGACGGCTACCGGGGCGTCGCGCACTGCCGTGGACGCGGTGTGCAGGTGATCAGCCGCAACGACCTCGACTTCCTGGGCCGCTTCCCGGAGCTCGCCATCCTGCCCGATCTCCTGCACAACCGGACCGCCGTGCTCGACGGGGAGATCGTGGCGCTGGACGAGGACGGGCGCCCGGACTTCGGGCTGCTCCAGCAGCGCAACAAGTTGGGTTCGGGCGTGCGCGAGCTGCGGCCGAGCAGGCCGCGCATCGCGTACTTCGTCTTCGACCTGCTGCACCTGGACGGGCGGTCGCTGGTGTCCAAGCCGTACGACGTGCGGCGCGCGATGCTCGCCGACCTGGGCCTGCCGGGCGATCACGCGGTGCAGGTGCCCCCGGCGTTCATGGACACCGAGCCGGAGGCCGTTCTCCGCGTCGCGAGCCAGTACGGGTTCGAGGGAATCGTCTCGAAGCGGGTGAAGTCCCGGTACGAGCCGGGCCGACGGTCACCCACCTGGGTGAAAACGCCCTTCCGGTACACCCAGGAGGTCGTCATCGGCGGATGGCGGGCGGGGCAGGGCAACCGAGCGGGCCGGATCGGGTCGTTGCTTCTCGGCGCTCACGACGGTGAGGGCCGGCTGGTCTACGTCGGACACGTCGGTACGGGCTTCAGCCAGAAGGTGCTCGCGGATCTGCAGCGACAGCTCGAGCGGCGATCGCGGCCCACCAGTCCCTTCGACGTCGAGGTGCCGCGCGAACACGCGCGCGACGCCCGTTGGGTCGAACCGGGGCTGGTGGGTGAAGTCGAGTTCCGGCAGTGGACCACGGACGGTCGCCTGCGGCATCCGGCCTGGCGAGGGCTGCGCCCGGACCGGGACCCGTCCAGCGTCGTGCTTCCGTTCAAGCGGTGACACCGGTCCGTGTAGCCTGATCGGGTCGAAAAGGACCTTGGCCGGCATTGGTGAGCCCGGCCCCTCGACACGAGGCTCCGTTCGCCACCGCGGTGGCGACCCGCGACAAGCTCTCGGTGAGCAACCGAGGCTTGACGCTGCCCGTCCTGTCGAGTCTCGGCTGTTCGCCTCGTCATCACGCGAGGAGAAGCGATGCCCGTCATTCGTACCGGTTCAGCGGTCACCCAGATCAACGTGTTCACCGTCGAACCCGACCGCCAGCAGCCGTTGATCGACTACCTGGCGCAGGCCGCCAGGGTGGCCAGTGAGGTGCCCGGCTGGATCTCGGCGAGCCTGCACCGCAGCCTGGACGGCACCCGTGTCGTCAACTACGCGCAGAGCGCGGACCTCGATGCCGCGCAGCGGGTGGTCCAGCACCTGAGGTCGCGGGGGCTGCTGGAGGGCAACAAGGCGTTCGGCCAGGCCCAGCCCGGTCTCTACGAGGTCTCCTTCACCCTCGATCGGGACAGCTGACCGTCGGCACGGCCGGTCTCGATCAGGCGGTGCTCCGGCTGCCTGATCGAGGTCGGGCCCCACTGGCCGCGCGGCGTTGCCGGTGGGCGCGAGCGCGGCCGGTGGCGGTGTACCACTGGACGGCGATGATCGTGGCCAGGGCGAGTTCGGCCAGGTCGCCGCCGTAGTACATCAGCTGGGCGCCTTGGTGCAGGTCGGCGGTGGTGAAGGCGGTGCCCGGCGGGGGCGTGGCGTAGAGGGTCTTGGCCAGTACGGCGTGCGCGGCGCCGGCGGCCAGCAGGGCGGTTGCGCGCCAGGCCGGGCTCCAGCGGTGCCGCATCGGGTCCAGCCGGCACACGGCGAAGGTGAACAGCAGCCCGGAGACCACGACGTGGAGGTGGACGGCGGCGTGCACCAGTGGCTGGTGGTGGGTGGCGGCGAACAGGGGCGTCCGGTACAGCAGCCACAGGCCGCCGACGTCCAGCAGAGCCGCCAGCGGAGGGAAGACCAGCACGGTCGCAGGCGTCGAGTGCGCCACGGCCAGCAGCGCGCGCCGCGGTCCTGTCGGCACCACCCGCACCAGCAGGGTCAGCGGGCGGGCCGGCACCACCAGCACGGGGGCGATCATCGCCAGGACGAGGTGCTGGGCCATGTGGGCCGTGAACGGACCGCCGGGCAGCGGACCCAGGAGCGCGTAGGCCAGGACAGCGCATCCGGCGGTGAAGCAGATGTCGCGCCATCCCGGCCAGGCGTCCCCGCGCCGTCGCAGGCGGGCCGTGGCTGCCAGGTAGGCCAGCGCCGCCAGCAGTGCCGTCACTGCGATGACCGTACCCATTGCGGGCGTGTGGTGCAGGTGGTGATCACTCACGAGCGAACCTGTCGGCGTGCGCGCACGGCCAGGGCCGCACCCACAGCCAGCAGCACCAGCGCCGCGGCGTTCCACACCAGGTCGTAGAGCAGCACGTCCACGCCGTAGCGGACCTGGTGCAGGTGCAGCAGCTTGTGGTCGACGATCCCGTCGAACAGCTGGAAGCCGCCCAAGCCGAGGAACAGTCCTGCCAGGGCGTGGGCCGGGGCGAGGGCGTGACGGCGGCGCAGGTCGGCGTACAAGACGAACCCGGCCACCAAGGCCAGCAACTCCGCGGTGTGCAACAGCCCGTCCGACACCAGCCCCACCGCCGGGGTGGACCGGTCGAAGAAGTGGTGCCAGGCCAGGATCTGGTGGAACACGATCTCATCGATCGCGGCCATCACCGCCGCGCCGATCACCGCGCACACGACCATCGACCTTCGTGGCAGGAGTGCGGAGGGCGGTGGGGCCTGCCGGGCGGAGTCGTTCATCAGGCGTGCGGCTCTCCTGTCTACCGGGTGTGGGCGTGGCTGCGGGGGAGTGGGCCGACGTCAGCGTGGCGGCCGGGGCGCAGCGCGGCGTGGCGCTGTCCGGGTCCAGGGCCGGACCGGGCCGCCAGGACGTCGGCGACGACACCGGTGGCGAAGGCGTAGACGGACTTGTGCAGCAGGTCCACCACCAGCTCCCCGCGGGGCCAGGTGGGCGGCGGGGCGCCGACGCCGGTGGCGTTCTCCAGGATCTGGTCGTTGGTCAGCCGGACCACGGCGAACTTCGCCGACGACCACGGGCCCCGCAGCCCGGCGTGCGCCATGACCGAGCGCAGCACGCCGAGCAGGATGCCCTGGCCGAAGTGCATCGCCAGGTTGACCGGCACCGGCTGCCTGCCACCGGGCCGCTCCCGCATGCCGGTGAGCCGCTGCAGCACCCGCGCCGGCACGTGGGAGTCCGGGCGACCGGTCAGGCGCTGTTCCGCCTTCTCCCCCAGCGTCATCACCAGCACGCCGGCGGTGCCGGCGACCAGGCCCTCCCACAACGCGCGTTTCATCATGTCGCTCGTGTACCCGGCTCCGGGCGACCTATCCACGACCTCTGCGCCGGCACATGGTGTGAAGGCATGCGCCGGCCATCAGCACCAGCACACCTGTGAAGACCAGCACGAACAAGCCGGTGAGTGCGCCGATGATCACGCACGCCGCTCCGAGGACGTCGACGGCGAGTCGCGTCCCCCGGCGGTTGGCTGTTCGCGGTTCGGCACCGTGCGCGCTCAGCATCGCGGCGAGCTCCGGGTCGTTGACGGTGAGCCAGCGTTCGATCCGGCGGAGTTCCCTGAGCTCGCGGGCGGCGTCCACTGCTCAGTGCTCCGTGTCGCGGTCGGTCGGGGCGAGCACCTTTTCCGTGATCTTGTCGATGCCGGCCGGTCCCGGCTTGGTGATGGAGACGTGGGACTCGGCGCGCATCCGTTCGACCATGTGCGGGTAGTGAAGCTCGAACGCCGGGCGTTCGGAGCGGATCTTCGGCAGCTCGTGGAAGTTGTGCCGTGGCGGGGGTGAGGTGGTGGCCCATTCCAGAGAGTTGCCGAACCCCCAGGGGTCGTCGGCGCGGGCGGGTTCGCCGTAGCGGTAGCTGCGGGCGATGTTGTAGAGGAACGGCAGTACGGACGCGCCGAGGACGAACGAGCCGATGGTGGAGATGGTGTTGAGGGTCGTGAAGTTGTCCGAGGCCAGGTAGTCGGCGTAGCGGCGGGGCATGCCCTGGTTGCCGAGCCAGTGGTGGACCAGGAAGGTGCCGTGGAAGCCGAGGAACGTGGTCCAGAAGTGCAGCTTGCCGATCGGTTCGCTCATCATGCGGCCGGTGATCTTGGGGAACCAGAAGTAGATGCCGGCGTAGGTGGCGAAGACGATGGTGCCGAAGAGCACGTAGTGGAAGTGGGCGACGACGAAGTAGGTGTCGGTGACGTGGAAGTCGATCGGCGGTGAGGCGAGCAGGATGCCGGACAGGCCGCCGAACAGGAACGTGACGATGAAGCCGAGGCTGAACAGCATCGGTGTCTCGAAGGTGAGCTGTCCCTTCCACATCGTGCCGATCCAGTTGAAGAACTTGATGCCGGTCGGGATGGCGATGATGAATGTGGTGGCGGAGAAGAACAGCAGCAGCACGGCGCCGGTGGCGTACATGTGGTGCGCCCACACGACCACGGAGTACAGGGCGATGGCGATGGTGGCGTAGACGAGTCCTTTGTAGCCGAAGAGCGGTTTGCGGCTGAAGACGGGGAAGATCTCGCTGACGATGCCGAAGAACGGCAGGGCGACGATGTAGACCTCGGGGTGCCCGAAGAACCAGAACAGGTGCTGCCAGAGGATGACGCCGCCGTTGGCCGGGTCGAACACGTGCGCGCCGAAGTGCCGGTCCGCCAGCAGGGCCAGCAGCGCGGCGGTGAGGATCGGGAACGCCAGCAGCACCAGGATGCTGGTGATCAGGATGTTCCAGGTGAAGATCGGCATGCGGAACGCCGTCATGCCGGGCGCGCGCAGGCAGACGATGGTGGTGATCATGTTGACCGCGCCCAGGATCGTGCCGAGACCGCCGACGACGAGCCCGGAGATCCACAGGTCGGCGCCGATGCCGGGGGAGTGCCGCGCGCTGGACAACGGCGTGTAGGCGGTCCAGCCGAAGTCGGCCGCGCCGGCGGGGGTGAGGAACGAGCTCACGACGATCAGCCCGCCGAACAGGAACAGCCAGTAGGAGAAGGCGTTGAGGCGGGGGAACGCGACGTCCGGCGAGCCGATCTGCAGCGGCACGACGAAGTTGGCGAACCCGAACACGATCGGGGTGGCGTAGAGCAGCAGCATCACCGTGCCGTGCATGGTGAACAGCTGGTTGTACTGCTCGTTGGACAGGAACTGCAGACCCGGCCGCGCCAGCTCACCGCGCATCAGCAGCGCCATCGCACCGCCGACCATGAAGAAGCCGAACGACGTGATCATGTACATGATCCCGATCAGCTTGTGGTCGGTGGTGTTGAGGACCTTCAGGAACGCGGAGCCCTTCAGGCCCCGAGCGGTCCGCGTCGGGTGCGGAATCACCGGTGTGGGTTTCAGCGTGGTCATGATTCCCCTTCGGCACCGCGCGACAGGTGCCGCACGGTGTGCGGGCTACCCTGCGAAACCCGCACGACACCCGCCACAACTCGCCCGTTCAGGCGAATTGCCCTGCGAGTGGTTTCCCGTGACCGCGCCGCCGCGGTTCAGCGCTCGAACATGCGTGTGAGCCCGGCGATGCTCAGCACGCGGCGAACCTGCGGACTCGGTGAGGCCAGCCGCAGCGAGCCCGTCATCTGGACGGCCCTGGCCCGGCTGCGGACCAGAGCGCTGAGACCGCTGGAGTCGCAGAAGGTGACACCGGAGACGTCGACGACGAGGTGGTGCCGCCCCTCGTCGATCAGCCGGTCCAGCTTCGCGAGCAGCGTCCCCGACCCGGTCACGTCCAACAGGCCGGTCACCTCCACCAGGGTCTCGGCCGCGGACGTGCCGGTGACGCGGATTCGCACCATGACGCCACCACCTTCACGAAGCAGGATGTGAGCGCAGCGAATACCCCGTGTTCGTCCGATCATGGCTCTGTCGTGATCTTTCGCGAGTCTGGTTCAAAGTGCCCGCGCCGGGTATGCCGCACGAACGTGAGGACGAGTCAGGGAGGAGTGTGCCGTGACGGAACCGACCGAGAACGAGCAGACGGAACGGGGTGCCGCCGAGGAGGCGAGCGGGGCACCGCTCACCGAGACGGAGGTCGAGGTGTCGAAGCGGGCGCCCAGCGACCCGCCGGAGACCGATGGCATCGGCTTGGGTGACGCCGACGTCGAGTGAGTGGGCGGCCGGCCCGGTGACCGGGTCGGCCGGAACGTGCGAGCGGCCGGTTGTCCGGGGCACGGTCGACTCGCTCAGCGGGTGGGGGCGGTAGCTCCAGCGTCAGTCGTTGAGAAGGGAGCCTGTCATGCAGGATCGCCTGCGGCACGTGCGCGAGCGGTGGGATCACGTCCGCGGCCGCGACTTCCGCAGCCTGCAGGCGGGGTGGTGGCACGACGATGTCCCGGACGTTGTCCTCGTACCCGGTCTGGGGGCGCTGAGCTATTTCGTGGACACCCTCGCCGTCTGCGGTGACCGGGCCAGGGCGCACCTGCTCGACGTGCCTGGGTTCGGGCATCGCGCGGCTCGGGTGTGCCCGGCCGGGGTCGGTGCCGTCGCCGAGGCGGTGTCCGGCTGGATCGACGAGGTGCTCGGCCGTCCTGTGGTCCTCGTCGGGCACTCGACTGGTGCGCAGGCCGCGTTGCACGTCGCCGCGGCTCGGCCGGATCTCGTTCGGTCGTTGTTGCTGCTGGGGCCTACCTTTCCGCCTGAACAGCGTGCTTTGATGGAGTTGTTGCTTGCGTTCGTGCGTAACTTCGTGCACGAGCCGCCTGCGTTGGTGCCGGCTACGGCGCCCGACTATCTGCGCGGTGGGCCTCGGGAGATCGCCCGCTTCATTCGTTCTGCGCAGTTGGACGAACCGGAACAGGTCATCACCCAGGTTCGCTGTCCGGTGTTGGTGGCTCGTGGGGAGCATGATGCTTTCGCTCCTTTGCCCTGGGTTGAACGCCTTGCCGGTGCCGCTCGGGACGGGCGGGTGGAGGTTGTTGGCGGTGCTCACACCTTTCCGTTTCGCCGGGGAGCTCTGACCGCTCGGCTGGTGGCTTCCTGCGTGCTTGGTTTTGAGGGCCCCAAGCCCCCGGCACTCCCAAAGGAGCCGGGTCCAGCGCCGTCTGCAGGCTGATGGCGCGCCTGTTGGTTTGGCGGCTCGCTGCCGGTGCCGCACGAAGACTCGTCTCCCAGGCTGGAAAGGCCTTCCAGCAGGCCGCCAGCGCGGGATCGGCATCCGCGCTGGCGGTGATTACCAGGGTGGTCCTGATTTCGGCCCTGCGGGCCGGTGTGTGCTGTTGTCCCTGCTAGGAGCGGGCGAACTGCTGGTGGCCGGTGGAAGTGCCTTGGACACCGTGTGGCTTGAGCTGTTCCACGGCGTCCGTTGGCGTGCGGTGCAGCAGGCCGTCTTCGCACTCGCCGTACTGCCCAGTCTGCCTCAGCGGTGGCGAGTACGCGTGGATGGTGATCGTCGAGTCTGCGCCCGGATCGCGGCGCATGCGGTGGATGAACGTGTCGTCGAAGCAGAACGACTCGAGGTGCTCGTTGGTGAACACGTCCGAGTAGGCGCGTTCTGCCGCGGTCTGGTTCACTTCCCCCACCCGCAGCTCGGGCCTGGTTGCGACGGCTTCGGCGATGGCGGTGAGATCTTCGGGCGACAGACGGCCTCGCTGTGTCTCGAACGGCAGTTCATCGGCCATGGCGCTGGATTGCCTCACATCGAGCGGATAAACGCCGCAGCCCTCGAAAGGCCGAGGTCGGTTGGCGCCGACGTCACGGTTTTCGTGCGTCGGCCGGGTGTTCCGGTGGCTCGACCTGCATGATGTTCACGGTGTCGAGCACGGACACGGTGCTATCGGGCAGCAACACCGGCACCCACAGGTGAGAGGTCTGCGGGTCTACCACGTGAGGGCCGAGGACGACGCCGCTCAGGACGGCGACGGGGTGCAGAACGTCCGGGTTGAGGTAGACGACGACCGCACCGCGGTCAGGGCAAGGTGTCAATGACATGGCGAGGTCCGTGGGGTCGGGTCCGCACCCGTACGAGGCGTGCGGACACAGCGGTGTCGAATCGCCGGTTGCTCGACGTTGCGCCCGGATACCCTTATCGGGCCGTTCAATGCCCGCGGGAACAGACCGCGCGCCATCGCTTGCAGCGCAACCACTCCAGCCAAGCCCTGCTGTGGAGTGATCACGCACCTTCGTCGTGAAGGCGCCTCCGGCCAGCTGGCACGGCCGGCGATGAACCGCTCCGCCAGGGCGTGGAGTTTGACGTTCTCGTGTTGCGACTGCTCGACCAGCAGCCGGAAGGCCCTGTCGGCGGTGATCGAGTGCACGGCCATGAGAACGCCTTTGGCCTGGTCGATGACCGCGCGCGTCGTCAGCGCGGTGCGCAGCTGCTCGGCGAGCTTGAACGCCCGCAGGTACATGCTGTGGCTGCGCAGGGCCGTTTCCACAGCGGCGGTGTACAGCCAGCAGGGGAGCGTCGAGGTCCAGGAAGCCGTGTCCCTGCCGGGAGTAACCGTTGATCGCGCCGGAGTGCTCGCTGTCCACCGTCAGCGGCGCGGACAGGAAGCTCACCATCCCGGCCGTGTGAGCCGCGGTGCCGAACGCGGGCCAGCGTCCCAGCGCCTCCTCGACCGTCGCCCGCTCCACCCGCCCTGTCTCGGCGGCGTTCAGGCAGGGGCCGGTGCCCGTGCGGTACTGGACACCGTCCAGCCGGACGACGAGATCGCTCGTACTCGCGGCGGAGTGCTTCCGACAGGCGCGTCAGCGCTGTGGTCACCTCGTCCAGCACGACGGGCAGCGGCGGGCCGACCTTGTTCGAAGTCGTCACGGTCATCTCCTCGGCGATTGACGAGGACTCCAGGACGAGGTGCACGGCGGGAACGGTCCCACCGGCTCCTGGCTGAACCGGATCGTCGTGCGACGTCCGGTGTACCCGTCCATCACAAACGTCGCCCAGGAGGTGCCGCTGGCCGGCACGGGAAGACCGCAGACCACATGAGCCTGGCGCAGATCGGTGCTCCCTTGCGGACAGTGCCGCCGCGATCCCGGTTTGCCGCTGTGCCTGCGGGGAAGCCGTGTGCATCGGTGGACGTCCGTCACCGGGGAGGCGATGAGCCGGTGCCGAAGGTGTGACGCGAGATGAACCATGATCTGCCGCTGGCCGACGAGCTGGCGGCCGTGTCCGCGCGGATGTCGGGTCTGCTGCTGTCCCGCGAGACGGTCGGCACGGTGCTGAGCCTGGTCACGTCGCTGGCCGGGGAAGCGCTTCCCGCCACCGCGGGTGCCGGCGTGTCGCTGCTCGACGAGCACGGCCGCAGGACGACCGCGGCGGCCACGGGCCCGGTCGTGGAACACCTGGACGCGCTGCAGTACGAGCTGGCGGAAGGGCCGTGCCTGACCGCGTGGGAAGAGCGTCACGTGGTGAAGGTCGACGACATCGCCCGTGACGTCCGGTGGCCGCGCTGGGCCGAGGCCGCCGGTGGGTCGGAGATGCGGTCGGCGTTGAGCGCGCCGATGGTCGCCGGGGGCGACGCACTGGGGGCGATCAAGGTGTACGGCCGCGAGCCGAGTGCTTTCGGAGAACGCGAGGAGTACCTGCTCACCATGTTCGCCGCCCAGTCCGCGATCCTGCTGGCCAACGTGCGGTCGTACGACAACGCCAGAAGGCTCAGCGAGTCGCTCGCCGACACGATGCGCGGCCGCGATGTGATCAACATGGCCAAGGGGATCGTCATGGCGCGTGAGCGCGTCGGCGAGGGAACCGCCTTCGCCGTGCTGGCGCGCGACTCCCACGAGGAGAACAAGAGCCTGCGCGACTTCGCCGGTGCTCTCGTGCGCTCCACCGTCCACCCGGACCGCTGACCGCCATGTCGTCTGATCAGCAAACCTCACGACAGGACGAGCAGCGCCGCGCGTTGTCGCTCGCCTTCAGCCGGGCGAACCTGACGCTGGAGCAGTTGTGGACCCGGTACTTCGCCCTCGGCGGAGTGGCTGGCCTGGTCGAGGTCGAGGCGTACCTGCACGGCCTGATGCCGTCGCCCGCGCTGCAACGGGACATTCTGGCGCATGCGATCAACGAGCGCCTCGACGAGCTGACCTGGCCGCACCGCGTGCCCTACACGTTCCCGTCGGCCGACAGCCGCCCGCGGACCGGACCGCTGGCGAGCCTGGTGGACCTGCTCGACGGCATGCACCAGGCGCCACCGGAGCACCTGCCCGCCGCCGCGGCGCGCGCGGGCAGGGCACTGGGGCTGCGGATCGGGATCTACCTCGTCGACTACGACCAGCACGTGCTGCACCCGCTGCCCGATCCGGACGACCCCCACCGCGTTCCCGTCGGAGTGGACACGAGCCTGCCGGGACGGGCCTTCCGCACGGTGCAGACGCTGGCCGGCAACACGGACGGGAAGCAGCGGCTGTGGGTGCCACTGCTCGACGGGGTGGAACGCCTCGGCGTCCTGGACGTGACACCACCTGAGGGAGCGGACCTGCGGGACCCCGAGCTGCGCCAGCGGTGCCGATGGCTGTCCGCCCTCATCGGCCACCTGGTGACCATCAGCACCCACTACGGCGACGGCCTGGACGCGGTCCGCCTCCAGCGGCAGCGCAGCCCGGCGGCGGACCTGATCTGGCAGCTGCTGCCCCCGCTCACCGCGGCCACCGGCAGCTTCGCTGTCGCCGGCGTGCTGGAACCCTGCTACGAGGTCGGCGGAGACGCCTTCGACTACTCGTTGTCGCCCACGACGGCATCACTGGCGATCTTCGACGCCGTCGGGCACACCCCGCGCAGCGGGTTCGTGGCCGCCGCGGCACTCGCCGCCTGCCGCAGCAACCGCCGCGTGGGCCACGGCCTGTTCGAGCAGGCCCGCACCATCGACGAGACGATCAGCGGCCAATTCCCCGGCGGTGCGTTCGCCACCGGTGTCCTGGCAGAGCTGGACCTGGTCAGCGGCCGGCTGCGCTACCTCAACGCCGGTCACCCACCACCACTCGTGCTGCGGTCCGGCAAGGTCGTCAGACGCCTCACCGGCGGACGACGACTGCCCTTCGGCCGGGGTACCGGCGAGCTCACGATCGCCGAGGAGACGCTGCAGCCCGGCGACTGGCTGGTCCTGCGCACCGACGGCATCACCGAAGCACGCGACGAGAACGGCGTCCTCTTCGGCGAGACGCGCCTGACGGACTTCCTCGAACGCGAGGCCATGGCCGGGCACCCACCGCCCGAGATGGCCCGACGGTTGGTCAAAGCCGTTCTGTCGCACCAGAACGGTGTTCTGCAGGACGACGCCTCCGTCATGCTGGCCCGCTGGCTCAAGGACGACGAGCTGAAGTGGTGAAGGAGACCGCCTTCGCGCTCGCCGTGCTGTCCAGGTAGGACGTTCGGGCGTCATGGCGAAGCCGCGCGGGTGGGGCCGCTCGCACCGGGCGGGCACGGCGTGGCCGGTGCGATCACCCCGCGAAGTGCGGAGAGGGTGCCGGGGTTCGTATCCTGGTGGTTCACAGCACCGTCGCGAGAGGCCGAGAGTGGACGGGCAACGTCGAGACCGGTTCGAGCGGATGATCTCGGAACGCGCGGCGGGTTCCGACTGGCCGCTGGCGCTGTGCGAGGTGTGCGTGCAGGTCCTGCCCGGCGTGGATGCCGCGGCGTTGGTGCTGTACGGCGACGCGCGGGCGCAGGAGATGGTCAGTGCGAGCGACGGGTGGGCCGTGTCGCTGGAGGAACTGCAGTACACGCTGGGTGAGGGCCCTGCTGTGGAGGCGTATCGCACCGGTGACCTGGTGCTGGTCGGCGACGTGAGGGCGGAGCAGTCCCGGTGGCCCGGATTCGCCGGTGCGGCCCTGGAGGAGGGACTCGCCGCGATGTCCGCGTTCCCGTTGCAGGTCGGCGGTATCAAGCTCGGCACCCTGGACCTGTACCAGCGCCGTCCCGGCGTGCTGTCCGCGGAGGCGGTCGCGGACGCGGCGGTGCTGGCCGATCTGGCGACGCTGGCGCTGCTGGAGAACGAGCTCGCCGCCGCCGACGACAAGCTGCGGATGGAAGTGTCCTATCAGGACGTTCACCTGGCGACCGGTGTGCTGGCGGCGAAGCTGCGGATGAGCCTCGAGGACGCTTTCGTGAGGCTGCGGGCGCACGCGTTCGCGGAGCGCCGGTCGGTGCTGGAGATCTCGCGAGACGTGCTCGATCAGCGGATCTCCCTCGAACATTTGGCGGACTGACCGGCGTCACGTCCAGGTGGGCCGTATGCTGCGAACGTGCCCGGTGTCCGAGACGAGGTTGTTCCCGCGCTGAGCGAACTCACCGCGAGCCTTGTCGACCGCCATGACCCGGACACGGTGCTGCGCCTGATGACCGCCGCGTGCACCAGGTTGCTCGGCGCCGCCGCCACCGGCGTGATGCTGATCGACCCGCGGGGCGGTATCAGGGTCGTGTCCGCCTCCGACGAACGGTCGCGGTTCGTCGAGCTCCTGCAGGCGCAGGTCGACGAAGGCCCCTGCGTCGACTGCATCAAGGACAGCACGGCGGTCTTCACCGCCGACCTCACCGCGGAGGATCGGTGGCCGGAGTTCCGGCCGGCCGCTCTGGACGCCGGTTACCGCGCGATCCACGCCATCCCCATGTGCCTGGACGGGCAGGTGGTCGGGGGACTGAACCTGCTCTACCTGGAAGCCACCGCTCTGGACTCCTGGCAGCAGCGGCTGGCCGAGATGCTCTCCGCCCTGGCCGTGCTGGGGCTGTCCCAGGAGACCGGCTCGACGCGGGTGCACCGGCTGACCGAGCGCACGTTGACGACGCTGAACGACGGCGTGCACGTGGCGCACGCCGTCGGCCTGGTCGCGGGCACCCTCGACATCGGCGTCGACGACGCGCGGACCCTGGTCGTCGACTACGCCCGCGAGCACGGCACTTCGGTGCCGGAGGTCGCCAAGGCACTCACCAACGGTGAACTCGATCCCGCCGCGCTGGTGGCAACCCGCTGATCGCTGCGCCGGACGGCCAGGTGCTGTCCTGGTCGCGGCAGGCGTTGGCGGCCGCTCCGACTCGTGACGACGCGGATACTCCGCCACGGGCGCCTGTATCACTTCCACCGGGCCGGCTCCCGCCCCGGCATCGTGAAGCACCTCGCTCATGCCATGAGTTGACGCACTATGACGTGTCGATACATAGTTACGACCATTAACTGAGCGATGGGCAGTCGCACTAGTGTCTTCAGGAGCCGGTCATGACCGAGACGAGCATTCCCACCGAGGCCACCGTGACCGCTACCGAAGTGGTGCTGCCGGGCAAGGTCGAACCGTCCGGACTCCAGGTGGTGCGGCGTCCGTTGCCGGCACCGGCAGCCGGTCAGGCACTGGTGCGCGTCGAGTCGACCGCCGTGTCCTTCGCCGAGAGCGCGATGCGCCGGGGCCGCTACTACGGCCAGCCCGCGTTTCCGTTCGTGCCCGGCTACGACCTCGTCGGGGTCGTCGAGTCGGTCGGACCGGACGTGGACCGCGCGCTGATCGGCAGGCGCTTCGCCGCGCTGACCAAGACAGGTGCCTGGGCCACGGCCGTCCTGCTGCCCGCCGCGGATCTGGTGGAGGTGCCCGACGGGGTGAGCGCGGACGAGGCGGAGACGCTGGCGGTCAACGGGCTGACCGCCTACCAGATGCTCCACCACGTCGCGAAGGTGCGAGCCGGGCAGACCGTGCTCGTGCTGGGCGTCGCCGGTGGCGTCGGCACCCTGCTGGCCCAGCTCGCCCGCCACGCGGGCGCCGAGGTGATCGGCACGGCGAACCCGCGCCACCACGAGGCGCTGCGCGAACTGGGCGTCGAGCCGATCGACTACCGGGACCCGGACGTCACCGCGCGAGTCCGGGAGCTGGTTCCCGGCGGTGTGGACGCCGTGTTCGACCACCTCGGCGGTGCGAGCCTCTCCCAGTCCTACCGGTTGCTCAACGACACCGGAACCCTCGTCTGCTACAGCATCGCGAGCAAGCTCGACGACAGCACTCCCGTGTTGCTGAGCTTCCTGAACGTGGTGGCGAAACTGACGTTCTGGAACTACCTGCCCACCAAGAAGCACACGAGCTTCTACGACGTGTGGGCGGGCGCGGGCAAGCCGGACTCCGCCAAGCGAGAGGCGTTCCGCGCCAGGGTCCGCACCGACCTCACCCACGTGTTCGGGCTCCTGCGCGACGGCGTGCTCACCGCGAAGATCGCCGCCCGCTATCCGCTGACCGAGGTGGCGGCGGCCGTGGAACTCTCCGAGTCCTCCGCTCGGACCGCTCTCGGGAAGATCCTGCTCGTGCCATAGACGGGCGGACTCCTGCGTTCCCGCTCGACGGTGTGCTCAGCCGAGGAACTTCCGCAGGTGGGTCAGGAGGGCGCCGGGGCGTTCCTCGGGGATGAAGTGGCCGCAGCCGGGAATCCGGTCGCGAACCCGCCCGCGTGTAGTGCATGCGGATCCCGTTGACCTGGGCCACACCCGTGGTCACCGCTGTCGTGTCCAGGGTTGTCCCTTCCTCCTGTGGCGGCTGGCTGCCTCAGAGGTTCCCCGGCCGCGTGCCCGCGGTTCAGACCCCTGTCATGGTGCGGATCGCGTTGTCGACCTCCGCGTCGATGAGGCGCTGGGCCTCGACGGTGCCGTTGCCGAAGATGCCGGTGAGTTCGAGGCTGACGATGCCGTGCACTCGCGTCCAGATGAGAACGGCCGCGAGAGCGGCGCGCGGCGACGTGGCAGGTCTGTCCTGGGAGCGGGCCCAGAGCCGGAGTTGACCGTCCAGTGCGCGGTCGGCGCTGGTGGCCGGCGCGCTGCCGGGGATGGCCGTCAGCAGGTCGATCAAGGCCGCCATCGCCTGGTCCAGCGGGGTGACGCCGGCCAGCTCGATCGGCGCGTCGCCCGCGCGTTCGCCGAACAGCATCCCGTAGCGCCGCGGGTGCCGCAGCGCCCAGTCGCGATAGGCGGCGACCAGCAGCCGCACTCGCGTACGAGGTGTTCGTCTGCTGGTTTCCGCGGCCTCGCGCACGGCGTCGGCGAGTTGCCGGTAGGAGGTGGTGACCAGGTGGGTGATCAGCGCTTCCCTGGACGGGAAGTACCGGTAGACCGCCGGGGCCGACATCGCCATGGTCCTGGCGAGGGCGGCGATCGACAGCGCGTGGACGCCGTCGGCGTCGATGATCGCGAACGACACGTCCTCGATCTCCTGGAGCGTCTGCGCCCGCAGTCGCTCACGTCGGCTCACGGTCGGCCGTTCGGCGGTCATCGTCGCAGTGTAACGAACCGTACCAACTTCTACGCCTGTGTCGTTCTGTGATGGACCGTAACTCGGGCGTTGGTCATCTCAGCGTTCGTCCACAAGGGACGATCCCAGGTCGTGGTTGCCGCATTCCGCCGTGATCTCGGCCGTCGCCTGCGCCGCGGCGAGGAAGTCGTCGGCCAGCGGCGAGGTGCGCGATGCCGCGACCGCGAGGCACACCTGGTCCGGCGCCAGATCCGCGACGGGCACGTAGCTGATGTCCGGACGTGAGTAGAACGTGGTCTCCGAACGCCCCACGAACGAGATGCCGCGGCCGGCCGCGACGTGCTCGAGCTTCTCCTCGACCCCGCGCACCCGGAGCCCGGAGTCGGGATGCGGGCGCCTGGTGGGCTGCGTGTCCTGGCCGGCGTGCCAGACCAGCGGCTCACCGGCCAGGTCGGCTTCGGTGACCTCCTCCTTGCCCGCCAGCCGGTGACCGGCGGGCAGCACCACCATGAGCGGCTCTGCGTACAGCGGGGTCACGCGCAGGCCGGTCTCGTCGATCGGCAGCCGCACGTAGCCGACGTCGACGCGGCCGTCGAGCAGCATCGAGGCCTGGTCGTCCCATTCCATCCGCTGCACGTCCACGACCACGTCCGGATGACGGGCCTCGAACGCCCGCGCCGCCGGGATGACCGGGATGCCGCTCCGGAAGCCGACCACCAGCCGCCGGTTGCCACCGGCCGCCACGGACACCCGGCGGCGAACCGCGTCCGCGGAGGCCAGCAGCGGACCGGCGTCGGCCAGCAGCTGCCGGCCCGCGTCGGTCAGCGCCACGCCGTGGCGGTCCCTGGTGAACAGCGAGGCGCCGAGGTCCTGCTCCAGCGCGCGGATCTGGCGGCTGAGCGCCGGCTGCGCGATGTGCAGCTCATCGGCGGCGCGACCGAAGTGCAACCGCTCGGCCACCGCGACGAAGTAGCGCAGTTTGCGCAGGTCCAGGTCCACGGTGCCTCCTGGTTCCGGTGATGCCTTCAAGGTATCACCACGGCTGAAAGAAGTCTTGGACACCTGCTCGGACCGATGACAACCTCAACGAGTAGCTGATGGCCAGAAAGAATTCGGAAAAGGAATTCGACATCAGATCCTGATGGGCAGAGCCCGGAACGAGCAAATCAGGAATCGAGTGCAGTCCATTCACGAGGAGCAGCAGCGTGCGCGTTTTCGTCACCGGCGGGACCGGCCATTCCGGTTCGCACATCATTCCCGAGCTCGTCGCCGCCGGGCACGAGGTCACAGGCCTCGCCCGGTCGGACACGGCCGCGGCGGCGGTGTCCGCGCTCGGGGCGAAGGTGCGTCGCGGCGACCTCGAGGACCTCGACGGGCTCCAGGAGGCGGCCGCGGACTCCGACGGCGTCATCCACGTCGCGCACAGGCGGGACCTGCTCTCGTCCGGCGGGATCGACGCCGTGGCCGCCGCGGAAGCGCCGATAGTCCTCGCCTACGGCGAGGCACTCGCGGGAACCGGGAAGCCGCTGGTCGTGGCCGGGAGCATCGGCTCGCCGGGGAACCAGGGCCGGCCGGTCACCGAGGAGGACCCGGCGCTTCCCGGCGGTGACGAGCACAGGGGCACCCTGCGCGTTCGCAACGTCGTGGAGACCACCGCGGTCGGCCTCGCCGAGCGGGGAGTGCGGGCTTCGGTCGTGCGGATCGCCACCATCGCGCACAGCACCACCGATCGTGCCGGCTTCCTCGCGCAGCTGATCGCGATCGCGAAGCAGAAGGGCTTCGTCGGCTACCCCGGGGACGGCGCGAACCTGTGGAACGCCGTGCACGTCCGCGACCTCGCCTCGTTGTTCCGCCTGGCACTGGAGAAGGGGCCGGCCGGCAGGTACTGGCACGCCGTCGCGGACGGGGCCGTCCCGTTCCGCGAGATCGCCGAGGCCATCGGCAGCCGTCTGGGTCTGCCCGTCGTGAGCATTCCCGCGGACGTGCTGATGGTGCCGGGGTATTTCGGGTTCCTCGCGAGCCTGGTCACGCAGAACTACCCGGCGTCCAATCTCATCACCCGCAGGACCCTCGGCTGGGAACCCGCCCAGCCCGGCCTTCTCGACGATCTGGACAACGGCCATTACTTCCCCGTCAGCTGACGGCCCGGGCCGGTGTTCAGCGAAACCGAACTGGCCCGGGTGTTCATCGATTCAACGGAACGATCGTGGGAAAACTCGATGGTCGAGCAGCGGCGATCATCGGCAGCGGGAAGCACCGGACGACGCCGTCGAGCTGATCGGCCGCAACGTCACCGCCGTCCAGGTCGCCACCGCCGAACAGGAAGAGCTGTTCGACGAGGAGACCAAGGCCGCGTTCGAGCCCCTCGTCCCCCGCGGGGAGATGGGCCGCCCCGAAGAGATCGCCACCGCCGCCCTGTTCCTGGCCTCCGACGACTCCGGCTACGTCAACGGCCTGGAACCGGTCACCGACGGCGGCACCACCGCCATCTGAACCGCCGCAGCCAAGGCACCGCGCCTGATCCGGCATGAACGACACCTCGAAAACAGGAAGAGAACACCTCATGAGCAGCATCACCCTCATCGGCACGGGGAACATGGCCCGCGCCATCGGCACGCTCGCGGTGGCGGGCGGCAACACCGTCGAGGTCGTGGGACGCGACCGGTCCAAGGCCGACGACCTGGCCGGGGCTCTGGGCGGCGGCACGACGACGGGCGAGTGGGGCGCCGTCCCGGCCGGGGACATCGTCATCACGGCCCTGTCGCACACCGGCGTCGTGCCGGTCGTCGCCGAGTACGGAGACGCCCTCGCGGGCAAGGTCGTCGTCGACATCAGCAACCCCTTCAACGCCACGTTCGACGGACTGGCCCACAGCGAGGAGACCTCCGTCGCGCAGGAAGCCGCCAAGGTGGCCCCGGCCAGTGCCAGCGTGGTGAAGGCGTTCAACACCATCTTCCGCAACGTCCTGGAGAAGGGCCGGCCCGGCGTCTTCATCGCCGGCGACAGCGCACAGGCCAAGGCGGACGTGGCGACGTTCGTCAAGAGCCTCGGACTGCGTCCGCTGGACGTCGGCGGGCTGAAGATGGCGCACTGGCTGGAAGGGATGGGCCTGGTGACCATGGGCCTCGCCGGCAACGGGGTCGGCCACTGGGACTTCGCCCTCGGCGTCGACGAGTTCACCGGCTGAGCCCGTCCTCCGCGGAGCAGGTCAGCGGGGAAGGACCGTGTGGGCCCGCGAAGGTGCGTGTCAGTGCGACGCGGCTGCGCGTTCCAGCAGTTCGGCGGTCGCCTCCCACAGGCGTCGCTCCCGCTCCGGGTCGTGGGCGATCGGCTGCACCTCGGTCAGCTTGGTCTTCAGCACGAACGCGCCGTCGCGCAGGTGTGCCCACTTGTCGTCGAGGGCCATGGCGGCCAGCAACGGCCCTGAGCGCTCCGGCGTCGACACGCCCGGAATCCGGCCGAGGGCGCGGCCGATGGACTGGAACGCCTTCGGGGCGTCGCGGCCGAGTGCGGTGCCGGGCATCCAGCCCGGTTCGAACACCGACACGCTGATCCCGGCGCCGGCCCGGCGCTGCAGTTCGTGGGCGTAGTACAGGATCGCCAGCTTGGCGTTGGAGTAGGCGACGCCGGAGGTGGCCGTGCCGGGGGACTGGTCACCGGTGGCCGGGCGGGCCAGTTCTACGGGGTCGGCCCACTCGGCCTCGGGCACGCCGAGCAGCTTGCGCCAGAAGTTGGCGTGATAGGTGTTCGAGCCGAGCAGCACGACCCGTGCCGGGGCGGTGAACGAGCCGAGCAGGTCGCCGACGAGCTGGGCGTGGGCGAGGTGGTTGACGGCGAAGGTCATCTCGTAGCCGTCGGACGAGGCCCGCCTGGTGTCGGCCGACATGATGCCGGCGTTGGCGACCAACGCGCGCAGCGGCCGGACTGCGCCGGCGGCGAGCAGGCCTTGCACGGTGACCGCGGCGGTACGGACGTCGGCCAGGCTCGCCAGGTCGCAGCCGATCTCGTGGACGCGGGCCCCGAGGGCACGGGCCTCGTCGGCGACCGCCGTCAGGTCACGCCCTGCGCGGCCGACCAGCAGCAGGTCGGGCCGCTGCCCGTCCGGGCGACCGGCCATGGCCAGCACGGCGTGGCGGCCCAGGTTGCGGGTCGGGCCGGTGAGGAGAACAGTTCCGGGTTCGGTCATGACCCCAGCCTGCGAGAACCGCCGGGCCGCACCCAGTCGTCCGGTTTTCGTAGGACTGCCAGGGCCAGGACAACCCGGTGCGGGCTCGCGCACACTGGGGCTCGTGGAAGCGTGGGAGTTCGGCCGGACGGTTCGCCGCTGGCGCGACCGGGTGGCACCCGAGGCCGTCGGCGTGCCGGTGGGCCGCCGGCGCCGGGCCAGCGGGTTGCGCCGCGAGGAACTGGCGGCGCTCGCCGGCATCTCGGCCGACTACCTGACCCGCCTGGAACAGGGACGTGCGACGGCGCCGTCGGCACAGGTCGTGGAGTCACTGGCCAGGGCACTGCGCCTGGCCGACCCCGAACGCGACCTGCTCCACCGGCTGGCCGGGCACGCCGCACCCGGCCCGGACATCGTGCCGTCCAGGATCACCCCGAGCGTGCAACGGTTGCTCGACCGGTTCTCGCGCATCCCGGTGGTCGTCTACGACGCCACATGGACACTCGTGCTGGCCAACGCGCCCTACGACGCGCTCATGGGCGACACGACCACGTGGCGCGGCCTGGACCGCAACGCCGTCTGGCGCAATGTCACCCACCTGCCCTCACGGGTCGTGCACACCCCACAGGAGCAAGCCGAGCACGAAGCCCTGCTCGTGGCCGACTTGCGCCTGACCGCCTCGCGATACCCGGCCGACCACGCGTTGCGGCGCCTGATCACCGACCTGACGTCCGGCAGCCCGCGCTTCGTCGAACTCTGGGACGCCGAGGCGCCGCCACTCCCGGCGGACCCGTCCCGGCGCAAGACCATCGACCACCCGGCGGTCGGCCCGATCACCCTGGACTGCGACACGCTGCTCGTCGCCCTGGACGACCTGCGCATCACCGTTTACACCGCCGAACCCGGCACCGAGGACGCCGACCGCCTGGATCTCGCCGTCGTCCTGGGCACGCAGTCGTTGCTGTGAGCACGCGGCGCGGGGGCCTGCGCAGGACGCGCGGGCCGCGGCTGGATGATGCCCGGCATGACGGATGTCGACCTCTTCGGTACGAGCCGCGCGCGGTACCTCCGCTCGATCGGCCGTGACGAGTTCTTCTGCGTCGGCAACGCCGCCGAGTGCGACCACTACACCGAGGACGGCGCCGTCCGAATTCCGTGGGGACGCTCGCCGCAGCTCGAGGACATGGCGCGGATCCGTGACCTGGCCCTGTGCCCGACGACAGCCCAGCTGCGCAAGGCGGTGCTGCCCGCCTACCTGCCGGACCTGGTGAACTTGCGGTCGTTGACGCTGCCGGCGCCGCTCGTGGCACACCTGACGTCCCCGGCGCTGACAACGCTCGTGATCGGCAACGACGACGGCCGGGCCCCCTCGGCCCCGCTCGCCGCCACCGCCGTGCCGGGGCTGCGGGCGCTGATGTGGGTCACCTCCCACACCGCGCCGCGACTGCCTCAGGTGGTCGACCCGCTACCGCCGCTCGAGTTCCTCCACACCAACCTGACCGGGGACGACGCGCTGCTGCGTCAGCTCGAGAACCTGCCGACGCTGCGACACCTGGAGCTGGAAGACCTGAAGAACGTCGACATCGTCGATCACCTGGTAGCGCCGCTGCGCGTGCTGGAGATCGCGGGCACCGGGCGCGACTTCCCGGTGGCCGGGCTCGCCGCGATCCCGACGCTGCAAGCGCTGCGCCTCAACGGTCTCCGTGCCGAGATCGACTGCACGGTGTTCCAGGCGCTGCCCGACCTGGTCCAGCTGACCGTCCTGAACTCGAAGAGGATCGTGAACGTCGAGGCGCTGCTGGACTGCCGGAAGCTGGCGAACATCATGTTCCTCAACTGCGGCAACCCGTTCAAGAACGACCGCAAGGCGCTGTTCGAGTCCCACGGCTTCGCCAACCTGGACATCGACTACTCGTAGCTCGCCGAACACCTCGACCGGGCCCGGCCGGGCACCATTGGCTCGTGACAGATTCGGGGACGGCCGCCTACGACCACTGCGTGGATCTTCCGCCGTTGGTCGCGACCGCGGTGCGAGCGGCTCGCCGGGCCGGCTTCGCGCGGTCCTGCCTTCCCGGGCAGGGCCGGTTGCTGCGGACGCTCGCGGGTGGCGTCGGTGCCGGTGTGATCGGCGAGACCGGGACCGGCTGCGGCGTCGGCTTGGCGTGGCTGGCTTCCGGCGCGGGTCCGGACGCCCGGATCGTCAGCGTGGAACGGGACCCGGCGCGAGCGGAGATCGCCGCCGCGGTGTTCGCCGGTGACCCGAGGGTGCAGGTGCGCACCGGGGACTGGCGGGACCTGGCCGGCAGCGCTCCGTTCGATCTGCTGGTGCTCGACGGTGGCGGTCAGGGCAAGGGCACGGAGCCACCACTCGAGCCGGCGGCCTGGCTGCGGCTGGGTGGTGTGGTCGTCCTGGACGACTTCGCCCCGATGACGAGCTGGCCGCCCGTGCACGAAGGGCGGCCCGACGAAGCCCGGATGTACTGGCTGAACCATCCGCAGCTGCGTGCCGCCGAGGTCAAGGTCGCCCCGGACGCCGCGTCCGTCGTCGCGACGTTCGTGGGCTGACATCAGCACTTGCCGGGCCGTTCCCGGAGTGACTCGCTGCCGTCGTGCCTGGCCAGCACGAAGTCGACGTCCTTGTCGCCGCGCCCTGACAGGTTGACCAGGATGCGCTCGGTGGGCGGCCTGGTCGCCGCCAGGCGCATCGCGAACGCGAGAGCGTGCGAGCTCTCCAATGCGGGGATGATCCCTTCCGACCGCGAGACGCGGAGGAACGTGGCGACTGCTTCCTCGTCGGAAACGGTGTCGACGGACAACCGGCCGGACCCGCGCAGCATCGCTATCTCGGGGCCGACACCGGGGTAGGCGAGCCCCGAGGCGATCGACAGCACGGCGGCGGGTCCGCCGTCGTCCTCCTGCAGGACGACGGACGCGGCGCCGTGCAAGGTGCCCGGACGTCCGAAGGTCAGTGTGGCCGCGTGCTGTCCGGGGTGGGCACTCCTGCCGAGCGGTTCGACCGCGTGCAGGGCGACCTCGGGGTCGTCCAGGAAGCCGGAGTACAGCCCGAGTGCGTTCGAACCGCCGGCGACGCAGGCGACGACGTAATCGGGCAGCGTTCCGCCGGTGATCGAGAGGAACTGCGCGCGGGCTTCCTGCCCCACGACCGACTGGAAGTCCCGGACGATCATCGGGAACGGATGTGGTCCGATGGCCGAACCTATCGCGTAGAGCGCGTGGGCGTGCTGTTCGGTGTAGGCGTGCAACGCCGAGTCGCTGGCCTCCTTCAACGTCGACTGGCCGGAGGCCACCGGAACGACCTGCGCGCCCAGGAGGCGCATGAGGCTGACGTTCGCGTTCACCTTGCCGGCGTCGATCGCTCCTATGTGGACTTCGCATTCGAGCCCGAAGCGGGCGGCTGCACTGGCCAGTGCGACGCCGTGCTGGCCGGCGCCTGTTTCGGCGATCAGCTTGCGCTTGCCCATCTTCCTGGCGAGGAGCGCGAACCCCACGCAGTGGTTGATCTTGTGCGCGCCGGTGTGGTTGAGGTCCTCGCGCTTGACGTGGATCTGGGCGCCACCCAGCTGGTTCGAGATGTTCTCCAGGTGGTGCACCGGCGTGGGCCTTCCCTGCAGGCCGGTGCGGACGGTGTCGAGCTCGTACCGGAAGTCCGGCGATGACCGCAGTTCCTCGTACGCGCCGACGAGCTCCTCCAGTGCGGGGCCCATGTGCGCGGGCCAGTGGTTGCCGCCGAAATCCCCGTAGTAGCCGTCGGCATCGGGGAAACGGCTGGCGTGCTCGGTTGTGCTGTGCGGCATCGTGACCACCTTTCAGGCAGGTCGACGGTAGGCACGGCCGGCCCCGAAATCTTGAACAGGATGTGCGCTCAGCGGCTCACGCCGCGGGACAGCACTCCCGGCGGCACGCCGAACACCTTCTTGAACTCGCGGGTGAGGTGCGGCTGGTCGGCGAAGTTCACCCGCTGCGCGACGTCGTTCAGCTCGAGTCCGGCGCAGATGAGTTCCCCGGCCCTGGCGACGCGGACCTGGCGGACGTAGGTCTGCGGGGGGACACCGATCGCGGTCCTGAAGGAGCGGACGAGGTGACTCGGGTTGACCCCGATCTCGCGCGCGAGGTCGGCCGTGCGTGTCGAGCGCAGGCGGTCCTGCCTGATGAGCTGGGACACCGTTCGCGCGATCGACGTCGGCGCAGGGGACTCGACCGAGAAACTGCACTCCCGCAACACTTGCCGGAGGGAGGCCTCGACCCGGGCGTTGTCGACGACCGGTGCCGACAGGGCATCGACCAGCTCACCGGTCGTCCGGCTCCGTGTCACCACCTCGGTGCGGATGGTCCGGACCTCGTCCGGCCCGGTCGCGGCAGTACACCCGTCGAGGAACGCCTCCGACGGGTACAGGACGTCGTACTGCGCGCGACTGCCCGTGCTCCTGCCCGCGTGCACCTCGAACGGGTTGAAGAAGAACACGTCGCCGGCGCGGACGGTCCTGCTCCAGCGGCTGGACCAGATGTCAGCGGAGCCGTGCGTGACGACCACGACCGAATACGTGCCGTGCAGGTGCGGATCGAAGTCGACCGCCGTCGCCCGCGCGCGGAGGAGATCCGCGTGCGGGAGCGCGAACGTCAGCGAGTCGACTCTTGTCACGGCGAGAACCTCGCGCCGAACTCAGGGACCTGCTCGGTCATCGCTTGTTCCATGTGCGTCCTCCGCGGCGTCGCCGTCATGAAAGCACACGGCACGGTGGCCGGACCCTCAGTGCACGCAGCACCCCAGCGGTGTCACCGGCGCCTCGACCGGCTCCTGCGCGGCGGCCTCGATCTCCGCCAGCACCCGAGTCCGGTCCGCCGGGCCGAGGTAGCGGCCGCGGCTCACGACGGCGTGGATGCGGCCGACGTTCGTGATGTCCGCCAACGGGTTCGCGTCCAGCACCACCAGGTCCGCCTGCTTGCCGGGGGTGACCGTGCCCGTCTCGTGCTCGAGCCCGAGGCAGCGCGCGGCCTCGCTGGTCGCCGCCCGCAGCGCCGCCATCGGTGTGAGACCGGCCTGCACGAGCAGCGCCAGTTCGTCGTGCAGGGAGAAGCCGGGGAAGACGTAGGCGAAGCCCGCGTCCGTGCCGGCGACGACACCGACGCCGGCCTCGTGCATCGTGCGGAGCAGCCGCATGCGGGCGTCGCCGAACTCGCGCAGCGCGGCCTCTTCCTCAGGCGTGCGGGGCGGGCGGCCGGACATGATCGTCTGCCACTGCGCGCGCAGGCCGACCGGGATGTAGCGCATCCGTTCCAGCGCCTTCGGGTCGTTCACGATGTTCTCGGGCGACCGGGACATGTTGCGTTCGACGAAGAGCGTGGGGGACTCCCACGTGCCGTGCCGCTTCATCTCCGCGAACAGCGCCTGGGCGCGAGCCGGTGAGTGGGTGGCGACGGCGGCTCGTTCGATCCGGCCGGACTGCCGGGCCCACCAGTTCGGGTCGGCGGGGTCGTCGGGCAGGGCGCGCAGCTGGGCGTAGAGGGCGTCGGCGTCGTCCGAAGTGGACGTGAACAGGTTGTAGAGGTGTTCGTGCGTGTGCTGGGCGAGCGCGTCCTGGATCGGCACGCGGGCGGGCACGTGGCCCGCGAACGGGATCCGCAGCCTGCGCGACTCGTCGGCGATGGCGGCGTGGCACTCCGGGGACAGGAACGAGTAGACCTTGACGAAGTCCGCTCCACCCTCCTTGGCCCGGCGCACCGCGGCACGGGCCTCCTCCGGGGTGCGCACGACGACCGTGCCGGGCCAGGGCGAGCCGGGGCCGTCGACGATCGCGCTCGCGACGACCATGCGCGGGCCGAGCACCTCGCCGGACTCGATGCGCCGACGCGTGTCGTGCGTCTCGGGCATGCCCCACATCTCGCGGATGCCCGTGACGCCCTGGACGACGTGCAGCGGCGCGACCGTGTTCTCGAAGAACGTCGAGTGGGTGTGCAGGTCCCACAGGCCCGGGATGACGTACTTCCCGGCGAGGTCGACCACCCGCGCGCCGTGTGGCACGTCTCGATGCCTGCCAGCGGCCAGGACGCGGTCGCCGGCCAGCACGATGGTCGCGTCGCGCACGGGTGGGCGACCGGTGCCGTCGACGAGGGTCGCGCCCCGCAACACCGTCACGCCGTTCCCCGCGGCAGCGGCGGGATGCCCCACGGCTCCCAGCGCGACCGCCCCGAGCGCACCTCTTCCCATCCAGGACAACACGTCCCGACGCGCCAGATCCCCCACTGCTCCACCTTCCCCCTGATGTCACCGACGACCACGGTAGTGATCCACGGGGACCGGGGCAGTGGGGCTGGCCCCACTGTTCGCAGCCGATCGGCGGGGCCTTCCGCACGACCGGCGTGTCACTCCGATCAGGACTGGCTCCCGGAACGCGCGGGGGTCACGGAACCAGGACCAGTTTGCCTTCGACCTCGCGGTTCTCCAGGCGGCGGTGCGCTTCGGCGGCCTGCTCCAGCGGCAGGGTGACCACCTCGGGTGCGATCGCCCCGGCTGCCAGTTGCTCGACCAGTGCGGCCATGTCGGCCCGGAAACCCGCTGGATCCTTGTCGACCGCCCGTCCCACGGTGTGCACGACCACGCGAGGACCCGGCGTGAGCTTCGCGCGCAGGAGAGCGCCGACGGTGCGCGCCATCGCACCGGCCCTGGAGTAGCCGGCACCGGTGGCGAAGCTGAACCCGTACGACACGACCACACCCGACGGTTTCGTGGCGCGCCGGGAGCGCGCCAGCGAAGGGCCGCCCACCGGGTCGAACGTCGCCGCGACCGGCACGGGCACCGCGGCCTGGTCCGCGACCCAGGTGGCGCCACCCGCCTCGACCCGGCCGCGCCTGCTCGGGCTGGAGGTCCCGTAGACCGCGACCCCCGCCGCCCTGGCGATCTGGGACAACGCCGACCCCACCCCGCCGGCCGCCCCGAGCACCAGCACGGCCTCACCGGCCGCCGGCCTGACCACGCGGTGGAACATCTGCCAGGCCGTGAGGTAGTTGAGCACCAGCGCGTCGAGCTGTGCGGCGGGAGGTCCCTCTGGCAGCGGGGCGGTCCGCGTCACCGGTGCCAGCACGTGGGTCGCGTAGCCGCCATCGCCGATCAGGGCACCGACGCGCTGACCGGCGGTGAACTCCGTGACGCCGGCGCCGACCCGCTCGACGTGACCGACGACGTCGAACCCCTGGACCTCGGGGAGAGCGCCGGGGGTGAGGCCTTGACGGGTCGAGATGTCGTGGAACGCCACCCCCGCGGCCTCCGTGGTGATCAGGACCTGTCCGGGACCGGGTTCCGGCACCGGCACGGCCTCCACCCGGAGCACCTCAGGACCCCCGGTGGAGGTCAGCCGTACCCGTCTCGCGCCTGCGGCAGTGGTCATGCCCGGAAACATACATGAGAATCTCAAGGAAATGCTCAACGAGTTCGGTTACAGGTCCGCGAGCGCCTTGGCGAGCAACGACTGCAGAAGCCGCTGTTCCTCGTCACCGAGGTGAGCGAAGGGGGAGTGCCTGGCGACGACGGCGAGAAGCCGCTCGCGCACCTTCCGGCCCTCGGCGGTCAGCACCAGCGTCCGGACGCGCCCGTCCCGGGGATGTGGGCGCCGCTCGGCGAGCCCGCGTTCCTCCAGCTGCGCGCTGAGCAGACTGATGTTGGAGGGGTCGCACCGCAGGAGGGACGCCAGCTTGCGCAGCGGCTGGGGCTCGGCGTCCGGGTTCAGGATCCACAGCAGGTTCGCCGTCGGCCCGGTCAGCCCCAGCCGCTCCAGGCCGTCGTGCATGCGGCCGGTGACCTCCCCGGCCACGGCCATCACCTGGTACAGCAACGAAGCCGCGAGCTCATCGACCGCCATGCACCGAGCTTAACTTGAGGTACTCGTGGAGTTGCTCCACGAGACGCGCCCCGAACCGCCGGGTCGGTGAGGCGCGCCCAGCGGCTCCGGCGCACCGAACCAGCGGCCGGCGGCCTCCTCGAACCGGCGGCCCTCACCGGCCCAGGCCACGACACCGTCCGGCCGGACCAGGACGGCGTCGAGCCCGAGGTCGTCCTCGGCCGGTCCGGCCGAGTGGTGGATCCGGCCCTCCCAGGCCCGCGCGGCGTCGCCCAGGTCCCCGCGGAAGTCGAGCAGGACGCCTCGCCCCCGCTGGAGCAGCTCTCCCAGGCGAACGCCGTCCCCGAGGCGGAAGTCCGGGGCGTCGCGGCCGACCAGCGGGTGCTCGCCGCCCAGGTCGTACCGGGTGGACAGGCCTGACGTCTGCTCGAACACGTGGGTCGTCCCGTCCGGGGTCGAGAGCAGGGCGCGAACCAGGCCCTGCAGCGCCGCGGCGTTCTGCCCAGGTCGCATGACCGCCACCTGGGCGCGCGACCAGTCGAGCACGCGTGCGCCGACCGGATGGCGTTCGGTGGTGTAGGTGTCGAGAAGGCCGTCGGGGGCGTACCCGTGCACGGTCGCGGCCAGCTTCCAGCCCAGGTTCACCGCGTCGCCGATGCCCAGGTTCAGCCCCTGCCCGCCGAGCGGTGAGTGGATGTGCGCGGCGTCGCCCGCGAGCAGCACCCGTTCCCGCCGGTAGGTCGTCGTCTGCATCGCCCGGTCGGTGAAGCTGGAGGCCAGGTGGACCTCGCTCAGCGTCACGTCGGTGCCGGAGATCCGGCGCAGCACCTCCTGGAGGTGCTCGCGGGCCGGCGGCTGCGAGCGGTCGAACACGCCGCCGTCGAAGTCCATGAGGCCGATGTGGCCCTCGACAGGTGTCCGCAGGTACATCCCGTGCGGCGTCAAGGCGAAGCCCGGGCTCAGCTTCTCCGGATCGGCGATCGTGGTGAACGCGGTGTACCCGGTCAGCAGGGGCTCGGTGCCGACGAACTCGAAGCCGGCCAGTCCGCGCACCGCGCTGCGTCCGCCGTCGCACCCGACGAGCCAGCGAGCCGGGAACACCCGCTCACCCGCTCTCGCCTCCACGCCCTCGTCGTCCTGTGCGATGGCATCGACCACCACACCGCGCTCGATCTCCACGCCCAGTTCGGCCGCCCTTCCGGACAGGACCGCCTCGACTGCTTCGAGACTCGTCATCACCCCTTCCAGCGCGGGGCTGGGCAACGTCGTGACGTCGACCTTCGCCGGATCGAGCGTCATCCCGGCGAAATGACTCACGTTGCGCGGAGAGGTGTGGGGGTCGTCGTCGACGCCCAGGACCGACAGCATGCCTCTGCGGTAGAACGCCTCCACGGATCCGGCGTTCAGGCCCCGCATCCCGAGCGGGAGTGCCTTCCAGGGGGTGCGCGGGTCCGGTTCCCGTTCGAGCACCAGCACGGTGCAGCCGGCCAGACCGAGCTCGCAGGCCAGGAACAGGCCGACCGGGCCGCCGCCCACGATCACGACGTCGTGCATCAGAAAGCTCCTCGGCTGAACAGCGACAGGTCGATGGAGTCGGCCAGAGCCTGGTAACCGGCGTCGTTGCCGTGCAGGTGATCTCCCGAGTGCAGGTCGTCCCTGATCCGGCTCGGCCGGGCGGGATCGCGCCAGACGGCGTCGAAGTCGAGCACCGCGTCGAAGGCGCCGCTGGTCCGGATCCAGTGGTTGACGGCGCGGCGTGCGGCGTCGCCCTCCTCGCTGAAGATCTCGTCACCCTCGTAGGGCGCCATCGTGGCGCCGTAGATCCTCACGCCGCGGTCGTGCGCGCGGGCGATCATCTGCTGGTGGCCCGCGATGACGTCGTCCGCGGTCACCGGGTCGCCGGGGAACATCGCCAGGAACTCGGCGAGCGGTCCGTCGTCGCGCGGGGCGAAGGAGATGGCGAGGTCGTTGCCGCCGATGGACACCAGCACGTGGCCGAGCCCCGGTGTCGCCAGCACGTCGCGGTCGAAGCGGGCCAGACCCGAGGGCCCCAGCCCGTCGTTCAGCATGCGGTTGCCGCTGATGCCCTGGTTGGAGACGTGGAGACCGCGCTCGGCCAGCCGGTCGGGCCAGCTGCGGTTCAGTCCCGCGGTCGAGCCCGCACCGTCCACTCGGGAGTCACCCAGCGCCACGACTGCCCCGGCCGGGCCGTCGGGCACCACCTCGACCGCCGAGACGAAGCCCTGGGCGGGCAGGGGTTCGGCGTTCGGCGGCAGGGTGTGAGCCGCGACGGCGTTGCCAGGAATCGCCCAGCCCACGTCCAGCGGCATGTCGTGGCCGGTGCAGGACTCGACGCGTCCCGGCAGGTGCAGGCTGATGGACAACCGGGTGAGGGCGTCGAGCGGCAGGTCGACCGGATCGCTGAGGATCGGGGCGCCCGCGGGAACGGTGGTGGCGGCCCGGCCGCCGAAGGTCAGCGCCCGGTCGCTGTCCGGCTTCACGCCGCCGCCGGGCACCGCGAGGCCCAGCCGCGCCGCACCGATGGTGAGAGGGCCGGTCCCGCACTCGTTGGTGAAGCGGACGCGCACCCGCTGCCCGCCGCCGCTGACGCGGACTTCCTGGCGCAGCGTCACGTCGGCGAACACGGCGTCGATCGCCTGGGGCGAGGTGCCCCAGGTCCGGACCCAGCCGGCGTCTTCTGTCTTGGTCATGCCGGAAGCGTGCGGTGCGCCGCTTGCAGGAGGCGCACACGGCGCTGACACCGCACGCACAGGCGGAGAAGCAGGCCGAGGCGACCCTCGGACCGCTACTTCGTCAGGGGACCTTGTACTCGTTGCACACGACGAAGTGGTCGTCCTGGTCGGCGAGGCAGATGTGGACCCAGCCGGGACCACCGGCGACGTCGACCGGCAGGTTCCAGGAGTCCGACGAGATGTCGTTGCAGTGCAGGCTGGTGCTCCTCTTGGAGCGTTCGAAGCCGGTGCGGTCGTAGGCGAACGCGTAGAGCCGGCGGCAGTAGCTGGCCTTCAGCGTGTAGTCGACGTCGACGGACCGCTGGTGCCAGCGAATGGTCCCGGACCCGATGGTGGCGCCGTAGACGACCTCGAACGGCGTGGAGGGGTCAGCCGTGACGGAGACCGGAGCGGCACCGGCCGATCCCGGTGCGATCAGCATCGCTCCCACCGCCGCGAGCGCCGCCCCCACACCGGCGATGCGGCGTGCCATTCCCTTGAACGTCATGTGTGTCCCCTTTGTCAGAAACGCGGACTTCCGCGCCCTGAAAGGAACTTAGGAAGGCGTTCTACATGGCACCTACACGGTCGCCACACCGAACGGGCCGACTTACCCGTCTTTCGGCCCCGTGTCGCAGCGTGGTGACGCTGCTACGCTCGGAAGTCGTCGACTGGACCGGGTGGGGGAGCCTTGGTTACAACAGCGACGTTCGCGGTCCTCGGACCGCTCTACGTCATGAACAACGGACAGCGGCTGCCGCAGGCGGGGCGACGGCAGCGGGCACTGCTGGCGGCGTTGCTGGTCAGAGCACGGCAGCCGGTCGGGCTGCCCGGCATCGTCGAGGCGCTGTGGGGTGAGCGCCCACCCGCGTCGGCGGTCGCGAACGTGCACACGCACGTGAGCCGGCTGCGGCGCGACCTGGCGGGGATCGGTCTCCCGGACCGGTTGGTCACCGACAGCGGCGGTTACCGGCTGCGGGTCGACTGCGACGAGCTCGACAGCACGCTCTTCCAGACTTCCGCGGAGGAGGCGCGCACGGCGCTGGCGTCGGGTGACGCCGTGAAGGCGGTGGCGGTCTGGGAGGAGGCGTGGTCTCGGTGGCGGGGTGAGCCGCTCGAGGACGTACCGCGGTGCGGGTGGCTGGAGGGCGAGGTGGTGCGGCTGGAGGAGATGGCCGCCACCGCCCGGGAGGACTTCGCCGACGCACGCCTGGCGGCCGGGCAGTTCGGCACCGCCATCACCGAGCTGAGCGCGCTGGTGCGCCGGTCGCCGTTGCGCGAGGGCCTGTGGCGCAGGTTGATGCTCGCGCAGCAACGGGCCGGTCGGCGGGCCGAGGCACTGCAGACCTACCACGCGCTGAGAGCCGTGCTGGTCGAGGCGCTCGGCGTCGAGCCGTGCGACGAGATCCAGCGGCTGCACCAGGAGGTGCTCCAGGGCACCACCGCGGCTCCGCGCGTGGTGCGCCCGATGCAGCTGCCGCCCGACGCGGAGGACCTGGTCGGGCGCGCCGCGGAGACGGCGGAGCTGGTCAGGATGCTGACCGGGGCGGGACAGCGAAGAACCAACGTGGTCGCGGCGATCACCGGCAAGGCCGGTGTCGGCAAGACCGCGCTCGCGGTGCGGGTGGCGCACGAGGTCGGTGCCGAGTTCGGCGGCGGGCAGCTCTACGTGCGGCTGGGCGGCACGTCGCCGTCACCGCGCGATCCGGCGGCCGTGCTCGCGGAACTGCTGATCGCGCTCGGCGTGCACCCGCACGCGGTGCCGGACGACCTGGACGCCCAGGCCGCGCTGTACCGCTCGCAGCTGGCCTCGCGGAAGGTGCTCGTCGTGCTGGACGACGCGGCGGGCATGGCGCAGGTCCGGCCGTTGCTGCCCGGTTCGGCGGGATCCGCGGTGCTGATCACCAGCCGGGGGCAGCTCGTGGAGACGGCCGGGGCGCACACCGTGCACCTCGACGTCCTCTGCGGGCGGGACGCGGTGCGGTTGCTGGCGTCGATCGCCGGGCACGACCGGATGGCCGCGGAGCCCCGTGCCGCCGCGGAGGTCGCGCGCTACTGCGGCAACCTGCCGCTGGCGCTGCGGATCGCCGGGTCCCGGCTCGCGCGGCGCACCCACTGGAAGGTCGGGCGCCTGGCCGACCGCCTGGCCTGCGAGGGCACCCGCCTCAACGAGCTGCGCATCGACGACCTGGAGGCGCGCGCCAGCCTGGCGCTGAGCTACCAGGCGCTCACCGGCGACCAGCAGCGGGCGTTCCGGCTGCTGAGCCTGCTCGACGTGCCCGACTTCCCTGGCTGGGTGGCGGGCCCGCTGCTGGAGCTCGCCGTGCCGGACGCGGAGGAGGTCGTGGACAGCCTGGCCGACGCGCACCTGCTGGAGCTCGCCGCGCCGGGCCGCTACCGGTTCCACGAACTGCTGCGGGTGTTCGGCCGCGAGCGGGCGCAGGACCAGGACACGACCGTGGAACGGACCGCCGCGCTGCGCAGGGCGTTCGGCGCGTGGCTGGACGTGGCCGTGCGGGCGGAGGCCGACCTGCCGTGCCGGTTCCTCAAGACGCGCCTGCCCGACCGGGGTGCGGTGCCGGGCCTGCCGGTCGGCGACCCGCTCTCGTTCCTCGAGGCCGAGCGCGACGCGCTGGTCGCCGTGGCCTCGCAGGCGGTCTCACTGGGCATGACGACGCTGGGCTGCGACGTCGCCGGGGTGCTGACCACGTTGTTCGACCTGCGCGGTCACTACGACCTGTGGCGGCGGACCCACTCGTTCGCGCTGGCGGCCGCCGAACGGGCGGGGGAGCGGCGTCACCGGGCGGTCCTGAGCCAGGGCCTCGGCGCGCTGGCGTTCTACCGCGACCACTTCCACGAGGCGAGCGTGCGCTTCGTCGCGGCGCAACGGTTGTTCGCTGATGCCGGTGACGCCCACGGGCGGGCCTACGCCGATCTCGGGGTGGGCAGCGTGCACATGTTCCACGGGCGGCACGACGAGGCGGCCACGGAGCTGACGCGCGCACTGGCGGTGTTCCGCGAGTGCGAGGACGCCTGCGGGGAGGCGTTCTCGTTGCAGGGACTGGGCGTCGTCCACCGCAACCAGGGCCGGCTCGGCGACGCGGAGGCCTTCCTGAACGGGTCGCTGGCGATCTTCGCCGCGCTCGGGTGCGGGTACGGGCGGGCCTGCACGTTGTTCAGCATGGGCCTGCACCACAACGCCCGTGGCGACCTGGAGGCGACGGAACGCGCCCTGATGGAGTCCGTCGAGCTGTTCGGCGCGGCGTCCTGCCCCCGTGACGAGGCACTGGCGCTGCACGTGCTGGCCGCCGTCTGCGCGCAGCAGGGCGACGCGGACAGGGCGGCGGAGCTGATGGCCCGCTCCCAGGCGACGTTCCGCCCGGCCGACGAGAGCGCGGGCAAGGCGGAGACGCTCTACAGCCTCGGCTGGGTGGCGCACCGCACCGGCCGGGTGGACGACGCCGCCGCCTGCTTCGGCGAGGCGTGGCGGCTGTTCGAGCTGCTCGACATGCCGATGCACCAGGAGAGGACGGTGAAGGCGCTGACCCGGCTCGGTCTCACCGCGCCAGGGCGTGTCCCGTGAGTCCGTTCGACTATCGCGGGCGGGACTCACGGGGCACCAGGCCGCTGATCAGGTGCCGCCGCAGCAGCGCGAACACCAGGAGGCAGGGCAGCGCGGTGACGGTGGCGACGGACATCAGCTCCGGCAGGCCGAGGTGTTCGGCGTCCACTGTGGACAACCCGACCGTGAGCGTGAACATCCTGCCGGACCGGCTGGCCACCAGCGGCCACAGGAAGTCGTTCCAGTGCCACAGGAACACGAACACCGCGAGCGTCGCGAGCACGGGGCGGCACAACGGCAGCACCACGTGCCAATAGGTGCGCCAGTCGCCGGCGCCGTCGATCCACACGGCGTCGAACACGTCGTCCGGCAATGCCCGGATGAACTGCCGCAGCAGCAGGACGGCCTGCGCGTTGGCCAGCGTCGGCACGATCAGACCGGGGTAGCTGTCGATCCAGCCGAGCTGGGCGATCAGCAGCAGCGACGGCATCATCACCGTGTGCGCCGGCACCATCAAGGTGGCCAGCAACGACCACAGCAACGCGTCGCGTCCGGGGAACCGCTTGCGGGCGAACACGTACGCGGCCATCGACGCCGACACCAGCACGGCCACCACCGAGACCGCCGCGTAGACCAGGGTGTTGAGCATCCACCGCGGCAGGCCGGAGGTCTCGACCACCCCGGCGAGGTTGCGCAACGTCAGCGATCCCGGCAGTCCGTGCGGGAGGGTGGGTTCACCGGAGGGGGAGAGGGCGATCACCAGCATCAACACGAACGGGCCGACCGCCACGAGCGTGATCACCACCAGGAGCCCGGTCAGCAACCGTTGCCGCGTCACGGTTTCCGCTCCAGCACACGGCGCTGCACGAGCGACACCAGCAGCACGACGGCCCACAGCACCACGCCGGCGGCCGAGGCGCGGCCGAAGGTGAGGTCCTTGAAGCCGTAGTCGTAGATCGCGTATGCCAGCGTGTAGCTCGCCCGCACCGGGCCACCGGCGGTCATCACGTAGATCGTGTCGAACACCTGGAAGGCACCGATGGTCTCGACGACCACCACGAAGAGCAGGACCGGGCGCAACAGCGGCAACCTGACGTGGCGAAAGCGCTGCCAGGCGCTCGCGCCGTCCACCCGCGCCGCGTCCAGGCACCCGGCCGGCACCCTCCGGACACCCGCGAGCAGGATCACCGTCGCGTACCCGAAGCCCTTCCACACCCCGACGACGGCCAGTGCGGGCAGCACGAACGCCGGGGAGTTCAGCAACGGTCCGAAGAGCCACTGCCACACGACCCCGGCGAGCACCAGGCTCGTGACGTACGGCGTCAGCAGCGCCGTACGGAACAGGCCGCGGCCCCACCGCACCGCGTCGAGCAGCAGCGCCGTGCCCAGCGCGACCACGACCGTGAGCGGCACGCACAGCGCCACGTAGGCCAGCGTCGTGGTGAGGCTGTCCAGGAACACCTCGTCCCGCAGGAGTTCCGCGTAGTTCGCCGTGCCGGTGAACCGCCAGTCGCCACCCAGCCGGTAGTCGGTCAGGCTCAGTCCCAGCACGCCGATCATCGGCACGAACCGGAACACCCCGAACAGCACCAGGACCGGCAGCAGGAACACCAGCGTGGTGAACGCCCCGCGCATCACCCCCTGCCGAGCAGCGCGTCGACCTCGGCGGCCGCCGAGGCGAGCGCCTGCTCCGGTGTGGCGCGGCCGAGCAACGCGGCCTGCAGGTGCGGCGCCAGCAGCTTCATCACCCTGCGCGCCTGAGGATGCGCGTCGCCGGAACGGGCGAACGGCAACGCCTCGGCGAAAGTCCTGTCCACCGGGTCGGCGGGTGCCGGGGCCGCGTCCGACCACGGCTCGAAGTACCCGGACCGGGCACACAGCTCCTCGACCACCGCGGGTGAGGCCAGGTAGGTGAGGAGGTGCCGGGCCGCCTCCTGGTTCTTCGCCGCACGCAGCAACGAAGCCGCTCCCGGCATGCCGAAGGTGGCCTGCACCGTGCCGCGCAGGGGTGCCCCGACCACGGCGTCCGCCTCACCGATCCCCGCGATGACGGAACGGGCCTGGGCGGCGGTCGCGGCGTGGGCCATCGCCGCCCCACCGGTCACCACCGGCTCGTTCGCGAGCCCGGAACGCTTGGTCGCGGCGTCCTCCGGCAGTCCGCCCGCGTTCTTCAGGTCGACGAGGAAACTCAGTGCCGCGAGGCCCTCCGGGGAGTGGAACGCGCTCCTCCTGCCGTCCTCGCTGAACACCGTGCCGCCCGCCTGCCACAGCAGCGGGTAGAAGGTGAGGTTGAGAGTGACCTCGGTGGAACCGGAGTAGTCGAGCACGGGCACGCCTCTGGCGGCCAGCTTCGGCGCGGCCGCGCGCACCTCGTCCCACGTCCGCGGCAGGTCGGTGATCCCGGCCTCCGCGAACAGCTTCCGGTTGTACACGGTGGTCGTGACGGTCTGGTAGAGCGGCACGCCGTAGACCTGTCCCCGCACGCTCACCGCGTCGACCGCGGCCGGCCGCACCGTGCGCTCGCCGCCGGTCACCACGTCGCCGACGGGCTGGATGGCGCCTTGATCGACGTACTGCGGGATCATGTCCGGTTGCAGGAGCACGACGTCCGGACCGCTGCCGGACATCAGCGCGGCGCCCAGCTTCTCCTCCCTGCCCTTCCAGGGTTGCAGCTCGACCCGCAGGTCGACGCCGTACCTGTCCTCGAAGCCCGTCTCGACCCCGCGCCAGAACTCCTCGCTGAGCGCCTGGTTCTCGATCACCGGGTACATCCACAGCGTCACCGCGTCCCGGCCGGAGTCGCCCGTGCCGCACGACGGCAGTGCTGCCAGCACCAGCGCCGCCACGAGCACCCTTCTCATGCCGCCGCCTCGCCGAGTCCGAAGAGACCGGTCGCGTTGCGCCACATGACGTGCTCGTGCTCGAGCTCCGTCAGTTCCGCGTCCGCGACCATCCCCAGCGCTATCGCCGGGTCCACCAGCGTGCTGTCCGTGCCGAACAGCACCTGCCCCACGGGCACCCGGTCGAGTGCGTAGCGGATCTTGCCCCGGTCGGTGATCGAGCAGCACGGTTCGAGGTAGAGCCGGTCCGTCCGGCACGCCGCCTCCACCGCCGTGCGCCACGCGGGGCCGCCCATGTGCCCCGCGATGATCCTCAGGCGGTCGTGCTCCTCCAGCACGTCCACGAGACCCATCACGGTGTCGTCCCAGGTGTGGACGAGCACCGGCATACCGGCCTCGGCGGCCAGCCCGAGGGAGCGCCGGACGGCCGCCGAGGTCAGCGGCTGGGCCGGATAGGTGGTGTGGATCTTGACGCCCACGAACCGGCCGGTCGGCGCGTACCTGTCCAGCTCGGCAGCGGCCTGGGAGAGGTAGTTCGGGTTGATGACCACGTACCCGAGAAGACGGGGTTGCACGTCGAGGACTTCCGCCATCCACCTGTTGCCCGCGACCATGTCGTAGGTGACGGCCTCCGACGCGGACACGATCTGCCGGTCGATGCCGTAGCGGTCCATCAGCGCGAGGTTGAGCTCGGCGGCACCCACGTCCGTGGCGAAGAACCACGGTCCGGCGTGCGCGTGGACGTCGATGATCACCGTTCTTCCCCCAGCCACTCCTCGGCGGTCCCGCGGGACACCTGCCGCCAGTCCTGCTCTGTCAGCCCGGCCGTCCGCAGCCGGAGCGCGGACGGCATGACGTCGTGGACGGGGGTCCGCGACCCGTAGGCGAGGTGGTGCGCACCGACCTCGCCGGCGATCCGCTCGATCGAGTCCGGGCCGACCAGCATCCGGGTCGAGGCCACGAAACCGGGCTCGCGGCGGGCCATCACCACGAAGTCCGACACCCGGTAGGCGTGCACGTCCAGGAAGCACACCCGCGCACCCCTGCCCGCGAACGGCCGCCAGAACTGGCTGAAGTCCCCGCTGGTGAGCAGCACCAGGTCGTAGGTGACGGCGACGTCGACGATGTGGGCGAGGCCGGGTGAGACGGGCTCCGCCCACTGTTCCGGCGGGAAGAGCCTCAGCAGTCTCGTGCCAGAGCCGGCGAGCCGGGCGATCTCGTCCTCCGCGCCCAGCGCGTCCCGGACGTCGACCGTGCCGACGGGCACGAACCGGGGGTGCTGCTCGGAGGCCTTGCGCGTCTCGTCGTTGCCGGAGCGGACGTCGAACAGCGCGGCGCGCAGCGAGCACAGCAGACCGCGGCGGACGCCGTGGCTCTCCTGCTGCCCGGCGACCGCGTCCAGCGAGGCGTCCACCTCCCGGTTCGGCACCGCGCCGAACAGCACGTCGACGTCGACGCCGATCTCGCGCCGCTCGGCGGGCACGTGGGGGAGGGTCACCATGCCCCGGAGTCTGGTGACCGCGTCTACACGCGTCCTACACGCTCGTCCGGCCGGGCACGGGGTCAGGAGGTCACGGCGAGGCCTTCGGGCTCACGGCCGATCGGCACCGTGGCGACCAGGTTCCCGGTGCCGGAGTCGATGATCGACATGGGCCCCGCGGCGGAGTTGGTCACGTAGACGAAGCTGTCGTCGGGGCTGGCGGCCGGGCCCTCCGGCTGCTGCGCCACCGGGATGCCGGGAACGACCGGGGCCGGCCCCGGTCGAGGACGGTGACCGTGTCGGAGCCGAAGTTGGTCACGTACGCGTGGGTCGCGGTGAGCGCGACGCCGAACGGGTGAGTGCCCGACCGGCACCGACGCCACCACCTCGCCCAGTCGTGTGCCGTGAACGGCCGTCACGTCGGCACCGCTGTTGGCGGTAACTCATCAGGGCGATGGTTTCGCGCGAACGGGTCGAGAAGGTTCTTCCTGCCGCCGATCGCCCGTTCGGGTGGCGCCGACCGCTCGGTTCCGGCAGGTGCCCGTTCTGCTTCTCACTGCGCAGCAATGGTCCTGGTGGGTGCCGGAGTGACCGCGACGCAGGCCGTCGCCGCCACGATCGGTGCCGGCGGGAAGCCGTCCTAGCCGGGCTCACGTGCGGAACCGGTGCGACGCAACAGATTTCGGCCGTGGGTGACATCGGCGCGGGCCACGCCGGTGTGCGCGACCGGCAGCTACGGCGTGGTGCTGGTGAACGAGGCGGGCAACGGAACCTGCACGCTTTCCGTCTCCTGACCATGAGGGGGTTGCTCCAGGCCCGTCTCGGGGCAACCCCCCGGACAGGGGGACGTCGTGCGGTGGTTCTCGATGATGTGCTTGATCGTGCTGGCCGGCTGTGGCGCGGACGCTCCGGCGTTGCCGGACGGACTCGCACTGCAGGCCAGGCAACTGGTCGGCATGCCCAGCCCCAGGCCGGCCGCGCTGCCGGAGTTCAGCCTCTACGGCGACGGCACGGTCATCCGGCCGGGCCCTCCTGCAGGCGCGTTGCAAAGGGCGGAGAAGGTCCACATAGGACGTGAGAGGGCGACTGACTTCTACGAGGACGCCCACGACGCGGGACTCGACCGAGACCAGGACATCCCCGACGACTCGGTGATCGACGGGTACATGCAGGTGTTCGTGCTGAACTCCGGCGGCCACCGGTTCGTCACCAGGGCCGTGAACCCGGAAGGCGAGCTGGCCGACTTCCACTCGACGCTGCACGTGGACGGCACGGCGACGCCCTACCGGCCGGCGAAGATCGTCGCCGTGGCGTGGGCGCCCGGCTCGTCACGGGACGCGCGCCCGTGGCCGTTCGCGCCGCCGGAGACGAAGGTCGACGCCGGCCTCTGCGTGGTGCTGGACGCCGCGCAGGTGGAGGGGTTCGCGCGCGACGTGCCGAAGGGGACGCCGTTCCGCATCGGCGAGGCGTCGTTCGTCGTGGTGTTCCGGCCGCTGCTGCCGGGCGAGTCCGGGTGTGGTGACGTCTAGGGCGCGGGTACGGCCGGACAGCAGCAGCCGGAGCGGTCCGCGAACGACGTCGGCGAACACGGATCCGGTGTGGGTGCGGACCTCGAATCCGAAGTGGACGGTGTAGGAGTCGGCGGCGGCGTGGACGTCGTCGACGAGGTAGCGCACACCGGCGAGTTGCTCGGTCATCGGTCATCCCTTCGGCCCGCGGCGACCGCGCGCTGTTGCCGGTGCACGTGGCGAGCACGCTGACGCCGTGGAGGGGTGTCGTCACCGGGTCGGGAAGCAGCCGGAACCTCAGGCGAGAACGACACGAAGCCTCCTTCCGGCCGAGTCCTCCGACGCTGTCCGCCGACCGGCGCGAGGGCCTCGTGACTTAAAAGTGAACGGCAACCATCCGAACGACCGGATGTCGATCGTGCCCGCCGGGGTTACCGTCGCCTCACCCTGCGATCTCTGCGATCCCTGCGAAGGAGCCCGATCGTGCGAAGAAGAAGATCCCTGCTGTCCACGGCACTGGTGACCGTGGTCGTGGCGGCGATGGCCATCCCGGCATCCGCCGCCGCACCCCTCGCCGGGTGCTCCGGCACGAACGACGGCGACGTGACGATCGGCGACAACACCACCGTCGAGTCGCCGCTCACGATCTCCGACTGCCCCTCGGTCCCGTCGGCCACCAGCACGGTGCCGGTGAAGATCGTCCACACCTACGTCGGTGACCTCCAGGTCAGCCTGATCGCACCGGACGGCTCCGCGTACGTCCTGCACAACCGCTCCGGCGGCTCCGCGGACAACATCGACCAGACCTACACCGTCGACCTCTCGGGCGAGACCTCGAACGGCACCTGGAAGCTGCGCGTCAACGACAACGCGGCCAACGACACCGGCCGGATCGACTCGTGGTCGCTCAACCTCGGCGGCTCCACGCCGGCCAACGACTTCTCCGTCGCGGTGTCACCGGCGTCCGGTTCCGTCGCGGCGGGGGCGTCCGCCTCGGCCACCGTGCAGACCCAGACCACGGCCGGCCAGGCGCAGACCGTGCAGCTGACCGCCACCGGACTGCCCTCCGGCGCAACGGCTTCGTTCAGCCCGGCCTCGGTCACGACCGGGTCGAGCTCGACGCTGACGGTCAGCACCACGGCGTCGATCTCGTCCGGCACGTACCCGATCACCGTCCGCGCCGCGGGCACCACGACGAAGACCGCGACCTACACGCTGACCGTCACCGGCGGCACCGGTCCGCAGATCCCGGACATCGACATCGCGGCGGTCAAGGCGCACCTCGCCCAGTTCGGCACGATCGCCTCGCAGAACGGCGGCAACCGGCGTTCCACCACGGCCGGCTACCGCGCGTCGGTGGCGTACGTGAAGGACAAGCTCACCGCGGCCGGGTTCACCGTGACCGAGCAGCCCTGCACGTCGGGCTGCACGAGCGGCGCCGGTCCGAACGTGATCGCGGAGTGGCCCGGCGGCAACGCGAACAACGTCTACATGTTCGGCGCCCACCTGGACGGCGTGTCCGCGGGGCCCGGCATCAACGACAACGGCTCGGGCTCGGCGGCGTTGCTGGAGACCGCGCTCGTGCTGTCGCGCACCAACCCGTCGATGCTGAACAAGGTCCGCTTCGGCTGGTGGACCGACGAGGAGCAGGGCCTCAACGGCTCGCGCTTCTACGTCTCGCAGCTCCCGTCGACCGAGCGCACGAAGATCAAGACCTACCACAACTTCGACATGATCGGGTCGGTCAACGGCGGCTACTTCATCAACAACATCACCAGCGCCCAGTCCGTCCACATGAAGGCGTACTGGGACTCGCTCGGCCTTCAGCCGGAGGAGAACACCGAGGGCCGCAACCGGTCCGACGACGCGTCCTTCACCAACGCGGGCATCCCGGCGTCCGGCTACGCGATGGGCGCCAGCGCCCGCAAGACCGCGGCGCAGGCGACGAAGTGGGGCGGCACCTCGGGCGGCGCGTTCGACCCCTGCTACCACTCGTCGTGCGACACCACGGCCAACATCAGCGACACCCATCTCAACCGCGCGGTCGACGGCATCGCCTACACCCTGTGGAAGTCGGCGGTGAGCAGCGGCACGCCCGGCGCCGACTTCTCCGTGTCGGTGTCACCGGCGTCCGGTTCGGTGGCGGCGGGTTCTTCGGTCACGGCTTCGGTCAGCACCCGGACGGTGAGCGGTGACGCGCAGACCGTGCAGCTGTCGGCGTCCGGACTGCCTTCCGGCGCAACGGCTTCGTTCAGCCCGGACTCCGTCACCACCGGGTCGGGTTCGACGCTGACGATCAGCACCACGGCGTCCGTGGCGGCGGGCACCTATCCCGTCGCGATCACCGCGGCCGGGTCGTCGGCCCGCACCGCCACCTACTCGCTGACCGTCGCGGGCGGCGGTGGCGGCAGCTGTTCCGGCACCAACCCGAACGACGTCGCCATCCCGGACGCGGGCGCCGCGGTCGACAGCGACGTCGTGATCTCCGGGTGTTCCGCGACGCCGTCCGCGGCCGCGGTGGTGACGGTGCGGATCGTCCACCCGTACATCGGTGACCTCACGGTGTCCCTGATCGCACCGGACGGCTCGGCGTACACACTGCACAACCGCAGCGGCGGCAGCGCGGACAACATCGACCGCACCTACACGGCCGACGTGTCCAGCGAGATCGCCAACGGCACGTGGAAGCTCCGCGTCCGCGACCTGGCGGCATCCGACGCCGGCACGATCGACACGTGGGGCGTGAACCTGACGCCGTGACCCCCTGAGCAAGTGGCCTCTTGGTTTACGGCCTCAATGGGCCTTCTGAGAGGCCACTTGCTCAGCGACGATGATCGTCGTGACGACTCAGAACACAGTGGCGGAGCTGGCCGCCGAAGACACCGCACTGGCCTTCGACGCGCTCCGCGAGCTCCGCCCCCACCTCACGTCGGCCGAGGAGCTCGTCGAACTCGTGCGGGCCCAGCGGCGGGAGGGCTACCGGCTCGCCGCCTCCTTCGACCCGGCAGGCCGTGTCGTCGCGGTGGCGGGGTTCCGGCACATCACGAACCTCTACGCCGGGCCGCACCTCTACATCGACGACCTGAGCACCCTCCCGCCGGCCCGCGGGCAGGGCCACGCGAGCGCGCTGCTGCGCTGGGTCGACGAGGAGGCCCGCCGCCTCGGCTGCGCGGGCGTCCACCTCGACTCCGGAACGCAGCGGCACGACGCCCACCGGCTCTACCTCGGCTCCGGGTACGTCATCCCCGCCTTCCACTTCTCGAAACGCCTCTGACTCACGCGAGCCCGATCTCGACGACGAGCTCACCGGTGGGAGTGCGCGACCCGCCCTGCGGCTCCACGGTGAGCGCGACCTTCCGCGCCCCCGGCACCCCGTTCGCCACGAGCGGCGCCGTGGGGGAGGCGAGCACACCGGCGGAGTGCGGACCCTCGCCGTTGATCATCCACAGCTGGTAGACCCTGTCACCGGAGGGAACCGGCAGGTCCTTGCCGAGGAACAGCATCTCGTTGCGGCTGGGCGACATGACGGCGGTGCCGGTCGCCCCGTTCGGCCCGGTCGCGCTGAAGATCTTCGCGTCCGGCGTGGACAGCAGGTCGGAGAAGCGGCCGTACTGGCTGGAAAGTTGCGCGAGCTGGTCCTCCTGACCGGACTGCACGCTCTGCACCGCCACGAACGCGACGGCGACCAGGCAGGCCGCGGCGAGCAGCGCGCCGGCACGCCCGAACCCGCGGGGCCGGTGGGCGCGCGCGGTGCGGGGGGAGAGCTGCCGGGTCTCGGCGGCGGCGGCCAGCACCCGTGCCTTCAGGTGGGCGGGCGGCGGGAACTCCACGGCCGTCCCCAGGCGTGCCGCCGTGGCCGCGAGCTCGGCGACCTCCGAGGCACAGCTGTCGCAACGGGCGAGATGGGTCTCGAACGCCGCCCGTTCGGCGTCGGACAACGCGTTCACGGCGTAGGCGCCGGTGAGCGTGTGCAGATCGGCGGACGTGCTCCTCATCCGGTCACCCCCATGCAGTCCCGAAGGCGGATCAGGCCGTCGCGCATCCGCGTCTTGACCGTGCCGAGCGGAAGGCCCAGCAAGCTCGCGACCTCGGGGTACGAGTAGCCCTGGTAGTAGGCGAGCAGCACGGACTCGCGCTGCAGCCCGGTCAGGAAACCGAGGCACCGGCGCACCTGCCGCTGCTCGAGAAGCCCGGACACCTGCTCGCTCACCTCGTCGAACGGCCGGTGGGGGTCGAGGCGGGCCACGTGCTCCTCGCGGTGGCTGGCGGCCTGCGCGGACCGCACCCGGTCGACGGCACGCCGGTGCGTCAGCGTCAGGATCCAGGTCATGGCCTTGCCCCTGCCAGGGTCGAACCTGGTAGCGGTCCGCCACACCTCGAGCATCACCTCCTGGAACACCTCCTCCGACTGCGCCTGGTCGCGCACGACCCGCCTGATCAGCCCGAACACCGAACCGGACACGACGTCGTAGAGCCGCTCGAACGCGGCCTCGTCCCCCCGCGCCACGAGGCCCAGCAGATCGTCGGCTGTCGGCTCGTCGAGGCCGACGTCGGGCGGAATGCTCTGCAACGCCCGCTCGCGCTTCGGCATCTGGCTCCCTCTCCTCAGCTTGGACGACAAGACGTTCGTCGCGGGAGCCGTTCCGGATCGGTCGTGGATGCGCATTCGTCTGAAAGTGGCGGCGCACACTCCGGCGAACGGCGAAGGAACGCGCCTCGCACGCCAAGCGTGTACTTCGCCCCAGCCGAGCCTTTCGTGTCAGCGCACGCTCAAGCCTTGCTCAATTCGGGTGCGATCAAGGTCGTACGGTCCCTAACCTCGGTACATGAGGCTGCTGCTGTGGTTCACGCTGGCGTGCATGTGCGCGCTCAGCGGAGACCTCGTGCTCGCGGCCGCGACGACGGCGCTGCTGCTGGGCTGCGCCACCGACCGTGGCCGCTGCTGAGGTCGCTTCACCCGACGACGGGCCGACCAGCCCGGACGTGATCGCCCGACGTTCTTCCAGCCTGTCACCACGGCGTTGGCGGCAGTCGGCGCGCGAATCCCCTAACGGATCGACTGGGCGAACGCGAACACCTTGTCCGGGTCATACTTCCCGGCAACTTCGCGCAACCGCCCGAGGTTGCCGCCGTAGTAAGCCTCGGCCCACTTCGGCATCTGCGGGTCGATGTAGTTGACGTACCCCGTGTCGCCGACCAGTGCGCCGAGGCCGTCCCGCACCCGCGCCACCGCCTGGGCGGTCTCGGTGGCGCCCGCGGGCGGTGTCTTGAAGTAGATCTGCGCGGACGCGAGAGCCGTGCGGTGCGGGAACGCGGTGGCGTCCGGCGCGATGCCCGCCACCGCGCCCCGCAGGCCGTCGAAGATCAGGTACGACTCGTCGGCCTGGCCGTTCATCAGCGCCACCGCCCGCGCCGGGTCGCTGATCGGCTCGCGCACGACCCGGGACGACGCGACGAACGACTCGTGCTGGATCCCGGTGCCCGCGAAGTACTTCACGGCTCCGGAGTAGCTCTGCGGCTGGACGAACCTGTTCGCGGGCGCGGGCAGGGCCGACAGCAGCGAGGTCAGGCCGCCGGCCGATCCGACGAAGCAGCCGCCGACGCGGCACGTCGGCGGGGTGCCGCCGCGGATGTTGACGTTGGACCACAGCTCGTCCGGCGCCTGCGCGATCCACGTCTGCCACGCGCCGAGCACGTCCGCGGTGGCGCCGGCGGGGTACTCGAGCGAGAACACCGTGACGTCGGGCGCGGGCACGGTGGAGAACACGAACTCGGTGACGATGCCGAAGTTGCCGCCGCCCCCGCCGCGCAGCGCCCAGAACAGGTCGGGCTCCTGCTCCGCGGACGCGGTGACCAGGCGACCGTCCGCGGTGACGACCTCGGCCGACACGAGGTGGTCGCACGTCAGCCCGTACTTGCGCGCCAGAACGCCGATGCCGCCACCGAGCGTGAGGCCCGCGACTCCGACGGACGGGCACGTGCCGGTGGGCAGGCAGCGGCCGGACGCCGCGAGCACGCGGGACACCTCGCCGAGCGTGGCGCCCGCTCCGACGCGGACCTGGTCACCGGGCAGGACCTCGATGTCGGCGAGCTCGCGCAGGTCGATCTGCAGGCCGTTCTCCGGCGTGGAGTACCCGGCGTAGCTGTGGCCGCCGCTGCGGGCCGCGACGGGCGCGCGCAGCCGTGCGGCCTCGACGCAGGCCTGCACGTCGGCGGCGGAGGCGACGCGGGCGATGGCGGCGGGCTTGCGGCTGTTCCAGACCGGGTTGAAGCCCTCGTAGGCGAAGTCGTCCCCGCCGGGCAGCACGAGCTGACCGGACAGGCGGGACCGCAACGCCGTCCAGTCCGGCGGTCCACTCGGAACGACCGAAGTGGACGGTGGCGGAGTCGGGCTCGGGCTCGAGGCCGGACCCGGTGGGGGCGTGGTGGTGCAGGCCGCGAGTGCGGCTCCGGCACCGGCCAGTCCGGCGGCTTTCAGAAACCTGCGTCGATCCACCCGGCCGATACTGACACGACTTGATCACCTCCGCGCGGGGGAGCTACGGGACCAGCACGATCCTGCCGCCGGCAGTGCCCTCGGCTTGGCGGCGCCACGCGTCGGAGACGTCGGCGAGCCGCACCACCTCGTGGTCGACCGTGAGCTCGCCCCGCACCGCGTGCCGGGCCACGGTCGCGATCGCGTCGGCTCGTTGCTGCGCCGTCAGCTCGTTGTTGGTGTAGCCGGACAGCCGCAACGAACGGCTGCGCAGCAACGACGAGCTGACCGGGCACGTCTCGCCGGCCGAACCGCCGAGGTTCACCCACCGCCCGCCGGGACGCAGGGCCTGGGCGGCCGCGGCGGCGGGAGCACCGAACAACGGGTCGAGCAGCAGGTCCGCGCCCGCCGCGACCTCGGAGAAGTCGGCGTCCAGCGCGACCACGGCGTCCGCACCCGCCCGCCGTGCCCGGTCACGGCCTTCCGAGGACCGCGCCGCGGCCACCACGCGTCCGGCACCGGCCAGCCGCGCGAGCTGGATCGCGGCCTGCCCGACCGCGCCGCAGCCGAGGACGATCACCGTCTCGCCGGGCGCGAGCTCACCGCGCCACGTCAGCGCCATGTGCGCGGCGACGGCGGAGAGCCCGAGCGCCGCCAGCACGACGGGGTCGACGCCGTCCGGCAGGAAGACGAGGTCCTCCCGCCGCGCCGGCGCCTTCGCCGCCATGCTCCCGTCGCCGGGAGCCATTCCCGCCGCGGTGGGGAACCAGACCGCGTGCCCGTCGACCGTGCCGATGCCCTGCACACCGGGCACGTAGGGCGTCGCGGGAACACCGAAGTACGAGGTCCCGGTGGCGCACAACAGGTCCAGCGGCGTGATGGGCGCGGCCAGCACGTCGACGGCGACCTCGCCGGGAGCGGGGGAGGGCTCGTCCCGGTCAGCGAGCGACGGCGGCTGACCGGGACGAACGATCAGGGCTGCGCGCACGGCTGCAGCACGAAGTCGTAGCGGGCCTCGACCCACGGCACCTCGCACGTCGTGCCGTCGGGGGCGGGACCGGGGTCGCGCTGCTCGAACCGGACCACCAGCTCCTGCTTGGTGCCGAACACGACGTCGCTGTCGAGGTACTCCGCGCCCTCCTCGAACAGGTGCGTGATCAACGGCTCGTGGCCCTCGGCGGTGACCAGGAAGTGCACGTGCGCGGGCCGGAAGTGGCTGATCCCGGTCTGCTCGATCAACGCGCCGACCGGTCCGTCCATCGGGATCGAGTACCCCTTCGGCGTGATCGTCCGCACGCAGTAGGCGCCGTCCTCACGCGCGTGGTACTTCGCCCGCAACCGCGCCTCGTCGACGTCGAGCTGTGCTTCGTAGGCGCCCTCGGCATCGGCCTGCCAGACGTCCAGCACCGCCCCGCCCACCGGTGAGCCGTCGAGCGACCGGACGTCTCCGGTGATGTAGAGCGGGGTTCCCTCCACGTCGTCGGACATGTCACCGCCGAAGCCGAGCTCGGGGGAGCCGTCGATGTGGAACGGCCCGAGCACGGTGGCGGGCGTCGCGCCGGGGTCGAACCGGTGGTTCATCTGCACGACGAGCATGCTCAGCCCGAGCACGTCCGAGGCGAGGATGAACTCCTCGCGCTTGGAGTCGCTGATCTGACCGGTCGCGGTGAGCCACTGGACCGCGGCCATCCACTCGGCCTCGGTGAGCCGCACCTCGCGGGCGAAGTCGTGCAGGTGGCGCACGAGAGCGGTCATGAGCTGCGCGGTGCGCGGGTCCTCGGCCGTGGCCCAGCGCTGCTGCGCCAGCTCGGTGATGTTGTCCTCGGTGACGAGCTGCATTGCTTACTCCTCTGCGGGCGCGACCGACCGCGTGTTCGAGTCCACGGACAGGAAGATGTCGTTGGCGACCGGGTTGCGCAGCTCCTCGGCGAGCTGCCCGATCAGGCCGGCGGTGCGGGCCAGCAACGCGAAGCCCCGCAACAGTTCCAGCGGCAGGCCGAGGTCGGCGAGCGCCGCCCCGCACGTTCCGGCGCCGTTGAGCGGCAAGGTCTTGCCGAGCACCTGGGGGTGCACCCGTCCGATCGCGGCGAAGAGCGAGAGGTGAGGCCCGGCCAGGCCTTCCTCCTCGGCGATCTGGAACAGCCGCGGTGTGCGCGGGTCACCGTTCTTGTGCACGTGGTGGCCGAGGCCGGGGATGCGTGCTTTTCCTTGCTTCGCAACGGTTTCCAGCGCGAGCGCGTCCCAGCCCTGCTCGTCGGTGGGCAGCTCGGAGGAAATCACGACGGCGTTGAGGAACCGGCTGACGTCCTCGGTCACGCCGAGGAACCGCGACCCGCCGCCGAGCAGACCGGCCGCGAGCGCGCCCTGCACGGAGTCGGGCGCCGACAGGTAGGTGAGGCGGCTGACGATCGCGGTCGGTGTGAACCCGTGGTCGGCCAGCGCGGCGAGCACCGCCTCGAACACCCGCGTCTCGCCGCGCGAGGGCCTGCGCTGGGTGGCGAGCCAGAACGCCAGCTCGCCGAACCCGACGGTGCCCATCACGTCCCGCGCGAGGTCCTTGCCCAGCAACGTGATCGTGTCGGGCGTCGAGGCGCCCAGCGCTGTCTCATAGACCGTCACGGTCCTCCTCCAACCAGGCGCGCAGCTCGGCGCCGTGCTCGTCCAGCCCGGGGGGCGGCAGTTCGTAGACGGCGGGGGTCTCCGAGAACCGGATCGGGTGCCGCGTCGTCGGCACGTCACCGACCACGACGACCGGGTCGAGCCCGAACCGTTCGGCCATCGCGAAGCCGCCGTCGATGGTGTTGATCGGCCCGCACGGCACCCCCGCCGCGACGAGCAGGTCGAACCACTCGACGGCGCCACGGGTGCGCAGCCGCTCCTCCAGCACCGGCCGGAGCTCCTCGCGGTTGCGGGTGCGGTCGGCGTTGCGCGCGAACCGCGGGTCGTCCGGCACCTCCGGCAGCCCCAGCACCTCGCACAGCTTGCGGAACTGTCTGTCGTTGGCCGCCGCGACGATGAGGTCGTTGTCGGCGGTGGGCAGCGGCTCGTACGGGAACACGCTGGGGTGCGCGTTGCCCATCCGGAACGGCACGGTTCCCCCGGCGACGAACGCCGAGCTGTGGTTCACCAGGCCCGTCAGCGCCGACGACAGCAGGTTGACCTCGACGAGCTGGCCCTGCCCCGTCGCGTCGCGGTGGCGCAGCGCCGCGAGGATGCCGATCACGGCGTGGTTGCCCGCCATGACGTCGAACACCGAGATGCCCGCGCGGTACGGCGGCCCCTCCGGGTCGCCGGTGAGGCTCATCAGGCCGGAGATCGCCTGCACCATCAGGTCGTAGCCGGGTACGTGACTGCCCTCGCCGGACCCGAACCCGGTGATCGACGCGTAGACCACCTTCGGGTTGTCCGCGCTGACGCTCGCGTGGTCGAGCCCGTACTTCGCCAGGCCACCCGGCTTGAAGTTCTCGATCAGGACGTCGGCCCGCCGTGCCAGCTCGCGGCCGAGCGCGGCGTCCTCGGGATTGCGCAGGTCCAGCGCGATCGACCGCTTGCCCCGGTTGATCCCGAGGTAGTAGGTCGAGACGTCGTCCCGCACGGGAGGCATCCACGTGCGGGTCTCGTCGCCGGCAGGACCCTCGACCTTGACGACCGAGGCGCCCATGTCGGCGAGGAGCATCGTGGCGTACGGGCCCGCGAGCACGCGGGAGAAGTCGGCGACGAGCAGGCCCTCCAGCGGGCCCATCAGACGGACGTCCTCGTGTCGCCGCGGTACTCCGTGTACGTGTACGGGTTGTCCAGCACCTTCGACTCCGGGATGTCGGGGTTCATCCCCTTCTGCCACGCCTCCTCGCCCAGCTGGGCGAGGAGGTGGTCGACGGTCTGCTCGACCTGCGAGCGGATGGACCTCAGGTCGACGTCCACGAGCCTGTGGTCGCGCTTCACGATCCGGCCGTCGACGAGCACCGTCTCCACGTCGGACCGCTGCGCTTGGAAAGCCACGTGCCCGTACGGGTTGAGGATCGGGAACATCACGGGGGAGTTCTCGTTGCGCAGCAGCACGATGTCGGCCTTCTTGCCGACCTCGATGCTGCCGAGGTCCGCGTCACGGCCCAACGCGCGCGCTCCGCCCATGGTCGCCCAGTCGACGACGTGCTCGGCCCTCAGCGACGAGTGCGTGACGGTGTCGTTCTTGCGGTGCGCCGCCATGTGTTCGCGCGCCCGATCCGCACCCAATGTCGTGCGCATCGCGGAGAACAGGTCGCCGCTCCACCACACCGACGTGTCCATCGACAGCGACACCGGGATGCCGTGCTCGCGGATCGCCCAGGTGGGCGGGTAGCCCTGGCCCGCGCTCTGCTCGCTCTCGGTCGACACGGAGATCGACCCGCCGGTGGCCGCGATGCGGTGGTAGGAGTCGGCGGACAGCGTCGCCGCGTGCACGTAGATCGACTCGGGGGTCATGAACCCGTTGTCGTGCATCAACCGGATGCCGTCGTCGTTGGTCGCGCCCCACACGCCCGCGTGGGTGGTGACGGGGACGCCGAGCTCGCGGGCGACCTCGAACGCGGCCTTCTCGGGGAACTCCGGGTCGCCGGTGACGTCGAACGCGAGCTGGAAGCCGAGCATGTCGTCGCCGGTGACGCGCCGCGACACGAAGTCGCGGAACTCCGGCTTCGCGGTCCAGGACGCGGGGCTGTCCTGGATGTTGCCGTAGGCGAGGACGAACCGGCCGGGAACGGCCTGCAGCGCGTCGACGGCGGCATCGGCGTGGTCGGTCGTCTGCAACCCGTGCGACCAGTCGACGGTCGTGGTGACGCCGGCGTCGAGCGCCTCGGCCGCGCCGAGCAGGTTGCCCGCGTGGATGTCCTGCGGCCGGAAGACCTTGCCCCACTCCAGGTAGTACCAGACGAAGTACTGCGTGAGCGTCCAGTCGGCGCCGTAGCCGCGCATCGCGGTCTGCCACATGTGCCGGTGGGTGTCGATCATGCCGGGCATGACGATGCCGCCGGCGGCGTCGATCTCCTCGGTCCCCTCGGGCACCTCCAGCCGCGGCCCGATCGCGACGATCCGGTCACCGACGACCAGGACGTCGTGGCCGGCCAGCACCTGGTGCTGACCGTCCATCGTCAGGACGGTGCCGTTCCTCAGGACAACGGGACATCTTTCGCCGACCATGGCGGGCCTCCTCGACCGGCATGCGGACAAGTGTCCGTTGAATCCTCAACCTTCGCCGGTCACCCGTCAAGCCACCCCTGGCCGGAACTCGACGTGCGGCACCGCGTCGAGGCGCGCGAAGTCGGCACTGATGTCGCCCGCGGCGTGCAGCAACAGCGGCAGGTGGTGCTCGACCATCCGCTCGACGGAAGTCTCGGCCGCGTGGCAGTTGACGTTGAGCGCCGCCACGACCGTGCCGTTCCCGTCCCGCAACGGAGCCGCGATCGACCGGATCCCCGGCGCCAGCTGCTCGTCGGTCAACGCCCACCCGCGCGCCCGCACCTCCCGCAGCACGGCGTCCCGCTCGGCCGCGTCCGGCTGCCACCGCGCGGTGAGCCCCGACCGCGTCGGCTGCGCGAGCACGGCCTCCAGCTCGGCCGGCGGCAGCGCCGCGAGCTGCACCTTTCCCAGGGACGTGGGCAGTGCGGGGAACCGCGTGCCGATCTGCACCGACAGGGTGACGATCTTCGGCACCGCCACCCGCGCCACGTAGACGATGTCCGGCCCGTCGAGCTGGGCGATGGAGCACGACTCGTTGGTGCGGGCACCCAGTCGTTCCATGTGGGGCCGGGCCACGTCCCACAACCCCATCGACCGCACGTACGCCACACCCAGCTCGAGCACCTTCGGCGTGAGCGCGAACCCGTTCTCGCTCTGCCGCGCGTACCCGAGCTCGACCAGGGTGAGCAGGATGCGGCGCGTGGTCGGCCGCGCGAGCCCCGTCGCCGCCGCCACCTCGCTGAGCGGCATCACCGGGCGCAACGGCTGGAACGAGCGGATCACGTCGAGTCCGCGGGCGAGTGCCTCGATGAAGTCGGGGCCGGTGTCAGGACGAGCAGGCATGGCCCCAAGATAACGGACACTTGTCCGCTCAGCCTGCGCGAACGTCCGCCGTTCGGTTGGCGCGCAGGCTCGTCAGCGTGACGACGCCCAGCGTGACCACGATGACCGCCAGCGAGAGCGGGGTCGGGATCTCCGGCACCGCGGGCCAGATGCCGTGCGCCCAGTGCAGCACCAGCTTCACGCCGATGAACGCCAGGATCACGGCGAGACCGTGGTTGAGGTGCACGAGCTTGGCCAGGGCGGAGTGCAGCACGAAGTACAGCGCGCGCAGGCCGAGCAGGGCGAACGCGTTGGTGGTGAACACCAGGTACGGGTCCTCGGTGATGCCGTAGACGGCGGGCACCGAGTCGATCGCGAAGACCACGTCGGTGGCGAAGATCGCGACCACCACGATGGCGAGCGGGGTGAGGGCGCGCCTGCCGTTCTCGCGGACGATCATCTTGGTGCCGCGGTAGTCGTCGGTGACGGGCATGAGCCTGCGCATCAGCCGGACCGACCGCATCTTCGACGTGTCCTTCTCGGCGGGTTCGCCGCTCGTCGCCGCGTGCAGGATCTTCACGGCCGAGGCGAGCAGGACCAGGCCGAACACGAGGAACGCCCACGTGCCGGCGGACAGCATCGCGGCGCCGGCGGCGATGAAGACGCCACGGAGCACCAACGCGCCGACGATGCCGTAGAGCAGCACGCGCTGCTGCACGGCGGGCGGGACGCTGAACGCCGCCAGCAGCAGCATGAAGACGAACAGGTTGTCGACCGAGAGGGACTTCTCGACCACGAAACCGGTGATGAAGTCCAGCGACGGCGTGCCGCCGAACTCCCACCACAGCCACAGGCCGAACACGAACGGCAGCGCGAGGTAGAACGCGGACCAGCCCACGGCCTCGCGCAGCGACACCTCGTGCGGGCGGCGGGTGACCAGGAAGTCGACGACCAGCAACGCGAGCAGCACGGCGATGCTGGTGAACCACAGTGCGGGTGATGCCACGGAACCGGGCACGGGATCTCCTCGAACGCGATCGTCCGAGGTCTCCTTCACCCGCGGGCGGGCGGCCTCCCGGGGACACCGTCGGATGTCCGTACTGACCGGGCAGGCGCTTGGGAAGTACTCCCCTCGGCGGCCAGTATCACCATCGTTAAAGGAAAAGTAAAGTTAAAGTAAGTGGTTGCACCTCAAGTTGGTCGAGATCACATAGTGGGGGACATGGACGACGTCAGGCTGTACGCCATCGGGGAGGTCGCGCGCCGCACCGGGCTGAGCGTGAGCGCCATCAGGTTCTACTCCGACGCGGGGGTGGTGGAACCCGCCGGCCACACCGCGGCGGGTCACCGGCTCTACGACGTGCACACCATCGCGAAACTGGAGTTCGTCAGCACCCTGCGCGAGCTCGACGCCGGTCTGGACGACGTGCGGCGGTTGCTCCAGGGCCGCGTCACGCTGACCGGTCTCGCGACGGCGCACCTGTCGCGTCTGGACGAACAGGCGCGCAGAACCCGTGCCAGGCAGGCGGTTCTGCGGACGATCGTGAAACAGCACACCGAGGCGGACCAGGTGACCCTCATGCACAAGCTCGTCGATCTGTCCGACGACGACCGCGACCGGCTCGTCGACGACTTCTGGAACGAGATCAGCACCGGCATCGACGCCACTCCCGCCTTCGTCGACCTGCTGCGCGGCCACCGGCCGGTCCTGCCGGACGACCCGTCCACCGAGCAGCTCGAGGCGTGGATCGAGCTGGCGAACCTGCTGCGGGACCAGGACTTCCGCCGCGCGGTCCGCGACCAGCTGCACGAGACCTGCTCCGCCGACGGCGCCGCGGTGATGATGTCGCCGGAGATGCTGGGCGCGTTCGACAGGGGCGGGGCGATCTTCCAGGACGCGCAGGCCGCCCACCAGGCCGGTCTGCCCTCGGACTCGCCGCGGGGGCGTGAGATCGCCGGCCGGTACGTCGAGTTCATCCGGGAGATCGCCGATCAGCCGGACAGCCCGGAGCTCCGGCGCAAGCTCGCCGCCGACGTCCTGCACGTCGAGGAGCTCCACCTCCGGTCGATCGAGGAGGCCGCCGCACCGCCCGACCCCCACACCCGCTACCAGGCGCTGGTGTCGATCATCAACGGGACGGCGCAGGATGCCGCCGCGTTCATGCCGTTCGCCTGGCTTTCCGCTGCTCTGGACGCCTCCGCGTGATCTTGTCCCCCGAGCGAGCTACACGCGGATGTCCACCGCGTGGTGACGTCGCGGAGCCGCGAAATCCATAGCGTTCCCGGCAACGGCGGCGCACGGCCGCCCACGTCTTGCGAAGGAACGCTCATGCGATTGGTGAAGCAACTCGTCCTGGTGGCTCTGGTCGCCCTGGCCGGCAGCGTCGTCACCCAGGCGATCGGCTGGAACGCGCCGTTGACGCTCCTCTTCGGCCTGGCCACCGCCGTGCTCTCGCTGATCGCCTACCGCTGGGTGGTGCGCAGGACCGAGAAGCGCGACCCGGTGGAGGTCGCCCTCGCCGGCGCGCCGATGGCGCTCGGCCGCGGCGTCCTCATCGGACTGGGCATGTTCGTGGCCGTCATCGTCAACATCGCCCTGCTCGGCGGGTACGAGATCAAGGGCTGGGGATCGGTCGGCGGCGCCGTCGCGATCTTCGGGTTCATGGCGGCCGCCGCGGTGACGGAGGAGGTGATGTTCCGCGGCGTCCTGTTCCGCATCGCCGAGGAGCGGTTCGGCACGTGGATCTCCCTGGCCGCCACGGGACTGCTGTTCGGCGGCGTGCACTTCTTCAACCCCAACGCCACGCTGTGGAGCTCGTTCGCCATCGCGATCGAGGCCGGGTTCATGCTCGCCGCCGTCTACGCGGCCACCCGCAACCTGTGGGTGCCGATCGGTGTGCACTTCGCGTGGAACTACGCCCAGGGCGGCATCTTCAGCACCAGCGTCTCCGGCAAGGACGCTCCGCAGGGCCTGCTGGACAGCGCGACGTCCGGGCCCGCCATCTTCACCGGCGGGGACTTCGGTCCCGAGGCGAGCGTCTACTCCCTGCTGGCGGGTGTGGTCGTCACGGTGGTCTTCCTGTGGCTGGCGAAGCGTCGCGGAAACATCGTGCCGCGCCGTACCGCTACCCTCGTCGCGTGATCAGCCTCCTGCGGCGTGTCCCCGAGCTGTGGCGCCGCCTGGACGTCACGGCGCAGGACGCCCCGCTCGCCCTGATCCTGGCGCTGCTCTCGCTCGTTCCCGCGCTGCACAACAAGGGCACCCAGCTCGGCGACATTCCCGCCCGGCCCATGGACTCGCTGGCACTGCTGGTGATCGCGGCCGAATGCCTGCCGCTGATAGTGCGCAGGAAGTGGCCGCTGGTCTCCGTCGCGCTGGTGTCGATCGCGTTCGCGGTGGACCAGCTCACCGGCTACCACACCGCTGCCGGTATCGCGTTGCCCATCGCGTTGGTCAGCGCCGGACTGCACGTGGCGCACTACCGGCGCACGGCGGCGGTCGTGGCGACGGTCGGATACGTGCCATTGGCGGTGGGGCTGGACCGCAGCGGGTCGCAGGAGGGCGTGGCGGGGTTCGTGACGTTCTACCTGGTGCTCGCTGCCGCGTGTGCCATCGGCGCGTGGCTGCGGCTGTCCCGCAAGGCCGAGGCGGAACACCGCAAGCACGTCGCGGAGACCACCCGCATCGCGGAGCGCACGTCGATCGCCCGCGAGCTGCACGACGTGGTGACGCACCACGTGACGGCGATGGTCGTGCAGGCGGAGGCGGCGAGGTACCTGACCGCGGCCCCCGAGCGTCTGGACCAGACGTTGCAGACGATCACCGACACCGGCCGCCGGTCCCTCACGGATCTGCGGCACCTGCTGGACCTGCTGAACCCCGACCACAACCCGGAGGCCGTCGGCGACCTGCGCAGCCTGGTCGAGCAGACGCGGCAGGCGGGCCAGCCGGTGGAGTTCGCGGAAGAGGGCGAGTCGGTGCGCGACACGGGCAGCGCCGAAGTGGTCGTGTACCGGGTGGTGCAGGAAGCGTTGACCAACGCGCTGAAGTACGCGCACGGCAGTCCGACCAACGTCTACGTGCGTTACGGCGAAAGGGAAATCACCGTGGAGGTGGGCACGGAGGGCGCCAGGAGGTCCGCGGCGTCCGGCGGCGGCGGACGTGGTCTGGCGGGGCTGCGCGACCGCGTCGACGTGCTGGGCGGTGAGTTCACTGCGGGGCAACGGGAAGACGGCTTCGTGGTCCGCGCCCGCATCCCGGCGGGGAACCCGTCGTGACGGCACCGGTCCGCGTGCTGGTCTGCGACGACCAGGCCCTCATCCGCACCGGGTTCGCGACGATCATCGACGCCCAGCCCGACCTCGAGGTGGTGGGGGAGTGCGGTGACGGCCGGGCAGGGGTCGACCTGGCGCGACGGCTGAAGCCGGACGTCGTGGTGATGGACGTGCGGATGCCCGTGCTCGACGGCATCGAGGCGACCCGGCTGCTCGCCGGCGCCGGCGTCGCCGACCCCGTCAAGGTCCTCGTCGTGACGACGTTCAACCTCGACGAGTACGTCTACGAGGCGTTGCGCGCGGGCGCGAGCGGCTTCCTGCTGAAGGACGCCCCACCGCCCCAGCTGCTGCAGGGCATCAGGACCGTGGCCAGCGGCGCCGCCCTGCTCGCCCCCGAGGTGACCCGCCAGCTCGTCGGCCGGTACGCCGCGCGCATCCGGCCGGCGAACGGCGCCCAGTCCGAGCTCCCGCTGGCGCCGCGGGAGCTCGAGGTGCTCCGGCTCATCGCGGAAGGCCTGTCCAACAGCGAGATCGCCGCCGCGCTGGTGATCAGCCAGGAGACCGTGAAGACGTACGTGTCCCGCATCCTGACCAAGCTGGACCTGCGCGACCGCGTGCAGGCCGTCGTCTACGCCTACCGCAGGGGTCTCGTCACCTGACGCCGGTCACCAGACCAACCGCAGCAGCTGCACCACCAGGAACAGCGCCGGGATCATCAGCGCGACCTTGCCGAACACCGCGAGCATCCCGCGGTTGCTCCGGATCCCCAGCGCCCGCCGCCGCGTCCCGGCCTCCTCCAAGGCCGCCTGGATCGCGCGCGCCACGTGGGACATCGGTGCGCCGTAACGGTTCTTCTCGCCGGGGAACGGCCCCACGGCCTGCACGCGCGGGTTCCAGTCCCGGTCGAACACGACGACAGCGGACGTCCACTGGTCGCTCACGACGTCCTTCAACCCGGTCGGAGCCGGCACCAGCGCGTCAAGCCGGTCCCTGAGCCCGTTGTGGCGTCCGGGAACCAGCAACACGAGCTTGCCGGGCGGCTGCGTGGCGCGGGCCTGCTCGACCTCCCACCACAACCCCTCGCCCTCACCGAGCCGCAGCACGATCAGCTGCGCCATCCCCATGAGCTTCAGGACGCCCTCCCGCCAGTCGTCGCCCGGCAGGTAGAAACGCGCGGCCCCGAGGTGCGGAAGCCGCTCGCCCGGCTGCCCCACCGCCACCACCGGCCCGAACGCGCCGAGCGCACCGACGAGCTGCTCCTCCCGCGAGTGGAACGAGAGCAACCCCGACGACAGCGCGCCGGGAACGCCGTCGACCACCGCCGCGGCCCCGTCGTCGTCGAAACCCCTGAGGTACAGCACGGGTTCGCGCCAGTCGGCCTGCAAGGTCTGAGCAGCGCTCCGCGCCGACCGCGGCCGCGAGTACCTGAGCACGAAGAACGCGACCACCAGTGCGAGCAGCCCGCCCACGAGCATGATTCCCCTGACGCCCCAAGGGATGTCCCGCGCCCGCGTCACCGCGACCACAGCGAGGAAACCCGCCACCACCAGCACGTAGCCGACCCAGCTGACCACCACGAACACCGGCCGCTGCCACACCGGCCGCCGCGGCACGAACCGGTTGACGAGCGCGACGACCTCGGCGTTGGCCGCCTTCCGACGGTGCCGGAGAGCCAACGCGGCGGCGACGAGCACCGAACCGACGACCAGCCAAGGCCACGCCCGTTCCCACGACCGGGCCGCCTCGGCGTCGAGCACGGCCTGGTCGTCCACGATCTTGCCGGGCACGTCGCTGACGAACTTGCGGGCGACGACGAAGTCCCCGTCCTCAGCCGAACTGGCGGCCAGCGAGACCGACGCCCGCGTCGTGCTTTCGGACGGCACGTGCTCGCGGAACCAAGCCAGGACCTCCTGCGGTTTCCGCTCGTCGCCCCGGTCGAGTGCGTCGAGGAGCGCGGCGTGCTGGGCCGGGGCGTCGTGATAGGTGATGCTCCCGCGCAGATCCAGTCCCGCTGAGATGGCCAGCATCACCGCCACGTAGGCGACGACGGCCGCGATCGCCGTGACGATCCTGGTCAGTGTTCGCACGCCCGGTAGCTGATCACGGTTGTGGCTGTGGGGGAGGCGGTTCGGGGCGGGATCGTCCGAATCGAGCAGCGCGGCTGTTGGCGCGCTGCCCGTGGCCGCGCTTGCGGTAGCTGCGGTGCCTGTGGCTGAGGTGTGGTGGGCGGGTGCTTCGACGTGAGGCGGGTGGTCGAGGTGAAGCGAGCGGGTTCTGGGGGAGGAGAACGCCTCTGAACCGAGAATCCGGGGCTGTCGGTGTCGCCTGCCAGACTGGAACGCGGGGGAGGCTCATCGCGAGGGGACCCCTGCGCGAGCCTGCCCAGCCGCAAGCTGCCGCGCCTGCCGTGGCTGCCGCGCCTGACGTGGCTGGCCGCGAGCCACCGTGCCTGAGCCGCCGCCCGCGAGCCGCTGCCCGCGAGCCACCGTCCCCGAGCCGCCGCGCCTCCTGACCCAGCCGCTCCCCAGCGGCGACCCAGCGCCAACCCCAGGCCTACCGGCGCGTGATCGCGGCCAGCACCAGCTCCCGGATCTCCGCCGCGATCTCCTCCACCGCCAGCGGCGGCTCGTGCGACTGCCACTCCCGCAGCAACCCGGTGACCGCCCCCACCAGCGCGATCGCCGTCAGCCGGTACGACCGCGAAGGCGCCACCCCCGCATCCGCGGCCCGCAGCGCCTCCGACTCGATGAACTCGGCCCACGTGGTCACCCACCGCACGTGCTGCCGCTCGATCTCCGCGTTCACCCCGACGGCCTCGACGTAGTTGAGCCGGGGCGCACGCGGGTCGGCGACGACGCTGCGCACGAACACGTCGAGCAACGTCGTGATCCGCTCGCGCAGGTCCGCGGACTCCAGCCGGGCCAGTGCCGAGCGGACCTCGGCGAACGCCGTCGCGTTGACCAGGTCGTGCAGCTCGCGCAGCAGATCCTCCTTCGAGGCGAACTCCTCGTAGAAGTTGCGCGTCGAGACGCCGGCCGACGTGCACAGCTCGGAGATCCTCGTGGCGGCGAAGCCCGTCGAGGTGAACAGCGCCAGGCCGGCCTCCAGCAGGCGGGCGCGGCGTCCGGCCCTGCGCTGCTCGGGTGAGATGCCGGCGTAGGCACGTGCCACCGCGTTCTCCGATCTGGTAACTGGGATTGTCAGATTACGGCGGTGCAACCTCCCGCGCACCCCAGGCGTCTGGACCTTTGGCCGGACCTTCAGCTGCCGGTCGCACTCGGAACGAGGGCGGGACAGCCTCCGGTGGGGTAGCCGGCGTCGTACTCGAAATGCCACTGCTCGTTTTCGTAACGGCGGCACCAGCCGAGGGCGCCGCCGTTTTTCTCGACCCATTTCGCCGATTCGATCGGCTGGATGTCGATGGCCTGTCCCAGAACGTGCATCGAGCGGTCCGGCGGGTTCAGCACGTAACGCGACGCGAGTTCTTCGGTGCCGAACTTCTTGACGGCCTCGTCGAACTCCTTCCGCTGTTGCTGGCGGCTGCGCTTGCCGTCGTTCAGGCAGAGCTGAACACCCTGCTCAGAGGCCTTCGAGCGCAACGCCTGCCATGCCTTGAGCACCTCGGGTGGCAGGCCGTCGGGCTTTTCGTCGAAGTAGCGGGCGTCGATCGGGCACGCCGGTCCGTCCGGCGGTCCCGGTACCTCCGCGACGATCGCGAGCGCCTTTCCCGGATGGCGGTCGAACACGAGCGTCAATCTGCCCAGGTATCCCAGCGCACCTCCGGCGGAAACCACGAGCGCGACGATCACGAGCACGCCTGACACGACGCGTCTGGAGGTCTTGGACATGAATCGAATAATACGGGCCTGCGCGGAGTCGTCTGTCAGCAACCCGTAACAGTCCGTCTGCAGCTCTGTGCCGGTGAGCGTGGCACGCACCACATCCGTTCGGACCAGCGGACCGGGAAATGTGATCGGTGAACGAATTCTGGCCCCTTTCGTCGCCGCGAAACATGATGGCAACATCTGTGGCGGCCGAGAACCGGCCTGTTGTTGTGAGGTCTCAGGAGGACCGCTTTCATGTCCGGCCGCATTTCCGTGATCGTTGCTGTGCTCGTGTCCCTTTTCGCCTTCTCCGGAGTCGCGCAGGCCGCACCGGCGCCCTACCGGGCGACCGCGCTCGTGTTGTCGGTCCAGTACTCCGACGTCGAGGACAACGCCTTCAAGGCGACCGTCCTGACCTGCGAACGAGGTGACCAGCACCCGCGCAGGGCCCTCGCCTGCGCGACGCTGGCCGCCACCGGGACCGACTTGGAGGCGATGAGGTCCGACGACAGGGTGTGCACGTTCATCTACGCGCCCGTCGAGGTTTCGATGTTCGGTTTCTGGCGTGGTGAACCCGTGAACGAGGTGCACACGTACTCGAACTCGTGCGTCATGCTGGCGCACACCGGTGCCTTGTTCGATTTCTAGGCACCGGCCATCAATGTGGGGCGGGGCGCGGCAGGGGCGCCCCGCCCCACATTCTTTCGCAGTCCGAATGGCTGTTGCGCCGAATGGCGGACGGCTCTTCCCGTGTGCGAGGGTGTGATCATGGCCGCCACCTCGCGCTTCCCCCTGCTCTCCTGGACGACCATCACCCCCGTAGTCGGCGTTCTCCTGCTCGTCGTGACCTGGGGGCGTGACCTCGGTGGCGTGCTGGTCGCCCTCGTCGCACTGGTGCTCGCCGCGACCGTGCTCTCCGCCGTGCACCACGCCGAGGTGGTGGCGCTGCGGGTGGGGGAGCCGTTCGGGTCGCTGGTCCTCGCGGTCGCGGTGACGGTCATCGAGGTGGCCCTGATCGTCACGCTGATGGTGTCCGGCGGCCCCGAGGCGTCCTCGCTGGCGCGGGACACCGTGTTCGCGGCGGTCATGATCACCACGAACGGCATCGTCGGCATCGCCCTGCTGCTCGGCGCGCTCAAGCACGGCACGACCCTCTTCAACGCCGAGGGCAGCGGCGGCGCGCTCGCCACCGTGATGACGCTCGCCGCCCTCACGCTGGTGCTGCCGACGTTCACCACGACCACGCCCGGACCCGAGTTCTCCGGCCCGCAGCTCGTGTTCGCCGCGCTCGCCTCCCTGGCCCTGTACGCGATGTTCGTCTTCACCCAGGCCGTCCGGCACCGCGACTTCTTCCTCCCCGTCGACGAGGACGGCGTGATCGAGGCCGACGAGCACGCCGAGGCGCCGTCCGGCAAGGCGGCGCTCACCTCGCTCGCCTTCCTGGTCGTCGCGCTGGTCGCGGTGGTCGGCCTCGCGAAGATCGAGTCGCCCGCGATCGAGGCGGGCGTGCGCGCCGCCGGCTTCCCGCAGTCGTCCGTCGGCGTCGTCATCGCCCTGCTGGTGCTGCTGCCCGAGACCATCGCCGCGGCGCGGGCGGCGTTGCGCGACCGCATCCAGACGAGCCTCAACCTCGGCTACGGCTCGGCCATCGCGAGCATCGGCCTCACCATCCCGACGATCGCGCTCGCCACGATCTGGCTGGACGGCCCGCTGATGCTCGGCCTCGGGCCGACGCAGATGATCCTGTTGCTGCTGACGGTTCTGGTCAGCGTCCTGACGGTCGTGCCGGGCCGCGCCACGAGGCTCCAGGGCGGCGTGCACCTGATCCTGCTGGCGGCGTTCCTCTTCCTCGCCGTCAACCCGTAGAGCACGTCGTCAACCCGAACGTCGTATTGCCCCCTTACGACGTTCGGCCCTAAGTTGCGGTAACGCCGGTTACCACAAAGGGGTCCAACGATGCCGCTCCGCGCCGTGCTCGCCGCCGTTCTCCTGCTGTTCTCCCCGGTCACATCCGCACAGGCGGCCGCGCCGGGAGAGCTCGTCAGCAGCAGGGAGGTCGCCTGGCACCCGGAGCCGTTGCGGCTGCTGCCCGCCCCGGCGAAGGCCTACGAGATCCGCTACCGCTCGACGTCCGCGACCGGCGAGGACAACGTCGTGTCCGGCATGGTCCTGGTGTCACCGCTGCCGTGGAACAACGGCCCGCGCCCGATCGTCGCGTACGCGATGGGCACGCAGGGCATGGCCGACCGCTGCGCGCCGTCGCAGCAGCTGCAGAACGGCACCGAGGTCGAGAGCGCCTTCCTCGCGCAGGCGATGTTCAAGGGCTGGGCCGTGGCCGTGACGGACTACGAAGGCCTCGGCACACCAGGCGACCACACCTACGCGGTGGCCCGTTCGGAGGGACGCGCCCTGCTCGACGTGGCCCGCGCGGCCGCCTCGGTCCCCGGCCTGTCCGCGAACGCCCCTGTCGGCGTTTTCGGCTACTCCCAGGGAGGTCAGGCCGCGTCGGCCGCCGCCGAGCAGTGGAAGTCCTACGCGCCTTCGGTGAACCTCGTCGGCGTGGCGGCGGGCGGTGTGCCGGCCGACCTGAACGCGGTGGCGAAGTCCAACGACGGCAACGCCGGCTCGGGCCTGGTGTTCGCGGCGGCGGCGGGCTACGCCACGGCCTATCCAGAACTGCCGTTGTCGTCGGTCCTCAACGCTCGTGGTCGGCAGGTGATCGACCAGATCCGCCAGTCGTGCGTCGCCGAGCTCTCTCTGGTGGCCCCGTTCACGCGGCTGGACTCGCTGACCACGCGTCCCGGCGTCATCCAGGACCCGGTGTGGCAGAAGCGGCTGACGGAGAACACGCTCGGCACGGTGAGGCCCGCCACGCCCGTCTACCTCTACCACGGCACGCTGGACGAGCTGATCCCGTTCAGCGTCGGGCAGAAGCTGCGCTCGCAGTGGTGCGCGCTCGGCGCCGACGTGCAGTGGACGCCGCTGCCGCTGCTCGGCCACGTCACCGCCGTCAGCGCGTGGGGCTCGAACGCGATGAACTGGCTCGGCGGCCGCTTCGCCGGCGCGGCGACCCGGCCCAACTGCTAGTCGGGGGCGGGAAACCGGCGCCGGAAGGTAAACCCCTCCGGTGTCGGTCCGTGCCGCTCGACGAGGTCGAGCCTCGCGAGTCCTTCCGCCACGGTGGGTTCGCACCCGGCGGGCACCCACCACATGACGTCGAGCGCGGCCTCCGGGTCGAACCACCGGGCGCTCTGCCTGAGCGCGTCAAGGTGGATGCCGCTGAACGTGAACTCCCGCAGGGCTTCGACCGACTCCCAGACGCTCATGTTGAACGCGTCGCGCATCGGGTCGCGTCCCAGCGCCTGCAAGTCCGCCAGGGCCTGCTCCGGCGCCGGCCGCCACACGAAGCCGGGAGCCCGTCGCGCGAGCTCGTTGATCCGGTCGATCCTGCTGACGAACCCGCGCATCCCCGGGTGGTCGAACGACCACCTTCCGATCGTGATGTTGGCCTGTGCCAGGTGGAAAGCCCCCATGCGACCACTCTGACATGATCGGCTCATGAGGTGTGTGGTGCTGGACGACTACCAGGGCGTCGCGCTCGCGAACGCCGACTGGTCGGGCCTCGACGTCACCGTGCTGCGCGAGCACCTGGACGACCCGGTCCCGGCGCTGGCCGACGCCGAGTGCGTCGTGGTCATGCGCGAACGGACCCCGTTCGCCGCCTCGCTCTTCGCCCGGCTGCCACGCTTGAAGCTGCTCGTCACCAGCGGCATGCGCAACGCCTCGATCGACCTCGCCGCCGCCCGCGACCACGGCGTCACGGTGTGCGGCACCGGCAGCGCGAAGACGCCACCGACCGAGCTGACCTGGGCGTTGATCCTCGGCCTCGCCCGTCATCTGGCCGTCGAGAACGCGGCCTTCCACGCCGGCGGCCCGTGGCAGAGCACCGTCGGCGTCGACCTGGCCGGCCGCACGCTGGGCCTGCTCGGGTTCGGCAAGCTCGGGACCGCGGTCGGGCGGATCGGCAAGGCGTTCGGCATGGACGTGGTGGCGTGGAGCCCGAACCTGACCGCTTCCGCGACCGACGCCGAGGGTGTGCGGCTGGCGTCCGGGTTGCACGACCTGTTGGGGCAGAGCGACTTCGCGTCGATCCACCTCGTGCTGGGCGACCGGAGTCGCGGTCTGGTCGACGCGGCCGCGCTGGCATGCCTGAAGCCGTCGGCGTTCCTGGTCAACACCTCGCGTGCCGCCGTCGTCGACGGACCGGCGTTGCTGGAGGTGCTGCGGGAGGGGCGGATCGCGGGCGCGGGGCTCGACGTGTTCGAGGTGGAGCCGCTGCCGCTGAACGACGAGCTGCGGACGTTGCCCAACGTCCTGGCCACCCCGCACCTCGGGTACGTCACCGAGGCGAACTACCGCACGTACTTCCGCGAGGCCGTGGAGGACATCCACGCGTTCATCGCGGGTGAACCGATCCGGCAGCTCTAGCGGCTCGTTACCTACCGGTAGTAAGTTCGACGCATGACGCCCGACGCTTCCGCGCACATCGAGGTCGCCGCCACCCCGCAGCGGGTGCTGGAGCTGGTCAGCGACCTGCGCGGGTTGAGCGGGGTCGCCGAGGAGTACTCGGGCGGGAAGTGGCTCAACGCCGCCGGTCCGCGGATCGGTGCCCGGTTCCGCGGCTTCAACAAGCGCGGTTGGCGCAGGTGGCCCACGACGGCCACCGTCACCGACTGCGACGCGACCCGGTTCGCGTTCGAGGTGAAGTCGCTCGGCCTGGCGGTGTCGCGCTGGCAGTACGACATCGAGCCGACCGGCGAGGGCTGCCGGGTCACGGAGTCGACCTGGGACCGCCGCCCGGCTTGGTACAAGCCGTTCACGGTGCTGGCGACCGGGGTGACGGACCGCGCCGTGACGAACCAGCGCAACATCGAGGCGACGCTGCAGCGGCTGAAGCGCGCCGCTGAGTCGGTCTGACAACCAGACAGAAACGCTCACACATTTCCTCACGGTCAAATAAGTGGACGACCTCGACGCACTGCGCCTGCTCCTGGAACCCCCGTCCGCGACGCTGGCGGCGACCCGCATGACCCAGGAGAACGTCCTCCTGGTGGAGGAAGAGCTAGCGACCTGCCCGGCGGCCCCCGCGGACAACGCCGACGACGACTGCAAGAACCTCACCGCACACGACCAACGCCTCCACGAACTCATCCTGCGAATCGCGGGCAATGAGGCAGTTCTGCAATCCTTCACGAAAGCGCACTGCCACCTGCGCCTCTTCCGGCTGGATTTCCAACAGCCCTTCGGCGTGCAGACCATCATCGAACACAGGGCAATCGTCGACGCGCTCATCGCCGGAGACGAGGCAGCGGCAAGCGCGCGATGACCGCACACCTGGAGACAGCCCGGTCCCGGCTGCTGGACCGCGTGTGACCCGCCGCCACATCACCGAGCAAGGCGACCACCACTCGGCAACGCAGGCCAACGGCGAAGCCGAGGCACACCAAGTGGCGATGCGAAGCGAGCCGTCTTCCTCATGAACCGCCGGGAAGCGGTGAAGCCCCGATCGCCATCACAAATCACGGCCCAAGATGACCCTCCGCGGAACCGGCGACGAACCTTAAACGCATTTAAATCAAACCCGACCTTGAACCCACTCCGCGACCTCCCCGTAGTCATCGGTACACCACCGAACAAACCCCGAGGAGAAGCAGAATGGGCGCTCGACACCGCAAGCCCGTCATGATCGGCGCGGGCGCCATGCTCGCGGTCGCTGCTGTCGCCGGCGGCATCTTCGCCTTCAGCAGCACGAACTCGAACGCGGCGGAGGACTGCGGCGGCCTGGACACCGCCCTGCAGAACAACCTGAACTTCATCGCCGGTCAGCAGGCCACCCCGGACGCCCAGTCGGACGCCCGCATCGCCAACCGCCAGGCGGTGGTCAGCCTGATCAACCAAAGGCGAGCGGCGGCCGGCTGCGGCAACAACGTCCAGGCGCAACCGGAAAGGGGCCAGGCGGCGACGTCCGGCGAGGACTGCGGCGGCCTGGACAAGGCGTTGCAGAACAACCTGACGTTCATCGCGGGCCAGAAGGCCACCCCGGACGCCCAGTCCGAGGCCCGAATCGCGAACCGCCAGGCCGTGGTCGACCTCATCCAGCAGCGACGCAAGGCGGCGGGCTGCGCGGGTGACGGCGGCGCGGCCAACGCGGGCCAGGGCAACGCCAACCAGGGCAACGCCGGTCAGAACCAGGGCAACGCCGACCAGGGCCAGGCCACGATCCCGCCCGCGGCCCAGCAACCCGCGCAGGGCGACGGCGGCGCGACCGGCCAGCAGGTCTGCGCAGGCTCGACCGTCACGCTGTCCGGTGAGGGTGGCGCGCCCGCCGCGTCGAGCGGTGAGTTCCCGATCGGCACCACGCTGAAGGTCACGAACCTGGACAACAACAAGTCCACCACCGTGAAGGTGGCGTCGGTGTCCGGCAGCTGCGCGCTGCTGAACAACGCGGCGTTCGAGCAGGTGCGCGAGCCCGGCAAGTTCCTCATCCGCCGGGCGCGGATCGAGAAGATCGGCTGACGACCGTCCACAACGGACGGCCACTCCCCGTGGAGGCGCGGGGGGAGTGGCCGTCCGTTGTGCTGTGCGGGTGCCAGGTGAGATCTTGGTCTTCAGGCCCCCGACCCCGGAGTGAGCCAAGTGACCGAGAACGCAGCACCGCCGTCCGTCTTCCGGAACACGGCCTTCCTGCGGTTGTGGACAGGCACGACGGCGTCGGGTCTCGCGATGTGGGCCCTGCCGTTCGTCCTGGGCCTGGCCGTGCTCGAACGCTCGATCACCCCCGTCGAACTGGGCGTCGTCCTCGCCACCAGGACCATCGGGTTCCTCGCCGCTGTCCCGGTCGCCGGTGTGCTGGCGGACCGGCACTCCCGCCGGCGGGTGGTCTTCTGGTCGTGCGTCACGGCCGGGATCGCGACACCGGTCATCGCGCTCGGCATGGGCCGGTCCCTGCTGCTCATGGCGGTGGCCGCCACGGTCGTCGGAGCGGGCCAGGGTGCCTGCCGGCCCGCGTTCCAGGCGCTCGTGGCCGAGGTCGTGCCGGAGTCCGGGCGGCAGCAGGCCAACGCGGCCACCACGCTGGCGGTCAGGGTCACCACGCTGGTGGCGCCGAGCCTGACCGCGCTCGCGTCGCTGGTCGCGGACGCGCGGACGCTGCTGGCGGTCACCGCCGTGGCGTGGTTGTGCGCGGCACTCGTGCCACCCAGGGTGACGGTTGAGCGGGTGGTTCAGGCGGCCCGTGCGGGTCTGGTCAGCGAGTTCGTCGACGGCATCAGGGAAGCGCGCCGCCACCCGTGGATGCTCGCCGGGCTGGCCGCGCTGACGGCGGTGATCGCCACCGGCTACTCCGCCACGGCCGTCCTGCTGCCGCTGATCAGCAGGGACCGCTACGACACCGAGGCGGTGCTCGCGGCCGCCACGACCGCCCACACCCTCGGCGCGCTCGCGGGCGCGGTGCTGATCGCACGGTGGCGGCCGCGTGCCGCCGGCTGGGCGGCGCTCGCAGGGCTCGCCTGCTACGCGCTCATCCCGATCGGGCTGCTGCTGCCGGTGCACCCGGTCGTGCTGGTCGCCGCGTACGCCGTGGCGGGGATCGGTATCGAGCTGTTCAACGTTCCCTGGTTCACGGCGATCCAGCGCGAGGTCGACCCGTCCAAGCTGGCGCGGGTGTCCTCTTTGGACTTCCTGCTGTCCTACGGCCTGGCGCCGATCGGCCTGGCCCTGATCGCGCCGGCGCTCACCCAGTTCGGGGCGAGCGCGGTGCTCGTCGTCTGCGCGGTGGTCTGCCTCGCCGCTCCCGCGGCCGCGGCGCTGGTGCCGTCGTCGCGCAGGTTCAGCACCAGGTGACCTACCAGGACCACCGGAACCCGCGCACACCCGGCTGCACGTCCAACGCCACGTCCAGCAACGTGCGGCCGGGAGCGACGGCGGAACCGTCAGCGAGCTGCGCGACGGCGGCGGGAGGAGCGCCCTCGAACGTCACCTCCAGCACGTACTCCCGTGCCGGCAGGCGGAACTTGCGCTCGTAGTTCGTCGCGAGCGGACACGGCTCCTGGTTCACCAGCTCGTGCTCGATCACGACGCTCTCGCCGCGCAGCAGCGGCCGTTCGAACACCAGCTCCGCGACCAGCAACCCCTCGGACTGGTTCTTGACCACCCGGCCGACCGTGCAGTTCTTCAGCGCGCGGACCAGCGGCAACGGGGCGTCGTGCTCGTCGGCGTGCATGATCAGGATCCAGCGGTCGGGGCCGTTCATCGACGCCGACAGCACCTGCCGCGACCGGAAGCTCCGCTCGGTGCGGTCGGCGCCGACCGTCACGAAGTCTTGCTGACTGACCCGGATCAGCTGGTCGTCCCACTGGGTGTCGAGGTCGTGCAACGCGTGCTCGACGGGCTTGGGCGACGGCCAGAACGCCGACATCGGCGCCGGAGCCCTGCGCAGCCGGCGGCCGCGGGAGCGAGGCGGGCCGAGCAGCTCCGACAGGTGGCCCGGCGGCACCCGCAGGATGTGCTCCAGGTGGACGACCGCCTGCAGCGACTTCTTGCGCTCCGGGCGGCTGCGACCCGTCTGCCAGTAGCTCAGCGTCGCGAGCGACACGGACACGCCGTTCTGCGACAGGTGCTCGCGCAGGCGCTCCAGACCGAGACCACGGTTCGTGATCGCTGTCCGGAGCGCCTCCGCGAACTCGTCCACGCAGGTCACGCTAATCCATCCGCACGTCCTGCTGAAGTGGCTGGTGAGGCCGGTAGGTCACCTGGCGGCCGTCGATCACCATGTCGACGTCGACGGTCTCCTCGAACGGCGGGCCCATCGGCCGCAGGAGCACCGGCTGGCCGGAGGGCTGGTGGATCCGGACGTTGACGCTCAGCTGCGTCGCGATCAGGTGCGCCACCAGGTCCCGCGCGCTGCCGGCGCCCGCGTTCTCGCTCGTGTTGGACTGCATGTGCCAGTTGAGGTTCTCCACCAGCGCGCCGTTCAGGTGGCTCTCGTGCATCGGCCTGCTGGTGGTCCAGTCGGCGACGGCCTTCGTCACCGCCCGGTGGGTCGCCGCGAGGGTCACCACCTGCTGGCGCAGTGCCGCTGGGTCGAGGCCCCTGGCCTGGCCGATGGCGGAGTAGATGCCGTTCGGGGTGACCGGCGGGGCGGGCTGGCGGCCCAGCACCTCCTCGTGCAGGAACCGCAGCTGCCTCTGCGTGGTGTCGAGGTGGTCGGGCACCGGCGCCGTCGGGCTGTTCTGCGGAGCGCCGGTCTGGGTCTCCGCCTGCGGCGGGTTCCAGGCGGCCGTCGTCTGGCCGTTGGTCTGCCGCGGGTCTCCGGTGGTCGGCCCGGACACCCACAGCGGCGCGGGGGCGGCCGGCGGTGCGGAGGCCGGGGCCGTGTCCTCGCTGACCATGCCGTCGTCCTGCAACTGGGTCGTGAACTCGGCGATCATCGCGTCGTCGAGGCCGATGCCCAGCGCGCCCTCCAGCGCCGCCCTGTTGTCGTTCACGGCTTCCGCGAACTTCGCCGGGGTGACCTGGCCGTCGTGCGGGACGATCCGCGCGTCGGAGAGGACCTTGTGGGTCCACAGCGCCCGGCTGTACGGGTCGTCGCCGTACACCGGGAGGTTCGCGGTGATCGTGTCGGTCAGCGGCGGGGCGCCCACCGCGTCCACGAGCGCCTCTTCCTGGGCGAAGTTCGTGCCCCGGTTGTAGCCCTTCTCGTGGTTGAAGACCTCGCTCGCGAGCTTGGCCGGGTCGTTCGTGTAGGCGGGCGTGTTGTCGATCGTCTGCCACATGCCGTGCGCCCAGGCGTCGAACGCGGCCCGGCTCTCCGGGGTGCCGAGGTTCCCGAACGCCCTGATCTGCTCGCCCTCGATGACAGGCCGGGAGAACTCGGCGTTGAGCGCCGTCGCGACCGCCTCGACACCGTGCTGCTGGATCAGCGCCGCGACGTCGTCGGTCCTGGTGTCGAGCAGGACCGACACCTGCAGCAGCTCGAGGCCCGCCTGGTGGTCGAGGAAGTAGCCGGGGTTGTCCCGCAGCTGGGTCTCCACCTGCCTGGCCAGCGGCGAGGCGTTCCGCATCGCGTCCGCCGCCAGCTCCTGGAGGTGGCTCTGGATCACCGCGTCCGGCACCCAGTTCGGCGCGTCGGTACCGGTCGCCCTGCTGCCGGACGCCTCACCGTCGGTGGCAGAAGGGGGCGACGGCGCCGGACGGGTCCGCACCTCCGGTGCCGCCGGTGCGGGTCGGTGCGACGGGCCTTCGCCGCGGTCGGCGTCCCTGCTCGACGTGTCGGGTCCGCCGTCCGTGCCACCGCTCGACGACGACGTGGTGGTCGTCGCGGCCGCGTTGTTGTAGTCGGCGATCTTCGCGTCGACGACGGACTTCTTGTCCCACCACTCCTTCTGCTTGACGTCGGCGGCGCGGCGGGCGTCGTCGAGCTTGGTCTCCGCGTCCTTGATCCGCGCTTCCTGGGTCGCCCGGTCGGAGTCGGCCTTGGCGACGGCCTGGTCGTGCTCGGCCTCCGCCGCGGTCCTGGCCGCGGCGGCCTCCTCGACGACCCGCTGCTGAGCGGTCAGTTCGGACTGCCGTGCGTCCGCCACCTCGCGCTGGACGACGAGCTGCGCCTCGGCGTCGCGCAGCTGCTCCTGCGTCCGCCGCAGCGCGTTCTTCGCGGCGTCGGCTTCCGCCTCGGCCTCCCGCACGGCGACGTCGGTGCCGCCGTTGGCCCTGGTCTCCTCCAGCCCGAGCTGGGCGTCCACCGCCACGGCGGTGAGGCCGTCGATCCGGGAGGCCAGCACGTCCACGGTGCTCTGCGTCCTGGCGGCCTCGCGCGCGGCGGTCTCGGCGCGGGTCTCCAGGTCCGGGAGCTTCGCCTCCTCGGCGAGGTGCTTCTCGATGGCCGCGTTGTAACCGAGCTGGGCCGGCGTGAGGTCCGAGTCGTTCTTGGCGAGCTTCGCGGCGGCCTCGTTGATCACCTGCTGGGCCTCGTGCCGCCGGGTGTCGACGGCGACCTCGGCGGTGCGCCAGTCGTCCGCCGCCTTCTTCACGTCGGTCTGGGCGGTGTCCAGGCCCGGGTCGAAGTCCTTGCCCAGCACCTTCTGCGCGTCCGCGGCCGGCATGCGGACCGCGGCCGAGTTCGGCACGGACAGGTCGACGACGGAGGTCTTGCCGCCGATCGTCGCGACCACGCGGTACTCGACGCCGAACTGGACCAGGCCGGTCCGCGCCTTCGGCTTGACGTTGTTCGTCTTGTTGTCGGTCGGTCCACCGGACACCGCGGACGAGTCCTCGCCCGCGTGCCGGAGCTCGACACCGCTCGGCAGGACGTTGACGGTGTCCTTCGGGTCGGTGCCCTGCTTGATCGCCGCGCTACCGGTCGCGAGCCCCACCGACACGTCACCGGTCTCGGAGACCTTCGCCTCGCCGCTGGTCGCCGTGACCTGCGACTTCGGGTTCTCCAGCGCCACGCCGTCGCTGAGCGAGCCGAGCGACGGGTCGACGAGCTTCGCGTAGACCTTGACGTCGGCGTCCTGCCCGAACGTCAGCGCCGCCTCCTTCAGGCCCGGCACCTCGAGCGGGCCGGACAGCATGGACGGCAGGTGCGGCTGGAGGTTCTCCGGGCTGAGCGTGGCCAGCAGGCTGTTGAGCGCCCCGGTGCCCTTGCCGGTGAGGCCCTTGCCCGCCCCGGCGTCGGTCAGCGCCTTCACGGCCGCGTCGCGCAGGTCCTGGGCGCCGCGGAAGCTCTCGACCGACGCGGCCGGCGGGAGCTGCGAGGCACGGGCGTCCTGCTGGAACGCGGCCGTCGCCTCCGGCGTGCCGAACCGGCCGGGGAGCTTGCTCGCCGCCGACATGTACGGCTGCGGGGTCGCGCCGCCGGAGACCTTCTGGTTGTCCGCGTGCAGCCGGACGACCATCTCCTGCTGACCGCTGGAGGCCTTCGCGACCTCCGTGTTCCCCTTCTCGACGACGAGCTCGAACTCGATCGGCACGGCGTAGCGCGCCGCCGGTCCGCCCGCGCCGCGGAGGTGGCCGAACTGGTCGGTAGTCGAGGTGGTGACCGAACTGCTCGTCGCCCCGCCGATGTTCGCCGCCGCGATCACACCCGCGGTGCCGGACACGTTCGGGTTCGCGCTGCCCGGTGAGGCCAGACCCGGCGCCTTGAGGCCGAGACCCCAGGCGGTGCCGCGGCCCTGGCCGTCGGAGACCTTGGTCGACCCGGCGATCGTCGACTCCATCTCGACGCCGTCGTTCACGACGTCCTGGAACTGCGGCGTCTGCGCCTTGGCGCGCAGCGTCACCTGGTACGAGTCCTTGCCGAACGTGCCGGGCTGGTGCACCAGCAGCGGCACGCCGCCGTCCAGGGCGCTGTCGATCATCGCCTTGACGCTCGCGGGCGAGCTGAAGTCGACCAGGCGCTGCATGTTGCTCATCGAGTCCCGGAGGACCGAGTCGGGCAGCAGCGAGCCGCCGAAGCGCTTCCCGGTCTTGGCGTTGACGTCCTGGGTCAGCTGGGAGACCACGCCGGACAGGTCCGGCACACTCTCCACAGTGGACAGACCGAGCGCGCCGGGCTCGCCGTCGGCCACCGACGCGGGTGGTGCCATCGTCGGCATCTCCGGCTTCGGCACGTTCGGCTTGACGTCGGGCAGCAGACCCATGTCCCGCGCGACGTCCTCGGTCACGCGCACGAACACCGACTTCGGCATCGACACGGTCGCGCCCTCGGCGTGCGGGGTGCCGCCGTAGACGAAGTTGCCGGACCGGCTCTCGCCGACCACGGTGACGTCCGCGTCGAGCTGCACCAGCACGGTGCGGGCACCCGCGGGCGTCACGCGGTTGCGGTCGTGGCTGCCGCTGATCTCGTTCGCCGACGACTTCGAGTCCGACCACGGCGTGTACTTGCCGGCCACCGCGACACCACCGGCGCCGCTGGTGGGCGTGGGCTCACCGGCGGGCGGGGGAGCGGCGTTCGGCTTGATCGGCAGGTTCATGCCGGCGGTGAGGTCGACCGACCGGCTGGTCGACGACGACTCGCCCGCCTTGTACCCGCCGGTGCTCGCGTTCTCGGTGCCGGTGTCGTCCGAGATCGACACGAGCTTCGGGTTGCTCAGCCCGAACTTCACGCCGATCGCGCCGGTGCGGTCGGTGACCCGCCGGTCGTACTTGAGGCCCTGCTCCCCGATGCCGGTCTCGGTCAGCGTCCGCAGGTTCGCCTTGATGTTCTCCGGGGAGAACATCTTGTCGATCTGCGCCCGTGACGCGGTGCCCGGCACGGTCAGCGCGGAGTCGCCGCCCGCCGCGCGGTTGAGCGCGTCGATGGCCTGGTCGCGCAGCGCCGTCGTGTTCGCGACGGCCTCCACGTGCAGGAACTCCGGCGACTTCTCCTTGGCGGGAGTGCTCAGCAGCTGGTGGACGGTCGGGGCGTCCTTCAACGCCTTCGGCTCCGGCGTGCCGGGCTCGAAGCCCTTGCCGGGGTCGTTGTCCAGAGTGGAGCCGTCGGACACCCACAGGTTGACGCCGCCCTTGATGGGCTTGAGACCGCCTTCACCGGTCTTCGCGACCGTGTGCTGCTCGGGCACCTGGTGGCCGGGCGCGCCCGGCGTGACCCGGCGCACCCAGGCGCGGGGCCGGGTGAACGTGGTGATCTCGACCTCGAACTCGACGTCGCCGCGGAACACCTGGGCGTTCGGGCTGCCGACGTTGAGCGAGGTGCTGTTGACCGTCGGGCCGGCCGCGGTCTTGTCCGACCACGAGTGGTTGTACTTCACGCCGGCCTGCGGCGTCGGGGTCAGCTTGGCGATGTCGGTCTTGGAGGGGATCGCCACCTTGCCCTCGACGCCACCGCTCCAGCCCTTGATGGTGGTCGTGGAGCTGTCGAGCTTCGGGCCGGTCGACGACGCGTCGCGGATGTTGCGCGCGTCGGCCTGACCGAGGTGCTCGGTGTTCGTCACCTTCGCCTTGACGGTGACGTTGACGTAGGTGTTGCTGGTCGTGCCGCTGTTCTTGAGCTGCACCTGGACGCCCGGTCCCATCAGGCTGTCCATGTTGGCGCGCAACGCCGTCGGCGAGAGCTGCGAGGTCAGCTTGCGCTGGTTCGCGAGCTGCTCGGCGACGTCCGCGAAGCCCTTGCCCTTGCTCGAACGCGGGTCAGAGGCCGGGTCGGCCCAGTTCGGCAGGAACTTCTCGAAGCCGGGCAGGCCGCGCAACGCGTCCTCGACCTGGCCCTGCACCTGCGCCGCCACCTCGAACTCGCCGACCTTGGCGTTGCCCGCGGCGAGCGTGTCGCCCAGGTAGGGCGGCGGGAACTTCGTGCCCTTGTTGGTCTCGTCGACCGTGGAGTCCCTGGTGCCGTCCGGGGTCGGCAGGCCCAGCGCCGCCGCCTCGGGCAGACCGAGGCGCATGTACGTGGTGACGGGGATCGTGACGGGGGCACCGCTCGGCGTGCGGACCTCGACCTCGGTCCGCACCTTGTACAGACCGGTGTCGCCCTTCAACTGGATGCCGCTCTTGTGGCTCGTGTTGATGCCCGCGTTGACGTTCTCGGCGACGCGCGCCGAGTAGCCGAGCGTGGCACCGACCTGGCCGCCGACGACGTCCGGCAGCCCGGCGTTGAAGCCGAGCCCGCCGGTGAAGTCCCCACCGGACTTGGTCGTCGACGACACACCACTGCTGTGCGCCGCGGTGTCGTGCAGGCGCAGCACCGAGCTGTCGTGCGTGCCGACCAGCTCCGCGGTCTGCAGCGTCGCCTTCATCTGCACCGCTGCGCCCTTGCTGGCGTGCGGGCTGATGAGGTCCGGAGACGTGATGTACCCGCCGGCGAGCATCGAGCCGAGGTTGTTGCGGATCTCGGTCGGGCTCAGGAAGTTCTGCAGCGCCTCGCGGCCCGGTGAGCCGATCTTGACGATCGACGGGTGCAGGTTCCGCGCGACGTCGTCGAACGCCTTCTGCTGGTTGTCGACCGTCACCGCCTCGGGGGCGGGGTGCTCGACCTTCGCGCCCCAGTTCTGGATCGGCGCCGAGTCGACGGTGATGGCGTTGCCGGAGCTGGTGATCGTCGCCAGGTCGTTGGGGATGTGCAGCGTGACGGACGTGCCCGTGCTGACCTCGGGCAGGTTCCGGATCCCGCCGCTGGGGTCGGCGAGCGTGATGTCGTAGGTCACCCCGACGGTGGCCACGGTCGAGCCCTCGCCCGCCCGGATCGCGCGCTGGTCGGTCACCGACGACGCCATGTTCTGCGACTGCGCGGGCGTGGCGAGCTGCCCCTTGCCGGCGAGCGAGCCGTACGGGCCGTACCCGGCGCTGGCCGTGGCCGCGAGGCCGACGTCGTTGGCCGTGGCGACGGTGTGCGTCGTCGAGGACGAGTTCCCCGACTGCGCCGTCATGTCGGTCTTGGTGGTCGGCGCGGCCACGGGGGCCGTGTCCGTCTGCGCGTGCATGGTGGCGCGGACGTTCGCCTCGTACCAGGTGTTGCCGATCTTGACCTGGAAGTTGCGGCCCTTGTCCAGGAACGACTCGAAGTCGCCCTTGATGGCCTGCTCGATGCGGGCGGCGTCACCGGGCTTGAGGTTCGGGATGCCCGCCGTGACGTTCTCGGCGCCCCGCACGTCGGTGGGGGCGATGCTGCCGAGCGCCTTGTTGTCCCGGAAGAAGTCCGGCAGCGCCTGCGTGCCCGGCATGACCTGGCCGACCTGGGGGTTCGCCAGGGTGGTCATCGGGATGACCGGGTTCGGCGTCGGCCCGACCGGGCGGGTCTGGACCTCGGGCTCGGACCACGCCGGGCTCGCCGGCTCGTGCGGCTGGACCGCCGGTTCGGCGGCCGGGGTGGTGTCCGGCGCGGTGTCGACCGTCGTGTCCGGGGTGGTGTCCGGCGTCGCGTTCGGCGTGGTGTCGGCCGGCGGGGTCCACCCGGCCGGCGGCGGAACCGTCGCCGGGCCGGCGGGTTCCAGCCTGGTGTCGGGCACCATCACCTGGCTGTTCGCGGTGCGCTCGACGAGCCACAGGTGGCGCGGCCGCACGCCGGGGTCGGGGAGGTGGACGTCGGCGCCCATCATGCCGCCGTCGCCCTTGTGCACACCGGAGTTGGTGTCGTGCTGCTGGAACACGCGCGAGCTGTCGCTGTACTCGTCGGGGACGCCGAGGTAGTGCAGCGTCTCGTGCGCGAGTACCTCGGGGCTGGCGTCGCCGTTCCAGTGGGTCTGGTCGACGTTGGGGTTGTTCGGGTCGACCTTGATGCTGGTGTGGGCGTCGGCCTTGGTGTCGGTGAACTCGAGGTTGAGGTGGAACTGGTCACCGCTCGGGAGCCGGAAACCCTGGTTCAGCAACGAGTTCACGCCGTCGGTGGCGTTCTTCCTGACCTTGTCGACGACCTCGGGGTCGACGTCCGCGGCAGGGTCGACGTGCACCTTGACGGTGTACTCCTGCACGAAGTTGCCCGGGCTGGTCTCGATGCGGCGCAGGTCGTAGTTGATCAGGCCCTGGTAGGACCTGATGTCCGACGGCGAGCTGTCCGTGCGCACGTCGTGGACCGTCACGTCGACGGTGCGCACGTCGGTGTCGTTGCGGCGGTCGACCCACGTGTTGCGGTCGGCCGGCTTGTCCGGAGCGAACCAGTCCGCGGTCTTCGCGGGATCGTGACGCCACGACTCGTCGGTGATGACGTCCTTGCCCTGGTGCGACTCCGGCGTCGGAGGCGTCATCCTCGGCGGCGCGCCACCGCCGCGGACCTGCTTCGGCGCGTCGGTGGTCGAGGGCGCGGGACGGGACGAGCTCGTCTCGGCACCGCCGCGGCTGCTCTCCGCCGTGGACGGCAGAGGAGGCAGCGGCTTCCCGTCGGTGTCCGGAGTGGTGCCGGAGGCAGGCGGCAGCGGCGCCTGGCCGACGTTCGCGGCGCTGTTCGTCGTCGTGTCGCCAGGGGGCGGAGGCGGCGGCGAGGTCGGCGGCGCCGGCGTGGGCGGCACGGGCGGCGGGGACGAGTTGTAGGCGTCGACCTCGCGGTCCACCTTCGCCTTGGCGTCCCACCACTCCTGCTGCTTCTTGTCCGCGTCGCGCCGGGCGTCGTCGAGCTTGGTTTCCGCGTCCTTGATCGACTTCTCGGCCGTGGCCCGCTCTTCCGCGAGCTTCTGGTGCGCGTCCTCGGCGGCGGTGCGGGCGGCGTCGGCCTGGGCGACGACCTGCTGCTGGGCCTGGAGCTCCGCACGGGCGTCGACGGCGGCCTTGCGCTGCGCGTCGAGGTCCGTGTGGGCGTCGGTGAGCTGCTGCTGGGCGTCGGTCAGCGCGGTGTGCGCCGCGTCGGCCTCCTGGCCGAGCCGGTCCAGCTCCGCCTTCGGGGCGCCGTTCATCTGGGCGTCGTCGAGAGCGTCCTTGGTCGCGAGCGCGTCCTGGCTGAGCGACGCGATCTGCGGCGTCAGGTCCTGGATCGTGGCACGGGTCCGCGCCACGTCCGCCACGGCGGTGTCGAACGCCGTCTGCAGCGGCGGGAGCTTGGCCTCGGCGTCCAAGTGGGCGTCGATGGCCGTGTTCAGCTTCGTCGCGGCGTCGCCGATCGGACCGTCGGTCCTGGCCAGCACGGCGGCGGCCTCGTTGATGGCGTCCTGGGCCTCGTGCCGGGCCTCCTCGACCTTCTTCTCGGCCTCGCGCCAGTCGTCCGCCGTCTTCTTGACCTCGGTCTGGGCGTCCTTCAACGAGTCGTCGAACTGCTGGTTCAGCATCGTCTCGACCTCGGAGGCGGGCATGCGCACGCCGGCCGAGCCGGGCACCGTCAGGTCGACGACGCCGGTCTTGCCTCCGATGGTGGCGACCACCCGGTACTCGACGTCGAACTGCACGAGACCGGTGCGGGGTGCGTCCTTGGGCTTGACGGCGCCGCCCTGGGCCTGTGCGGGGCCGCCGGAGACCGCGGAGGAGTCCTCGCCCGCGTGCCGCAGCTCGACACCACCGGTGCCGAAGTTGACGGTGTCGGTCGGGGCCCCCTGCTTGACCGCCGCGCTGCCCTGGGCGAGCCCCACCGACACGTCGGCGGTGTCGGAGACCTTGGCCTCGCTGGAGGTGTCGGTGGTCTTCGTGGTCAGCGGGGTCTCGATCTTGACGCTGTCGCTGAGCGACCCGAGCTGCGGGTTCACCAGCTTCGCGTAGACCTTGACGTCGGCGTCCTGGCCGAACGTCAGCGCCGCTTCCTTGAGGCCGGGCACGTCGAGCGGACCGGACAGCATCGACGGCAGGTGCGGCTGGAGGTTCTCCGGGCTCAACGTGGAGAACAGGCTGTTGAGCGAGCCCGTGCCCTTGCCGGTCAGGCCCTTGCCCGCACCCGCCTCCGACATCGCCTTCACGGCGGCGTCGCGCAGGTCCCTGGCACCGCGCAGGTTCTCGACCGACGCGGTCGGCGGCAGCTGCGTGGCACGGGTGTCCTGCTGGAACTCGGCCGTCGCCTCCGGCGTGCCGTGCTCGCTGCCGCGCTTGCTCGCCGCCGACATGTACGGCTGCGGGTTGCCACGGCCGGAAGTCGGCTGGGAGACCTTCTGGTTGTCCGCGTGCGTGCGGACGACCATCTCCTGCTCGCCGCTCTGGGCCTTGGCGACTTCCTTGTCGCCCTTCTCGACGACGAGCTCGAACTCGATCGGCACCGTGTACTGCGCCGCCGGGCCACTAGCCGTGCGGCTGTTGCTGAACGCCTCGGTGGTCGAGGTCGTCACCGAACTGCTCGTGCTGGAACCGATGTTGACGCCCGCACTCACACCCGCGGTGCCCGAGACCTTCGGGTTCGCGCTGCCCGGCGAGGCCAGGCCCGGTGCCCGCAGGCCTGCGCCCCAGCCGGTGCCGCGGCCCTGGCCGTCGCTGTCCTTGCGGGAGCCGCCGTTGTTGTGGCTCATGTCGACGCCGTCGTTGACGACCTGGTCGAACTTCGGCTCGCCCGCCTTGGCCCGCAACGTGACCTGGTACGAGTCCTTGCCGAACGTGCCGGGCTGGTGCACCAGCAGCGGCACGCCGCCGTCCAGCGCGCTGTCGATCATCGCCTTCACGCTCGACGGCGAGTTGAGGTCGACGATGCGCTGCAGGTTGCTCATCGAGTCCTTGAGCACCGAGTCCGGGATCAGCGAGTCGCTGCCGAACTTCTTGGTGTTCGCGGACAACTGGCTCGTGAGGTCGTTGACCGCCGCCGAGAGGTCCGGGACCTTCTCCACGTTGGACAGACCGAGCGCGCCGGGCTCGTCGGGTGCCAACGTCGACGGCGGAGCCATCTTCGGGAAGTCCGGCTTCTGCACGCTCGACTCGACCTTGGGCAGCACGCCCATCTCGCGCGCGACGTCCTCGGACACGCGCACGAACACCGACTTCGGCATGCTGACCGTGACGCCCTCGGCGTTCGGCGTGCCGCCGTGCACGAAGTTCCCCGCGCGGCTCTCGCCGACGATCGTGAACTCGGCGTCGACCTGGACCAGCACGGTCCGCGCGTCACCGGGGGTGGTGCGGCCGCGGTCGACGTTGCCGCCGATCTCGGTCGACTTGGTCTTGTTGTCCGACCACGGCGTCACCTTGCCGGTGACCGCGGCACCGCCGGACCCGCTCGGGTTCGACGGCGTGCCGGCGGGCGGCGGGGTGACGTTCGGGCGCACCGGGACGTTGATGCCGGCGGTGAGGTCGACCGACCGGGCGGTCGTGGACGACTCACCGGCCTTGTAGCCACCACTGACCGAGTTGTCGGCGCCGGTGGTGTCCGAGATGGACACCAGCTTCGCCTCGCCCAGCTTCACCGACATGCCGATCGCACCGGAGCGGTCGGTGACGCGGCGGTCGTACTTGAGGCCCTGCTCCTGCACACCGGTCTCGATGAGCCGCTGCAGGTTCGCCTTGATGTTCTCCGGGGCGAACATCTTGTCGATCTGGGCGCGCGACGCGGTGCCCGGCGTGGTGAGCGCCGAGTCGCCGCCGGCCGCGCGGTTGAGCGCGTCGATCGCCTGGTCCCGCAGCTCCGCCGTGTTCGCGACGGCCTCCACGCTGAGGAACTCCGGCGACTTGGGCCGGGCCTGGCTCGGGTTCAGCAGGTCCTTGACGGTCGGCGAGTCGGCGATCGGCGTGGACTTCGGGTCACCCGGCTTCAGGCCGTCGCCGGGGTCGTTCTTGAGCGTCGAGGAGTCCGGCACCCACAGGTTGACCTTGCCGTCGATCTTGTCGAGGCCGGCGCCGGTCTTGGCGACGGTCCTCACCTCCGGCGCCTGCCGGCCGGGTGCGCCGGGCACGATGGTGCGGACCCACGTGCGGGGCCGCGTGAACGTGGTGATCTCGACCTCGAACTCCACGTCGCCCTGGAACACCTGGGCGTCCGGGCTACCGGGGTTCGACGACGTGCTGCTCACGGCCGGTCCGGCCGCGGTCTTGTCCGTCCACGAGTGGCTGTAGGACACGCCGGCCTGCGGCATCGGGGTCAGCGAGGCGACACCGGTCTTGACCGGGATGTTCGCGCGGCCCGACAGGCCACCGGTCCAGCCCTTGGTGGTGCTGGTGTTGCTGTCGAGCTTCGGGCCGGTCGTCGTCGAGTCGCTCACCGGGCGCCCGTCGGCCTGGCCGAGGTGCTTCGGGTTGGTGACCTTCGCCTTGACCGTGACGTTGACGTAGGTGTTCGTCGTCTTGCCGGAGTTCTTCAGCTGCACCGAGACACCCGGACCGAGCAGGCTGTCCATGTTCGCCTTCAACGAGGCGGGGGACAGGCTCGCGGTCAGCTTGCGCTGGTTCGCGAGCTGCTCGGCCACGTCACCGAAGCCCTGGCCCTTGCTGGAGCGCGGGTTCGCGTCCGGGTTGTTCCACTTGGGCAGGAACTTGTCGAAGCCCGGCAGTTCCTTCAGCTTCGACTCGACCTGACCCTGCACCTTGGTCGCGGGCACGAACTCGCCCACCTTGGCGTTGGTGGAGGCCAGGGTGTCGGCGACGTAGGGCGGAAGGTACCTGGTGCCCGCCGTCGCCGGGTCGGTCGTGGTGTTGCGGGTGCCGTCCGGAGTCGGCAGCCCCACGGCACCGGCCTCGCCCAGGCCCATGCGCATGTGGGTCGTGATCTCCATCTTCACGGGCTTGCCCGCGGGACCCCGGACCTCGACCTCGGCGGTGACCTCGTAGAGACCGGTCTCGCCCTTGACGCCGATACCGGCCTTGTGGTTGCTGCTCGACCCCGCGCTCACGCCTTCCGCGGTGCGCGCGGAGTAGTTCGCGGTGGCGCCGACCGTGCCGCCGACCGTGCCGGGCACGCCGATGTTGCCGCCGACTCCGGCGGTGACGTCGAACCCGGTCTTGGTGGACGCGGACACACTGCTGCCCCAGGCAGAGGTGTCCTTCAGGTCCAGCGCCGCGCCCTTCGCGTCGAGCGTGCCGACCAGCTTCGCGCCCTTGAGCGTCGCGGTCATCTGCACCGCCGCGCCCTTGCTCGCGTGCGGGCTGATCAGGTCCGGCGACGTGACGAACCCGCCGAGCATCGAGGGCAGGTTGTTGCGGATCGACGTCGGGCTCAAGAAGTTCTGCAACGCCTCACGGCCCGGCGAACCGACCTTCGTGATCGACGGGTGCAGGTTCTCCGCGACGTCCGAGAACAGCTTCCCCGAGTCCTTGACCACCACGGCTTCCGGAACCGCGTTCTCGACCTTCGTGCCCCACACCGCGTCGGTGGGTGTGACCGCCGCCGACGACTTGCCCGAGCCGACGATCGCGCTGAGATCCTTCGGGATCTGCAGCGTGACGTCAGGACCGGTGCTCAGGGTCGAGAACTGCTTCGGGTTGCCGGACGCGTCGGTCAGCGTGATCTCGTACGAGACCGGCACCGTGACCTTCTTCGAGCCGTCGTCCGACGACTTGATCGCACGCTGCTCGGTGGTGCTGTTCGTGGTCGACTGCGACACCGCGGGCGTCGCCAGCGCGGCCTTGCCGCCCAGCGAGCCGTACGGACCCATCGCGACACCGGCCGTCGCCGAGGCACCGACGTCGTTGGACGTCGCGATGCTGTTCGTCGTCGTGGACGCGACGGCGGCCTGGTAGTTCTTGTCGACCTTCATGTCGGCCGCGTCGGTGACGTTCGTGGTGGCGTCCGCGTGCATCTCCGCGCGGATGTTCGCCTCGAACCAGGCGTTGCCGATCTTCACCTGGAAGTTGCGGCCACCGTCGAGGAACGTCTCGAAGTCGCTCTCGATCGCGCTCTTGATACGGGTGGCGTCATCGGGCTTGAGGCCCTGGATCTCGGCCACGACCGCGTCCGCGCCACGCACGTCCGTCGGCACGATCGAACCCAGCGCCTTGTTCTCCTGGAAGAAGCTCGGCAGGTTCGTGTCCGGCACCTGGCCGACCGGCTGCGGCGCCATCGTGGTCATCGGGACGACCGGGTTCGGCGTCGGCCTCGGCGGTGCGGGACGGGTCTGCGGTTCCGGTGCCGGACGCGTGTCGGCGTCGGGCTCGGACCGCGTCTGCGACTCCGCACCGGGCTCGGACCGGGTCTGGGCGTCCGCGTTCGGCTCGGACCGGGTCTGCGTGTCGGTGCTGGGCTCCGACCGGACCTGCGTGTCCACTCCGGACTCCGACCGGACCTGCGTGTCCGTGTCGGCCTTCGGCGGCGCCGGCCGCGTGTCCGCCTCGGGCTGGGGCGGTGCGGGACGCGTGTCCACGTCAGGCCTGGGCGGCGCCGGGCGCGTGGTGGGGTCGAGCTCCCCGATGGCCTCGCCCAGCACCTGGTAGCCCGTCGTGGTGCCGGGCGGGGTGTCGAGGTTCTTGCTGGGGCGCGGCACGTTCTCGTCGAGGATCTTGTACGAGCCGTACTCGGCGAGGCCGTCGAAGGCCTCCAGGCGGAACGCGTCGCCGAGCACCGCGCCCTTGTCGCCCAGCGGACCCTTGCCGCCCATCTGGAACGTCTGGAAGCGGTCCTTCCACTGCTGGCGGGCGTCCGCGCGATCGGTGTCCAGGAGCTGCTCGTAGTAGCGCTGGAGGGCTCCCGGCTCCGTGGCGGCGTTGATCGTCTTGCCGAGGGTGGGACCGTCGATCTCCTGGTGCATCGCGAACGCGTGCACCTCGGCCTGCGGCCCCCGCTTGTCGGCCAGGTACTGCTGCAGCTGGGTCTGCGCCGACACCAGCGACAGACCGCCCTGCGTGTAGTCGATCAGCAACACCTTCTTGTCCGGGGGCAGGTCGCCCAGGAACTCGTCGAAGTGCTGGTCGAGCGTGTCCTGCTGCTGGTCGGTCAGCGGTTCGGTCTTGGGCTTGCCGTCGGGTCCGTTGTAGGCCGGGGCGAGGATCGAGCCGGGGTCGGAGGGCAGTGGCCGGAAGTTCGACAGCGGGATGGACACCGCGCCGTGACCCTGGTTCTGCAGCGCGGCGACCACGGCCGCGGGGCTGCGGCCCAGGCCGACGTAGGAGAACTCCTCCGGCGGGTACTTGGCCGTGATGTGGGTGGCCAGCTCGTTCACCGCGGTGACCACGTCCGCCTGGCCCTGGATGTGCGCGTCGCGTGCCACGCCCTCCAGTTCGCTGCGGAACTCCGCGGCGCCGTTGATGTCGTACACCTCGGGCTTGCGGTTGCCGCCGCCCAGCTCGCCGTCGTAGAGGATCTTCGTGATCGACTCTTCGACACCGCTCTTCGGCGGCAGGGCGAGACCGTTGTTCGCCAGCCACTGCCGGGCCATGTACGGCGTCAGGCCGACCGTGCTGCCGTCGTCGATCCGGATGCGGACGAAGTCCGACGGCTTGTTCGGCCGGTGCTCGTACTTCCCGTCGATCATCTGCCAGCTGGAGTCCTGCGACGCGTTGGCCGGCCGCAGGTCGTCGACGCGCTCCGTGGCCGTCTTGTCGGAGGCGTCCTCGTACACGGAGTCGGTGTCGCTGTCCGAGTCGCTGTCGGACTGGTTGGCCGGCTGGGGAGCCGGGCGCGTGTCCGCGTCGGGTGCCGAGCGCGTCTGCACGTCCGCGTCGGCCGCAGCCGGGGCGGGACGCGTGTCCACGCGCGCGTCCCCGTTCTGCCGCGCGTCGAGGACCTCCTGGGTGAAGTCCCGGAAGGCCTCCAGGTGGGCGGTGTTGTGCCCACCGTCCCGTGCGTCCTGGATCTGCTGGTCGACGTGGTTCTGCACGGCCGCGATGTCGGCGTCGCTGAACTGGCGCCAGCCGTAGGAGTCCGGGTCGGCCGGCTGCTGCAGCGCGTAGGTGGTGATCGCCGCGTCGCGGTTGTTCGTGAGCTGGTCGACCCGGTTCTGGTGCCACTGGATGTCGCGCTCGGCCTGCGCCCGGCGATCCGCCTGTTCGTCCAGCACCGTCTGGGGCTTGAGCGCGTCCGGGATCAGGTCCGCGGCGTTCCACCGGTTGTGGTTCGCCCTGGCCTCGTCGAGCCTCGCCTGCGCGAACTGCGTCCGCAGGTCGTAGTTCCCCGGCGAGCCCGCACTGCGCGAGATGTCGATCGCGTTCTGGATCGCGGCCGCGCGTTCGGGGTTGTTCGCGTACTGCTGGTTCCGCTGCATCTCCTGCAACGCCGGGGTGTCGAGGCCGTACAGCGACGCCTCGAACGAGCGTGCCGGCGAGCCCGTCTGCACGGGGTCGAAGCCGCCGGGGACGACGAGGTCCACGTCCGCGACCGGCGGCCGCGCCGCAGGATCCTGCATGAACGGCCGGTCCCGGGGAGCGGGTGCGGGCGCAGGTTCGAGCTGACCCTGCTGGTTCTCGTTCGCCGGGGCGCGGTCCTGGACGTCGTCGTCCGACTGCACCGACGCCGCGTCGTCCGTGTGGACCGACGGCGCGTCGTTCTGGCCGACCGCCGGGTCGTTCGCCTGGACGGGGCCCTGGTCGCCGATCCGGATGTCCCTGAGCGTGTCGGCCAGCCGGTCCAGTTCCGGGGTCGGCTGGCCGGTGGCCCGCGCGTCGTTGATGAGGCCCTCGACGTGGCTTTCGAGGTCCACGACGTCCTGGGGCGTCACCGACTGCCATCCGGGCGCGTTCGGGTCGGCCGGCAGGTTCAACGCGTACGTGGTGAGTGCGTCGTTGCGGTCGTACTGCAGCCTGTCGAGCTCGCTGTTGAGCTCGGTCTCGCGCAGCTGGAGGTTCTGCTGCTCCGCCTGGCGCTGGGCCTGGTCGGTGCGCATCAACTCGGTCTTCCACGCGTCCGGCAGCGAGTCGGTGATGTTCTTCAGGTCGTTGATCTGGTTGCGCGTGTTCTTGATGTCGTTCTGGACGTCCCGCAGGTGCTGCTCGACACCGCCCGGCTTCTGGGCGGCCTCCAGGTTGCGGGACATCTGGTCGATCTCGATCGAGCGGTCCGGGTTGTCGCGGTACTGCGCGGCCAGGTCGCCCAGCTCGGCGGAGGACTTGCCGAACAGCGAGGCCTTGAACGCCGCGTGCTCCTGCCTCGCCTGCGCCTGGGCGCGTTCCTGGGCCTGCCTCGCCTGCGCCTCGGCGCGTTCCTGGGCCTCCCGGACCTCCTGCGCCTGGGCCTGCCTCTCCGCCTCGCGCTGGGCGGTCCTCTCGGCGTTCTCCCTGTTGGTCTGCTGGAGCCGGTCCAGCCGCTCCATGACCCCGTGCATCTCCTGCGCCTTCTGGGCGCGGTTGCTGTACTCGGGGTTGGTCGTGAACGACAGCTGGTGTTCCGACTGCTTCAGCACCGCCTCGGCTTCGGCGATCTTCCCGTCGACCTCGGCGGCGTCGTAGCTCGTGCCGTCGCCGAACCAGCGGTTCATGAAGCCGTTGAAGCCGGTGTAGTCCTCCTTGGTCTCGCGGAAGTCCTGCAACAGCCCGTTGGCCCTGTCCACCTGCCCGGTCAGGCCTTCCACACCGTGCCGCGTGATCTGCGCCATCGCCGCGCGCGCGTCCGGCTCGTTGCGCACCCGGTCCTGAAGAGCCTTCAGCTCCGTGGTGTCGAACCCGGCGTTCTCCGCCGCCGCGATCTCCTGGGTCAGGTGGGCGTCGAGCTGGTCGAGCGCGCGCGGGCCGACGTTCGCGAGCTTGTCCGCGTTCGGGCCGGCGACGTAGGTGTCGACGGCGTGGGTGAGGCCCACCCTGGGACCCGCGTCCCGCATGGTCTCGATCTGGCTGTTGACGTTGTTCAGGAGATCGGTGTCCCGCGCGATGTCCTGCTGGATCTGGGCCTGGTTCTGGCGCTCCTGCTTCGTCTGGAGCGCCTCGGGCTTCCAGGACGACCTGGACTTCGCGTCGTCGATCCGGTTCTGGATCTTCGCCTGCTGGTCCAGCAGGTCCTTCATGAACACCTGCGGACCGCCGGGGTGCGCGGCCGCGCGCTTGATCAGCTGCGTCTTCTGCGCCGCGAGGTAGAGGTCCAGGTCCTGGCGGCCCTTGTACAGGTCACCGATGGTCTGGTTGACCTCCGCGGAGGACTTGCCCCCGAGCCAGGCCTCCATGCCGGCGCGGACCTCCTGCGGCGTCGGGGCACCGATCGCACCGAACACGCCGTTCTGCGAGTTGATCTGCAGCTGCGGAGCGCCTGCCGGGCCGTGGGCGGTCTGCACGCCGTCGGTGTCGACGACGAGCTGCACGCCCAACGACTGCGCGATCGTGTCCGGCAGGTGCGAGCCGACGTGGGAGTCGGCCCAGGACGGCGTCTGCAGGGCGTGGGTGACGAGGTCGGCCGACGTCGGCAGCGCGCCGTTCGTCTTCACCTCCTGCGTGACGTGGTTGACCACGTCGACGTCGCCGGGCTTCATGCCGTCGGTGTTCAGGCCGGCGTTGACGACGTCCCAGCGCTTCGACGACCCGTTCGCGAGGTCGTTCGCGAGGTTCGCCCGCCACTGGTCGACCTTGGCGTCGGCGGTGAGGCCGGGCTGGTTCGGCTCCAGGTCGGGATGGAACTTCGCCAGCGTGTCGGGGTCGACCTTGCTCGCGGCCCAGTTCGACAGGCCGTCGGGGGTCAGCCCGGGGTGGTCGTGGTTCTGCGGGTTCTGCCGGACGTCGTTGGCGACGGCGTCCACAGTGGACTGCACGTCGTTGATGCCGACCAGCGGTGACGAGTTGGGGACCGCGACGTTCTGGAACGCCGCGCTGCGCAGCACCGACTCGACCAGACCGACCTTGTCCAGGTTCGGCAGGTGCGTCTGGTTGGGACGGACGTCCACGTCGGTGTCGGCGCCCGGGAAGCTGCCGGGCAGGTTCGGCGTGTCCGTCGGCCTCGTCTGCACGTCGGGACCGAGGTCCCTGGGACCGCTGCCCTTGGGACCGCTGTCCGTGTCCTGTGTGGACGGTGCGGGGGTGCTGTCCGCGGCGGGCTTGGGAGTCCAGTCCGCGGGCGGCGGCACGGTGGCGGGACCGGCGGGCTCGATCGTGGTGTCGGGCACCATGACCTGGCTGTTGGCGGTGTTCTCGATCAGCCACAGGTGGCGCGGCCGCACGCCGGGGTCGGGGAGGTGGACGTCGGCGCCCATCATGCCGCCGTCGTTCTGGTGCACGCCCGAGTTCGTGTCGTGCTGCTGGAAGACGCGGCTCGAGTCCTTGTACTCGTCCGGGACGCCCAGGTAGTGCAGCGTCTCGTGCGCGAGGACCTCGGGGCTGGCGTCGCCGTTCCAGTGGGTCTGGTCGACGTTGGGGTTGTTCGGGTCGACCTTGATGCTGGTGTGGGCGTCGGCCTTGGTGTCGGTGAACTCGAGGTTGAGGTGGAACTGGTCACCGCTGGGCAGGCGGAAGCCCTGGTTCAGCAGGTTGTTGACGCCGTCGGTGGCGTTCTGCTTGATCTGCGCGACGGTTTCCGGCTTGACGTCCGCGGCAGGGTCGACGTGCACCTTGACGGTGTACTCCTGCACGAAGTTGCCTGGGCTGGTCTCGATCCGGCGCAGGTCGTAGTTGATCAGGCCCTGGTAGGACTTGATGTCCGACGGCGAGCTGTCCGTGCGCACGTCGTGGACCGTCACGTCGACGGTGCGGACGTCCGTGTCGTTGCGTCGGTCGGCCCAGGTGCTGCGGTCGGCCGGGTTGCTCGGGTTCGACCAGTCCGCGGTCTTGGCCGGGTCGTGGCGCCACGACTGGTCGGTGAGGACGTCCTTGCCCTGGTGCGACTCCGCGGTCGGCGGCGTCATGGCCGGCGGCGCACCGACCCTCGGCACGTCCTTCCGGGTGCCGTCGGGGTTCAGGTTCGAGGCCGGAGCAGGCGGTGCCGGGGGCGCGGGCGGTGCAGGCGGGGCCGACGCGGGCGGAGTCGCCGGGGCGTCCCTGGTCGGCGCCGGGCTGGTGTCGCCGACGTTGTTCTGCGCAGGGTTCTGCGCGGGCGCGCTGGTGTCCGCGGCCTTGTTGGTGTCGGTGTTCGGCTTGCCTTCCGTGTCCGGCTTCGTGTCGGTGTTCGGCTTGGTGTCGGCGTTCGGCTTGGTGTCGGGGCTGCCGGGCGCCGGGGGTGCGGAACGGGTGTTGTCCTTGCCGTTGCCCGAGTCGGGGCCGTCGTTGCCCTTGTCGTTCCCGGCGCCGTTGTCGGCGGTGTCGGGCGTCGGCTTGGGCCTGCCGTCACCGACGGCGTCCTTCAGCACCTCGTAGGCCGGCGTGGTGCCGGGTTCGGTGTTGGGGGTCTTGTGAGGACGGTCCTGCTGGAACGTGTCCGGGTTCTGGTCGAGGATCTTGTACGACCCGTGCTCGGCGAGGTCGTCGAAGGCTTCCTTGCGGAACGCGTCGCCCAGTGGGTGCCGGAAGGGGACCTCGTGCGTCTCGATGCTGTTCTTGAAGTCCTGGCGTGCGTCCGCGCGGCCGCTGGAGTCCAGGTAGCTCTCGTACAGGCCCTGGAAGCGCGACCCCGGCTGGGCGGCGGCGTTGATCGTGTTGTGGATGTCGTTGCGGTTGGTCGCCTCGTGGATCGCGAACGCCTGCACGTGAGGAGCCGGACCGTCAGGGGCGGCGTTGTTGTTCAGGTGCTGCTGCAGCTGGTGCTGCGCGGACACCAGTGACAGACCGCCCTGCGTGTAGTCGATCAGCAGCACGTCCTTGCCGGGCGGCAGGTCGCCCAGGAACTCGTCGAAGTGCTGGTCGAGCATGGTCTGCTGCTGGTCGGTCAGCGGCTCGGTCTTGGGCTTGCCGTCGGGCCCGTTGTACGCCGGGGCGAGGATCGAGCCGGGGTCGGAGGGCAGCGGCCGGAAGTTCGACAGCGGGATGGACACCGCCCCGTGACCCTGGTTCTGCAACGCCGCGACCACAGCCGCGGGGCTGCGCCCCAGACCGACGTAGTTGTACTGCTCCGGCGGGTACTTGTTCGTGATGTCGGTGGCGAGGTCGTTCACCGCGTCCAGCACGGTCTGCTGCTCTTGGATGTTCTGCTCGGCCGCGATCCCCATCATCTCGCTGTGGAAATCCGCGGCGTTGTCGATGCCGTACACCTCGGGCTTGCGGTTGCCGCCGCCCAGGTTGGCGTCGTAGAGCAGCGGGTGGACCGCCGCTTCGACGGTGCTCCTCGGCGGGACGGTGATCCCGTTGTCCGCGAGCCACTGCTTGGTCATGTACGGCGTCAGGCCGACCGTGGTGTTCTCGTCGACCCGGATGCCGACGAACTCCGACGGCTTGTTCGGCGCGTGGACGAGGTTGCCCTTGCCATCCGGCTGGTAGCTCGAGTCGTCCTTCGCGGGGTTCTCGGCCTTGTAGCCGTCGACCCGCTGCTGGGCGGTCGGTTCGAGCGCGTCCTCGTACACCGAGTCGGTGTCGCTGTCGGAGTCGCTGTTCTGGTTGTTGTTCGGGTTGCCGCGCTGACCCTGGTTGTTCGGCGACGCCTGGTTCGGCGCCGGCGCGACGACCGGTGCCACGACGAGGTCGGGCGTGGCGCTGGGGTTGGCCGCGGTGTTCGGGTTCGGCGCCGCGCCGGTGGGCGGCTGGGGCGCCGGCCGGGTGCTGACGGGCGGGACGTCGGCGTTGGGCCCGTTCACCGGCGCGTTGACCGGCGCGTTGACCGGCGGAGCCGGGCGCGTCTGGGCAGGCGGGGTGGTGACGTCCGGCTTCGGCGACGGCGTGCCGGCGGGCGGCGCGGTCGTCGCGGGGGCGGGCGGCGGCGTGTTCGCCGGCGGAACGGTGGTGTTCGGGGCGGGAGCCGGGGCCGCGTTCGGCGTGTTGGCCGGAGGGGTGTTCGCCTGTGGAGTGTTCGCCGGTGGGGTGTTGGTCTCGGGCCGCGGTGACGGCACGGTGGCGGGCGGCGTCGCGGTGTTCGGCGGCGGCGTGTTGGCCGACGGCGTGTTCGCCGGAGGCGTGTTCACCGACGGTGCGTTGGTGCTCGGCGTGTTCACCGGCGGGGTGTTGGCCGGTGGGGTGTTGGCCGGTGGGGTGTTCGCCGGAGGCGTGTTGACGGATGGCGCGTTGGCCGGCGGCGTGTTGGTGCTGGGGGTGCTGACCGGCGGCGTGTTCGGGCTCGGCGTGTTGGCCGGTGGCGTGTTCACCGAGGGGGTGTTGGTGCTCGGGGTGTTCACCGGGGGAGCGGCCGGAGCCGGGCGCGACTGTGCCGGAGGCGGCGTGTCGGCCTTGGGCTGCTGCGGGGACGGCGTCGTCTCGGGCCTGGGCGAAGGCGTGTTCGCGGGCGGCGGGGTGTTCGCCGGAGGCGTGTTGACGTTCGGCGACGGCGACGGCGCGTTGGCCGGCGGCACGGTCGCCGCAGGTGCGGGGTTCGGTGCGGTGACCGGCGGAGCGGCCGGAGCCGGGCGCGGCTGCGCCGGAGGCGTGTCGGCCTTGGGCGTCTGGGACTGCGGTGCCGTGTCCTGCCTGGGCGGAGTGTTCGCCGGCGGCGTGTTGGTCGAGGGTGCGTTGGTCGACGGGGTGTTCGTCGATGGCGCGTTGCTCGACGGCGCGGTCGTGGAGGGGGCATTCGTCGACGGGGTGTTCGCCGACGGGGTGTTCGTCGACGGAACGTTCGTCGACGGGGTGTTCGTCGAAGGCGTGTTGCTCGACGGGACGTTCGTCGAAGGCGTGTTGGTCGAGGGCGCGTTGGTC
>NZ_DATLEC010000164.1:0-23545 GCF_035525475.1 Lentzea sp. | reverse complement strand
TGGCATCAACAGCTCCTCGCGCTGCAAGTCCCCGAGGTGTTCGGACGGTAACTGTCCGCAAGGCCCACGCCAAGTGCTGTTCCATGCGGAATGAACATGACAACAGGACAACCGCCCTTGCAAACGTTTTCAAACTACCTGACCCCAGGCGTCGATCGTCCCATCATCGGTGCCGGGACGGAAGTCTGAGCGGTCAGACCAGGAAGCCCCGCAGCAGCGACGCCGTCCCGTCGAGGTGCTCGGCCATGGCCTGCCGCGCCGAAACGGGATCTCCGTCCAAAATGGAGGTGATGACGCGCTCGTGCTGGGCGTTGGAGTGCGCGAGGTTCGGTTCGAGCAGGGGGATGTGGTCCAGCAGCTCGTTGGTGCGCATCCGCGACTCGGCGACGGCGGCGGTGAGCGCGGCGGACCCGGCCGCCTCCGCGATCGCGAGGTGCAGCCTCGAGTCCTTGCGCCGGTACTCGGCGAGCGACGAGGTCGAGGCCTCCTCCAGCCTGGCGCGCAGCCCGCGCCGTTCGGCGGGGCCCAGCGACCGGCCCGCCGCCGTCTCCGCGGCACCGGTCTCCAGCACCCTGCGCAGGGTCAGCACGTCGTCGACGTCGCCGAACTCCTTGCCCGGAGCGGGCTTGGGGACCACGTCGTTGACGAACGTACCGCCGTAACGACCCCGCCGCGACTCGACGTAGCTGTTCTCCTGCAACGACCTGATGGCCTCGCGCACGGTCACCCTGCTCACGCCGAGCCGGGTGGCCAGGTCCCGTTCGGACGGCAGCCGCTCCCCCGGCGCGACGACGCCGAGCCGGATGGACTGCATGAGCCGTTCGACGGTCTCCTCGAACGCGTTGCCCGCCCTCACCGGGCGGAACAACGCGTCCTGCGCGTGCTCCACCACGACTAGAGCGGTGTCACGTACGCGCCGGCGATGCCGCCGTCCACGAGGAAGTTCGACGCCGTCATGAACGACGAGTCGTCCGACGCCAGGAACGCGACCGCGGCGGCGATCTCCTCGGGTTCCGCGAACCGCCCCATCGGCACGTGCACGAGCCGGCGCGCGGCCCGCTCGGGATCCTTCGCGAACAGTTCCCGCAACAGGGGCGTGTTGACAGGGCCGGGCGACAGGGCGTTGACGCGGATGCCCTCCCGCGCGAACTGCACACCGAGCTCACGCGACATCGCGAGCACGCCGCCCTTCGACGCCGTGTAGGAGATCTGCGACGTCGCCGCGCCCATCGTCGCGACGAACGACGCGGTGTTGATGATCGAGCCCTTGCCGTTGGCCTGCATGTGCGGGATGGCGTACTTGCAACACAAATAGACCGACGTGAGGTTCACCTTCTGCACGCGGTCCCACGCCTCGATGCCCGTCGTGAGGATCGAGTCGTCGTCGGGCGGCGAGATGCCGGCGTTGTTGAACGCGATGTCCAGCTTGCCGTAAGTGTCCACAGTGGTCTGGAAAAGCGCTTTGACCTGTTCCTCGTCGGTCACGTCGACCTGGACGAACAGGCCGCCTGCCTCGTCGGCGGCCGCCTTGCCCGTCGCCGGGTCGAGGTCGGCGACCACGACCTTCGCGCCCTCGCTCGCCAGCCTGCGCACGGTCGCGAGTCCGATGCCGCTGCCGCCACCCGTCACGACGGCCACGCGGCCCTCGAGTCGCTGCACCATCTTGTGTTCTCCTGTCAGGTAGCCCAGAACTCAGGTAGCGATGAAGACGTTCTTGACTTCGGTGAACGCGTCGAGCGCGTCGGGTCCGAGCTCACGGCCGAGACCGGACTGCTTCACGCCGCCGAACGGTGTCCAGTAGCGGACGGACGAGTGCGAGTTCACCGACAGGTTCCCGGCCTCGACGGCCCGCGACACCCGGATCGCGCGGCCGAGGTCGTTCGTCCAGATGGAACCGGACAGCCCGTACTCGGAGTCGTTCGCGATCCTGATCGCGTCGGCCTCGTCCTGGAACGGCAGCACGACTACGACCGGTCCGAAGATCTCCTCCGTGACGGTCACGTGGTCGTAGGCGGGCGTGAGAACCGTGGGCGGGAACCAGAAACCCGGTCCGTCGGGCGCCGAACCGCGGAACGCGACGGGGGCGTCGTCTGGGACGTAAGACGCCACCTTGCCGAGGTGCGCCGCGGAGATGAGCGGCCCCATCTCGGTCGCCTCGTCGCCCGGTTCGCCGACCTTCACGCCCTTGACCGCGGGCTCCAGCAGTTCCATGAAACGGTCGTGGACGCTCGCCTGCACGAGGATCCGCGAGCGCGCGCAGCAGTCCTGCCCGGCGTTGTCGAACACCCCGTACGGCGCGGTGGCCGCCGCCTTCTCCAGGTCGGAGTCGGCGAAGACGATGTTCGCCGACTTGCCGCCCAGCTCCAGCGTCACGCGCTTCACCTGGTCCGCGCAGCCGGCCATGATCTGCTTGCCGACCTCGGTCGATCCGGTGAAGACCACCTTGCGCACCAACGGGTGCGTGACGAACCGGTTGCCGACGACGCCGCCCTTGCCCGGTAGCACCTGGAACACGCCCTCCGGGATGCCCGCCTCCAGCGCGAGCTCGCCGAGGCGGATCGCGGTCAGCGGCGTCACCTCGGCGGGCTTGAGCACGACCGTGTTGCCCGCGGCCAGCGCGGGCGCGAACCCCCAGCCCGCGATGGGCATCGGGAAGTTCCACGGCACGATCACGCCGACGACGCCGAGCGGCTCGTGGAAGGTGACGTCGAGCCCGCCGGACACCGGGATCTGCTTGCCGAACAGGCGTTCCGGCGCTGCGGAGTAGTACTGCAGCACGTCGCGGACGTTGCCGGCCTCCCACCGCGCGTTGCCGATGGTGTGGCCGGAGTTCTCGACCTCCAGCCGCGCCAGCTCCTCGTTGTGGGCGTCGACGACCTCCGCGAACTTCCGCAGCAGCCGGGCGCGGTCGCCGGGTGCGACGGTCCGCCAGCTCTCGAACGCCTTCTGCGCCCGGACGATCGCCGCGTCCGTCTCGTCGAGGGAGGTGTGCGGTACTGATCGCACGACCTTCTCGGTAGCCGGGTTGATGACGTCGAAGGTCACGCTCTTCTCCTCGCGAACTCTCGGGCGGCGCCCACCAGGGCCTCGAACAGCCTCAGGTCCTCGATGTCCTGCTCGGGGTGCGACTGCACGCCGACGACGAACCGCGCACCGTCCAGCTCGACGGCCTCGACGGTCCCGTCCGCAGCCCTGGCCGTGACCCGCAGGCCGTCCGCGACCCGGTCCAGCGACTGGTGGTGGTGGCACTGGACGTTCGTGCGGTCGCCCAGGATCGTGTGCAGGCGTGTGTCCGGCGAGACGTCGATGTCTGTGTGCTCGAAGACGCCGGGCGCGGGGTTGTGGCCCTCGACGTGCTGGTGCAGCGTGCCGCCCAGCGCCACGTTGAGCACCTGCATGCCGCGGCACACGCCGAACACCGGCAGGTCGAGCTTCAGCGCGCCCTGGACGAGCGCGAACTCGGCTTCGTCGCGGTCACGTCGCGGCTCGCCGGTCTTCTCGTGCTTCTCGGCGCCGTAAGTGGCGGGGTCGACGTCCGCGCCGCCCGCGATCACCAGTCCGTCGAGGAACGCGATGCTCTCGGCGGTCCAGGTGCCGACCGGCGGCAGCATGACCGGGGTCCCGCCCGCCCGGACGACGCAGTCGAGGTAGCCGCGGTAGAGCACCGCGGCCTCCACGTCCCAGTGGCCGAAGCGCGTGCGCTCCAGGTAGGTGCTGATGCCGATGAGTGGCTCAGAGGCGCTCAAACCCGCGTACCTTCTCCCAGTCCGTGACCGCCGCGTCGAACGCGGTCAGCTCGACCTTCGCGGCGTTGAGGTAGTGGTCGACGACCTCCTCGCCGAACGCCGAACGCGCGATCTCGCTGGCCGCCAGCAGATCCGCGGCTTCCCTCAGCGTCGTCGGCACCGTCGACCGGTCGGACGCGTAGGCGTTGCCGACGAACTCGTCCTCCAGCTCCAGCTCCTGCTCGACGCCGTGCAGACCGGCCGCGATCAGCGCCGCCACCGCGAGGTACGGGTTCACGTCACCACCGGGCACCCGGTTCTCGAACCTCAGTGACTGGCCGTGGCCGACGACTCGCAACGCGCACGTGCGGTTGTCGTGGCCCCACGCCACCGCGGTCGGCGCGAACGAGCCCTGCACGAAACGCTTGTAGGAGTTGATGTTCGGTGCGAGGAAGTACGTGAACTCCCGCAGCGCGGCCAGCTGGCCCGCGAGGAAGTGCTTCATCAGCTCCGACATGCCCCGGCCCTCGGCGAAGACCGGCTCGCCGTCCTTGGAGCGCAACGACAGGTGGATGTGGCAGGAGTTGCCCTCGCGTTCGTTGTACTTCGCCATGAACGTGAGCGACTTGCCCTGCTGCGCCGCGATCTCCTTGGCGCCGTTCTTGTAGATGGCGTGCTGGTCGCACGTGCGCAACGCCGTCGTGTAGCGGAAGGCGATCTCGTGCTGACCGGGGTTGCACTCCCCCTTGGCCGACTCGACGACCATGCCCGCGCCCGTCATCCCGTTGCGGATGGCCCGCAGCAACGGTTCGACGCGCGCGGTGCCGAGCAACGAGTAGTCGACGTTGTACTGGTTCGACGGCGTGAGGTTGCGGTAGCCGGCGTTCCAGGCCTGCTCGTAGGTGTCGTCGAAGACGATGAACTCGAGCTCGGTGCCCACGTAGGCGTCGAACCCGAGCGCGGCGAGGCGGTCGAGCTGCTTGCGCAGGACCTGCCGGGGTGAGGCGACGACCGGGTCGCCGTTCTCCCAGACGACGTCGCACATGATGAGCGCGGTGCCCTCCTGCCACGGGATCCTGCGCAGGGTGTCGACGTCGGGCTTCATGACGAAGTCGCCGTACCCGCGGTCCCAGCTCGACATCGCGTAGCCGCTGACGGGGTTCATCTCGACGTCGACGGCGAGGAGGTAGTCGCAGCCCTCGGCGGAGTGACCGAGGACCTCGTCGAGGAAGTACCGGGCAGCGCACCGCTTGCCCTGCAGGCGGCCCTGCATGTCCACGATCGCGACCAGGACGGTGTCGATCTCACCGGCGTCCACGGCCACGCGCAACTCCTCGACGGTCAGCATTCCGCGTTCCTCCAAAGGTATGTCTGCGAGCCATTGACGGCACCATCTTGACACCGCCTGGTGACGAGCGCCACCCTCAGCCACCGTCTAAAGGACTGGACGGAGTCCAATCGAGGAGGACGCCGATGAGTCACGAAGCTGACAGTCCTGCCACCGGAAAATCCACTGACGAACAACGGCTGCACGAGCTGGGCTACGCCCAGGAGCTGTCCAGGACCATGTCCGGGTTCTCCAACTTCGCGGTGTCGTTCACCATCATCTCGATCCTCTCCGGCTGCCTGACCCTGTACGGCTTCGGCATGAACACCGGCGGTCCCGCCCTGATCGTGTGGGGCTGGCCGTTCGTGGGCCTGATGACCCTCGTCGTCGGCCTCGCCATGGCGGAGGTGTGCTCCAGCTACCCGACCGCGGGCGGCCTGTACTACTGGGCGGCGAAGCTCGCGCCGCGCAACGGTCCCGCCTGGTCGTGGTTCACCGGCTGGTTCAACTTCCTCGGCCAGGTCGCGGTCACGGCCGGCATCGACTTCGGCGCGGCGTTCTTCATCAACGCGTTCCTCGACCTCCAGTTCGGCTTCGCGGCCACTCCACCGCACACCATCCTGATCTTCGGCATCGTGCTGGTGCTGCACGGCCTGCTCAACACGTTCGGCGTGAAGCTCGTCGCGCTGCTCAACGACATCAGCGTGTGGTGGCACATCGCCGGCGTGGTGGTCATCGTCGGCGCGCTGGTGATCCTGCCGTCGGAGCACCAGTCCGCCTCGTACGTCTTCACCACGTTCGTCAACAACACCGGCTGGTCCTCGGCGTTCTACGTCGGCCTGCTCGGGCTCCTGCTGGCGCAGTACACGTTCACCGGCTACGACGCCTCGGCGCACATGACCGAGGAGACCCACGACGCGGCCCGCAGCGGCCCGCGCGGCATCGTGATGTCGATCGTCGTCTCCCTCGTCGCGGGCTGGGTGCTGCTCGTCGGCATCACGTTCGCCATCCGCGACTACGACGGCGCCCTGGCCAGCCCGACCGGCGTGCCCCCGGCGCAGATCTTCATCGACGCGCTCGGCCTGACCGGCGGCAAGCTGTTGCTGCTGATCGCGATCGGCGCGCAGCTGTTCTGCGGCATGTCGTCGGTGACGGCGAACTCGCGGATGATCTACGCCTTCTCGCGCGACGGCGCGCTGCCGGCGTCGTCGTTCTGGCACAGGATCAACAAGCGCACCCGGACACCCACCAACGCGATCTGGCTGGCCGCGGGCGGCGCGTTCGTGCTCGGCCTGCCGTACCTGTGGAACCCGACCGCGTACGCCGCGGTGACCTCGATCGCCGTGATCGGCCTCTACATCGCGTACGTGCTGCCCACGCTGCTGAGGTTGCTGCAGGGCGAGAACTTCCAGCGCGGACCGTGGCACCTCGGGCGGTGGAGCAAGCCGATCGGCGTGGTCGCGGTGGCGTGGGTCGTGTTCATCAGCGTGCTGTTCATGCTGCCGCAGGCGAGTCCCGTGACGGCCAAGACGTTCAACTACACGCCGATCGCGGTGCTGGTGGTGCTCGGGTTCGCCGGTGTCTGGTGGCTCGCCTCCGCGCGGAAGTGGTTCAAGGGGCCGATGGTCCAGGGGACCCCGGAGGAGCTGGCCGCGATCGAACGCGACCTCGACTCCGTCTGACGCCGTCCGTGGCACTCCCGCTACCTTGCGAGAGTGCCACGCGCGTTGGTCCTCGGGGGAACCGGGCTCATCGGCGGCGCCACCGCCCGGCGGCTGCGGCAGGCGGGGTGGACCGTCGACGCCCCCGGCCGGGAGGTGGACCGCGAAGACCCCGGTGCGATCGCCCGTGCCCTGGGTGACGGCGCCGACCTGCTCGTCGACTGCCTCTGCTACACCGCCGCCCACGCGCGCACGTTGCTCCCGTTGGCGCGCAACGCGAGCTCGACGGTGATGATCTCGGCCAAGGCGGTCTACGCCGACGACCTCGGCCGACACGTCAACTCGGACGAACCACCGCGCTTCGAAAGCCCCGTCACCGAGGACCAGCCGACGCTGGCACCGGAAAACTCGGACCCGTTCACCCGCGAGGGATACGGGCCGAACAAGGTCGCGGCGGAGCGGACGCTGCTCGACAGCGGCCTGCCGATCACCGTGCTGCGCCCCTCCAAGGTGCACGGACCGGGCAACAAGCGCCCGTTGGAGGCGTACTTCGTCGACCGCGTCCTCGCCGGCGAGCGCGAGATCGCGTTGGCGTGCCGCGGCGAGGGCGCCGACCACCCGTCCGCCGCGGCCAACATCGCCGCGCTGGTCGAGACCGCCGCCCTGCGCCCCGGCACCCGCGTGCTGAACGCCGCCGACCCGGATGCCCCGAACGGCCTGGAGATCTCCCGGATCATCGCCCGCTCGCTCGGGCACGAGTGGCGCGAGGTCCTGCTGGACCACGACGAGTCCGGCCGCCACCCGTGGCACCGCATCCCGCCGTTCGTCCTGGACACCAGCGCAGCCCTCGCACTCGGCTACGAGCCCGTGGGCGACTACGCGGCCACCGTGCAGGAGACGCTCCGCGACCTCGTTTCGAGCAGGTCGTGGCAGGATCGGTCACGTGAGTGACATTCAACGTGTGGGAGTCGTCGGTTCCGGCCTCATGGGCTCCGGGATCGCCGAGGTGAGCGCCCGTGCCGGCCTCGACGTCATCGTCGCCGAGGTCAACGCGGGCGCGGCCGAGGCAGCGCAGGGGCGGATCGCCACCTCGCTGGCCAGGGGCGTCAAGTCCGGCAAGCTCAGCGAGGCCGACCGCGAGGCCGCCCTCGGGCGCATCCGGTTCACCACCGACATCGGCGAGTTCGCCGACCGGCAGTTCGTGGTCGAGGCGGTCGCCGAGAACGAGCAGATCAAGACCGAGGTCTTCACCACGCTCGACAAGGTCGTGAAGGACGAGGACGCCATCTTCGCGTCCAACACGTCGTCCATCCCCATCATGAAGCTGGGCATGGCCACGAACCGCCCCGAGCAGGTCATCGGCGTGCACTTCTTCAACCCGGTGCCCGTCCTGAAGCTGGTCGAGATCGTGCCGTCCCTGCTGACCGGCGCCACCACGCAGGACCGCGCGGAGGCGTTCGTGCGCGACACCCTGCACAAGGAGGTCATCCGCTCGCAGGACCGCGCGGGCTTCGTGGTCAACGCGCTGCTGATCCCGTACCTGCTCTCCTCGATCCGCATGCTCGAGTCCGGCTTCGCCTCGGCCGACGACATCGACAACGGCATGGTGCTGGGCTGCGCGCACCCGATGGGACCGCTGCGCCTCACCGACCTGATCGGCCTCGACACCACGAAGGCCATCGCCGAGTCGATGTACGAGGAGTTCAAGGAGCCGCTGTACTCGCCGCCGCCGTTGCTGATGCGCATGGTGGACGCGGGCCTGCTGGGCAAGAAGTCGGGCCGCGGGTTCCACAACTACGCGAAGTAGGACCTCGGAGGGCCCGCTCCCCGGAGCGGGCCTTCTGCTTGGATGGACCGGGTGTCGGGAACGAACTACGACCTGCTGGCCGAGGCGTACGCCGAGTCGAACGAGACCGGCGTCCAGAACGCCTACTACGAACGCCCCGCGATGCTCGCGCTCGCCGGTGACGTGACGGGCCGCAAGATCCTCGACGCGGGCTGCGGAGCGGGCCCGCTGCTCGCCGAACTGCGGGCAAGGGGCGCCGTCGTGAGCGGCTTCGACCTGAGCCCCGGCATGCTGGACCTGGCCCGCCGCCGCGTTCCCGACGCCGACCTGCGCCTCGCCGATCTGGCCGCACCACTCCCCTACGGCGACGCCGAGTTCGACGACGTCATCGCCTCACTCGTCCTGCACTACCTGGAGGACTGGGGCCCACCGCTCACCGAGCTGCGGCGCGTACTCGGGCCCGGCGGCAGGCTGCTCGTCTCGGTGGACCACCCGTTCGCGATCCACGCCATCCACCGCGCCGAAGGCCGCCGCACCGACTACTTCGAGACCTACAACTGGACCGAGGTGTGGGATCACACCGGTGAGCCCGTCGAGATGTCGTTCTGGAACCGGCCTCTGCACGCCATGACCGGCGCGTTCACCGCGGCCGGGTTCACCGTCGCCGAGATCGCCGAGCCTCTGCCGGTACCGGAGGCGGAGCAGCTGTTCCCCCACGACTACGCGGCGCTGAGGACGAGCCCGAGCTTCCTGTTCTTCAAGCTGGTCGCGTGAGCGAGTCCTGGACGCACGACGACAGCCCGGTCACCGATGTGGCCGGCATGCTTCGAGAACGGATCGAGGCCGGCCACCTCGAAACGTGGCTCACCAGCGAGTCCGGACGATCGCTCGCCTTCGTCACGAACACCGAGCGCGCCATGGTCATGCTGCTCGACGGCGAGGGCGACCCCGGCGAGCACGCCACCGATCCCGGCGCGGAAGGCGCGAGCGACGGCTTCGTCCTGTCCAACGGGCAGGACGACGAGTACCCGGACGCCGACACCGTGCCGCTGGACAAGGCGCTCGGCATAGTCGAGCACGTCGTCGGCCAGGGCGTCTGGCCGACGGACGCGCACCACGTCAGCGACCGCTAGACCGCGGCCAGCCGGTTCATCGAGTGCTGGATCAGACCCACCAGCACCGCCTTCGACGACTCGCGGTCGCGGGCGTCGCACAGCATCACCGGGATCTGCTCGTCCAGGTCCAGCGCGTGCCGCACCTCGTCGACGGTGTACAGCTGCGCCCCGTCGAAGCAGTTCACGGCCACGATGAACGGGATTCCCCTGTGCTCGAAGAAGTCGATCGAGGGGAACGACGAGTCGAGCCGGCGCGTGTCCACCAGGACCACCGCGCCGATCGCACCGGTCGCGAGCTCGTCCCACATGAACCAGAATCGGTTCTGGCCCGGCGTGCCGAACAGGTACAGCACCACCTTGGTGTTGATGGTGATGCGCCCGAAGTCCAGGGCGACCGTGGTCGTGTCCTTGCCCTCGATGCCGGCGAGGTCGTCGACGTGCACACCTGCCTCGGTGAGCAGCTCCTCGGTTCTCAGCGGCGCGATCTCCGACACCGACGCGACCATGGTGGTCTTGCCGGTGCCGAAGCCGCCCGCGATGACGATCTTGACCGCGGTCGGCACGATCAGCTCAGATCCCACGAACACCATCCAGTACGGCCTGCAGGAGATCCCTGTCGGGAATCTGGTGAGAGGAGTTCTGCACTATCACGTCGCCGCGCTCGATGAGGTCCGACAGCAGGACCTTCACCACGACCAGCGGCACGTCGAGGTAGGCAGCTACCTCGGCGACCGAGAGCGGGCGTGAGCACAGGGACATGATCTCGCGATGTTCGACCGAGAGCGACGTCTGGTCGGACGCAAACGAGGCCGCCCGGACCTGCGTCACGAGGTGAAGGTCGGGTGCGTTCGGCCGAGTGCGGCCGCGCACCATGGCGTAGGGCCGCACCAGCGGCCCCGCGGCCTCGTCGTACCACCAGTCCTCCCGCGAGGACATCAGCGCGACTCTCGTGCGGCTGGCACCGTCGCCGTTTCTGCGCGGGGGGCCGAGGAGAGGTACGTGCCCACCCGTTTGACCAGCATGTTCATCTCGTACGCGATCATGCCCATGTCGGCGTCCTCTTCTCCGAGCAGAGCGAGGCACGCTCCGTGACCCGCCGCGGTCACGAAGAGGTACGCGTGCTCCATCTCGACGATGGTCTGCCGGACGGCGCCGCCGCCGAAGTGCCTGCCCGTGCCGCGGGCGAGCGACTGGAACGCCGACGCCATCGCGGACAGGTGCTCCGAGTCGTCGCGGGACAGCCCGGCCGATCGGCCGAGCAGGAGTCCGTCCGCCGACAGCACGACCGCGTGACGGGCGCCGACCACGCGCTGGATGAGGTCCTCCAGCAGCCAGTTCAGTTCGCCGTGCTGGCTGGTGTTGTCCTTCATGACGATGGGGCTCCTTCTGATCTCCAGTCGTCGGTCAGCCGGGCGTCGCGGGTGCCGCGCTGGAACGCGGCGAGCCCGTCTCTGATCCGCTCGGCCGGCCTGTCACTGCTCACCGGCTCTGCGCGAGGCGGTTCCTCCGAGGATTGCACGAGCTGCGGCGCGAGGTTCTGCCGCTTCTTCCTGCGGGGAAGGGGGGCCTTCCCGTCCGGCGGAGGAGGCGCGGGGGTCGGTTCGTCCACAGGCGCATCCGCCTTGGACACGTCCGCGGAGGCCAGGGAGTTCAACCCGGCGTGCAGAGCCGCCAGTCCCTCGGGGGTCACCGGCACCGGATGCGCGTCGACGTGGCCGTGCCGCTCGTCGTGGAACGACCGCACCGGCATCTGGGTGGTCTCGGAGATGTCGGCCGCCGTGGTGCGCGGGGCGACGATGTTCGGTGGCAGGACGCACAACGCCACGGTGCCACCATAAGGCGAGTCGCGCAGCTCCACCTTGATGCCGCGTCGTGCGGCGAGCCTGGCGACGACGAACAGGCCCAGCCGGGACTCGCCCCGGAACGCCATCGTCTCGAAGTCGGGCGGGTTGGAGAGCTTCGCGTTGGCCTGGAGGCGTTCCTCCTGCGTGAGGCCGAGGCCGTGGTCCTCGATCTCGATCACGATGCCGTGCGGCACGGCGTCGGCGGAGTGGATGACCACCTCCGACCGCGGCGAGGAGAACGCCGTCGCGTTGTCGACGAGCTCCGCGAGCAGGTGGATGGTGTCGGCGACGGCGACGCCCACCAGCGCGCGGTCCGGCGCCGGGTTGACCTTGACCCGGACGTACTGCTCGGTCTCGGCGACGGCGGCGCGGATGACGTCGCTGAGCCGCACCGGTTTGCGCCACTGCCTGCCGGGCTGCTCCCCGGCGAGGATGATCAAATTCTCCGCGTTGCGGCGGGCGCGGGTCGCCAGGTGGTCGAGCTGGAAGAGCGAGTCGAGCTGCTCGGGGTTCTCCTCCTCGCGCTCCAGCTTGTCGAGGATCTTGAGCTGGCGGTGGACCAGGCCCTGGTTGCGGTGCGCGATGTCGAGGAAGACGCGGTTCACGCCCTCGCGGGCCTGCGTCTCCTTCACCGCCGCCGCGACCGCCGTGTACTGGGCGGTGTTGAACGCGTCCGCGACCTGGCCGATCTCGTCGTTGCCGTAGTCGAGCGGCGGCATGTCGCGGTGGACGTCGACCTGCTCGCCGCCGCGCAGGCGCGCCACGATGTGCGGCAGCCGTTCCTGCGCGAGCCGCAGCGTGTCCTCCCGCAACGACGTCAGCCGCGTCACGAGCGCCTTGCTGACCAGGCGGTGGGAGATGCGCAACGCCAGCACGATGCCGACGACGACCGCGAGCAACGCGATGAGGCTGCCGATCACCACGGCGGTGACGCGACTGTTCGCCTTGTCGAGGCCCAGGTCGGCGGCGTCCTCCGCCTGCCGGACCGCGATCCCGACGAGGTCCTCGTGCACGGGGGCGGCCGCCGCGCGCCACTGCTGGTCGGTGACCCCCCGGTCACCGTTGATGATCCGGCCCTCGAGGTCGAGCAGCGTGCGGTACTCGGAGCCGCCGCGCAACGTGTCGTACTGCTGGCGGGCCTGCCCCAGCGCGAACGGGATCGTCGAGTCGAGGCTCGAGTGGTAGGCGCCGAAGAGCCGGGAGAACTCGACGCGCTCCGCCGGGGCGAACGTGCCGTTGAGCAGCCCGCGCGAGCCGATCGTGGCTCCGCGGGACATCCAGTCGGCGGCCTGGAAGATCGTGACGGCCCCGACGCCTGCCTGGCTCGCCTCCGCGTCCGGCACGAGCCGCGCCTGCCGGGAGAACAACGCCACTCCCGCGTCGACGAGGCTGTTGTAGTAGCTGTAGACCGCCTGGGCGTCCGCGCCGCGCGACTCGACCCCCGCGCGTTGCCGCGGGAGCTCGTCCAGCACGGTGGTGAGCGCGGTGATCCGGTCGACGACGTCCTGCGGCGAGCCGTCGGAGAGCCCGGCGAAGGCGTCCTTCATCTTCCGGACCGACTCGTCGGTGACCTGCTGCTGCCGCTTCAGCTCCGCCGTGCCGGCGCCGCCCGCCTCGCTCAGCAGCACGAGGCTCAGCTGACGTTCCTTCTGCAGCCCGACGAACGCCTCCACGGACGGGATCGTCACGTCCTTCACGCTCGACGCGACCGAGCGCAGGTAGAAACCGTCGAAAAGGGTGTACGAGGAGAAGACGGCCCACATGACGAGGAGCACCGCGCTCGGCACGACCACGACACCGGCCAGCCGCGACCTGATGGTCCGGTAGTTGGTCGGTGTGTACCCGCTCTTCTCGGTCACAGCGCTCTCACGGTCTCCTGTGTCCCACGGCTAGCGCTGCGGGCATCCCGCCTTCACTCCATCCGGCTGCGATTCGGTTCGAAGGCTACCCAGTCGAGTGAGTGGAGCAACAGCCGGTACGGGGATTCTCACAACTCAAGAACCCCCGTACGGACTAGTTCCCGTGTTCGTTCTAAGGGCGTTCGACAGCGACGACGGTGTAAGTCGTCTCCGGCGTCGGCGGCGTGCTGAAGCGGGCATTCGGCAGGTAGAGGCGCTTGCCGAACGCGGCGACCGTCGTGGGGACGTCGAACCGCGCGTCTGTTCGTTCCGCCGCGAGAGTCGCGCCGTCACGGCTCAACGTGTATCGCGCGACTTTGTTCAGCCTGTTTTGCACCACGAACAACTGACGTCCCTCACGCAACAGCCCATCGCCATTCGTGAGTGCTTGACCGTTCAAATCGATGTTGCTCGTTTTGCCGGTCCTGGGATCGATCCGGAACAGCTGACCGGTGTTGCTCTGGACGGCGATCAGACCACCGTCGAGACCCGTGACGATGCCGTTGAGGTTCGTCGCGCCGGGCGTGACGACGAGGTCGCCGGTGAGCGCCAGCGTCCGGTGCGGCTCGAGGTTCAGCGGCACCTCGTAGAGCACCGCCTGACGCGAGTCGGTGAACCACGCCGACCTGTCGGTCAGCACGACGTCGTTGACGAACGTGTCCGCGGTCGCGAACTGGAACTTCGCCAGCAACGCACCGGTGCGGGTGTCGTAGACGCGTGCGTCGCCGCCCGTGCCGCCCGCGACCCACAACCGCTTGCGCGAGTCGACCTTCATGCCGAGCGACGGCGTGCCGGGTCCCTTCGCGAGCACCTCACCACCACCGGTGCGCAGGTCGGCCGCGTAGATCGACCCGTCGGCCCGCGACCCGAAGTAGGCCTTGGCGCCGCTGATGGCGATGCCTTCCGGCTGCCAGCCTGCCGGCAGCGGGAACTCGGTCGGGAAGTGCCGGGAACCGTCTGCGGTGGCCGGCGCCGCGGCCGTGAGCGAGACGCCCAGGACCGCCGCGAGCAGGACACCGAATCTGCGGTACATGCCGCCTCCTAGTCGGGTTGGGTGCGCCTCTGATCCTTCTCCTGCGCGGCGGCGAAACAGGAGTTTTCTCAGCAATCCGACATCTCTACAGCTCAGCGGCGGCCTCCGCGATGAGCTCCAGCGACTCGCCCGCTCCCAGTGCGACCTCCTGGAGGCCCTCGAACCGCTGCGCGCACTGCTCGGTGAGCCCGGGGTCCTCGACGTACTCGCCCTTGACGAACGTCTCGAAGTACGCCACGTCGTTGTGCTGGCGGTGCGGGAACCCGAGCAACGTGAACGGCGAGCCCATCGCCGGGTATGCCCCGGCCCCGCGCGGTACGACCCGCACGCTCACCGCCGGGTGCTCGCTGACCTCCATCAGGTGCAGCAGCTGCGCCTTCATCACCCGCGGCCCGCCGACCACCTGCCACAGCACGGCCTCCGGGAAGACCGCCCGCACCGCCAACGGGTCCCTGTCGTTGAGACGCGTCGACCACGCCTCGCGCACCATCGCGAGCCGTGCGGTGCGCACCGGGTCGTCGGTCTGCATCGCCGCGTCGGTGTACCCGGCGAGCTGGAAGACGGCGGGCACGAGATCCGTCGTGAACGCGCGCAGCAACGTCGCCTCGAACACGAGAGTCGCGAAGTCGGCCGCAGGATCGAAGTTCACCGCGTTGTCGAACACACGCCTGCGGACTTGTTCCGCGTACTGCGCGCGCAGCACCGCGGCTTGCCATTCCGGAGTCGGCACCTTGTACACGTAGCCGAGCGCCATGATGTCCACCGGAGCCGACGGCTGCACCGCGTTCTCCATCATGGACAGCTTGGCACTGCTGAAGCCCACGCGCTGTCCGGCCTCGGTGAGGCTGAGCTCGCGCTCGTCGCGCCACCCGGCCAGCTGCCGCCCGATGGCGCGTTCTAGTGCGGTGGCACGGAAATCCTTCGGCATGACGCGAAGGATATGACCAATTCGGATTCCCGAAAGGGAGGCCCGGTGTGGACAACCCTTCAATGGCAAAGAACTTCGTTGAGCGGATGACTATGTCGTTAAACTCCCGTGCGCATTTCTCGCATTGTTAGCGTTTCGTGCGCGCATGAGCACGCACGAGGTCATGGAACCCGAACGCGTCGTCCCCCACCTCGGTCAGCAACGACTTCTCCACCAGGTCGTCCAACGCGTCCTCGACGTCGCACGCGGGCTCCCCCGCGATCTCCGCCGCCACCGGCACCCCGAACGCGCCCGGCTGCCACGCGCACAACCGGTAGAGCCGCGCCTGCCGTTCCGGCAGCTCCACATAGGACAGATCGAGCAACGGCCCGAGCCGCCCGTCGTCGGTCAGCGGCCCCACCTCCACCACGTGACCGAGGTCCAGCTTCTCCCTGCTGGTCACGAGCACGGTCCCGGAAGCCGGCAGCAACGGCGTCACCTGCCCGGCCGAGCTCGCGTTGTCCAGCAACAGGGTGAACTGCCTGCGCATGACCAGACTGCGGAACACCGCGCACTCGTCAGCCGGGTCGACGTTCATGCCGAACGCCCGCAGCACGCGCCCGATCCGGTGCACCGCCAGGTCGACGTACAGCTGCGGGCTGGATCCGCGTTCCCGCAACCACTGGAGCGCCAGCGCGGTCTTGCCCACCCCGGCGGCCCCGGTCAGCACCGTCACCCCGGCCCGGATGCACCGCAGCTCGGCGTCGCGCCCGACGAAGTGCCGCGGCGGCGCGGGAGGCCGGAAGAGCGGCGGTACGTCGTCGCGCGTCCTGATGCCCCCAGTGGCGGCCACCGCCAGCACGTCGCCCATGCCCGCACCTCCCCGACTCCTCGAAGCTACGGGCTTTCCTCCACTTACATCAGACGGCCATCGAGTGATCGCACGTGAGCGCGGCACCGGTGTTGGAGGTGGCGGTCTTCACCTGGCGGCCATTGATGATGATCTTGCAGGTCAGCTCGCCGTGCACGCCTTCGAGCCTGATGACGACCCGGCCCTTGCGCTTGCCCAGCCGTTCGAACGGCATGTCCGGGTTGCGCAGGGTCCGTTCCTGCTCACCGGGAAACGTGTAGCTGAGCTGGTCGGTCGTGCCCGTTCCCTCGACCGAGACGCGGATGCTGGGCGTTGCCGCGCAGCCGGTGCCCCCGGCCAGCAGCAGGCCCACGAGCAAGGCGGCGGTCCTCATGTGGGGAACGGTAGGAACCGCGGGCCCGTGGATACATCAGCCTGGAGGCTGGAGCGGTATCAGCCATCAGACTGACAACCCCTGGTCCCTCAGCCGCGATTCGACCCGGAACCGCTCGACCTCCCGCTCCACCCCTTCGGGCAGCTCCCGCAACCGGTGCTCCACCCCGAGAGCCGCGCAAGCCTGCACCAGCAACGCGTCGTAGGCCTGACGTGCGCCGATCTTCTTGATCGCCGACTCGCCGGGGCCGAAGCAGGCACGGGAGCGCCGCACACGACGAAGGTCGGCCGCGATTCGTTCGATCGGCCGATGTTCGGGGACGAGCGGAGAAGGACGGAGCCTCAGCAGCGCCTTCACCAGGCGGAAGGGCACACGCCCAGGTTACCCGGCCTGCAACGCCAGGAAGAGGTCCACGCGCACCTCGAACTCGGTCAGGTCGACCCCGAGCAGCTCCTCCACCCGCCCGACCCGGTACCTCAACGTGTTCACGTGCACGTGCAGCTTGGCCGCCGCCGAGGTCCACGAGCCGGAGCAGTCGAGGAACACCTTCAGGGTCCCCGCGAGGTCGGACCCGTGCTCGGCGTCGTAGTCGATCACCGGTCCGAGCAGCCTGCGCCGCAGGGAACCCCGCAGCTCCTCCGGAACGCCCGCGAGCAGCAGCTGGTGCAGCGCGATCTCCTCGCCCGCCACCACGCACGTGCGGCCGCCACGGCGCTCTCCCAGCCGACGCGCGTGCGTGGCTTCCTCCGCGGCGCCGCGCAGTCCGCGTGACTCCACCGGTGAGCTGATGCCGACGAGCACGCGCGACGAGCCGAGGCCCGGTTCCATCACGCGCATCGCGTCGCGGACCTCGTCCGGTGGTGAGTCGTCCGCCTTCGCGACCGCGTAGACCGTGTCACCCACGGGTGTCACCAGCGCCTGTGGCAGCGCCTCCTCCAGCACGGCCGCCGCGAGGTCGGTCCGCTGGTCGGACGTCACCGCGCTGAGCACGCGCAGCCGGGCGCTCTCCAGTCCGGCCGCCGCCAGCCGTGACTCCAGGTCGGCCGACCCGCTCAGCACCGCGGCGACCAGCGGTGCGGCGGTGCGGTTCTCGATCTGACGGCCCTGCGCCTGGTGCAGGCGTTCCAGGCCGACGAGGGACGCGAGCTCGGCGGCGGCCTCCTGCTGCACCGGACCGCCCACGACCAGGATCCAGCTGGTGAGCCGGGTGCCGCCGCGTTCGGAGACGGGCACGAGCGTCACGCCCCTGACCGTCTTCGGCAGGCGGTCGGCCTGCAGGAACTCCTTCACCAGGGCGACCCTGCCGGGCAGCTCGCCACCCGCGACGACGCGCCCGGTCGTCGACAGCACCCAGCACGGCGCGTTCAGCTCGTGGCCGCCGGCGGCCAGCAGCGCGGGCAGACCGGAGCCCTCGGTCACGACGGTGAGCAGCCTGCGGTGCCGCGACAGGCCGACGAGCTCCATCGACACGCGTTCGGTGATGGTCGCGAACGACAGGTCGACCGGCACCTCCAGCAACGGCACGTGGTGGCGGACGCAGGCGTCGACCAGGTCTTCCGGCAGGTCGTGGCTGTCCGTGTCGCTGTCCGTGTCGCTGGCCGCGAGGCCGGCCACGCGCGCAGAGGCGAGCGAGCGGACGAACGTCTCGGAGTCCTGCGGGCCGTGGTGCCAGAGCAGGCCGGACAGCACGAGCTCCCCGCCGGACAGGTACCGGCTGGGATCGGGCAGCTCCGTCCCGTACACGCGGGTCACCGTGCGGTCGAGCTGGTCCTCACCGGTGTGCAGGCTCAGGCGCAGTTCCGGCATCCGCAGCAACGTCCGCAGCAGCAACATGAGAGGTCACTTTCGTCCATTCGCAGCCAGAATGAACGACGTTTGTAGGAAAGCACAAATTCGTCACGTCCAGGAGCCTGTCGATTCATGTGCCACGCCGTAGAGGTGTGTACCTCTTGGTCTGTGTACTGGCTCACAACCGGATGGGAGGGCGAGTGACGATCTCCACGCACGTGCTGGACGCCGCACGCGGCAGGCCGTTCGCGGGCATCACCGTGTCGCTGCAGCGCCGCGACGGGACCGAGGTGGCGACCGCCGAGACGAACGCCGACGGACGGATCACCGGGTGGGGTGACGAGCTCGAGGCGGGCGTCTACCGGCTGGTGTTCGACACCTCGCGGGCCGCGCCGTTCTTCCCCGAGGTCGTGCTCACCTTCGACCACGCCGACCCGGCTCAGCACTACCACGTGCCGTTGCTGCTGTCGCCGTTCGCCTACTCCACCTACCGAGGTAGCTGACGATGGACTTCCTTCGACCGGAGACGCTCGCGGAGGCGTTGGAGCTCAAGGCCTCCCGGCCGGACGCCGTGCCGATCGCCGGGGGCACCGACGTCATGGTGGAGCTCAACTTCGACCACCGCAGGCCCGCCGCGCTGCTGGACCTGACCCGGATCCCCGAGCTGCGGCGGTGGGAGGCGGGGCCGCGGATCGGCGCCGGCGTGCCGTACGCGCGGATCATCGACGAGCTGGGCGCACAGCTCCCCGGCCTGGCGATGGCCTCCCGCACGGTCGGGTCGCCGCAGATCCGCAACCGCGGCACGGTCGGCGGCAACCTGGGCGCGGCCTCCCCCGCGGGCGACACGCACCCGGTGCTGCTGGCGTCGGACGCGGTCATCGAGGTCGCCTCCGTGCGCGGGACGCGGATGATCCCTGCCGCCGAGTTCTACCTGGGCGTCAAGCGGAACGCGCTGGAGCAGGACGAACTGATCGTGGCCGTCCACCTCGCGCCCGCCCAGGGGCCGCAGCAGTTCTCGAAGGTCGGCACGCGCAACGCCATGGTCATCGCGGTCTGCTCGTTCGCGATCTCCCTGTTCCCCGGGGAGAACCGGGTGGGCGCGGCGGTCGGTTCGGCCGCCCCGACACCCCGGCGTGCGCACGAGGCCGAGGAGTTCCTCGCCTCCGCGCTGGACTTCTCGTCGCCGCGACCGCTGCTGGACTCGGTGAAGCGCGAGTTCGGGGAGCTGGTCTCGCGGGCGGCGTCGCCGATCGACGACGTGCGCGGCTCTGCGGCCTACCGCAAGCACGCCCTGGCGGTGATGGCACGCAGGACGCTGGGCTGGGCCTGGCAGGAACTCCTCAGCCAGAAGAACGGTGGCGGTGAGCTGACATGCGCGTGAACGTGACGGTCAACGGCGAGCGGCGTCAGGCCGACGACGTGTGGGAGGGCGAGTCGCTGCTGTACGTGCTGCGCGAGCGGCTCGGGCTGCCCGGCTCGAAGAACGCCTGCGAGCAGGGCGAGTGCGGCTCGTGCACGGTGTACCTGGACGACGTGCCGGTGTGCGCGTGCCTGGTCGCGGCAGGGCAGGCGCAGGACCGCGAGGTCCGCACGGTCGAAGGGCTCGCGCAGGGCGACCGGCTGGACCCCGTGCAGGAGGCGTTCGTCGAGGCGGGCGCGGTGCAGTGCGGCTTCTGCACGCCCGGTCTCGTGGTGCAGGCGCACGACCTGCTCGACCGCGTGCCGAACCCGTCCGACCCGGAGATCCGCGAGGCGCTCGCCGGGAACCTGTGCCGCTGCACGGGGTACGAGAAGATCCTGGACGCCGTGCGACTGGCGGCGTCACGCCGATGATCGTCCTCGACCGCTGTGCGGTGTCCACTGTGGACTCGTCAGGGACCGAGCACGCCTCCGGTCACGTCGTCATCAATGAGGGCCGGATCGTCTCGGTCGGGTCCGGGCCGGCGTCTCGGCCCTCCGGGGCGCACACGTACGTCGACGCGTCGTCGTGCCTGGTCACGCCCGGGCTGATCAACACCCACCACCACCTCTACCAGTGGGCGACGCGCGGGCTGGCGACCGGCGCGACGCTGTTCGAGTGGCTGACCACGCTGTACCCGGTGTGGCGCGGGCTCGACGACTCGGTGACGCACGCGGCGGCGTCCGCCGGGCTGGCGCGGCTGGCGCTGACGGGCTGCACCTTGGCCGCCGACCACCACTACGTCTTCCCGTCGGGCGGCGGCGACGTGTTCGACGCGCTGGTGTCGGCGGGCCGGCGGATCGGGATCCGGCTGGAGGCGATCCGCGGGTCGATGGACCGGGGCGAGTCGCAGGGTGGCCTGCCGCCGGACAACCTGGTCGAGGAGACCGAGGCCGCACTGATCGCGACCGAGCGGGCGATCGGCGCCTACCACTCGACCGCGGACGACGCGCTGGTCCGGGTGGCCGTCGGGCCGTGCTCGCCGTTCTCGGTGTCGAAGGAGCTGATGACCGGCGCCGCCTCGCTGGCCCGTCGCCACGGCGTCCGGCTGCACACGCACCTCGCCGAGACCCTGGACGAGGAAGAGCAGTGCCTGGCGGAGAACGGGTGCACGCCGACCGAGTACGCCGAGCGGCTCGGCTGGCTGGGACCGGACGTGTGGCTCGCGCACACCGTGCACCTCAACGCCGGCGCGGTGAAGCGGCTCGGGGCCACCTCGACCGGGTCCGCGCACTGCCCGACGTCCAACGGACGGCTCGGCACCGGGATCGCGCCGGTGCGCGACCTGCTCGACGCCGGTGCGCCGGTCGGGCTCGGCGTCGACGGTGCGGCGTCCAATGAGGACGGTGGGCTGGTGGTGGAGCTGCGCTCGGCGCTGTACCAGGCACGGCAGCGCGGCGGGCCTGGCGCGCTGGACGCCCGCAAGGCGTTGTGGATGGGCACGATGGGCGGCGCGCAGGTGCTCGGCCGCGCGGACTCGCTGGGGTCGATCGAACCGGGCAAGGTCGCGGACCTCGCCGTGTGGGACCTGTCCGGGATGAACCACGCGGGTATCGCCGACCCGGTGGCGGCACTGGTGCTCGGCACTCCGCCTCCGCTGAAACTGCTGATCGTGGGCGGTGAGGTCGTGGTGCGGGACGGGATCCTGCTCACGGCGTCGACCGACGAGCTGGCGCGCGACCTCTCCGCCGCCAGCACCAAGCTCCAGGAGGCTGCGCGATGACCCTCACCCCCGCCGAACTGACCTCCGCGGTGTCGGGTGGCATCGGGACGTCGCCGCAGCGCCCGGACGGCAACCTGAAGGTGCGCGGCGAGTTCGCCTACTCGTCCGACCTGTGGCACGAGGACATGATCTGGGGCGCGACCCTGCGCTCACCGCACCCGTACGCCCGCATCACGTCCGTGGACATCACCGAGGCGTTGAAGGTGCCGGGCGTGTACGCGGTGCTGACGCACTCGGACGTGCCCGGCCGCAACCTGTACGGGTTGGAGCACAAGGACCAGCCGGTGCTCGCGGTGGACGTCGTGCGCTACCAGGGCGAACCGGTCGCGCTCGTCGGCGCCGACCACCCCGAGACCGCGCAGCGGGCGATGAAGAAGATCGTCGTCACCTACGACGTGCTGGAACCCGTCGTGGACATGGAGACCGCGGTCGGCGACACCCCGCTGCACCCCGGCGGGAACCTGGTGCGGCACGTGCCGATCCGGCGCGGCTCGCAGGATGTCACGGCCGACGTCGTCGTCACCGGCCGGTACGAGGTCGGCATGCAGGACCAGGCGTTCCTGGGCCCGGAGTCCGGGCTCGCGGTGCCGGCGGAGGACGGGTCGGTCGATCTCTACATCGCGACGCAGTGGCTGCACGTCGACCGCTCGCAGATCGCCGCGGCACTCGGCCTGCCCGAGGAGAGGGTGCGGCTGACGCTCTCGGGCGTCGGCGGCGCGTTCGGTGGCCGTGAAGACCTGTCGATGCAGGTGCACGCGTGCCTGCTGGCCCTGCGCACCGGCAAGCCGGTGAAAATGGTCTACAACCGCGAGGAGTCGTTCTACGGGCACGTCCACCGGCACCCGGCCGTGCTGTACTACGAGCACGGCGCCGACCGCACCGGCAAGCTGGTCTACGTCCGCACCCGCATGTATTTGGACGGCGGCGCCTACGCCTCCTCGACTCCCGCTGTCGTGGCCAACGCGGCGACTCTGGGCGTCGGGCCGTACGAGGTCGACAACGTGACAGTCGACGCTTATGGCGTCTACACGAACAACCCGCCGTGCGGCGCGATGCGCGGATTCGGTGCTGTGCAGGCAGGTTTCGCCTACGAGTCCCAGATGGACAAGCTGGCCGAGGCGCTGGGGATGTCGCCGGTCGACGTCCGCGTGCGGAACGCGATGACCGAGGGTTCCGTGATGCCGACGGGTCAGGTGGTCGACTCGGCCGCGCCCGTCGCCCAGCTGCTGAAGCTGGTGCGGGACAAGCCCTTGCCCGCCGGAACGTCGTCCGACATCCGCGAGCTGCCCGGTGGCGTCTCGAACACCACGCACGGCGAGGGAGTCGTCCGCGGGGTCGGCTACGCCGTCGGCATCAAGAACATCTGCTTCTCCGAGGGCTACGACGACTACTCGACCGCTCGGGTCCGCGTCTCGATGGTCAACGGGGAGTTGGCCGCCGCGGTGCACACGGCCGCGTGCGAGGTCGGGCAGGGCCTGGTGACGATCATGCAGCAGATCGTGCGGACCGAGCTGGGCATCGAGCGCGTGACCGTGCTGCCGATGGACACCACGATCGGCAACGGCGGCTCGACCTCGGCCTCGCGCCAGACCTACGTGACCGGCGGCGCCGTGAAGGCCGCCTGCGCGTTGGTGCGCGATCGGCTGGCAGGCCGCACCGACATCGGCTCTGAGGTGATCGACGAGACCACCGAGTGGCGTCACCGTGCGACCGAGGCTCTCGATCCCGTGACAGGACAGGGCAATGCGCACGTCCAGTACGGCTTCGCGGCCCACCGCGCTGTCGTCGACGTGGACGTCGATCTCGGACTCGTGCGCGTGGTTTCTCTCGACTGCGCCCAGGACGTGGGCAAGGCGCTGAACCCGCAGGCCGTGGTGGGCCAGATCCAGGGCGGTTCCGCCCAGGGCCTCGGCCTCGCGGTGATGGAGGAGATCCGGACCGAGGGCGGGGTGGTGCGCAACCCATCCTTCACCGACTACCTCATCCCGACCGCGTTGGACATGCCGCCGATGAGCATCGACGTGCTGGAGTTGGC
>NZ_DATLEC010000184.1:0-6706 GCF_035525475.1 Lentzea sp. | reverse complement strand
CCGGAGTCGACCGCGGCCAACAACGGGCCGCGGTCGCCCGACATCTCCCAGAACATCGCGCCCAGCAGGTTCTTCGACCTGAGCCACGCGGTCTTGCGCTGGATCGACCACGCGTCGTCGAAGGTCCACCACTGGTTGCCGGTGTAGCAGGACGTCGCCACGGCCACCTCGTCGTGGTGGACGGTGCAGTTCGGCACCGACGCGACGAGGTTGGCGTACCCGCGCGTGCCCGACTCCTCCGGGAACTGGCCCGGCGCCGCGCCTCCCGCGGTCTGCCACTCGCCGTTCTTGCCGCCGTCGGCCACGTTCTGCCAGCCGCGGCCGTAGAACGCGAGGCCTAGCGTGATCTTGCGTGACGGCACCCCGGCGTCGAGGTAGGCCCGCACCGTGCTCTCCACGCTGAACTTCGTCGCGTACGGGTCGTCCGGGTCCGGGTAGAGGTTGCCCTGGTGGCCGGTGCGGCCGGGCTCCCACGAGTTGTCGCTGCCGGAACCGTGGAAGTCGTAGCCCTGGACGTTGAAGATGTCCATCGACCGCGCGACCCGCCCGAGCTCCCAGCCCGCCGCGATCTTGGCCGGGTCGGCCGGGGTGAACGCGGTGATCTGGTAGCGCTTGCCGGTCGTGGCGCCCAGGGCGTCGAGCTGGCGCCGGAACTCCTCGATCAGCAACGTGTTGTTCGTCTTGTCCTGCGGACCGAAGTGGTTGCCCGCGTGGCCTTCGGCGCCGGGCCACTCCCAGTCGAGGTCGATGCCGTCGAAGATCCCCGCGGCGCTGCCGGGACCGCCCGCGCCGTTGTACACGGGCAGGTTGCCCCTGATGTAGACGTCGAGGCACGACGACACGAACTTCTTCCGCGACGCGTCGGTCGAGGCGACGTCGGAGAAGTACTTGGAGTACGTCCAACCGCCGAGGGAGATCAGCACCTTGAGGTTCGGGAACTTCGCCTTGAGCTTGCGGAGCTGGTTGTAGTTGCCGCGCACCGTCTCCCAGCCGCTGTCCGCCACGCCGTCGACGGACTGCGCCGCGCTCATCGGCCTGCTGTAGTCGGCCTCGGCGTCGCCCGCGCCGTCGCCCTGGTTCGGGTCCTGCGGGTTCGGGCTCGTGCCCTTCGTGACGCCCTGCAGACACGTCAGGTTGACCGGGTCGATGTTGCCGAACGCGTAGTTGACGTGGGTCATCTTCGCGGCATCCATGTCCTTCACGAAGTACTGGCGCCCGTAGATGCCCCACTGCACGAAGTACCCGACACGGGCGTACCCGCTGACGATGTCGTTGGTGCGCTCAGTCAGCGCGTTGCTCGCCGCGGACATGTTGTCGTAGAGGTCCCGTGCTGTGACGGTGAACGTGTAGCCGGTGGACGGCGCGAGGCCGCTCACGACCGCCGTGGTGCCGGAGACCGTCTGCTTCACGGCCGAGCCGACGTAGACGTCGTAGTTCGCGACGCCGCGGTTGTCGGTGGAGGGGTTCCACGCCAGCGTGATGCTGCCCGCGTCCTTCGCCGTCGCCCTCAGACCGGTCGGCGCCGTGGGCGGAGTGGTGTCGTCGGCCGGGTTGTTGGTCGTGACGCTCAGGACCGCGCTCGGTGCGCTCCGCACGCCCTTGGAGTCCTTGGCGCGCACCGTGAACGAGTACGCGGTGTTCGGGTTCAGGCCGGTGATGACCGTGGACGTCGTGGTGGAGCTGCCGGCCAGTGCGGAGCCGTTGTAGACGTCGTAGCCGGTGATCGGGAGCGAACCGGGCGTGGAGGCGTTCCACTGCAGGGCCACCGTGCGCGTGGTCTTCGTCGGTGACGTCAGACCCGTTGGTGCGCTTGGCGGAGTGTCCGCACTGCCGTCGCAGTTCGCGTTGTTGATGCGGCACGTCACCGGCTCGGCGTTGGAGCTGACGGAGAACGCCGGGCTGTACGGCTCGGTGCTGCCGCCCGCGGCGACGGTCTTGTTGTAGTGGACCGGCGTGACCGTGACCTGGTTGCCGTTCTGCGTGACCGTGCTGTTCTGGCCGTTGCCGACCGTCACGCCGTTGGGGAGCGTGAAGCTGATCGACCAGTCGATGACCGCGGCGGTGCCGTGGTTGCGCACGACGAACTTCGCCGTGCCGCCGGAGACCGAGTAGTCGGCCGTGAGTCCGGTCGGCCTCGGTGCGGGATCACCGCTGCCGTCGCAGGCCATGTTGTTGATCGTGCAGGTGGTCGGGTCCGCCGCGGCGCTCAGCGTGAACGTCGGGCTGTAGGGCTCGGTGTCGCGCCCAGCGGGGATGGTGTTGATGTAGAAGGCAGGAGTGAGCGTCACTCTGGTGCCGTTCTGGGTGGTCGTCGCGTTCTGGACGTTGCCCACCGTGACACCGGAGGGCAGGTCGAACTTGAGCGACCACCCGGTGAGCGCGGTCGTGCTCGCGTTGGCGACCACGACCTTGGCGCTCGTGCCGGTGCGGGAGAAGGTCGCGGTGATGCCGGTGGCGGCTGTGGCGGGTACCGCCAAGGCCAGGAGCGCGACCAGAACCGTGAGCAGTGCAGGGATTCGGCGCATGCGGAACTCCAGGGTGTAGAGGTTCCGCGGCGGCCTGGTCGTTACGGTATTTGGTCTGGACCACTTGCGTCAACGGCGGTGTCGCTCAGCCGGCTGGGCGGAACCTCACCCGCGTCCCCGGCCGCGCCTGGCCGAGGAACCGCAGGTAATCGCGGTCGACGACGCCGATGACGGGATAACCGCCGGTCGTCGGGTGGTCGTTGAGGAACACCACGGGCTGGCCGTCCGGCGGCACCTGGACCGAGCCGGTGATCATGCCCTCGCTGGGGATCTCCCCGTCACGACGGTTCAGCTTCGTGCCGCTCAGCCGCGCGCCGACCCGGTTGCTGCGGTCCGAGACCGTCCACGACCCTTGGCGCAGCTGGGTTTTCGCGTCGTCGAACCAGTCGTCGCGCGGGCCGAGGAGGATCGGGACGACCAGCGTGTGCGGGGCCTGGTGCGGCGGGACGACGTCGGCGCCGATCGCCGTGCCCGGCGTCCCGAGGTTCAGGACGTCGTCGTCCCGCACCGGGTCCGGGCCGATTCCGGAGAGCAGGTCGGTGGAGCGGCTGCCCAGCTCCTCCGGCACGTCGATGCCGCCGGAGATCGCCAGGTAGGTGCGCAGACCGGTGTGCGGCGTGCCGACGGTGAGGACTTCGCCCTGCTTGAGGTGGACCGGGTGGTGCGAGTCGGCGAGCCTGCCGTCGACCCGGACTTCCGCGGGCGGCCCGGTGACGGCGACCGTGCAGCTGGCGCCGGCCCTCAGCGTGAGGCCGCCCAGCAGGAGCTCCAGCCCGGCCGCGCGCTCGTCGTTGCCGACGAGCCGGTTGGCCAGGGTCAGCGAGTGCGGGTCGACCGCGCCGGACGGCGGCACGCCCAGGTGGGCGTTGCCCGGCCTGCCGAGGTCCTGGACCAGCGCCTGCGGGCCGGTCTTGATGATCGTGACGCTGCGGCTCATGCGACCACGAACCTGACCTGGTCGCCGGGCTGCAGGAGCGCGGGCGTCTCGGCCTGGGGGTCGAACAGGGTGACCTCGGTGCGGCCGATCAGCCGCCAGCCGCCCGGTGTGGCCCTGGGGTAGGCGGCGGTGAACTCGCCCGCGATGCCGACCGAGCCCTGGGGGACCTTGGTGCGCGGCGAGTCGAGCCTCGGCTGCTGGAGGTGCTCCGGGAGGCCGGTCAGGTAGGCGAAGCCGGGGGCGAAGCCGCAGAACGCGACCTCGTAGGTGGCTTCGGTGTGGAGCTTCACGACCTCGTCCTGGGTGATGCCCGCCGCCTCCGCGACCAGGTCGAGGTCGGGGCCGTCGTAGATCACCGGGAGGGTGATCTCGCGCGGGTGCGTCGTCGGCGCCTTGGTGAGGTCGATGTTCCCGAGGGCGTTCCTGACGTCGTTCAACGCGCCCTTGACCAGCACTGTTCGTGCGGCCGGGACGAGCTCCTCGATGCCGTCGACGTCCTGGAGGGCCGCGCGGACGGCCGCGACCTCCGTCAGTGAGTCGACCTCGACGAGGAGGGCGTCGGTTCCGCAGCGCCGCAGCAGCATGGCACCCATGTTACGGGGAATCGTGGGATTGTTGAACAATCCCACGCGCTTGGGTCGTTCAACAATCCTTCGATGGACGTGATGGATTGTTGAACGATCCTACGATTGTGGTCAGCCGACGATGCGCTGGAGGTGCGCGGACGCGTGCGGCTGCATCTCCTGGCCGACCATGGCGCGCTCTTCGACGTAGGCGAGGTCGCCGTTGTTGACGATGCCGTACAGGCGCTGCGCGGCCTTGACCTCTTTGGCCGTCGCGGTGCGGATGATGGCGTCCGTCTCGAACTCCCACGACGTCTGGGTGCGCACCTTGCCGTAGTACAGCTCGACGATGCCCGTGTTGTGGGTGAGCAGCAGCTCGATCGTGTCGTCCGGCTGGGGGCGCCAGAAGCCCTGCTCCCTGGCTGCTGGGCGGATCACCTCGCCGGCCTCGTTGAGCAGCCACGACCTGGCCTCGTAGACGAGGAACGGGCGGCCGTCGTGGGCGAACGTGATCTGCTGGCCGAACCGGAACGGACCCTCGATCGTCGGGTAGACGATCTCTCCTTCGCCTCGCCACACGCCTACCAGCGGGAGGACTGCCAGGAGGGCGTCGTTGAGGTTGGCTCCTTCGCGCAGGTTCGCCGTGTCGCCCGGGACGGGCATGTCCGTGAACTGCGGGAGGTTGCGTTCGCGCGTTGCCGCCGCACGTTCTTCTGCCAGGCGGATGGCTTCGTCGCCGCTGCCTGGGATGGGGGCGGCTCCGGGCGTTCCTGGGGTCCCTGTGGTCATCGCTGGTCTGAGTAGAGGCGGTAGACGACGTAGCCGGCGAACCACATGACGGCGATCGTCACTAGTACCAGGAGTCCTGTGAAGATGTGTTCCACGGTTCTGAGGATATCTCTCGCTGGTTGACGTGCAGAGTTGTGGTGGTGCAGGACACCGGGTGGGGTCTCGGTCTCATGCTGCTGGGGCTCCGTTCAAGCGGCTCGGTTTCGCCATTGCCTCGCCTCGCCTTCGGCTTCGGCTCGAGACACGGCGAAGGCCCCCAGCGGTGTTGCGCCGCTGAGGGCCTTCGCCGTGTCTGACCAGGTCTTACGCCACTGCGATCTCCACCGCGTGCACGCCTGGGCCCTCGGCGGACACGTCCGCCTGGCCGTTGCCGGTGCGGTGGAGTGCGCGGACGGTCCAGGAGCCCGGTGCCGCGAAGAAGCGGAAGTCGCCTTCCGGGGAGGAGACGACCTCGGCGGTGAACTCGCCAGTCGAGTCCAGCAGGCGGACGAAGGCTCCGCCCACCGGGGTGCCGTCGGAGAGGACCTTGCCCTCCAGGACCGTTTCCGTCGTCGAGACTTCGATCGTGCCGCCCTGCACGGGGGCGCCGCAGCCGTCGCTCATGGGATCAGGCCTCCTTGCCGGAACCGAGTTCGATCGGCACGCCGATCAGCGAGCCGTACTCCGTCCAGGAACCGTCGTAGTTCTTCACGTCCTCGTGGCCGAGGAGCTCTCGCAGGGCGAACCAGGTGTGCGAGGAGCGCTCGCCGATGCGGCAGTACGCGATGGTCTTGCGGCTGCCGTCGAAGCCCGCCTCCTCGTAGACGGCGCGGAGCTCGTCGTCCGACTTGAAGGTGCCGTCCTCGTTGGCCGCCTTCGACCACGGGACGTTCACCGCGGACGGGATGTGGCCGCCGCGCTGCGCCTGCTCCTGCGGGAGGTGGGCCGGGGCGAGGAGCTTGCCCGAGAACTCGTCGGGGGAGCGGACGTCCACCAGGTTCTTGTTGCCGATGGCCTCGACCACCTCGTCGCGGAAGGCTCGGATCGAGAGGTCCTGCTCCTGGGCGGAGTAGGTGGTCGCCTCTCGGGTGACCTCCTCCTTGTCCAGGGGGCGGCCGTCGAGCTCCCACTTCTTGCGGCCGCCGTCGAGGAGCTTCACGTTCTGGTGGCCGTAGAGCTTGAAGTACCAGTAGGCGTAGGCGGCGAACCAGTTGTTGTTGCCGCCGTAGAGGACGACCGTGTCGTCGTTGGAGATGCCCTTGGCCGACAGCAGCTTCTCGAAGCCCGCGCGGTCGACGAAGTCGCGGCGCACCGGGTCCTGCAGCTCGGTCCTCCAGTCGATCCGCACCGCGCCCGGGATGTGACCACCCTCGTAGGCGGTGGTGTCCTCGTCCACCTCCACGAACACGACACCGGACGTGTTGAGGTTCTCCTCGGACCAAGCGGCCGAGACCAGGACGTCTTCACGGCTCATCGAGCTGCTCCAATTTCTTCGTTCTTACTGCGACGGTGTCACTGGGGTCGGACGAGTGCGGGCGCGTGGCGGCGCAGGAGCAGGAACATCTCGCAGCCCAGGCACAGGCCGATCGACGCGTTGAGCAGCGCCGCGACCAGTGCGGCGGCGGTGGCGGCGACGCCGAGCCCGGTGAGGCCACTGGCGTACCCGATGGTCCCGACCAGCGCGAACGCGAACCCGACGCCCTGCGCGAACCGCAGCGGGGCGGCCTCCTCGCGTTCGGTCGTCGGCGTGATCCGCGGTTGGACGGCGTAGCGGTAGACGTGGCCCCACGGGTTGAGCTTGAGCGAGATGAACGCGCACAGGCCGAACAGCACGGTCTGCGCGGCGAGCAACCGCCACGAGCCGGTCAGCAGGACGGCCGCGAGGATCACGGTGGTGATCCACGCGCTGAAGC
>NZ_DATLEC010000149.1:0-107490 GCF_035525475.1 Lentzea sp. | reverse complement strand
CGCGGCGCGGCGGCCTCGGTGCCGCCGGGGGACATGCGGACGACCTTCCCGGTGCTGTGCAGGCGGATGCCCGCCACGCACTCCGCGAGACCCGCGGAAGCCCTTGCCAGAGCGGGGAGGTCGACCCGGCGGCGCATGAGCGTGTCGTAGAACATCACGACCCTGATCGCGCCCTCGACGTGCGAGTCGAGGTTCGACAGCCGGGTCGCCAACGCCTCCATGCGCACGACGATAGCGACGATCGGCGCGCCGGTACCCCGAATCGTGCGACGGGCGTCGGCTGAACGGGAGCGCGGAGGCCGTGAGGATGGACCGCATGGATCCCGAGTTGGAAGCTTTCGTCCCGTTCTTCCCGAAAGCCGAGCTGACCGACGTGGTGGCGGAGCGGGCGGTCCTCGCCGGGCTCGCGGCCGGCATCCCGGCGGAGACGGACGGCATGGAGGTCGAGGACCTGCTGGTGCCGGGAACCCCGCCGGTCCCGGTGCGGGTCTACCGGCCGCACGAGGCGCGCGGCACGGTCGTCTGGATGCACGGCGGTGGCTGGTGCATCGGTGACGTGGAGACCGAACACCCGTGGGCGTCCCGCGTCGCCGCGCGGTCGGGCTGTGCCGTGATCTCGGTGGGCTACCGGCTCGCCCCGGAGAACCCGTTCCCGGCCGCGCTGGACGACGCGTGGACGGTGTTGCGGTGGGCGCACGAGAACGCCGCCGACCCGGACCTCGTCGCGGTCGCCGGGCACAGCGCGGGCGGCGGGCTGGCGGCGGCGCTGGCGTTGAGGGCGCGCGACGAGCAGGGGCCGCCGATCCGGTTCCAGCTGCTGCACCAGCCGGGGCTCGACGACAGGCTGACCACGTGGTCGGCGCGGCACTTCACCGAGACGCCCTGGTACAACCGCGCCAAAGCCGCGCAGGCGTGGGCGCACTACCTGGGCGGGCGGCCCGCCACGCCGTACGCGGCCCCGTCGCGCGCCGAGGACCTGTCCGACCTGCCGCCCGCGTACGTCGCGACGGCCGAGCTCTGCCCGAGCCGCGACGAGGGCATCGCCTACGCGGTGCGGCTCATGCAGTCGGACGTGCGGGTCGAGCTGCACCAGTTCCCCGGCACGTTCCACGGGTCGCAGGCGCTGCTGTCGGCCGCGGTCTCCCAGCGCCAGTTCGCCGAGATCGGCGACGTGCTGCGCAGGGCGCTGGCATGAGGGCCGAGCTGGAGGCGATCCACCGCGCCGGGGTTCCCGGCGTGTGGGCGGAGGTGCGGGAGAACGGCGAGGTGTGGCGCGGTGCCGCCGGGGAGGCGGCACCGGACATGCGGCACCGGGTCGGCAGCGTCACCAAGACGTTCACCGCCGCCGCGGTCCTGCAACTGGTGGAACGCGGCAAGATCGGTCTCGACATGCCCGTCCACGGCGAGGCGACGGTCCGCGAGCTGCTGAACATGACGAGCGGCCTGGCGGACTACCGGTTCCTCGCGTTCCCGTCGGTGCTGGAAGGCTCGCCGCGGAGCCTGGAGGACAACCGGTTCCGGCACTTCTACCCGCGCGAGCTGATCGAGCTGGGCACGAGCGCGCCCGCCGTCCCGCCCGGCACCTACTCCAACACCGGTTACCTGCTGCTGGGCAGGCTGATCGAGAAGGTCACCGGGATGACGGCCGAACGGTGGATCACGCGCCACGTCGTCGAACGCGCCGGGCTGCGCAACACGATGTTCCCGACCGGGACGCGCATCGAGGGACCGCACCCGCGGATGCTCGAGGCGTTGTTCGGGCTGCTCGACCCGCCGCGCGACTACAGCGTCTACGACATGTCGTGGGTCGGGGTGGCGGCGTCGCTGATCTCGACGGTGGAGGACCTGAACCTGTTCTTCGCCGCGCTGCTCGACGGCCGGGTGGTGTCACCGGAGTCGTTGGCGGAGATGCAGAAGACCGGCCCGGTGGTCGCGTTCGACGGCTCGACGGTCGACTACGGGCTCGGTCTGCACCGCCACGGCGACTTCTGGGGCCACGACGGGTCGGTGTGGGGAGCGGGCACGTGGTCGTTCCACAGCGCCGATGGCGAGCGGCAGGTGTCGCTCGCCATCAACCTCCAGCGGTGGCAGGACAAGGCGATCGACGAGGCCTTGGCAGCGTTTCAGCGGAAGGCGTTGCGCGTGTAGGTCAGGCTGAAGTCACCCTTGCCGGAGAAGTACCGGTCGACCAGCAGCGCCGGGTCGGTGGCGAGGTAGCCCTTGTAGATCGGCCCGTCGTTCTGGTCGTCCCAGCCCCACGGCGCGTTGGCGGCGTTGTCCTTGCCGTTGTCGCCGCGGAAGGTGCCGAACGACGCGAAGGTCTCGGAGTTGGTCCGGCGGGCCCACATCCCGTTCGCCTCCAGGGTGTTCACCAGTCGGTAGCCGACGCTGCGGTCGTTGCCGCCCGACGGGACCTCACCGGTGGCGGACGGACGGTAGACCACGCCGTCACCACCGGGGAAGTCGTTGCCGTCCCAGCGGTACAGGCCGTGGCCCTTGGCCTCCTGCCGCGTGGCGGGCCGTCCGTCGACCATCAGCAGCGTGCCGTCGATGGTCTCCGCGCCGTTCTGGAACGGCGACCCGGCGGGCACGTAGGAGTAGAAGTCGCTGTGCGCCACCGTGACCGCGGCTTCGAGCTTGCCGTACCCGCTGTCCCTGCGGACGGTCAGGAGCACGCCCTCCAGGTCGTTCTCGTGGGTCTTCGTGCCGAACGGGTCCGGCTGGTCGTCCCAGTCTCGCGGGTGGAAGAAGCCGTAGACGATGAACCAGTGCGTGGACGTCTCGACCACGGAGTAGTAGGCGGCGCCGGTGAGCTTCGCGAGCTGCGGCTGGTTCTCCCAGTTGTTCAGGGTGTTCCAGTCGCCATCGAAGTCCACAGTGGACAGGTAGTCGGCGTCGTGGTCCGAGCTGTCGGTGTCCTGGTGATGGATCGGGGCCCAGTGCAACGCCAGGTCGTGGTCGGAGACGTCGGCCCTGGCGGGCGCGGTCAGGGCCGTGGTGATGAGAGCGACGGCCAGCAGGGAGGCGCGGATCGTTGTCACGACGGCGCACGTCAGCTGTAGATGGTGACCGTCAAGCGGGGGTTCGAGCGAAAATCTGTCGACTCGTAGGCAACGCGCGCGAGTGGCATCGAACCCGCCGCCGCGGTCAGCGTCGTCTCGATCTCGTTGCGCTCGTCCTCGGTCAGGTACGGCCAGAACGAGCTGTGCCAGACCACCGTGCAGGTGTCGCGGTCGCCGGGCGGCACGAGGTTCTCGCGCAGCCACCGACCGGCGGGGGAGCGCTCGACCTTCACGCCGACCTTCGTCGCGACCTCGATGGCGTCGTCGAGGTCCCACCGCAGCGAGTCGTGCTCCGGCGGGATGAACGAGTGCAGGATCATCGCGTGCCGGGGGTCGGCGGGGTCGCGCGGCTGCAGGTCGCACCCTGCGCGTCCGACGATCTCCAGGTCCGCCGGCCGCGGCCCGACGGCGGCCAGGCGGACGGGGGAGTCCTTGTCGCCCCACTCCCAGCCGAGCCCGAACCACCGGTACCGGTCCAGGATCAGGTTCAGCCCCGCGCACGCGCCCAGTTCGAGGAGCCGGACCCTGGGCGCGCCGATCATCGTGAGGCCGCGGAGCAGGAAACCGGCCGTCTTGGGCTGGTGCTGCTGCACCGTGCGGTCCAGCGCCGCGAGGATCTCGCCCGCGTTCTCGATGATCGCGGTCCGTGCCGCGAGCCAGGCGAGCAACGCCGCCGAGTCCGACTCACCGGCCATCGCCGCGGCGTGCGCGCTGGTGAACCGCCGGCTCAGCTCCGGGGCCCTGCCCGACAGCATCAGCAACCGCACACCCGCGAGCGCCTGGATGCCGAACAGGGGACTGTGCACGGCGCTGTGCGAGCAGAGCAGGTCGGCCACCGCCCCGCCGCGGTCGAGCTCACCGGCGAGCTCCGAGAGGATCCGCGCGGAGACCGGCGCGGTGGTGCGCAACCGCACGGCGAACGTGCGAAGCGTGGAAGCGCCGATGCTCGCCGCCGTCACGTTGCCTCCCCTCACCGGCAACGGAACTTTACAAGGGCATGAACACCTGCGACCCATATGAGATCGCATGCGTTCGCGGAACCGGTGGGTATCGTGCGGCCTGTGAGCGAGTTCCTGGAGCTGTCCGCGGCCGGTCCGGTCGCCACGTTGACGATCAACCGCCCGGCCAAGCGCAACGCCATGAGCTACGACATGTGGTCCGCCCTGCCCGGCCTGATGGCCGAGGTCTCCGCAGATGAGAGCATCCGCGTCCTCGTCATCCGGGGCGGTGACCACTTCTCGGCGGGCGCCGACATCGCCGAGTTCTCGACCCTGCGCCGAGGTGCCGCCGGCGCCGCCCACTACGGCGAGGCGGTCCACAACGGCGAACGCGCGATCGTCGGGCTGGACAAGCCGACGATCGCCGCGATTTCCGGGTTCTGCGTGGGCGGCGGCTGCGAGATCGCCCTCGCGTGCGACATCCGGGTGGCCTCCGCCGACGCCCGCTTCGGCATCACGCCCGCGAAGCTCGGCATCGTCTACAACTTCACGTCCACCAAGCAGCTCGTGGACGCGGTGGGCCCGGCGTGGGCGAAGCAGATCCTGTTCTCGGCGGACCTGATCGACGCGGCGACGGCGCTGCGGATCGGTCTCGTCAACGAGGTCGCGGACTCGCTCGACACCCGCGTGAAGGAGCTGTCCGAGCAGATCGCGGGGCGGGCGCGGGTGTCGGTGCGCGGCGCCAAGAAGATCGTCGGCTCGATCACCGACGGCGGGCGCGAGGACGACTCCGTGCGGGGGCTGTACGCGGAGGCCGCCTCCAGCCCCGACTACGCGGAGGGCGTGTCGGCGTTCCTGGAGAAGCGGCCTCCGCGGTTCTAGCGTTCTAGAAAACCTCGGCGGCGATCGTGGTGTCCGGGCCGTGGCCCGTGTGCACCACGGTCTCCCCCGGCAGCGTCAGCAGCTTCTCCCGGATCGACCGCTCGATCGTGGGCCGGTCCGAGAACGACCGCCCGGTCGCGCCCGGCCCGCCCTGGAACAGCGTGTCGCCGGTGAACACCGCACCCAGCGACGGCACGTGGAAGCACACGGCGCCCGGCGAGTGGCCGGGCGTGTGCAGCACGTGGATCTCCTCGCCGGCGACGGTGATCACCTGGCCGTCCTCCAGCGCCTGGTGGGGGATCACGCCCGTGTGCGTCAGGCTCCACACCACGTGGTCGGCCTGGTGCAGCGCGAGGGGCGCGCCCGTCTCGTGCGCCAGGTCCGGTGCGACGCGGACGTGGTCGTCGTGCGCGTGCGTCAGCAGGATCGCGACGACCTTGCGGCCGTTGACGACCTCCAGGATCGCGTTCACGTCGTGCGGGGCGTCGATGACGACGCATTCGCTGTCGTCACCGATGACCCACACGTTGTTGTCGACGTCGAACGTCTCGCCGTCCAGCGAGAACGTGCCGGACGTGACGGTGTGGTCGACGCGCAGTGCCATCAGAACACCACGACCGATCGCAGCACGTCGCCGTGGTGCATCTTCTCGAACGCGCCTTCGACGCCGTCGAGCGCGATCTCCTCGGTGACGAACGCGTCGAGGTCGAAGCGGCCCTGCTGGTACAGGTCGACGAGCATCGGGAAGTCGCGGGAGGGCAGGCAGTCGCCGTACCACGAGGACTTCAGCGAACCGCCGCGCGAGAAGAAGTCGATCAGCGGCATCTCGAGCTGCATGTCCGGCGTCGGAACACCCACCAGGACAACGGTTCCGGCGAGGTCGCGGGCGTAGAACGCCTGCTTCCACGTCTCGGGGCGGCCCACCGCGTCGATCACGACGTCCGCGCCGAACGAGTCCGTCAGGTCCTGGATCGCCGTCACGACGTCGTCGACCTCGCGGGCGTTGATCGTGTGCGTGGCGCCGAAACCCTTGGCCCACTCCAGCTTCCGCGGGTCGGTGTCGACGGCGATGATCTTCGCGGCGCCGGCGAGGCGGGCGCCCGCGATGGCGCCGTCACCGACACCGCCGCAGCCGATCACGGCCACCGAGTCGCCGCGCGTGACGCCACCGGTGTTCACGGCCGCGCCGACACCGGCCATCACGCCGCAGCCCAGCAGGCCGACGGCGGCCGCGCGGGCCGACGGGTCGACCTTCGTGCACTGTCCTGAGTGGACGAGCGTCTTCTCCGCGAACGCGCCGATCCCCAGCGCGGGCGAGAGCTTGGTGCCGTCCGTCAACGTCATCGGCTGCGAGGCGTTGAACGTCGAGAAGCAGTACCAGGGCTTGCCGCGCCTGCACGCGCGGCACGTGCCGCAGACCGCGCGCCAGTTCAGCACGACGAAGTCGCCGGGCTCCAGGTCGGTGACGCCCTCGCCGACCGACTCCACGACACCGGCTGCCTCGTGTCCCAGCAGGAACGGGAACTCGTCGTTGATGCCGCCCTCGCGGTAGTGCAGGTCGGTGTGGCAGACACCGCACGCCTGGACCTTCACGACGGCCTCGCCGGGGCCGGGGTCGGGCACCAGCACCGAGGTCAGTTCCACGGGTTGACCTTTGCCCCGGGCGACGATGCCCTTGACCTCTTGCGCCACTGCGACTCCGTTCTCAGTTGATCAGGGTCGTGCCCTCGAACTCGCCGAGATCTTCCCGGTAGAACTCAATCCCTACACCGTTGGGGTCGCGGATGTACAGGCTGTCCTCGACGCCCCGGTCGGGCCCCAGGTAGTCGATCCCCTCGGCGTCGAGCTTGGCCCTGATCTCGTCGAACCGCTCGGGCGAGGTCGACAGCGCGAGGTGCTGGACGGCGCCGATCGTCTCGGAGAACGGCGGGTGGTCGTGGCCCGGGAAGTCGAAGAACCCCAGCAGGTTCTTGGCTCCGAGGTCGAAGAAGAAGTGGCTGGAACCGCGGTAGTCGCGGTTCTCGACGAGCTCCACCAGCGGGAAACCGAGGAACTCCTGGTAGAACCGGATGGTCTCCTCGACGTCCTTGCAGATGAGCGCGATGTGGTGCACGCCGCGGGTGGGCGAACCACCTCGCTCGGCGAGCGGCTTCACGTAGCGTTCGCGCAGTTCGTCGCGCTTGGCCCTGATGGCTTCGAGCTCGGCACCCTCTGGCTGTGGCATGCGAGCAGAATAGTTGAGGGTTCAAACGTTCGCAGGACCAGAGACCGGCCTCGCGGGCCGTGTCCCTGGTCCTGCGTGATCAGTCTTCCTCGTCGCCGGGCCACTCGCCGGTGAGCTTCTGGAAGCCCTTGGCGCCGCCGCGGTCGATCGCGGCCTTGACCAGGCCGAAGATGGCGCCCTGCAACGCCGCGGCCAGCAGGATCTCGCTCCAGGTGCGGTTGCGCATCGTGGGGCTGGGCGCTTCCTTGTCGCCGGCCACGGCCTTCCAGATCTGGCCGAAGATCGCGGTCGCGAGGAAACCTCCCAGCGCGCCGACCAGCATGCCCAGGGGCCGGTACAGGATCTTCATCGGTTCCTCCTCGAGATGGCCCAGATCGCGACGACGAGGGCGATCAGCACCGCCGCGATGGCTCCGGGGTGCCGGCGCGCCTTCTCGACCTGCTCCGCCACCGGGGTGGGCAGCGAGTCGATGGCCTGGTTGGTCGCGGCGGTCATCCGCACGACCGTCTCGTGCGCCTGCTCCTTCACGCGACCGGGCACGTCGACCTTGTGCGCCAACGCTTCCACGGTCTCACCCAGCTCTCGGCGGGTGCGCTCGACGTCGCGCTGGAGCTGTTCCTTCGGGTCGGTCATCGGTGCGCACTCTCCTTGATCGTCGCGATGTCCCGCTGCACGTTGTCCATCGCCTGCCGCGGCACCGGGGGAGCGGCCTGCTTGACCTGACCTCTGCCCACGAGCGCGAAGACGCCCGCGAACAGCAGAAGGGCGGCCGCGACGATCAGCGCGGCCGCCCACGGCGGTACTACGAGTGCCAGCAGCAGGATCAGGCCCGCGACAACGCTCAGCCCGCCCCACCACGCGAACACGCCGGCCACACCGAACATCCCGGCGCCGACACCGGCGTGCTTGCCCTTCTCCTTCAGCTCCGCGACAGCGAGACGGATCTCATCGCGTGCGAGCCTGCTCACCTGCTCGGACAGCTGGTTCACCAGCTGCGCGGTCGACGTGTCGGTGTTCATGCACGTCGGCTACCCCGAGCGGCGTTGTACCAATCAGCCCTGTTGGGCCTGGGCTTCCGCGACCTTGGCGTGGACCTCTTCCATGTCCACCTTGCGCGCCTGCTCGATCAGGTCGTCCAGCGCGTTGCCCGGCAGCGCGCCCGGCTGCGAGAACAGCACCACGCCCTCGCGCACGATCATCAGCGTGGGGATCGACCGGATGCCGAACGTGGCCGCGAGCTCCTGCTGCGCCTCCGTGTCGACCTTGCCGAACGTGATGTCCTCGTTCTTCTCCGAAGCGGCCTCGTACGTGGGCCCGAACGCGCGGCACGGACCGCACCACTCGGCCCAGAAGTCGACCAGGACGATGCCGGAACCGCCGACCACCTCGTCGAAGTTCTCCGTCGTCAGCTCGACCGTCGCCATGGGGGGTCCTCCTCGTTTGCCGGTGCTCTCCCGTCAACGAACCAGGCGCCGGTGGAATTCCCCGAGTGCCGCCGGTCACGCCTGTTTTCAACTTTTTGTGGACGTCTTCAACTCGACGTTGTACGGTCCCCGCCATGAAGCCGCGCCTGCTCGTGACCTCGCTGCTCGTACTGGGGCTCGCCGCCTGCGGGTCCACGTCTGACACCAACTCTCAGACGTCCACGCCTCCGTCGTCCGACCTGGGCTCGGTCAAGAAGGACGACAAGCTCGCCGCGCTGCTGCCGCCCGAGATCGTCTCGGCGGGCAAGCTGCGGGTCGGGTCGAACATCCAGAACCCGCCGAACAACTTCTACGACCAGGACGGCAAGACGCCGCTCGGGTCCGAGGTCGACCTGATCAAGGCGATCTCCGCGAAGCTCGGGCTGAAGGCCGAGCACAGCGACATGGCGTTCAGCTCGCTGATCACCAGCCTCGAGACCGGCCGCGTCGACGTGACCATGGCCGCGATGAACGACACCGCCGAGCGCCAGCAGAAGATCGACTTCGTCGACTACTTCACCTCCGGCATCACGATCATGGTGCAGAAGGGCAACCCGCAGGGCGTCAAGTCGGTCGACGACCTGTGCGGCAAGGGGATCGCGGTCAACCTCGGCAGCTCGCAGGAGCAGTTCGCCAAGGAGCAGAGCGAGAAGTGCAAGGCCCAGGGCAAGCCCGAGGTCCAGCTCAGCGTCACCGACAGCGACACCGGCAACCAGAACCAGCTGCGCACCGGTCGTGTCGCCGCGATCCTGAACGACCTGCCGACCGCCGTCTACGTCGCGAAGACCGCGGGTGACGGCCAGTACTTCGAGGTCGTGCCGCTCGCGCCGATCAACGGCGGCCCGTACGGCATCGGCGTGAACAAGCAGAACGCCAAGCTGTCCGAGGCGATCAAGGCCGCGCTGCAGTCGCTGATCGACGACGGCACCTACGAGAAGATCCTCACCACCTGGGACATCAAGCAGGGTGCGATCACCAAGGCCGCGATCAATGGCAAGTGATCTCCGCACCGCCGAGGAGGTCCGGCCCTCCGAGCTCGTCGTCGTGCCGCTGCGCCACCCGTGGAGGTGGGTCAGCGGCGCGGTGATCCTGCTGGTCATCGCCGGTCTCGGCTGGTCGATGGCCGAGGCGCAGATCCAGTGGGAGGACGTGCCGGGGTTCTTCACGCACCCCGCGATGCTCGAAGGCGTCCTCAACACCATCGTGCTCGCCCTCGCGGCCCAGGGCGGCGCGATCGTGCTCGGTGTCGTGGTCGCGCTGATGAGGCTGTCGGCGAACCCGGTCGCCCGGTGGTTCGCGGTCGGCTACATCTGGCTGTTCCGCGGCCTGCCGGTGCTGCTGCAGATCCTGATCTGGTTCAACCTCGCGCTGGTGTTCAAGAACATCAGCATCCCGATGCTGTTCTCGGTGCCCACCAACGTGGTCATGACCGCGTTCGTGGCGGCGCTGCTCGGCCTGGGCCTCAACGAGAGCGCCTACATGGCCGAGATCGTCCGCGCCGGCCTGAGCAGCGTCGACTCCGGCCAGACCGAGGCGGCCAAGTCGATCGGCATGACGCCGTTGACGACGCTGCGCCGAGTCGTCCTGCCGCAGGCGATGCGCGTGATCATCCCGCCGACCGGCAACAACTTCATCAACATGATCAAGGGCACCTCGATGGCGTCGGTGATCGCCTTCCTGGAGCTCATCCACGCCGCGAACAACATCTCGTCGCGCAACCTGGAGATCATGGAAACCCTGTTCGCCGCCGCGGCCTGGTACCTCGTGATGGTCTCCCTCGCGTCGATCGGGCAGCACTACCTGGAGCGTGCTTATGGCCCTCGTTGAGGCGATCGGTGTCCGCAAGTCGTTCGGCCACACCGAGGTGCTCAAGGGCATCGATCTAGAGGTCGAGCGCGGCGAGGTCGTCTGCCTGCTCGGGCCGTCGGGCGCGGGCAAGTCGACGTTCCTGCGCTGCGTGAACCACCTGGAGACCATCGACGCCGGCCGGATCTGGGTCGACGGCGTGCCGGTCGGGTTCCGTTCGCAGGGCGGCAAGCTCCACGAGCTGCGCGAACGCGAAGCCGCCCACCAGCGCCGCGACGTCGGGATGGTGTTCCAGCGGTTCAACCTCTTCCCGCACCGCACGGCGCTGGAGAACATCATGGAGGGCCCGGTCCAGGTGCTCGGGCGTCGTAAGGCCGAGGTGGGAGCGGAGGCGTTGGCACTGCTGGAACGGGTGGGACTGGCCGAGAAGGCCTCCGCCTACCCAGGGCAGCTCTCGGGCGGTCAGCAGCAACGCGTCGCGATCGCGCGAGCGCTGGCGATGAAGCCCAAGCTGATGCTGTTCGACGAGCCCACCTCCGCGCTGGACCCGGAGCTGGTCGGCGAGGTGCTCGACGTGATGACCTCGCTGGCCCGCGACGGCATGACGATGATCGTGGTCACCCACGAGATCGGCTTCGCCCGCTCGGTCGCCGACCGCGTGGTGTTCCTCGTCGACGGGGCCGTCGTGGAGACCGGCACCCCGTCCGACGTGCTCGACAATCCGCAGCAGCCGCGCACGCAACAGTTCCTGGCAAAGGTGCTCTGAGTTGATCGACGCCGCGTACCTCTCCCAGTTCCGCGAACCGGAGGGGTATCTCGACTTCGCCCGCTTCGGTCCGCCGTCGCTCCCGGTGGTGACGGCGACCGCGCGTCTGATGGAACAGGCCTCACTCGCCGGACCCACCACAGTGGACACGCTCATGCGCGAGGAACAGCGCGTGAAGGCCGCCGTCGCGCGGTTGTGCCGCTCCGACACCGACCACGTGGCGCTGGTGCCGAACACGTCGATCGGCCTGTTCCAGGCGGCCTTCGGCCTGTCCGGCACCGTCATGTACTCGGCGTCGGAGTTCCCGTCCAACACCTACCCCTGGGTGCGGGCGGGCCTCCCGTCGGTGGTCTTCGACGGCCCGGTCGCACCGGCCGCGGTCGCAACCCGTCTGACGCCGGAAGTTTCGGCGTTGTCGGTGTCCGCCGTGGACTTCAGGACCGGCTACCGCGCGGACCTCTCAGCGCTGCGCGAGGCCATCGGCGACCGCCTGCTGATCGTCGACGGCATCCAGGGCTTCGGCGTCGTCGACGAACCGTGGGAACTCGCCGACGTGCTGGTGGTCGGCGGCCAGAAGTGGTTGCGCGCCGGGTGGAGCACGGGTTTCGTCGTGCTCTCGGACCGAGCCCTGGACCGGCTCTCGCCCGTCCTGTCGGGCTGGACCGGCGCGGTGGACGCGGGCCTGTTCGACAACGCGGTGCACGACGCGGCCCCCGACGCCGCCGCCTGGAACATCACGAACCTCTCGCCGATCGTCTCCGGCGCCTTCGCCGAGGCCCTGGAACTGGTCGAGCTGGCCGGCGTCCCGTCGCTGGACTCCGCCGTGAGTTCACTGGTGACCGAGCTGGAGGAGATCGTGCTGTCGTGCGGAGGCAAGATCGTCTCCGCCCGAGACCGCCGGGCGGGCATCCTGGCGTTCACGATGCCCGAGGCCGCCTCGGTGGTGGGCGAAGCGCTGCACGCCTTCGGCATCACCGCGACCATCCGCCCCGAGCACGTCCGCCTGTCCCCGCACGCCACGACCTCGCGCGGCACGCTGGAACGCGTCCGCGCCGCCCTGAAGTCGCTGTCGGGCTCGGCGTCGTCGCCGGTGCCGGCGGCGTTGTCGGCCCTGGTGCCGACGGTGGACTCACTGGCCTCGGCACTGGGCCCCGACACCGAGGTCGTGGTGCACGACCTGTCCCGGCTGCCGAACTCGATCATCGCGATCGCGGGCTCGCTGACCGGCCGCCAGGTGGGCGGCCCGATGACGGACCTGCTGCTCGGACTCGTCCGCCGCGGCACGACCACCGACATGCCGGGCTACGAGACCTACGCCCCGGACGGCCGCGCGATCTGGTCGTCGACGACGTTCGTGCGCGACGCGGCCGGCGTCGCCGTGGGCTGCCTGTGCGTGAACAAGCTGGCCGCGCACGAGGCCTCCGGCCCCGTCGAGTCGTTCCCGCAGGACGTGGACACGCTGCAACGGGTGCTGGTCGAGAAGGCGATCGCCGACGTCGGCGTGCCGGTCGAGCTGATGAAGAAGGTGCACAAGTCGCAGGTGGTGCGGGTGCTGGACGAGGCGGGGTTCTTCCTGATCCGCGACTCGGTCGACCACCTGGCGGGCGTCCTGGAGGTCACCCGCTACACGATCTACAACTACCTCAACGAGAACCGAGGGACCTGAGCAGGGCGGCCCAGGCGGGGGAGGAGAACGCGAGGACGTCACCGCTCGCGTTCTTCGGCTCCCTGCGGGCGTGCGGCGCGGCCGGTCTCAGCGGGCGCCGACTGGCTGGGTGAGGTACTGCCTCAACCTCGCACGGGTCTGCTCTTCGTCCAGAGCGACCCTGCCCAGCTGCTTCAGGTGCACCCTCGCCTGGGCGATCGCGCCCGGATCCTGCACGAACACGCGCGCGAACTCCGTCTCGCTGTAGGCGACCGGCTTGGCCTTCTCGTACTCCCAGAGCATGAAGCCGGCCGACAGCACGGCGACCTCCGCGGGCACGATCCGGATCATGTGCGCTTTGGCGAGCAGCCGCCGGTACTGGCCCTGCATGACCTGGTCGTCACCCATCGGCTGCTGCAGGGCCACCTCGTGGACGTAGAACAAGCAATCCGGCCGGTCGTGCCGGTTGAGGATCGCCTGGCGGTCCGTCCGGCACCGCACGAGCACCGGGATGCGCTCCTCCGCGACCAACCCGGTCACCTCGTACACGCTCTCCGCGTACTCCGGTGTCTGGAAGAGGCCCGGCACCAACAGTGTGTCGTAGCTGATGATCGCCCTGGCCGTCGACTCGGCCATCGCGACCGTCCGCAGGTTGCCCGACAACTGCACGATGTACTCGTCGAACGCGTACCGGTAGCGGTGCTTGAAGTTCTCGTAGAAGTCGACGTCCTTGTCACACGCCGTGAAGTACTGCACCAGGTCGACCTCGCTGGCGCGTGCTTTGCCGTGTTCGATAGTGGACACCTTGCTCGGGTCCCAGCCGAGTTTCCTGGCGAGCTCGTGGCCCTTGAGCCCGGTGCAGGTCTCCCGCATGCGGCGCAGCTCGTCGCCCAGGTCCCTGCTGTACGCGGTGGATGCAGTCATGCGCCGACGCTATGGCTCGAAGGCGGTCCAAGCGTCTGCTCGTTCGGGTGAAAACGGTGGCGCTGCCGGATCAAGGACCGGTCGAGCCTCGCACCTTTCTCACAACTTGCCTCTTCCCTTCCATGTCATCTCATGTTTACCGTTTCAGGTGTGAGAGCGCTCTCAAAGGTGAGATGGCTGGCCGGTCTGGCCGCCACAGCGATTGCCCTGTCGTCATTCGCGTCGTCCTCCGTCGCCTCCGCGGCCGATGACTACACGCAGAGCGTGACGGCGCTGGACGCCACTCAGGCGAGGATCAACTTCACGCCGACGACCCCTGCCCTGTACGTCGACGTGCACTACCTGGTTTCCGGTGCGAACCAGCAGAACTTCCGCATGACCAACAACGCCGGGACCTGGCAGAAGACCGTCGGGTCGCTGTCGTCCGGCACGCAGCTCGAGTACTGGTTCACCTACGAGAAGAGCGGACCGCAGTACGACACCCCGCACTTCACCTACACCCACGGCAGCACGCAGGCGCCGGTCGCGACGCCTACGTTCAGCCCGCCGGGTGGTGCGTACACGTCCGGTCAGACCGTGACGATCTCCACCGCCACGAGCGGCGCCACGATCCGGTACACAGTGGACGGCTCTACGCCGACGGCGTCGTCTCCTGTCTACAGCGGGCCGATCTCGGTGCCCAGCAGCCGGACGGTCAACGCGATCGGCATCAAGTCCGGTCTCGCGAACTCGTCCGTCGCCAGCGCGACCTACACGATCGGCACGCAGCAGGGGTGCGTCCAGTCGGACAACCCGAGCTTCGGTCCGAACACGCGCGTCTTCGACCCGAGCATGTCCGCCGCGAGCATCCAGACGCAGCTCGACACCGACTTCAACAACCAGAAGGACACGCTGACCGCGCAGATGGCGTCCCGCCGGGTCGCGCACCTGTTCAAGCCGGGCACGTACAACGTGCACGACGACGTCGGCTTCTACACGTCCGTCTCGGGCCTGGGGCGCAACCCCGGTGACGTCGTGATCAACGGCGACATCACCGTGGACGCGTTCAACGAGTCCGACAAGGGTGTGGCGCTGCAGAACTTCTGGCGTTCCGCCGAGAACATGGCCGTCAACCCGAGCACCGGCACCAACCGCTGGGCCGTCGCGCAGGCCGCGCCGTTCCGCCGCATGGACATCCGCGGCAACCTGGCGCTGTACCCGGCGTCCTACGGCTTCGCGTCCGGTGGCTACACGGCCGACACGCGCGTGTCCGGTCAGACGGCTTCGGTGTCGCAGCAGCAGTGGTACACCCGTGACAGCAACTACGGCAGCTGGAACGGTGGCGTCTGGAACATGGTGTTCTCCGGGACGCCCGGCGCTCCGGCGACGACGTTCCCGAACCCGCCGTCGACCAACCTGGCGACGACGCCGGTCTCACGTGACGTGCCCTACCTCTACTTCGAGGACGGCAAGTACCGCGTGTTCCTGCCTTCGTTGCGCACCAACGCCTCCGGTGCGTCGTGGGTCAACGGTGGCACGCCCGGCAGCTCGTTGCCGATGAGCCAGTTCTACGTCGTCAAGTCCGGTGACACCGCCTCGACGATCAACGCGGCGCTGGCGTCCGGCTGCAACCTGTTCTTCACGCCCGGCATCTACAACGTCAACCAGACGATCAACATCACGCGGCCCAACACCGTCGTGCTGGGCATCGGCTACGCGACGATCGTGCCGCAGAACGGCGTCACCGCCATGCAGGTGGCCGACGTCGACGGCGTGCGGATCAAGGGCATCCTGTTCGACGCGGGCACGACCCTGTCCCCGTCGCTGCTGACCGTCGGCCCGTCCGGCTCGTCGGCGTCGCACGCGTCCAACCCGACCACGCTGCAGGACGTGTTCTTCCGCGTCGGCGGGGCGGTCCCGGGCAAGGCGACCAACAGCCTGGTCGTCAACAGCCACAACACGATCATCGACCACACCTGGATCTGGCGCGCCGACCACGGCAACGCCGGAACCTGGGGCTGGAACGAGGCGATCGGGGACACCGGTCTCGTCGTGAACGGCAACGACGTGCTGGCCACGGGCCTGTTCGTCGAGCACTACCAGAAGTACCAGGTGATCTGGAACGGCGAACGCGGGCGGACCATCTTCTTCCAGAACGAGATGCCGTACGACGTGCCGAACCAGGCGACCTGGAACAGGCCGAACGGGCAGGCCGGGTACGCGGCCTACAAGGTCGGCGACAACGTCACGAACCACGAGGCGTGGGGGCTCGGCAGCTACTGCTTCTTCAACGTCAACCCGTCGGTGCGGGCGGAGAACGCGTTCGAGGTGCCGAACCGGTCCGGCGTGAGGTTGCACAACCTGCTGACCGTGTCGCTCAACTACCAGGGAACGATCACCCACGTCGTGAACAACGTGGGTGGGGTGACGCCGCCGGGCACGGTGCCGGTGAACGTCGTCAGCTACCCGTAGCGGACAGATGAGAGCGCGGCCCGTCACCTCAGGTGGCGGGCCGCGCTGTCGTTCAGCGGAAAGCGGCGGCGTTCTCCCCCGCCCAGTCGGAGAAGGGCCTGGCCTGACGACCCGTGACCCGCGCCACGGTGTCGTGCACGGCCAGCAGTGCGTCGTTGACGTCTCCGCCCATCAGGTCGAGAACCGCGTCCGCGGTCTCGTCCCCCATGTGGGGACTCATCTCCTGGTGGGCCTGTTCCCGGCTGATCTCCACCAGCGACAGCTCACGCCCGACGGCGGCGGCGATGTCCGCCACCTGCTGCCGCGGCGTGACGCGCCGCGGCCCGGTCAGCGGGTAGGTCTGGCCGCGGTGGCCGGGTTCGGTGAGCGCCGCTCGCGCTACAGCGGCGATGTCCGAGGGGTGGACGGTGGGAAGCCCGATGTCGGCGTACGGAACGCGGACCACCGCTTGGTCGCGGATCGACCCTGCCCACATCAGGGTGTTCGAGGCGAACTGCGTCGGCCGCAGGACCGTCCAGGCCATGCCGCTGCTCTTCAACGACTCCTCGACGGCCAGGTTCGCCCCGGCGGCGCGCAGGTGCGGGTGGGTCTGGACCGTGATCGACGACACGAGCACCACGTGCTCCACGCCTTCCTGCCTGGCGGCCTCGATGGTCTGTGCCTCCGATCCGAAGCCCTGCAACAAGAACAGCGAGCACACACCGCTGAGCGCCGCTCCGAGCCGGTCCGCACGCGTGATGTCCGCCTCGACGGCTTCGACGTCCGCGGGGAACCCGGCCCGTGCCGCGTCGCGGGTGAGACCTCGCACCGGCCCCGCACCGCTCGCCCGCAGCTCCGTCAGCAGAGCCCTGCCGATGTTGCCGGTGGCGCCCGTCACCAAGATCATCATTACTCCGCGTGGTCGAGGATGGTCCGCGGCAACCGTAGGATCTCGACCAAAGTCGAGGTCAACAGCCGGGACGCACCGGGTGACGGCAGGCCGCGGTTCGCCCGCCCGTGAAGGGCTGATTTCGTTTCCCGGCCCTCTCATTGCATGATGCTGGGCATGTCGATCGAGCGGGGCGCCGAGTTCGCCGAGTTCTGGTCCGAGCGGCACCTGTGCACGCTGTCCACCGCGCGCCCGGACGGCACCGTGCAGGTCGTGCCGGTCGGGGTCACGCTCGACCAGGAGGCCGGTGTCGCGCGCGTCATCACCGACGGGGCCTCGTGGAAGGTCAAGCACGTCCGCAAGGCCGGGTACGCGGCGGTGTGCCAGGTGGACGGTCGGCGCTGGTCCACCCTGGAGGGTCCGGCGGTGGTCAGGGATGACGCGGAGTCCGTCGCGGAGGCCGAGCGTCGGTACGCGCTGCGCTACCGGCAGCCGCGGGTGAACCCGACTCGGGTCGTGATCGAGATCCAGGTGAAGCGTGTCACCGGAACAGTCTGACGTCGTTGTCGTCGGCATCGGGGCCGACGGCTGGGACGGGTTGTCGCCCGCCGCGCGGCAAGCCGTCAGGAGCGCGAAGGTGCTGATGGGGTCGCGCCGCCAGCTCGACCTGGTGCCGGGGGAGTTCGAACGGGTCGCGTGGCCGTCGCCGCTGGTACCGGCGTTGCCGGAGCTGTTCGAGAAGCACCGCGACGTGTGCGTGCTCGCGTCCGGCGATCCGATGTTCCACGGCATCGGCACGACGCTGGTGCGGCTGCTGGGGTCGCGGGTCAGGGTCGTTCCGCACCCCTCGTCGGTGTCGCTGGCCGCGGCGCGGCTCGGGTGGGCGTTGAACGAGGTCGAGGTCGTGTCACTGGTCGGGCGTTCTCCCGACCTGCTGCGGGCCGCGTTGAGCCCGGGACGGCGCGTGCTGGTGCTGGGCGGGGACCCGGAGACCGTCGCCGGGATCGCGGGGCCGATCACCGTGCTGGAGCAGCTCGGCGGGCCCGCCGAGCGGGTCTACGAGTGGTCCGGACAGGCCGCGGACCCGTTGTGCGTCATCGCCGTCGAGTACGCGGGTGCGGCGTATTCTCGCGCGCCGGGGCTGCCCGACGACGCCTACGAGACCGATGGCCAGCTGACGAAGCGCGAGGTGCGGGCGATTTCCCTGTCGAGACTGGCGCCCCTGCCGGGGCAGCTGCTGTGGGACGTCGGGGCCGGGTCCGGGTCCATCGCGATCGAGTGGGCGCGCACGCACCCCACGTGCCGGGCGATCGCCGTCGAGCAGTCGGCGGAGCGGGCCGGACGGATCGTGCGCAACGCCGCCTCGCTCGGCGTGCCGGGCGTCGAGGTCCACATCGGACGCGCGCCGGACGTGCTGGAGCCGCTGGAGAAGCCCGACGCGATCTTCATCGGCGGCGGGCTGACCGTGCCCGGTGTGGTGCAGAAGTGCTGGGACGCGTTGCCGTCCGGCGGGCGGCTCGTGGTGAACGCCGTGACGCTGGAGTCCGAGGCCGTGGTGGCGCAGTGGTACGCGCGACTCGGCGGTGACCTGGTGCGCATCGCGGTGAACCGGGGATCGGCGGTCGGCGGGTTCACCGGGTGGCGGCCGCACATGCCCGTGACGACGTGGAGCGTGACGAGGTGACCGTGCACTTCATCGGAGCCGGTCCGGGCGCCGCCGACCTGATCACGGTGCGCGGCAGGGATCTCATCGCCGCGTCGCCCGTCTGCCTCTACGCCGGCGCGCTGGTGCCGGTGGAGCTGCTGGACTTCTGCCCGGAAGGGGCGCGCAAGGTCGACACGGCGTCGTTGACGCTGGACGAGATCGTCGCGGAGCTGGTGGCGGCGACCGAGCAGGGGCTGGACGTGGCCCGGCTGCACTCCGGGGACCCGGCGGTGTTCAGCGCGATGGCGGAGCAGATGCGCAGGCTGGACGCGCTGGGGATCTCCTACGACGTGACGCCCGGAGTGCCGGCGTTCGCGGCCGCGGCGGCTTCCTTGCAGCGCGAGCTGACCGTGCCGGGCGTGGGGCAGACGGTGATCCTCACGCGGACGTCGCAGCGCGCCACGCCGATGCCTCCCGGCGAGGACCTGGACACGCTGGGCCGCAGTCACGCGACGCTCGTCCTGCACCTGGCCGTGCAGCGGATCTCCGAGGTGGTCGCCGAGCTGGTGCCCCACTACGGCGCGGACTGCCCGGTCGCGGTGGTCGCGTACGCGTCGCGGGAGGACGAGGTCGTGCTGCGCGGGACGCTCGATGACATCGCCGCACAGGTGCGGGCCGCCGGGATCAAGCGGACCGCGGTGATCATCGTCGGGCAGGTGCTGGGAGCCACGCAGTTCCCCGACAGCCACCTGTACTCGCCCGCTCGCGCTCGATGATCCTCATCCTCGGCGGGACGGGGGAGGCGCGCGAGCTGGCCGCCCGCGTGCCCGCCGTCTCCTCGCTGGCCGGCCGGGTGAGCGCGCCCCGGCTGCCCGTCGGCGAGGTCAGGATCGGCGGGTTCGGCGGCGTGGACGGGCTCGCGCAGTGGTTGCGGGACAACGAGATCGACGCGGTGGTCGACGCCACGCACCCGTTCGCCCGCCAGATCACCGCGAACGCCTTCGAGGCCTGTGGACGTGTCGGCGTGCCGTTCCTGGTGCTGCGCCGGCCCGGCTTCACGCCGCAACCCGGCTGGCGGTGGGTCGGCAGCGTCGCCGAGGCCGCACAGGACCTTCCGGGGGAGAGGGTGTTCCTGACGACCGGGCGGCAGGACCTCGCTGAGTTCGCCTCGTGCCCGCAGTGGTTCCTGGCCCGCATGGTCGAGCCGCCGGAACCGCCGATGCCCCAACGGATCGAGGTGCTGCTGTCACGCGGACCGTTCACAGTGGACGGTGAGCTGGTGCTGATGCGGTCGCACCGGATCGACGTCCTGGTCACCAAGGACAGCGGGGGCGACATGACCTCGGCCAAGCTCGAAGCCGCGCGTCAGCTGGAAGTCCCCGTCGTGATCGTGCGCCGGCCACCGCTCCCGCCCGCGGACACGGTGGCCGACGTCGACGCCGCCGTCAGGTGGTTGGGTACCGCCGGGGCGTGAACACGACTCCCTGCGGTGTCACGGTCGTCTGCGAAGAACCGATGATCAGCAGGCAGCGCATGTCGATCGTGGCCGGGTCGAGGGCGCCGAGCGTGAGGACGCGGATCTCCTCCTCGGGGCCGCCGACGTCACGCCCGACGACGACCGGCGTCTCCGGCTTCCTGTGCTGCAGCAGCAGATCGCGCATGTCCGCGACCTGGTGCGTGCGGGCCTTGGACGCCGGGTTGTAGATCGCGATCACGAGATCGGCCTTGGCGGTGGCCTCCAGCCGGGAGGCGATGACGTCCCACGGCTTGAGGCGGTCGCTCAACGAGATCACCGCGTAGTCGTGACCCAGCGGCGCACCGGCCTTGGCCGCCACGGCGTTCGCGGCCGTGACGCCGGGGATGATCCGCACCGGCACGTCCGCGGCCTCCGCCGCGACCTCCAGGACCGCGGTGGCCATCGCGAAGACACCGGGGTCGCCCGACGACACCACGGCCACCCGCGCACCGCGCCGGGCCAGGTCCAGCGCGAAGGCGGCGCGTTCCGACTCGACCTGGTTGTGGGTGGCGTGGCGCTTCTGACCGGGACGTTCGGGAACGCGGTCGAGGTAGGTGGAGTAGCCGACCAGCTCGTCGGCGGCATCGAGCTCCTGACGGGCCTCGGGCGTCAGCCAGTTCCGCGAGCCGGGACCGAGACCCACGACGACGACCTCGCCCCTGGGCTTCGCCGGCTTGGACTGGCTCGGCAGCACCGCGATGGAGAAGTACGGGACGGTCGCGGGGTCGACGTCGGCGAGCGGCGCCAGCTTCTGCCTGCCGGTGGTGGCGCGCTCGACGTACCAGGCGCCGTCGAGCCTGCCCGCCTCCTCCAACGCCTGGCGCACGTTGCCGAAAGTGCGGCCCAGTTTGAGGATCGCGGCCGAGTCGGTGTCGGCGAGACGGCTCGCGAGCTCGGCGGGCGGCAGCGTGCCGGGCAGGATCGTGAGGACCTCGTCGCGTTCGACGAGCGGGGTGCCCAGCACCGCGGACGCGCCGCTCACGGACGTCACGCCGGGCACCACCTCCCACTCGTAGCGGTCGGCGAGCCGCTTGTGCATGTGCATGTACGAGCCGTAGAAGAACGGGTCACCCGCGGCGAGCACGACGACGTCGCGCCCGGCGTCGAGGTGGGCGGCGAGACGGGCGGCGGCCTGCTCGTAGAAGGCGTCGATCTCGCCCTGGTAGTCGTCGGTGTCCTCGGTGGTGACCGGGTAGACGAGCTGCTCGACGATCTGGCCCTCGCGGAAGTACGGCTCCGCGATGGTCTTCGCGACGCTGCGGCCGTGACGGGCGCTGTGGAACGCGACCACGTCGGCCTCCCGGATGAGCCGCGCGGCCTTGACCGTCACGAGCTCCGGGTCGCCAGGACCCAGGCCGACGCCGTAGAGCTTGCCTGTCATTCTTCTTCGCTCGCAATCGCCTGGGTGTTGAGCGCGGTGCCGGTGTTCGGGCCGCTGGGACCCAGGCCGACGCCGTAGAGCGCTGTAGTAGATCTTTTGGTGATCATTCTTCTTCGCTCGCAATCGCGTTGATGGCCGCGGCCGTCATGGCGCTGCCGCCGCGCCTGCCGTGCACCACGAGGTGCTCCAGATCCGTCGCGGCCAGAGCTTCCTTGGACTCCGCCGCCCCGATGAACCCGACCGGGATGCCCAGGATCGCGGCGGGCCGCGGGGCTCCGGCGGCGATCAGGTCGAGGACGTGGAACAACGCCGTCGGGGCGTTGCCGATCGCGATCACGGCGCCGTCGAAGCGGTCCGCGAGGAGTTCGAGCGCGGCGGCGCTGCGGGTGTTGCCGATCTCCCGCGCTCGCGCGGGAGTGCGGGGATCTTGCAGGTAGCAGAGGACTTCGTTGTCCTTCGGCAGCCGACGGCGGGTCACCCCGGACGCGACCATGGTGGCGTCGCAGAGGATCGGGGCGCCTGCCCGCAGGGCCTCGCGGGCGTCGCGGACGACGTTCGGCGAGAACGCGACGTCGTCCGGCAGGTCGGTCATGCCGCACGCGTGGATCATGCGGACGACGACTTTCGCGACGTCGCCGGGGAACCTGGTGAGGTCCGACTCCGCGCGAATGGTGGCGAAGGACTGGCGGTAGATCTCCGCCCCGTCCTTGATGTACTGCGTCACCTGATCTCCTCGTAGCCGTCGCCGGTCGCGACGAACTCGATCACATCGCCGGCGGGACGACCACACCGGCGTGAGCAACCCGACCAGTGCACGGGCCGCGGAATCGATCCCGATTGGCGGGCCCCCTGGGGGGTTCGGGCCCCCACTCCTATCGTCCCATCCGGGTCTGACAGTTCCGGGCGGCTGACCCATTCGCGCACGTCGGCGCGGACGTCCGACAACGACTTGGCGCAGCCGGGCCGTCCGGTGCAGGCGCTGACGCCGTGCCACGGCGAGTCCGGGTCCGTGATCAGGCCGGACGTGTCGGTGCCCGGTGGCACGACCACGCTGCGCCACGGGGTCACACGGATCGGGACGCCGGCGAGCTGGGAAGCGTCGAGCCGGCCCAGTGGAACGCCCGGGGTCGAAGGGGAAGGTGCGACAGGAGTCACAGCCGGGGTGATGCGCGGAGCGTCGGTGGCGCCGAAGTGGTCGGTGATCTTTCGCACACCGCCGTCCACTTCGGACAGGCGCCACGCGGTCCCGCGCATCGACTGGAACAGCCGGGCCGCGGTGACGAGGGCGTCGACGGGATCGTGAACCCGGACACCTGTATCGGTACCGGCCAGCAGGAGGACGTTCCCGACGAGGCCGAGGTCGCCACCCAGCCCGCTCACCGAAGCACCGACCGTGACCAGGAAACGCCCTGGTAGCGAGGCCAGCGAGGGGTCCGCGCACAAGGCCGCGTCCAGTGCGTCGACCAGCGCCTGGTTGTCCTCCAGGGGCGCCGCGACGATGTTGCGGACGCGCTCGTGCGACCAGGACGGCAGCAGGCCCGCCGCACGCATCCGCTCGCCCAGCTCCACCCCGTCCGCGAGCCCCCTGATCTGGAGGTTCGCCCGCGAGGTCAGCTCGACCGAGCCGTTCCCCAGCTCGGCGGCGGCAAGACGGACGGCATCCCACCGAGCAGCGGGAAGAGTGCCGCCCGGCACCCGGATGCGCGCCAGCCCGCCGTCGGCCGCCTGATGCAGCTCGACGGCGCCGGGGCAGGCGTCCGGGTGACCCCGGTAAATCCCACTGGGCATAGGTCGGACTGTAACCCGCCGGTTAGGGTGAGCCCGAACGACGAAGCGCAGGAGGAAGCCGGTGCGAATCCGGCGCGGTCCCGCCACTGTGACCAGCGAACACCGCTGGGAGTCAGGAACTCCGCTTCGCCGCGACCCGCAACCTGGGGCGAGGACCCCACGAGGGATGGAGCCTGCGTGATCCTGCTGCTGTCGACCTCCGACACCGACCTGCTGTCGGCGCGTGCGAGCGGTGCCGAGTACCGGCTCGGCAACCCCGCCCGGCTCACCGTCGACGACCTGCCCGCGCTGGTGGAGGGCGTCGACCTCGTCCTCGTGCGCATCCTCGGCGGCCGCCGGATGTGGGAGGAAGGCCTCGACCGGCTCCTCGCCAGCGGGCTGCCGGTGGTCGTGCTCGGCGGTGAGCAACAGCCCGACGCGGCGCTGATGGAGCTGTCGACGGTGCCCGGCGGCGTCTGCGCGGAGGCGCACCTCTACCTCGCGCACGGCGGCCCGGCGAACCTCACCGAGCTGCACAAGTTCCTGTCCGACACGATCCTGCTGACGGGCCACGGCTTCGAGGCCCCCGCGGCCACCCCCACGTGGGGTGTGCTGGAGCGCGAGGCCTCGACGGTGGAGGGCCCGACGGTCGCGGTGCTCTACTACCGCGCGCACCACGTCGCGGGGAACACGGCGTTCGTGCACGCGTTGTGCGACGCGATCGAGGCCAAGGGCGGGCGGCCGCTGCCGGTCTACTGCTCCTCGCTGCGCACCGCCGAGCCAGAACTGCTCGAGACGCTGGGCCAGGCGGACGCGCTGGTGGTGACGGTCCTCGCGGCCGGGGGGACGAACCCCGCGAAGGCCTCCGCCGGTGGCGACGACGAGGCGTGGGACGTCGGCGCGCTCGCGGCGCTGGACGTGCCGATCCTGCAGGGGTTGTGCCTCACGTCGAGCCGCGAGTCGTGGGACTCCAACGACGACGGGCTGTCCCCTTTGGACACCGCGACGCAGGTCGCCATCCCGGAGTTCGACGGGCGGATCATCACGGTCCCGTTCTCCTTCAAGGAGATCGACTCCGACGGTCTCACCGTCTACGTGGCCGACCCGGAACGGGCGCTGCGCGTCGCGGGCATCGCGGTCCGCCACGGCCGTCTGCGCCACATCCCCGTGGCGCAGCGCAAGGTCGTCGTGATGCTGTCGGCGTACCCGACCAAGCACTCCCGCATCGGCAACGCCGTCGGTCTCGACACGCCCGCCTCCACCGTCCGGCTGCTCAAGGCCATGCAGGAGCACGGCTACGACATCGGCGACGAGCTGCCGGGCGTCGAGGAGCTCGACGGCGACAAGCTGATCCACGCGCTGATCGCCGCCGGTGGCCAGGACGCCGACTGGCTGACGCAGGAGCAGTTCGAGAGCAACCCGATCCGCATCTCCGCGGCCGGCTACCGGGAGTTCTACGACACCCTGCCCGACGACTTCCGCGCGTCGATGGAACAGCACTGGGGCGAGGCGCCCGGTGAGCTGTTCGTCGACCGCAGCAGGTCCGAGGACGGCGAGATCGTCCTGGCGGCACTGCGGTCCGGCAACGTCACCGTGGTCGTCCAGCCGCCGCGCGGGTTCGGCGAGAACCCCATCGCGATCTACCACGACCCCGACCTGCCGCCGTCGCACCACTACCTCGCCGCCTACCGGTGGATCGAGTCGTCGTTCGGGGCCGACGCCGTGGTGCACGTCGGCAAGCACGGCAACCTGGAGTGGCTGCCCGGCAAGACCGTCGGCATGTCGGCGTCCTGCGGCACGGACGCGGCGCTCGGCGACCTGCCGCTGATCTACCCGTTCCTCGTCAACGACCCCGGCGAGGGCACGCAGGCCAAGCGCCGGGCGCACGCGACCCTGGTCGACCACCTCGTGCCGCCGATGGCCCGCGCCGACAGCTACGGTGACATCGCGCGCCTGGAGCAGCTGCTCGACGAGTACGGGAACATCTCCGCGATGGACCCGGCCAAGGTACCGGCGATCCGCGCGCAGATCTGGACGCTGATCAAGGCCGCGAAGCTCGACCACGACCTGGGACTCGACGACCGGCCGCACGACGCCGAGTTCGACGAGTTCATCCTGCACGTCGACGGCTGGCTGTGCGAGGTCAAGGACGTCCAGATCCGCGACGGTCTGCACATCCTCGGCGAGGCGCCGACCGGTGGCGTCCGCGTCAACCTCGTGCTCGCGATGCTGCAGGCGCGGCAGATGTGGGGCGGCCAGGTCGCCGCGCTGCCCGGCCTGCGCGAGGCGCTCGGTCTCACGACCACCTCGCGCGAAGACGTCGACGCGGTGGAAGAAGAAGCGCGCGCACTCGTCCAGGCGATGGAGGACGCGGGCTGGGACGCCGAGGCCGCCAAGACGCTGCACGAGTCGGCGGACGTGCAGAAGATCCTGGAGTTCGCGGCGCTGGAAGTGGTTCCGCGGCTCGCGCGCACGACGGACGAGATGACGAACGTCCTGCACGCGCTGGACGGCGGCTACATCCCGGCCGGCCCGTCGGGGTCGCCGTTGCGCGGCCTGGTGAACGTGCTGCCGACCGGCCGCAACTTCTACTCCGTCGACCCGAAGGCCATCCCGTCGCGCCTCGCGTGGGAGACCGGCCAGGCGATGGCCGACTCGCTGCTGGCCCGCTACCGCGACGAGAACGACGGCGAATGGCCGCCGTCGGTGGGCCTGTCGGTCTGGGGCACGTCCGCGATGCGCACGGCCGGCGACGACATCGCCGAGGTGTTCGCGCTGATGGGCGTGCGGCCGGTATGGGATGACCAGTCCCGCCGCGTCACGGGCCTCGAGGTCATCGCGCTGGACGAGCTCGACCGGCCGCGCATCGACGTCACGGTCCGGATCTCCGGTTTCTTCCGTGACGCCTTCCCGCACGTCGTGTCCATGATGGACGACGCCGTGCAGCTGGTGGCCGCGCTCGACGAGCCGGCGGAGCAGAACTTCGTGCGGGCGCACATGCTCAAGGACCTGGAGGAGCACGGCGACGAGCGCAGGGCCACGCTGCGGATCTTCGGGTCCAAGCCGGGCGCGTACGGCGCGGGCGTGCTGCCGTTGATCGACAGCCGCACCTGGCGCGACTCGTCGGACATCGCCGAGGTCTACGCGGTGTGGGGCGGCTACGCCTACGGCCGCGGGGTCGACGGCATCTCCGCGCGTGCGGACATGGAGTCGGCGTACCGGCGGATCGCGGTGGCGGCCAAGAACATCGACACCCGCGAGCACGACATCGCCGACTCTGACGACTACTTCCAGTACCACGGCGGCATGGTCACGATGGTGAAGGCGTTGACGGGCAAGGCACCCGCCGCGTACGTCGGTGACAGCACGCGGCCGGAGGCGGTGCGGACGAGGACCCTCACCGAGGAGACCTCGCGGATCTTCCGCGCCCGCGTGGTGAACCCGCGCTGGGTCGGGGCGATGCGCCGGCACGGGTACAAGGGCGCGTTCGAGCTGCAGGCGACGGTCGAGTACCTGTTCGGCTACGACGCCACGACCGGCGTCGTCGCGGACTGGATGTACGAGAAGCTGACCGAGACCTACGTGCTCGACCCGGAGACCCGCAAGTTCCTGCAGACCTCGAACCCGTGGGCGTTGCACGGCATCGCCGAGCGGCTGCTGGAAGCGGCCGAGCGCAAGATGTGGGAGCACCCGGAGGAGTCCACTCTGGACGCGCTGCGGTCCGCCTACCTGGAGACCGAGGGCGACCTGGAGGACGGCGTCTGATCCAGCCGGACGCAGCACCGGTCCGGTGACGGGTCGAGGCGCGCGGTCACCCCGCTCGCCTCGGCCCCGTCCAGCAGCCCGCTGACCAGGCACAGGTTCATCCCGCACACCAGCCGGGTGTGCCGCTGCGCCAGGCTGTGGAACGGGCAGTTGCCCAGCAGGATAGACCCGTCGTCCTCCCGCGGCTCGAAACCGAGGCCCGCCAACGCTTCCGCGACGCCACCGGTCGTGGACGAGGCGAGGCCCACGCCCCACTCGTACGCGCGCCGGTTCAGGATCTCGCGCACGGGCTCGCCCGTGCTCTCCGCCTCCACCAGCGCGTCCGTGAGCAGGTGGCTCGCGGCCTCGTACCGCCGGTCGGGCAACGAGACCTCGATCTGCTCGCAGGACCGCCGGTAGAGCTTCGCCGGGCGTCCCGCTCCGGGCCCTGTCCGGCCCGAACGCCGCTGGTGGACCACGTCCAGCAGTCCCAGGTCGACCAGCTTGTCGAGGTGGAACGCGGCTGTCGTCCTGGGCAGCTCCACGGCCTGCGCGGCCTCGTCCTTGCTGATGGGCGCGGTCTGGCGCACCACGAAGTCGTAGAGCCTCCGCCGGGTCGGTTCGTCCAGGGCCGCGACGGCGGCGACGGGATCGGCCATTTCTAAAACCTACTCCAGTTGACTAAATTCGGCCAGCGGAACTACCGTGGCGGCATGGACGTCGAAGGCGCGCAGAAGGCGGTCACGGACCTGCTCAAGGCGCTGGGCAAGGACCCTTACTCGGTGCACCTCGCCGACACCCCGCGCCGCGTCGCGGAGGCGTACGCCGAGCTCTTGACGCCGCGGGCGTTCAACCTCACGACGTTCCCGAACGACGAGGGCTACGACGAGCTGGTGCTGGCGCGCGGGATTCCGGTGCAGTCGTTGTGCGAGCACCACATGCTGCCGTTCCACGGCGTCGCGCACGTCGGATACCTGCCGGGGGAGCGGATCCTGGGCCTGTCGAAGCTCGCGCGGGTGGTCGAGATGTTCGCGCGCGACCTGCAGGTGCAGGAGCGGCTCACCAAGCAGGTCGCGGACTGGCTGCAGGAACACCTGCGCCCCAGGGGAGTCGGCGTGGTGATCGAGGCCGAGCACATGTGCATGGCGCTGAGGGGCGTGCGCGTCTCCGGGTCCAGCACCGTCACGTCGGCGTTGCAGGGCGTGCTGCGCGAGGACCCCGCGTCACGTCAGGAGTTCTTCGCCCTCGTTCACGCCTGAACCGGGCCGAACGCGTAGGAGCCGGCGGCCCCGGCGTCGTCGCCGGCCCAGAACTCCATCCACATCTGGACGAACTCGTGGCGCGACAGCCTGCCGTCGCCGTCGAAGTCGAGCCTCGCGAAGTCGATCGGGCCGTCGTGGCCGAGCCACGCGTGGATCATCATCCGGTACTCGTCCTGCGAGACGTAGTCGTCGTTGTCCGCGTCCGCGGCGGTGAACATCGCGTCCGCCGTCCCGAAGACCGCCTCCGGAGCGGCCGGCAGCACGTCGACGACGCCCAGCACGTCGTCGAGCGAGACCCTGTCGCGCCCGGCCGCGGACCGCAGGGCGTCCCACCAGCCCATCATCACCCGGGACAGCTTCTCCTCGTCCCCGCCGCGCAACGCCACCCAGCGCTGGGCCAGCGCCTCGAAGTCGCCCTTGGCGAGGTAGCCGTCGCCGTTGGCGTCCATCGCCTCGAAGACCGGGGCCACCTTGTGTCTCTGGAACTCGCTCGCCATGCGCCGAAGATAGGCTGAACGTCGTAAGGCGACTATCGGCCGAACGGGTCCGAACTAGTCCACGAACAGGGCATTGGACAGCTGCGCACGGCCGGACACGCCGAGCTTGCGGTAGATCCCCGACAACGCCGTCCCGACCGCGTCCGCGGGCATGAGCAGCATCGATGCGATCTCCTCGTCGGAACGGCCGCGTGCCGCGAGCTCCGCCACCTGGTGCTCGGCCGGGGTGAGCGCGGTCGGCCCGGTCTGGCGCATCCGCCGAGGTCCGGCGCTCGTCGCCACCAGTTCGGAGTAGGCCCGTGCGGCCATCGCGGTGGAGCCGCACTTCTGCGCCAGGTCCAGCGCGTCCCGCAGGCACGCGCGAGCACCGGCCGTGTCGCCCTGACGTCGCACCACCACGCCGAGATCGACCAACGCACGCGCCAGTTCCAGGCGAGCGGGGGAGTTCCGCAGCACCTGCACCGCTTCCTCCAGCAACGTCCGCCCGGCCGCGCCCGCGGTCACCCGGCCTTCGGCGCGCAACGCCATGCCCAACGCCCTCGGCGCGCCCCAGGCACGTGCCAGCGCGACCTCTTCGAGTGCGAGCTCCCGCGCCCGTTCCGAGTCGCCGATCGCCGCGCAGGCCAGCGCCGCCCCGGACCGCCACGCCAACGGCGCTGGATTGCGGTAGGGCCACGCCGCGCAGTGCCGTCCGGCGGCGAGGAATGCCTCCAGGGCCTCGTGGTCGTCGCCCCGCGCGGTCAGCAGCCGTCCGCGAACCGTCAGCAGTCCGCCGTACTGCCACACGCGCCGCGCCCCGTCCGTAGAGGACTCGGTGATCAACGACTCCGCCTCGTCGAGGTGGCCCTCCTCGAGCAGGATGTCGGCGAGCAGTGCGGCGTGCCACGCCGAGACCGCGTGCCAGCGCCGGTCCTGCCGCAGGTGGTCCTCCGCCAGCGTGAGATCGGCGCGGGCGGAGACGAGATCTCCCTTGCGGCGCTGGACGTTCGCGCGCATCACGTACGTCAGCGCCCGCAACGCCGGCGCCTGCGCGCGGTCCACGTCGTCCAGCACGGTCAGCGCCTCGTCCAGCGAGTCGGCGAGGTTCAGCGTCATCGCGGACGTCAACGACGACAGCACGTCGCCGGTCGACACCCGCGACACGGCCTCGGCGGCGGTGATGTCCCCGACCATCACGTGGTGCAGCACCCCGGCAGGGGTGTCGAGCGAGACCGGCGACGGCACGGCCTCCTGCCACGCCAGCCCGTGCACCGCCAGATGTGCCCGCACCCGGGGAGAACCGTCCGCCAGCACCGCCGCCAGCCCGGCCGCGTCTCCCTCCGCGTGCAGGGCGTAGGACAGCGCCACAGCCGTTTCCTCGTCGTCCACATCGGACTGGAGTGCCTCGCGCAACCGCGCCGTCGCGCCGGGCAGGTTGCCGACCAGCTCGGCGATCCCCAGCAACCGCAGGGCGCGGGAAGGGTTCGCCACCGGTTCGCGCAGCGCCCGCCACAGCACCCGCGCGGCACCGGCCGTGTCGCCCCGGTTCACCGCCTCCTGCGCGGCCCTGTCCAGCACCTCGCCCGCCCACGGCTCCAGTCCTGGCGACGTCTCCAGCAGGTGGTCGGCCACCACCCGGTCCGCGGCGCCGTGCGCGCGCAACGACCGTGCCGCTCGAAGGTGCAGATCAGCCCGTGCGGGCGCGGGCATGTCGTCGAGGACCGCGGGCCCGGCCACGCCGAGCAGGTCGACGGTCCGCACGGCCTCGGCCAGCTCCAGGGGGCTCAGCCTGGTCAGGTCGGCCAGCACACCGGGGTGCGGGGACGGCCCGAGCACGGCGAGGCACTGCGCGGCGGCCACGACAGCGGCGGGACGACGGCGCAACCGGGCCGCCGTGATCTCGCCCAGGACCTCCGCGCCCCGGTGCGCGACCCGCCACGCGTGCTCCGCGGTCGGCGGCACCCGGTCCTCCGCCAGTGCCGCCACCAGACGTGTCACGGCCAGAGGGTTCCCGCCCGTCACGGCCACGCACGCGGCGACGAACTCGGGAGAGGGCGTGCCGAGCGACGAGACCAGCGCGGCCACCGCCTCCTGGGAGAGGTCGTCCAGCACGACCCGCCGGCACACAGCCATGATCTCGCCGTGCGACGGGTCGTCACACCGTTCGCCGGCACCCACGGTCAGCACGAGTGCGATGGGCAGCCGTTGGACCCGCAACGCCAGGTAGGCGAGCCAGCGCAGTGACGCGGCATCGGCCCAATGGGCGTCGTCCACCACGACGAGCAGGTCTTCCCGGCAGGCCAGCGCCGCCGCCAGCCGGTAGACGCCGTGCAGCACGGGGAAGTCCGCGGCCGGTGCGGTGAGCTGCAACGCGCTCACGGCCTCGGGAGGGACGAGATCCGGGTCGGCCAGGTCGAAGAGCTGGGCGACCACCCCGAACGGCAGGTCGCCGTCCAGCGCACTGCAGCGCGCCCGCACGACATGTCCCTCCCAGCGGGCGGAGAGGTCGTCGAGAACCGCCGTCTTGCCCGTGCCGGGGGCACCCTCCAGCACGGTGGTCGTGCCCGGCGTCACCTGGTCGCTGATTCCGGCACACCACGCATTCCGCCGGTTTTCCACGATCTCTCCACAATCCGCGGCCGAAAGGATTCAGCGGAATTGATGCTAGGAGAAAGTGCGCCGCTTGCCCAGGTAAAGCTTCCCGCGTTGCAGGCGTCTCAACAGGAGTGCGGCCCGTATGATCCCGCGGGCAACTGCTCGAATGGGCAGCGGCAGCCGGACTGCGCCCTCGCGCGATCATCCCAACGGCCCAGGGGTGCTGTCCCCCGGCTGGTCGCGGTGCGGGTCGTCGTGGTGAACCAGACCTGTTCTCCGCCGCCGCGGAGCGAAAGGAAAATGGGTGTCGGGGAATCGTGAAGGGGTGTTCCGCGGCCGTGAGGGAGAACGGGAGCTCCTGAGCGGTGTGCTGGACGCGGGTACCGGCGTGGTGCTCGTCGACGGCGCGGCGGGAACGGGCAAGACCCGGCTGCTGGCCGAGGCGGCCGCACTGGCCGCGCACCGCGGCGCCGAGGTCGCCACCGCTCAGGACGAGCTGGACCAGCCGCTCCTGCTGGCACGACTGGCGGAACGCAGGCCGGGCGGCCCCGCGCTCGTCGTCCTCGACGACCTCCACCTGGCCGAACCGGGAACGCTCGCCGCACTCCGTTCCCCGGTGGCCGCCTCCGCCTGCGAGAAGGTCGTCTGGCTGCTCGCGCGCCGCCGCGGCGAGGGCGCCGACCGCCTGTTCGCCGCCGCGCTCGCCCGCGGCGCGGTGCGGATCGAGCTGCGGCCGTTGCCGGACAACGTGATCGCGGACCTGGTCGCCGACCTCGCAGGGGGAACCCCCGACCGCGACCTGCTGGCGCTGGCGTCGACCGCCCGGGGCAACCCGGCCGCGGTGACCAGCCTCCTGGACGCGCTGCGCGCGGACGGTCAGATCGCGGTCGTCAACGGCCAGGCGTCGCTGCGCACCGACCGCTCGCCGTTGAACACCGAGGCGCTGCTGAGCGAGCGCGTCAGTGCGTTGAGCGGCAGGGCGAGACACCTCCTGCAGGTCGCCTCGGTGCTCGGGCCGCGCTTCGAACCCGGTGACGTCGCGGAGATGCTGGCGTCCAGCACCGCGATCCTGTTGCCCGCACTGGACGAGGTCATCGCCGCGGGCCTCGTGGCGGCGCCGGAGGACGGGCTGGCGTTCCGGCACGAGCTGGTGTGGCGCCTGGTCGCCGGCTCCGTGCCCCCGCCCGTGCGGCGCGCGCTGCACCGCGAGGCCGGCGAGATGCTGCTCAAGCGCGGCGACTCCGCCGTCAGGGCCGCCCAGCACCTGCTGCACGGCGCCCAGCGCGGTGACGCGCGGTCGATCGACGGACTCGTCACCGCCGCGACCGCCGTGCTGTTCACCGCACCGGACGCCGCGGCCGAGCTCGCCGTGCGGGCGCTGGAACTGACCGACCCGGCCTCCCCGTCACTGCCGCACCGCACGGTGATCGCGGTGCGCGCGCTGATCGCGGCGGGCAGGCTCGCCGCGGCGCAGGCGCTCGCGCGGGACGCGTTGTCCCGCGAGGTCTCTCCCGAGCCCGCCGCGAAGCTGCGGCACTGCGTCGCCATGACGACGTTGCTGACCGCGCGGCACGCCGAGTCGGCCGAGCACTGCGAGGCGTTGCTGGACGAGCCCGACCTGCTGCCGGAACTCGTGCCGTGGGTGGAGATCACCCGCATGATGGCGTTGCTGGGCCACGACCGGAACCGGGCGGGGGAACTGGCGGAGACCGTCGTGCGCACGCGCCAGGGCTCGCCGGACGACGTGCTGGCGACGGCGCTGGCCGTGCTCGCGGCGATCGCGCGCGACACCGGACAGCCCGGTGCCGCACTGGAACTGGCCCGTGAGGCCGCCCGGTCCGTCACGTCCCACGACCTCTGCGCGTACCCGCGGCTGCTGCTCGCGACCGTGTTCTCCGGCCTGAGGGAGTTCGCCGAGGCCGACAGCGTGCTGCGCGGGGCGCGCAGCGGTCCGTCCGCGGTGGTCGCCAAGGGGATCATGACAGCGGTCGTGCAGGCCAGGATCCTGGTGCAGGCGGGCCGGGTCGAGGAGGCGGCCACCGAGGCGCGCGCCGCGCTGACCACGGCGGAGGAGACGGGACACGCGGCACTGGTGGCGCCCGCGCTGGCCGTGCTCGCGGTGGTCGCGATCCACACCGGCGACCTGCCCGCCGCCGTCGAGCACGTCGGGCGCTGCCGCGAGAGCGTTCCCGCCGACGGGATCCTGTTCTCCCGCGCCTGCTACCAGTGGAACGACGTGCTGGTCACGTACGTCGGCTCCGGCCTCGAGAAGGCCTTGGAGCTGCTTCGCGACGAGTACCCGGACCTGGTGTCGTCGGGGCTCTTCGCGGAGGAGCCCCGCGCCGCCGGGTGGTTCGTGCGCCGGGCGCTGGAGGCGGGCGACGAGGGGCTCGCCAAGTCCGTCGTCGACAGGGTGGAGCAGCTGGCGGGGGAGAACCCCGGATTCCGCGCGGTGGCCACGGCCGCGTTGCACGCGCGTGGTCTGCTCGACGCCGACGCGTCGCTGCTGGAACTGGCCGTGCGGCAGGACGGCGACCTGTGGGCGCGGGCCAACGCGGCCGAGGACCTCGGTGTGCTGCTGGACGACCGCGCCGCGTCGGTGAAGTCGCTGGAGAGCGCGCTCGGGCTCTACCGGGAGATCGGCGTGTCCCGCGACAGCGCCCGCGTGCTGGGACGGCTGCGCAAGCTGGGACGGCGACGCCGGGCGGAACCGGCCCGTCCCGCGTCCGGGTGGTCCGGTCTGGACGACACGGAACGGGCCATCGCCACCCTCGTCGCCAAGGGTCAGACGAACCGGCAGATCTCCACACAGCTGTTCATGTCACCGCACACGGTGAACTTCCACCTGCGCAAGATCTTCCGGCGACTCGGGATCAGCTCTCGCGTCGAACTGGTGACGAGGTCGCGGGAGGACCGGTGAGCCGCTTCGTCTGACGGCGCAGCTGCAGGATGCGGGCGGCACCGATGACCGCGACCAGCACCGCGCCGAGGATCGCCGCGAACAGCAGCGCGACGCCCAGCGGAAGGCTGAACTCACCCCACAGCAGGTGGATCGTCGTGGTGCCGCCGTTCTGCAGGATGAAGACCAGCAGGAAGATCAGCACGACGATCGCCACCAGCACGGCGATCCAGGTGCCGCTGATCCGTGTCGGCCGCGTCGTCTTCTTCTGCACGCTCTTCTGCGCGCTCTTCTGGGCGGTCGCCGGAGGGGACGACGGGGGGATGGTGGACGGCGGGGTCGCCGGCCTCCCGGCCGGGATCGGCTCGGTGACCGGCGCCTTCTGGGTCTCGTCGCGGGGTGTCGTCACACTCCGGATTATCGGTGACCGGGTGCGGTCCCGCTGGTTGGCGAACGGGTGGCTACATCCTGCGCAGCCCCGACAGGACCCGCTCGAGCAGCGCCATGTTCGGCTTGTCGCCCGGCTCGTGCACCGCGACCAGGTTGAGCGTGATCAGGTCGCTGAGCAGGACTCGCGTGACGCCGAGCGGGATCTTCATGAGCGCCGAGATCTCGGCGACCGACCGCGGCTGCAGGCACAGCCGCATCATCGCCGCCTGGTCGTTGTTCGCGCGGTACAGCCGTTCCTCGTCCGTCGAGAGCAGCGTCTCCAGGCGGAGGTCGTGGCGGGCCGCGGTGCGGCCGCCCGTGCGTGCGTAGGGACGGATGAGCGAGCTGTCCCGCGCGGGGACACTGGGTGGTACCTCTTCTGGCATGGGCCACTCCGAGGGCGGCTCCGGTGGGCGTTGGCGCAACGGTTGCTGACGGGGCAGCTGCTGCGTCTCATGGCCGTACGAGTCACCTCGCTCGTCGGCCTGCAGCCACCCGCGGGTCGCCGGGGCTCCGGACCGAGCCCCGGTGTAACCGATTTCCGTCGCTTCCTCGTCGTGCACGTGCCCAAGCTATAACGAAGTCGCCCAAATGTATGTCGATCACGTTGCCTTTTTGTCACCCAGATCGAATCTGACCTGGATTGCAGTGCCGGACGACGTCGTTTGGGTGCGCACGAGATCCGCCAAACGGTTGACAAGCAACAGACCGCGACCGCCTGGTTCGTTTGCGTGAACAGGGGTGCGTCCGGCCAGAACATCGGTGATGTGACCGTTGTCGTTGACTTGGCAAACAATACTTTCGCTTTCCGTCCATACGCGAACCGTGCTCTCGCCGCCGCCGTGCCGGACGCTGTTGGTCGCGAGCTCCGTGACCGCGAGCGCGAAGTCGTCGAGACGCCCCTGCGCGAGACCGAGCTTCACGGCCTGCTCGCGGGCGAACGCCCGCACCGCCGCCATCGCGCCGGCGCCGACCGACGTGCTCGCCGCGTCCACCGGGATCGCCAGCGGCAGCGAGTGCGCGGCGACGACCACCCGTGCGGGGTGGAAGTGGTCGCTGGGACGGTGACCACCCGCGTCGATCACGACGGGGTGGGTCTTCTCGGCGTCGGCCAGCACGTCGTGGCTGAGCGACGAGGTGTCGTAGGGGCACAGGATGCTGAGGTCGCGCCCGCTGAACGCGTAGTTGACCAACGCCTCGTGCAGCGCGCACGCCGGGTACTCGACCTCGGAGCGCCGGTCCCACACCGGTTCGCTGATGACGCGGACGGCCCTGCGGTGCCGGTCGGCGAACGCGCGGAGCGCGGGGATGATCCGGCCGGGGTTGCGGCCGGTGTCCGCCATGTCGAGGAAGGTCACGAGGTGCGCGAACCCGCTCAGCGCTTCCCTGAGCAGTTCCAGGTTCCTGCTGGGCACCGCCACGGCGACGGGTTCGGCGTTCGCCAGACCCTCCACCACGAACGGAACGGTCCCGTCGATGTAGGACTCCTCGTCGGAGTAGAACAACGCCGGATGTGCGAACGCCATGCGCCACCTCTCGTCAACATCGCGGGATGCGCACCCGGGACGTTGCTCAAGCCATCATTTCTTGACTCTCACACCGTGTCAGCCCTTACACAGGAACGGTCATGTTCACCATCGGAGATTTCGCCCAGCTGGGGCGCGTGTCGGTGCGGATGCTGCGCCATTACGACGCGGTCGGGTTGCTCCTTCCCGCCCACGTCGACCCGGCGACCGGCTACCGCTTCTACACCGCGTCCCAGCTGCACCGGCTCAACCGCCTGATCGCCCTGAAGGACCTCGGCCTGACGCTCGACCAGGTGCGCGTCGTGCTCGACGAGAAGCTGTCCGTCGAGCAGCTGCACGGCATGTTGTCGTTGCGGCGGGCCGAGCTGCGGCAGCAGATCCTCGCGGACGAGTCGCGGTTGCGCCGGGTCGAGGCACGTCTCCGCGCCATTGAAAGGGAGGGCGCCATGCCCACCGACGAGATCGTTGTGAAGGCCGTGCCCGCTGTCCGCGTCGCCCGCCTGAGCGCCACCGCCGCCTCCTACGGGCCCGAGGACATCGGCCCGGTCATCCAGCCGCTGTACCCGCAGCTCTTCGAACGGCTGGGCCGCGCGGGCGTCACCCCGTCCGGCCACGGCATCGCCACCTACGAACCGGCTCCCGGTGACGAGGTGGTCGTGCACGCCGGCGTGACCGTCGCCGTCGAACCTTCCGCGAGCTTCGAGTTCGAGGTGGTCGACCTGCCCGCGCTGGCCGAGGCGGCGACCGTCGTGCACCGCGGGTCGATGGACGACGTCGACGTGACGTACCAGGCCGTCGCGGCGTGGATCGAGGCGCACGGGTACAAGCAGAACGGGTTCGCGCGGGAGGTGTACCTGAACTACGGGGAGGGGGATCCCGCGGACTGGGTGACGGAGCTGCAGTTGGAGATCACCAAGCCGTAGCGAGTCCGGCGCGGCTGGATCAGTGCTCGTCGGAGTGGATTCGCCGGTGCAACGACTCCATCCGCTCGTCCAGCTGCGCCGCGATCATCGCCGACGACATCAGCTCGTCCACGAAGTCCGCGGGCGGGCTGTCGTCGTACTTGTAGAACAGCTTGTGCTCCAGCGTCGCCCAGAAGTCCATCGCGATGGTGCGCAGCTGCACCTCGACCTTCACGTGCTCCACCCGGTCCGACAGGAACACCGGGATCCGCACGATGAGGTGCAGGCTGCGGTACCCGTTCGGCTTCGGGGTGGCGATGTAGTCCTTGGTGTGCAGGATCTCCACGTCGTGCTGGCGCGCGAGCATCGCCGAGACGCGGTAGACGTCCGACACGAACGGGCAGATGACCCGCACGCCCGCGATGTCGTCCAGCACGACGCCGATCGCGTCGAGGTCGAGTGGAAAACCCTTGCGCCGCAGCTTCTCCAGGATGCCTTCCGCCTTCTTCACGCGGCTGGTGATGTGCTCGATCGGGTCGTGCCGGTGGACCGAGTCGAACTCCTCGCTGAGGATGCGGAGCTTCGTCATCAGCTCCTCGATCGCGAACTTGTAGACGAGCAGACGCCGTTCGAGGTCGCGGAGCAGGCTCAGGTCGTCGGCCAGGTCGGTCACCACACCAGGGTACTGATCACGCGGGACCGAACCGCGCGACGGCTTCGGGGGCGTAGCCGTAGAAGCCGGGAAGACCACCCGTGTGGAGGAACACGATCGGTACCTCGCCGACCGCGGCGATCTCGCGGAACTTCACGGCGGTCTTGCCCGTGTACACCGGGTCCAGGACCACGCCCTCGGTCTCCGCGAACAGCTTCAGCACGCTCCACATCTCCGGTGTCGGCACGCCGTAGCCCGGGCCGACGGTGTCGTCGGTGACGGTGACGTGGCCGAGCTCCGGCGCCGGTTCGCCGAGGAGCCCGGCGGCCTCCGCGCCCAGGGAGCGCAGCACCTGCTCCGCTTCGGCCGCGGGGTGGGAGACGCTCACCGCGTGGACCGTGCCGGGCCAGCCCAGCAGTTCGGTGCCCAGCGCCATTCCCGCCGCCGTGGCGCCGCTGCCGTCCGGCACGACGACCAGCGCGTTGTCGATGCCGCGCTCGTGCAGCTGCCCGACCAGTTCCGCGGCGGCCGCGACGTAACCGAGGGTTCCCAGGCCGTTCGAGCCGCCGGTGGGCAGCGTGACGGCCTTGTCGTGGTTGACCTTCTCGTAGGCCGCCGCGCTCTCCTCGGCGTCCGCGCAGACGTGCACGTTCGCGCCGAACATGTGGTCCAGCACGATGTTGCCGGAGCGCTCGTACGCGTCGCCCTCCATCGGCACCTTCGCCGTGAGCACGAGCTCGCAGCGCAGGCCCAGCTTCGCGCACGCCGCCGCGGTCTGGCGGCCGTGGTTGGTCTGCAGCGCGCCGAACGTGATGATCGTGTCCGCGCCCTGCTCCAGGGCCTGGCCGAGCAGGAACTCGAGCTTGCGCAGCTTGTTGCCGCCCGCGCCGAGGCCGTTGACGTCGTCGCGCTTGATCAGGATCGGAGGGCCGCCGAGCGCGGCGGCGAGCCTCGGGGCGTCGTCGAGCGGGGTCGGCCAGCTGCCCAGTGCCACTCGGGGGAACGCGCTCAGGTCCATGGCGCGAGCTTAACGGCCTCGCCCTGGTCAGGGGCCGGTCCGACGCCGTGCAGCACGTGGGCGAGGACCTCGACGCCGCGCACGACCCGCGGGCCGGGGCGGGTGAAGCAGGACGGTCCGTCCACCACCCACGTCTCGGCCAGCCCCGGCTCGGCGACGACGTCGGTCGCGGCCGGGAGCAGCGAGACGATCCGCATCAGACCTCCCGCCCGAACTCGGCGTACCGCGTGGTGCCGCTCTCCAGCGCGGCGACGGCGAGGGTGAGCCTGCGGTGCAGCGACGGGTAGATCCTCGGCCGGGCCTCGTCGAGCGTCAGGTAGAGCACGCCCTCCAGCTCGGGATCGCACGCCACCGCACCGTCCACGACGCCACCGTCGAACACGAACTGGTGGCAGTCGCGCCACACCCCGTTGCGGGGCGTCCAGTCCACGACGAGCAACCGTCCGAGCGGGACGTCCAGGCCGAGCTCCTCGCGGATCTCGCGCAGCGCGGCCGCCTTCGGGGACTCGTCGTCCTCGGTCATGCCGCCGGGGATGTCGAGCACGGCCTTGTAGGTGGGCACCACGAACAGCACGCGTCCGGCGGAGTCGCGGATCAGCGCGCCCCCCGCCGACGTCTTGGTCGGGCGCCTGGACGCCACCCCCGGTTCGTGCTCGAGCTCGGCCGGACCCTCGTCGAGGACGTCGGCGGCGAAGGTGGCGGGGTCTCCCGCGTGCTGGGCGGACACCCGTCGATGATCACACCACCGGGTGAATCCCGCAGCGGCGCACGTGCCGTTCGGCGCTGGTGGGAGGCCGTCGGGCGATGACGGTCAGCAACCAAACGAATGGCTAGTACTCTCAGCGGTGTAACTCCTTGCGATCAATCGCCGATGTCCAGGCAACATCGGTGGAGGTGACGCCAATGGGGGCAACCGGTGCCGCCAAGCGCAGACACGACGGCAGATCGGCCCCGTGGTCGGTGGTCGGGCTGACTGTGGTGTTCGTCGTGGTGGCCCAGGTCCAGTTCGCCATCGCGGTCGCGGAGTCGGTCCTGTGGCCGGCCGTGGTCGGGGTGCTGCTGCTGGGTGCGGCGGTCGCGTTCGTGAAGGCCGCGCGCAGGCTGCGTCTCGACGACAGCGACATGTACGAGGCACCGCCCGAGGTGGCCAAGCCGCTTCCTGCCGAGTACGAGGCGCACGTCGACGCCGACGGAAGCCTCGCCCGCGCGGTCGGCGAAGTGGTCCACGCGTCCCGGCGCTGGAGGGCCTGACACCCTCACGACGCGAAGGCCGGGCCACCGAGTGGTCCGGCCTCTTCGCCGTGTCCGGCGAAGGCGTCTCCGTACCGCCTCCGTGAAATCTCAGTACCGCTCCACGGATGTCCGCTCCCCCCTCTCGCGGCTGGAATGTCGGGGTCACATTCCGAACGCGAGGGGGATTCAGATGCGGAAACTCACCGCCCTGGTCGGCACCGGTCTCATGGTGGCCGCGATGCTGACCACGACGGCGACGGCCCAGGCCGCGGTCACGACGGTGCACGTGAAGGCCGTGAGCGGGATCGACTCGACCGAGCCCAAGAGCGCGACCGCGACGTGTCCGGCGGGCATGGTCGTCACGGGAGGCGGCTTCTCCACGGCGACCGGGGTCGGCAACGACGGGTCGGTCGTCATGGACGAGCTCATCACGGGCAGCACGTCCGTCACCGGCACGGCCTACGAGGACGCCGACGGCACGGCGAAGAACTGGGGCATCACGGTCTTCGCGGTGTGCTCCACGCCGCCGGCCGGCTACGAGATCAAGACCGGCCGCAGCGTGAACACCGGGTCGGAGTTCGAGAAGCCCGCGGTCGCCACCTGCTCGCCGGGCAAGGTCGTCATCGGAGGCGGGTTCCAGGTCAGCGGGGCGCTGGGTGACGTCGTGGTCGACGAGCTGCTGCCGAGCAGCACGCAGGTCTTCACGAAGGCCTTCGAGGGCAAGGCGGGCACGGCGAGCAACTGGTTCGTCGACGCCTACGCGGTCTGCGCGTTCCAGCCCGCGGGCTGGCAGATCGTCAACAAGGTCGGCCCGATCACCTCGTCCGGCAAGATCACCACGCTGAAGTGCCCGGCGGGCACGAAGGTGCTCGGGCCCATGTTCGACCTGACCGGGTCGCTCGGCCAGGCGCACATGCTGTCCGTGCTGCCGGGCAACGTCCTCGGCGAGGAGGTCTCCGTCGGCGCTCTGGAGGACGACGACAACACCACCGGCTCGTGGGGCCTGAACAACTGGCAGATCTGCGCTAACTAGGCGATTTAGCCCATCCACAGTGGACGGACGGGTGGCGGTGAATTCACTCGCCACCCGTCCGCACGGCTGTCACCATCTCGCCCATGACCCCTGCGGATGTCGGCGTGCGCAGCTGCCCGAAGGCCGACGACACCTCGGGCAGGCGGTGGCGAGAGCCGCAGATCGCCTTCGCCCTGAGGACCGTCGGCGCCCGCGGCGTGCTCGTCACCGGCGAACCGGGCGTCGGCAGGACGTGGTTCGCGCGGGCCGTGGCCGAGCTGTCCGGCATGGAGACGCACTGGGTCGTCGCGACGGAGACGAGCCGGTCCATCCCGTTCGGCGCGTTCAGCGCGCTGATGCCGGACGACCTGGCAGGCCTGCACCCGTCCACGGTGCTCACCGCGCTGCGCAGACGGCTCGGCCCGCGATCGCTGCTGGTCGTGGACGACGCGCACCTGCTCGACGAGGCCTCCGCGACCACCCTGCTCGCACTGGCCCCCACGTTCACCCGCCTGGTCGTCACGGCTCGGGCGAGCGGTCCGGACGCGGTGCTCGCGCTGGCCAAGGACGGGTTCCTGGACGAGCTGCCGCTCATGCCGTTCAGCCGCGAGACCACCGCCGGCGCACTGGCGGAGGGACTCGGCGGCGAGGTCGCGCCCCGCACCGCCGACCTGCTCTGGCGGTGGAGCCGGGGCAACGGCCGCGACCTGACCGAACTCGTGCACCACGGCCTGGTGCACGGCCATCTCACCGCGACCGGTGGCGTCTGGATGTGGCGCGGTGACACCGATGTCCCGCCCGTCGCGGTCCAGCCGGTCACCGGCCTGTCGGTGGCGGGCGTCGAGGCGTTGTGCGCGCTCGTGCTCGCGGCACCGGTGCCGGTGGACGTGCTGGTCGAGGCCGCGTCGGCGGAGGGGTTCGCCGAGATCGAGGAACGCGGCCTGGTCGAGGGCGCGGCGGGGGCCGTCCGGCTCGCGCACCCGATGCTGGCGGCGGCCGCGGCACCGCATCTCACGCCGTCGCGCCGACGCCGGCTCGCGGACCGGTTGTTCGCCCTCGATCCCCGCCCGCACCTGCTGCTCGACTCGAGCGTCACCGAGGCGGACCGGTTCGTCGCGGCGGCGCGGGAAGTGCTGCTGGACCAACCGAAGCTCGCCGTCCAGCTCGCCGACCGCGCCCTGGCAACGGATCCGGGGCCGGTGGCGGCGCTCGTCCTGGCCGACGCGCACGCCGAGTCCGGTTCGCCTGCGGAGGCGTGGCAAGCGCAGCGCCTTGCGGCCCAACGCGTTCGTGACGAGGATGACCGGATCGCCGTGCTGCTCGCCCGGGCCTCGCTGACCATCTGGTGCGACCGGAGACCTGCGGCGGCCGTCGAACTCCTCGACAACGCCGCGGCGCCCCGGCGGTTCCACGCCGACCTGGACTCCGCGGCCGCGGTGGCGCTGTTGTTCTCCGCCCGTCCCGCCGATGCGCTGGTCCGCGCCGACGAGGTCCTCGCGGGTGACCCGCCGAGGACCGCGTGGGCCAGAGCGACCCTGGTCCGCGCCGCGGCTCTGGTGATGGCGGACCGGCCGGGAGCCGCCGCCGAGGCGATGACCGAGTTGACCAGCGCGTCCGGCGTGCCGCCGTACTACCGGGGACTCGCCCGCGCGGTCGCGCGCCTGCTCGGGCCGGACAGCGGTGCTCCCGGCCTGGCGAGGCTCCGCGAGGTGCACGCGGCGGAGAGCAGCGGCAGGGGGGTGTTCAGGTCGGAGGTGACCGCCAGTCTCGTCGTCACCCAGGCGCTGGCCGGGCACGTGGGTGAGGAGAGGCCGGACGAGGTGGCCGTGCTGCCCGGCCTCGCCACCTGGGTGTCCGCGGCGGTCGCGGTCGCGCGCCGCGAACCGGCGGCCGGCCTGTACCTCGTCGCCGCACGCGAGGCCGCCGACGCGGGATCGTTGCGCTGCATGGTCTTCTACCTCGCCTCGGCGGCGGAGCACGGCGCCGCCGCCGAAGCCGTGCGCCTGCTCGGCGACCGGAGTTTCGAGGCGCCGGACACCAGGGCTCGCGCGATCGGGATCTGCGCCCGCGCCTCGCGGTCGCGGGCCGATCTCGCGGGTGCGGCGCAGGCGCACCGCGAGGCGGGGCTGCACGAGGAGGCCGCGAAGTTCACCGCACTGGCGGAGGCGGGTCGTGAGCAGGCGCTCGGCCTCACCCGGCGGGAGCTGGAGGTCGTGCGGCACGCGGCAACGGGCCTGACCGACAGGGCGATCGCCGAACGGCTGGTGGTCTCGGTGCGCACGGTCGAAAGCCATCTCGCCGCCGCCTACCGCAAGCTCGAGATCAACTCCCGGCAGGGGCTGGCGGGCCTCTTCGCGTGACCCCGGTGTCTCAAGGCCTGAACGGGTTCGGCAGATGAGCCCACGCCGTGGTCGCGGGATCCAGCCGCATCAACGTGAGCGGCTTCGCCGGCAACGGGTCGTGCAGCAACGCGTGCCGGTCGGGTGTGTCCGGGACGGCCTTCGCCACGACCTCCCACAGCTCGGCGTCCGGTGCGTCCAGAGCGCTGACCAGACCGGTCATCGCGGTCGCGAAGAACGTGGCGAACGTCTTGGCGCGCAACGCTTCCGGGCCGGCGTGCAGTCGTGACGGCAGGTCCGCGCGCGGGCTGACCCTGATGTCGGCGAGGTCGCGGTAGACCACCCGGCCCGGCCTGCCGTTCACCAGGCCCACCAGCAGATTCTGCTCGTGGGCCTCCAGTGCCACGCCACGGGCGAGCAGGGTCATCAACGGCGGCACGGTCAGCTCCGCGAACTCCCCGAGCCACGCGACCGGGTCGTCCGGCGGTGACAGGCGCAGCGCGGCCAGCGGCAGGAGGGTCTCACCTTCACGTGGCACGGGTTTGTCGCGCAGGATTACGCCCAGCCGGCGGTCCGGTTCGCCGTTCGTGAGGACCGCGGCCGACGCTCGATTGGGTTGCAGCTCGATGCCCTCGACGACACCGGCGAGGAAGTCGGACACCGTGGTGGCCGTGGCGATCGAGCCGGCGGAGATGTCCCGCACGGCCGACGTGATCTGCGCGCTCAGCGTGGTCTTCACGTGCCAGGGACCGGCCGACAGGGTCCGCAGCGCCATGAGAGGGCTCGCGTCCAGGGTTCCGGCGCTCGGCACGTCCAGGTGATCGGCCTGCCACGGGTGCACCGGCAGCAGGATCCTGTCGCCGTCGGTGAGCTCCGCGGGCCAGTCGCCGAACACGACGTGGTCCTTCGCGGGGTGCAGGCGCAACGCGACCACCGGCCGGTGCTCCGGCCCGTACGCGAGGTGGTCCCGGGCGGTGAATCCGGTGCGGTTGCGGCAGCACGGGTGCAGCGGATGACCGTCGACGACGCTTTGCTCGTGCTCTTCCAGCGACCGTTCGGGAAATGGCGTCGAGAGCGGGCTCGTGGTGCGGGACAGCGCCAGTCCGGCCACGCTGTGCGCGACCTCGGCGACGAGGTTCTCCGCAAGGGGCCAGTTCAGCGCGGTGAGGAGGTCGACGGGGTGGAGGAACTCGTCCGGATCGACGCTGACCTGCGGCAACGGCTCGATCGCGAATGCACGGCGAAGGCGCGCGAGAACAGCCGCGCGGGCTCCCGGCAATGCTGCGAGAAATCTCTCAGCACGCTCACCCGTCAGCGCGGCGGCGAACTCGGATTCGATCGGCGTGTGCGTCAGAATGATCAGATCCTGACACATCGCCTTCAGGGAAGCGGACACCGGTGGAAGCGATCACTGACCCCGACGGCATCACCACGACCGCGCTGCTGAACTGCGTGAGTCGCGAGGTGGCGGAGCAGGGGCCGGGCGGAACGCTCCGCCTGCCGCGCACCGGCGTGGTGCTGCGGGTGCGCGAGGAGCGCTGGCCGTCGGACCCCGAGGTGTTCACCGGGACGTGGCAGCCCCTGTCCTGGCGCGAGCTCGTGGCGCTCGTCGGCGAGGAGCTGGGTGATCCACCGGCCGGGTTCCTCGACGAGGTCTCGGAGTCCCGGTCGGCCGTCGCGGCCGTCCTGCGCGCCCGCCCCGCCCCGCCGTCCGACCTCTACCAGCGCTCCGAGCAGGCGTTGGTCGCCGGGCACCGCTACCACCCCGCGCCGAAGGGCCGCGGCGGCGTTCCCGCGGCGGAGTGGCTGCCGTACGCACCCGAGGTGCACGCGCGGTTCTCGTTGGCGCACCTGGAAGGGACGTTCGTCGACGACGGTGACGTGCCGTTGCCGGAAGGGGTCCTGCCCGCGCATCCGTGGCAGCTCTCGTTGCTCGGCGTCGAAGGTGCCGTGGCCGATCACGAGGTGTGGCCGACGTCGTCGGTGCGCACGGTGTACGACCCGGCCGCCGACCTGTTCTACAAGTTCAGCCTCGACGTGCGGATCACCAACGACGTGCGCCGGTTGTGGGAGTACGACCTGCGGTGGATCCCGCCGCTCGCACGTCTGTTGAGACCGGTGTTCGCGGACATCTCGGCCGCGTGTCCCGGCACCGCGTTCCTGATCGACCGCGGCTACCGGACGTCCCCTTCGCACTTCGAGGGGCTCGCCGTCGTGGTGCGGGACGGCATCCGGCAGCACGCGCTGCCCGGCGTGACCCCGTTGCTGGCGGCCGGGATCAGCGAGGGATTCGACGGAAACCCGTTGGACCGCCTCGATTCCCCGCAAGCGCTCCGGTGGTTCCGGCAGTACGTCTCGGTCGTCGTTCCCCCGGTGCTGCACGCGTTCTTCGCGCACGGCGTCGTGATGGAGTGCCACCTGCAGAACGTCCTGGTGGGAGTGGACTCCGCCGGGATGCCCGTGCAGGCGATCTTCCGCGATCCCGAGGGCATGCGGCTGTTGCCGCGCCACGCCGACCTCTTGTCCTCTGTGGACGGTTCAGGTGGAGCGAGGGGCGTGTCCGAGGCCAAGGGCTGGGAGCGGCTGCAGTACTGCCTCGTCGTGAACCACCTCGTCGAGATCGCCGGTGCGGTGCTGGACCGGCACCCCGGACTGGACGTCTGGGCAGAGGCGCGGGCGGTGTTCCTCGCCTACACCCGTGATCACGGCGAGCAGGAGCTGGTGACGTCGTTGCTGGAGAGCCAGTTCGTGCCCGCGAAGGCGAACCTGCTGCTGCGCTGGACGCGCGCGGAGGGCGCGGCGAGCCGGTATGTCGACTTCCCGAACCCACTGGACAGGAACCGGTCACGTCGTTGACGCCGTTTTCGCGTCACCCCTAGCGTGCTGGGACATGACGAATCGCTGGCGCACCCTGACACCCACGGTCCTCGTCGTGGCCGCTCTGCTCACCCCGGCGGCCGAAGCCGGCAGACCCGCCTGGTTCACCTCCTGGGCCCAGTCGCAGCAGAACCTCGGCCCTGCCGTGCGCGACCAGTCGATGCGCATGATCACCCACCTGAGCCAGGGCGGCAGCGCCGTCAGGATCCGCGTCCAGAACACGTTCGGCACGCAGCCCCTGACCCTGGACCACACGACCGTCGCCCTGAGCCGGGGCGACGCGGCGGTGTCGGACGTGCGCGACCTGACGTTCGGCGGCCGCCGCGCCGTGACGCTGCGGCCCGGCACGTCGACGTGGAGCGACGAGGTCCCGCTGACGACCGGTGCCGGCACCGACCTGGCCGTCAGCATGCACGTGGCGGGTGAGGCGGTGCCGGGCCGCCACGACTCGGCGTTCCGGGACAACTACCTGACCGCTCCGGGCGCGGGCGACCAGACCGCGGCGCAGGGTGAGGCCTACCCGCAGAAGATCCAGTCCACCTACGTCGTCACCGCCGTGGACGTCTTCAACCCACGGCTGAAAGGCGCCGTCGTCCCGTTCGGCAGCTCGGTCGTGGACGGCGTGGGCAGCACCAACTGCGGCCCTGGCTGCACCGAGCTGGGCACCAACAAGCGCTGGACCGACGTGCTGGCCCGGCGGATCGCCGCCGGACTGCCCGCCGGTGCCCAGCTGACCGTCGCCAACGCGGGCATCAGCGGCACCACGAGCGCCGTCTGTCCCGGGAACTCGCCCGGTATCCAGGGCCTGGACGCGGTGTCCCGGCTGGAGCGTGACGTCCTCGCCCTGCACGGCGTCACCGACGTCATCTACTACTACGGCACCAACGACCTGGTGAACGGCTGTTCGTTCGCGGACATCATCGCCAGTTACCGCACGGTCTTCGCCCGTCTCCGTGCCGCCGGTGTGGCCGTCCACGTCACGCCGATCACGCCCCGCCCCGGCTACTCCGACCAGAACAACATCGACCGCCACGCCGTGAACTCGTTCGTGCGCAAGGGCAGCGACTGCTCCGGCACCTGCGCGTCCCTCACGGACTTCGACCAGGTCCTGGCCGATCCGACGAAGCCCAACAGCATCTTTCCGCCCTACGACACCGGTGACGGCGTCCACGCCAACATCGCAGGCCAGCAGGCGATCGCCGACTACATCGACCTGAAAGCCCTCTGACGCCTCAACGAAGCCGTTGTGCCAGCCAACGGGCCACCTCGGTCAGCAGGCCGGGATCCACCGGCCGGCGCGGCAACCGGCTGTAGGACGTCAGCTTGGGCGAGCCGGGGTCGACGCGCAGCAGGTGGGTCAGTCCCGGCACGCACCGGGTCTCGGCGCCGGGGACGAGTGACGCGATGACCTCCAGGTCGGCGGCGTCGACCTGGAGGTCCTTGTCACCGGTGATCGCCAGGACCGGGGCGGTGATGCCGGGCAGGTCGACGCGCGGGTCGTGGGTCAGCTGCTCGCGCCACCAGCGGGCGTTGATCTTCGTTCCCCCCACGCGGGCCACGTCGGTGGTGGTGCCTTCCAGCGCTGCGAGCTGCCGGAGGGCGATGCGGCGCAGGAGCGGGAGCAGGAGGCGGACGGCGCGGGGGAGCGTGCCCGCCACCTGCGAGGCCTGCCAGAACAGGGCTTCCTTGCCGGGACGGGCGTAGCCGGCGAGCAGGACGACCGCTGCCGGGCTTTCGTGACCGCCGAGCCACATGGCGTGGACGGCGCCCAGCTCGACGGGCCGACCGCGCCGCGATGACCCCCGACGACCACCTGCGCGCCTTCACGGCGTTCACCGGCAGCCTGCTGGCGGACTTCGGTCAGTACGTCGAGGGCCGACCGGCCGATCCGGCGGCAGACGGCGTGACGTACCAGCGGGCGTCGTTGTGGCTGACCGACGAGGAGCACGCGGCACTGCTGGCCGAGCTCCGCGCGTCGATCACCGCCCGTACCGGTGGCGAGCCAGGGCCCGGCCGCACCCGCCGGCTGGTCAGCCTGGTGGCGATGCCCGAAACCGAGGCCGACGACTGAGCGTGTCCCCCGTGAGAGCTACTCGGCGGTGTCCGCTGCGGTGGGATTCTTTGGCCCGAAAAGCTCCCTAACGTCTGCGGGGCCAGGTTTCCCCGCAGACAGCCAGGAAGTCGGAGTCATGGAGCAGAGTGCTTTCCCGGACCGGTCGCCCGTCGAGTCGCCCGAGCGCAGGCGGCGGTTGCGCCGGTTCCGGTTCCCGGTCCTGTTCGTCACGCTGTTCGCCGTGATGCTGGCGGTCGTCGGGATCGACACGCTCGTCGCGCCGCTGCCCCTGCTCGCGCTGCCGATCGGCCTGGGGCTGGCCGCGGCCGGTGTCGTCTGCTACCGCCGGTTGTCGCAGTACGTCGAGATGCGCGACACCGTGCTCGAGGTCGGGCCGCGGGGCCGCTCGGCGGGGCTGGGCAGGGGCGCGCTGCTCGGGTTCGGGCTGTTCTGCGCCATGCTGCTGGTCATCGGGATGTTCGGCGGGTGGAACGGCCTGTCGTGGGGCTCGTTCTTCGGCGCGCTGGGGCTCGTGGGGATGATGGCGAGCGTCGCGACCTTGGAGGAGGTGCTGTTCCGCGGGGTGCTCTTCCGCGTCCTGGAGGAGCGGACCGGGACCGTGATCGCGCTGGTCGTGTCGTCGTTGCTGTTCGGCATGACGCACATCGTCAACGTCAACGCCACGCTGTGGGGCGCGTTGTCGATCGGCCTCACCGGCGGCGCGATGCTGGCCTCCGCCTTCGTCATGACCCGGTCGCTGTGGTTCCCGATCGGCCTGCACTTCGCCTGGAACTTCACCCACGCAGGCATCTTCGGCATCGCTGTGTCCGGGTCGGACGACGTGCCGAACGGGTTGCTGCACCTGGGCCTCGACGGTCCGACGGTGCTCACCGGTGGCACGTTCGGTCCCGAAGCAAGTCTGATGGCGCTGCTGGTCTGCTCCGTCGCCACCGCTCTGATGCTGCGCCAGGCCGCTCGCACCGGCCGGATCCGCCCGCGTCCGCGCAAGTCCTGAGTGGACTGATCGCACCGATTGAGACGCGAACCGCTCAGAGAGCGCTTTCATGCTACGTTCGGCTGAGAGTAAAGCCACTCGGAGTGGAGCGGCCCGTGCCCGTCCTTTGGGGTGTCTCGTTCGACGCCACAGCGATGTCCGGTGTCGTGGTGGAGTTCATCAAGATCGCGAAGTCGTTCGCGGGGCGGGGTTTCGGGGTTCACCTCGACCTCGGGTACGACATCAAGGCCGACAAGGGCCGTTTCTTCCAGTCCTACCAGCACGAACGCGTGCCGGAGTGGATCACTCTCGACCGCGTCGACGGCATCTCGGACATCACCGGGTACGACCAGGAGTTCGTGGCGTCGACCCTGGAGGCCGTGCGGCGGGACCAGGTCGTGCACGCCGATCGCCTCGTCGAGGAGCTCGCCGGCGCGATCGTGCGGACCTGGGAGGACCGCGGCGTCACGCTCGTGATGGTCGAGAACGGCACTCTGCCGGAGAACGTCGTCTACACCAGAGCGTTGTACCGGGCGATCGAGGTCTACGGCACGACACACGGCCTCGGCCGGTACGTGATGTGGCGCGACCACGACCTGATGTGGCAGAGCGAACCGGACAAGTACGGCAGTTTTCCCTACCCGGCAACGCCTCCGATGGTGAACTCGCCGCACATCCACTACTTCGCGCTGCACGAGGAAGCGAAGCGGCGGACGCTGGAGTGGATGCCGCACCTGCGCAACCTCGACGTCCTGCCGAACACGTTCACACCGCCCAGCCGCCCGGGACGCCCGGACTTCCGCGAGCACTTCGGCGTTCCGCCGCACGCGAGGATCATCGCCAGGTCCACCAGGATCATCCCGCAGAAGCGCATCGACCGGGACCTGTACCTCCTCGCGCTGCTGCCGGGGACCTGCCTGTTCATCGCGGGCGACACCGGGGAGAACCCGGAGGAGACCGCGAGGCTCCGCGCTCTCGCCGACGAGCTCCAGGTGCCCGTCGTGTTCGGTGGTGTGCTCGAACCGTGCGAGTCGGCCGGGGACGGGTTCTCGGTGCGCGACCTGCTGGCGCACGCCGACATCGCGTCGTTCCTGACGTCGTACGACTACGAGAGCTACGGAAACCCGATCGGCGAGGCGATCGCGGCGGGCGTTCCGTACATCGCGAGCAGATATGCCCTGTACGACACGGTGTACGCGGGTTTCGAGGCACCGGTGCTGGACATCACCGAGCACGACCTGCCGACACCGGAGTTCGCCGGACAGGTCCTGGAACTCATGACGAACGCGGAGAGGCGGGCGGAAGTGGTGGCGCACAACCAACGGCTCGGCACGGACACCCGTGCGGCGGCGGAGGAGCTGGTGAGCACGTTGTTCCCGCCGCCGATGGGCGAGGACGTGCGGATCAGCGTGGTGCTGCCGGTGTTCGACGAGGCCGCGAACATCGAGGACGTGCTGCGGTCGTTGCACGACCAGGACGACATCGGTCACGACGTGTACGAGATCGTCCTGGTGGACAACAACTCCACGGACGACACGGTCGAGCTCGCCCGCCGGTTCGCCGAACGGTCGCAGGTCGCCGTGCACGTGATCAGCGAACGCGAGCAGGGTGTCGCGTGTGCGCGCAGGACCGGCATGGAGTTCGCCGCGCAGCGCAGCCGCAACCGCAAGGACCCCGGCGAGCGCTTCTACCTGGTGTCCGCCGACGCGGACTGCAAGGTGGACCGCCGATGGCTCACCGAGCTGTTCACGGCGATGGAGAAGGACAAGGCCGCGATCGGTGTGTGCGACTACTACTACAACGCCGAGCACTTCGTCGACAGGCCACGGCTCTGGGACGCGATCCAGCGCACGTTGCGCTGCCGGGCGGTGACGTTCTCGTTGTTCGGCGGCTTCCCGGACGGCAAGGGTTTCGCGGTGGAGCGCGAGGCGTACGAGCGCGTCGGCGGGATCGAGATCTTCTACCAGCTGCGGAACGGGAAGTTCGTCAACCACCTGTCCGACGACTGGGACTTCGGCATCAAGGTCCGCGGGTCCGGGTACGACATCACCTACGCGCCGCTGTCCAAGGTCGAGATCAACCCCCGCCGCGTCAACCACGCGCTCGACGAGGTGATCACCGGTCGTGCCTACGGCAACGACGGCATCATCGTCATGCGCGACATCAGGCCGGAGGCCCCGCCTCGGACGGTCGACCTCACCGAGGCCGAGGCGTTGCAGGCGTGGGAGTTCTCCATCAAGGACTTCACGCCGAAGAACACCATCCTGCCCGTCCTGCTCACACCGTCCTTCCTGGACGACGACGCGGTGGCCGAGTTCTTCGGCGAGGACCTGGCCCACCGGCTGGGGGAGCGCATCGCGGAGATCAAGGCCGAGATGAGCGTCGTCGACTTCCTCCCGATCCACTCCTACAAGACGCCGTCCTACCGGCTGTACCTCGAGTTCCGGGACGAGATCTTCGCGCGGCTGCGCGCCGCGGCCGGCGAGGACATCGGCTACCCGCCGCCGTTGCCGGAGTGCTTCGACGACGTGCCGGAGGACCGGTTCGCGGAGTTCGTGAAGTACTACTGCGAGGACCGCGAATCGGGGGAGGCGCACAACTACTTCGGCAATGGAGGCGTGTTCTGATGGATCGCGTTCTGACAGAGCCCAGGGTGTGGCCCGCGTTGCAGGACCCCGCCAACGCGCACCTGCTCGACTACGTCACCGAGGACCCGTTCGGGGCGCACGTCTTCCCCGGCAACGTTCCCGGCTATGGCGTGGAGGACTTCCTCGACGACCTGAGCGACCAGCTCGTCGGCACCGCTCCGATCCACCTGTGGTCGTACATCCCCACGTGCGCCTACAAGTGCCGCTTCTGCCAGTACCCGGTCGTGCTCGTCAAGGGCGGTCAGGCCGAGGAGAAGCTGACGCGGTGGGTGGACTGGAACATCCGGGAGGCCGAGCTGTGGCTGCGGCGCGTCCCGGAGCTGGCCACCGCTCCCGTCGGTGAGTTCAACGTCTTCGGCGGCACGCCATCGTTGCTGCCGGAGAAGCAGATCCGGCGCCTGCTCGACTTCTACCGCGAGAACTTCGGGTTCACCGAGGACACCACGATCCGGTTCGAGGGCGACCCGAGCACGTTCACCGTGCCCAAGCTCGAGGCGCTGCGGGAACTGGGCTGCACCAAGCTGTCCAGCGGCGTGCAGTCGTTCGACGACGACGTGCTGCGGGAGTGCGGCCGCGAGCACTCGTCGCAGATGTGCGTCGACTTCGTGCGCAACGCGCAGGCCGCCGGGTTCGAGTGGATCAGCATCGACCTGATGTACGGGCTGCTGGACCAGACGTCGGACAGCGTCCGGCGCGACCTCGACGTGGTGCTGGAGAACGAGATCACCGCGGTGGTGTGCACCAAGCTGCACCTGAAGTCCTACGCCGAGACCAGGACCGGCGTGGCGGGGGAGCGGCCCGCGCCGTGGCAGCTGCCGGAGTACCGCGAGAAGCTCGTGCGGAACGGCCACTTCTGGCCGACCCTGCAGGAGCAGTACCGGATGCGCGAGATCCTGACCGACGGCCTGCGCGCCGCCGGCTACACCGAGCACCCCACGATGTACTTCGCCCGCGACGGCCTGGGACCGGAGAAGTGGAAGTCCATCATGGTGGACCAGGACAAGCAGGAGGCCGAGGTGGCGATCGGCCTGGGCGGCAGCTCCAGCTGCCGCGCCTCCGAGGCGATCACCGACGTGAACTGGAAGAACTACTCCCAGGCCGTCGAGGAGGGCCGCATCCCGCTGGGGTCCGCCACCGGGTTCGACGCCCACGCCCAGGAGGCCAGGGCGGTCAAGATGGCCCTGTCGACGCTGCGGCCGGTCCGCGAGGACCTGCACCGCTCGCTCTACGGCACGTCACTGCACGAAAGCCCGTGGCGGGAGAAGTTCGCCTCGCTGGCCGAGCGCGGGCTCGTGACGGTCGAACCGGACGGGATCGCGCTGACCGGCGACGGCGAGGTGCTGGTGGAGGCCATCATCAACACCGAGCTCTGAGCTCACGGCACGATGACGACCTTGCCCGCGACCGTGCGGGACTCGGCGAGCGCGAGGGCCGACGCGGCCTCGGTCAGCGGGATCTCCGCCGCGATCCGCGGGGTGATCACGCCGTCCCCGAGCAGGCCGAGCACGCGGGTGAGGTCGTCGGCGAGCGTGCGCTGGAACTTCGCCTTGTTCCGCAGGGTTCGGCTTCGGCCAGGGGCGGATCGGTTACGTCAGCAGCCTGACCAACCACCCCATGCACCTGCACGGCCACCGGGTTCGCGTCCTGACGCGCGACGGTGTGCCCGCGACGGGGAGTCCGTGGTGGACGGACACCCTCAACGTGGCGCCCGGCGAGGTGTTCGAGGTCGCCTTCACGGCCGACAACCCCCGGCATCTGGATGGGCCACTGCCACAACTTCCGGCACCGGGCCAACGGCATGGTGACGCACCTGGCCTACGACGGCGTGAGCACGCCCTACTCCCATGACGGCTCACCGGAATGACCACCGCCTCGAGTGCGCTCGCTGGACATGCTTCCACCAGGCCTTTGTGCCGTGCGGGCCTGGCAGGCCCCCGGCCTGCCGTTGATCGACATCGCTGCTCCCGGCCTTCTGCCGACGGCGTTTTTTGATGCCGAAACATCGAGGACGCGGATAGCCACCGATCGAGTGGTCTTGCCCGCCTCCGGTCGTGCGGAGGCGGCGCGGGCTTCTTACGGTCCTGCTCAGCGGCCGCGAGGTCGCCGCACCACCAGGGCACGCCGTGCGCTCACCTGTCCAGCGGCGGGCCCTCACCCTTGACACGGGATCAAGTCCCCGTCGGACAGGCGCTGCTGCAGGCGAGAGCGCGACGGGGCGAGAAAAGGACCATGCGCCATCTCCGTGGCATCGCCACCATCCGCGCCCTGCTCATCGCCGTCTCCACGGCCGCGCTCCTCGCGACGGGCGGTGCACTCGCCTCCGCCGCGCCGTCGGTCGACTGGGACCGCATCGCCCAATGCGAGAGCGGCGGCAACTGGTCGATCAACACAGGCAACGGCTACTACGGCGGACTGCAGTTCAGCCCGTCGACCTGGCGGGCGCACGGCGGTGCCGGCCGCGCGGACCAGGCCTCCCGCGAGGAGCAGATCCGCGTCGCGGAGAGCGTTCTGGCCACCCAGGGCCTGGGCGCCTGGCCGACGTGCGGGCGACGTTCCGGCGTGAGCCCGCAGCCGTCCCGCGTGAGGCACGTCCCCGCCACGGGCAAGGTCGTGCCGCGCGCGCTGCCGGTGGTCCCGATGGCCGCCCCGTCCACGAGCAACCCGGACGGCGACTACGAGATCAAGCCCGGTGACACGCTCAGCGAGATCGCCGAGGCGCTCCACGTCGAGGGCGGCTGGCAGGCCCTGGTGGCCAAGAACGCCCGCTTCCTCACCAACCCGGACCTGATCAAGCCGGGGGACAAGATCGCCACGAAGTGACGCTGTGAACGCGGGACCCGTCCCGGCGGGTCCCACGCTCAGCCGTCCGACGCCGGGATCTCCGCGTCCGCCCCCGGCAAGGTGAAGCGGATGGTGGTCCCGCTCGTGATCGCGGTGTCGAGCCAGATCCGGCCGCCGTGGTACTCGACGATCTTGCGGCACATCGCCAGCCCGATCCCGGTACCGGAGTACCGGTCCTTGGAGTGCAGGCGCTGGAAGATGACGAAGATCCGTTCGGCGTACTGCTCCCCGATGCCGATGCCGTTGTCCCGCACGGAGAACTCCCACATGCCGTCGTCGCCGGTCTCGGCGTCGACCCGCACGTGCGGAGGCTGTTCGGCGCGGAACTTCACGGCATTGCCGATGAGGTTCTGGAACACCGCCGTGAGCAGCCGGACCTCACCGCGGACCGGGGGCAGGTCGCCCACCTCCACCTGTGCGCCGGAGTCCTCCAACGCCTGGGCCAGGTTCCGGCGGGCCTCGTCGACCAGCTCATCCGCGGACACCACCACGTGCTTCTCGCGGTGCCGGCCCACCCGGCTGAACGCGAGCAGGTCGTTGATGAGCAGCTGCATCCGCTTCGCGCCGTCGACCGCGAAGTCGATGTACTGCGTGGCCCGCTCGTCGAGCTGGCCGCGGTAGCGCCGTTCCAGCAGCTGGCAGAAGCTCGCGACCTTGCGCAGGGGTTCCTGCAAATCGTGGGAGGCGACGTAGGCGAACTGCTCGAGCTCCGCGTTGGACCGCCGCAGCTCGGCCGTGGCGGCGTCCAGGGCGGCGTTGCGCTCCTGCGCCCGGCCCAGCTCCTCGACGATCCGGGTGCGCATGACGTCGACGTCGCGCCCCAGCTCCCGCAGCTCGGACGGCCCGGTGGCGGTGACGGTGTGCGCGAAGTCGCCGCCGGCCACCAGTCCGACGTGCTGCCGCAGCCGGCTCAACGGCCCGACGATGTGGAGGAGCACCGCCGCCACCGACCCCAGCACCGCCACCAGCAGCATGCCCAGCGCGACGATGCAGGTGACCGCCATCCTGGTCGCCGAGTCGTTGAGCGCGGCCCGTCCCGCGGCGCGCTCGACCTCCAGGTCCTCCTGCAACGCCGACAGGGCCGCGCGCACCACGTCGAACCGCTGCTTGCCGACCGCCTCGTTCGGAGCCGGGACGCCCGCCTTCACCGCGGCGATGGTGGGGTCGGCGTACTGGCTCCGCCAGTCGTTCATCGCCGCGTCCAGCGCGCTGAGGTTCTCCGCGACCTCCGGCGTCCGCAGGGCCGCGACGGTGGCACGAGCGGCGCTCTGCCGCCCGAACCCGTTCTGGTAGGGCTCGAGGAAGTCGTCGCTGCGGCTGAGCACGTAGCCCCGGACGCCGTTCTCCTGGTCGACCAGATCGGCACCCAGCTGCTGCGCGCTGACCACCGCGGGCCCGACCATGTCCAGCAACCGCGACCGGGCCCGCGACAGCTCACCGATGGCCAGCAGCACCGCCAGGGTCGCCCCCAGCAACACCGCGACCAGCGCCATCGAGATCCACACCGACCACCGCCGCAGCGACGGACCAGCCGGCACGGCACCAGAACCCGTGCGCACGGCACCTCCCCTGTCACGACGCCCACGCGCCCTCGACACGCGTTGAGCGGCGCAATCGTAAGGTCGTGCACGGAGGTCCCCGTCACGCGACCTCGCCTCACCGGCGCGTGCCGCCGAACGGCCCACCGCCGCCGGGGTTCGGCGTTGCGGGAAGATGGACGGATGCGAGTCTTCTTGGCCGGGGCGACGGGAGTGATCGGCCGGCGGGTGGCGGAGTCGCTGCTGCGACAGGGCCACCAGGTCACCGGCCTCACCCGGAACGACAGCGGCGTGGCCGCGCTCTCCTCACTCGGCGCCGACGTCGCGGTGGCCGACGTCTTCGACCGGGACGCTCTCGCCGCGGCGGTGGAGGCGGCCGCGCCCGACGTGGTCGTGCACCAGCTGACCGACCTGCGCGGCGGCGACCGGTCGGCCAACTCCCGGATCAGGCAGGCGGGCACCCGCTCCCTGGTGGACGCCGCCCGGTCCGCGGGTGTGCGGCGCATCGTCGCGCAGAGCATCGCGTTCGCCTACGAGCCGGGCGGCACCCCGGCCACCGAGGACGTTCCGCTCGACGTCGGGTCCACGGGCGAGCGGCACGACTCCGTGACGGGGGTCGCCGTGCTCGAGTCCGCCGTCCAGGAGCTCCCGGAGTGGGTGGTGCTGCGCTACGGCATGCTCTACGGCCCCGGCACCTGGTACGCGCCCGGTGGCCTGATGGCACGGGCGGCGATCGCGGGAGAGCTGCCGGCCACCGCGGACGTGACCAGCTTCCTGCACGTCGACGACGCCGCCTCGGCGGCGGTGGCCGCGCTGGACTGGTCTTCGCCGGGCGCCGTCAACATCTGCGACGACGAGCCGGCGCCGGGCCACAGCTGGCTTCCCGCCTTCTGCGAACGCGTCGGAGCACCCCGCCCGTCCACAGTGGATGCTCCTCGCACTCCGTGGGCGCGAGGCGCGGACAACAGCCGTGCGCGCGAAGAGCTGGGCTGGGAACCGAAGTGGCCCACGTGGCGCGAGGGTTTCGCCGCCCTCTGACCACGCCGGGGCCGGCCCCGCGAGGAGGCCGGCCCGAGTCGTCACCGGTGGGCGACGGCGAAGTTGTCGAAGCCCGCGCCGGTGTTGAAGACGCGCACTCCGTTGGCTCCACCGCCGTAGCCGGTGTCGGTCACGGAGATCTTCGGCGTGACCATGTCGTTGACGTACACCCTGATCGCCGGTCCGACCGCCTCCACCCGCAGCCGGTAGGAGACGTTCGGCCTGATCGTCACCGGCGCCGTGCCCAGCTGCGTCCAGTTGTTGTCGGCCTTGCCCAGCACCACCTTCCCGGTGCCGCTGATGCCGGCGTAGTAGCCGCGGTAGCTGTCCGTCCCGGTGCTCGCCTGCGTGGCGCGGAACACGACTCCGGCGTCTCCTCCCGCGGACCTGGGCGTCACGTCGACGTCCTGCGTGAAGTCCGTGAAGCTGGTGTCCAGCAACGCCTTCCCGCCGAACGACGCCCCGGTCTCGTAGCGGCCGGCGCCCGTGGACCAGTTGCCGCCGTACGTGGTCCAGCCGATGGCGTTGTTGTCGTTGAAGTTGTCCTTGACCCGCATGGTCACCGGAGCGATCGTGCCGTCGGCGTTGAAGGTCATCCGGTCGTAGGCGAGCTGCCGGTCGTTGGCTCCCGTGCGGCTCAACGGGCGCCGGTGGTAGACGATGTACCAGATGTCCGTTCCGGGCACGGTGATCACCGAGTTGTGGCCGGAACCCCTTGCGACGGCGGCGTCCTGGCTCAGCACCCTGCCGACCTTCGTGAACGGACCGGTGGGGGAGTCGGAGATCGCGTAGGCCACCGCGTAGTTCGGGCCGGTCCAGCCGTCCTCGGACCACATGAAGTAGTACTTGCCGTTCCGCTTGAACATCTGCGAACCCTCGGTGAAGTTCGCCGGCGTGATCTCCCTGTAGGTGCTGCCGTCCGCGAACTGCCCCAGGCTCGTCATGTCCGCGTTGAGCTTGACGACGTTGGCATGTCCCCAGCCGCCGTAGTACATGTACGCCTGACCATCGGTGTCGATGAACACGTCCTGGTCGATGGGCTGCGCACCGTTGACGAACTGCCCGATCAACGGCTTGCCGATCGCGTCCTTGTAAGGCCCCTCCGGCCGGTCCGCGACGGCGACGCCGATCCCGCCGAGCTCGGTGTTGCCCTGGATGTCGTTGGCCCCGAAGTACAGGTAGTACTTGCCGTTGCGCTGCACGGGCGCCGGCGCCCACACCGCCCGCCGGGCCCACGACACGCCGGCGGTCGTGAGCACGTTGGGGTGCTTGGTCCAGTTGACCAGGTCGGTCGAGGAGAAGGCGTCCAGGTAGGTCTGCTCGTCGTACGGCCGCGACGAGGTGGGGAACACCCAGTACCTGTTGTCGTAGACCGCGACATCGGGGTCGGCGTACCACCCGTCCACGAAGGGGTTGCCGGCCTCGGCCGTGGAGAAGTCGGGCACGGCGGCCGCGGGGGAGACCACGCGGGAGTCCACAGGGGAGGCCACGGCGGGCACGCCGCCGAGCAGCAGGGCGGCTATCGCGGCCACGGCGATCCTTGGTGTCAACGTCTCGTCCAATCTGCAGGGTCGGACTCGTTTACAACGTTGTAAACACGTCGTGGATCGATCCAAACAGGTTCGGGCGGCAGCTGTCCAGAGCCCCTTTGCGGCGTGCCCGCTCGGGCACGCCGAGTCGTCCGGGGCATCTACGGTGCGATCTCCAACGCCTTGATGCGGTTCCCGGTGACGGTGAACCGCCACGTCAGATCGGCGGTGCCGCCGGGGAAGTCGCCTTCGATGCGACCGGAGACGAGAAACCGGTGGTCGCCCTCGTCCGCCACCGTCAGGACCTCGGTCGAGTACTCGAACCGCGACGCGACCCCGTCCCTCCAGGCCCGGATCTCGCCCGGGCCTCGCCAAGTGCGTTCCTCGTCGACGACCACGGCGTCTTCGGCGAACAACGCCACGACCGCGTCGGTGTCCTTCTGCGCGTCCGCGGCGAAGTAGTCGCGGATGACGTCCGGCTGGTCCATGTCTCGCTCCTTTCGAGGTCGCTATACGAGGTTGTATAGCGATACAAAAACCACTATAGCGCCTAGTGAGTCATCGGGTTGCATCACCCGTCTCGCGTGCGGAAAGGTGCCGATCGAACGCGAATCGTGACAAATCCCCATGCTCGGGCTCGGCAGCGGTGATCGAGGAGCGACGGTGACTGACCTGGTCGGCCGGAAGGTGGAGTGCGAGAAGCTCGTCCGTCTGGCGAGGGCCGGCCGTGACGGGGGTGCGCGCCTGGTCCTGCTGCGCGGCCCGAGGGGAGTCGGCAAGAGCGCTCTGCTGGACGCGGTCCGGCGGGAGCTCGGCCCGGACGAGGTGACGGTGCTGTGCGCGACCGGGCGTGCCACGGTGGAGGACTACGGCTCGGTGCGCGAGCTGTTCGCGCCGCTTCCCGTCCCGGAGACCACCGGGCAGGCGGACGACTACGCCGTGTTCCGCGAGTTGTACCGGCTCGCGATCAGCCTGATGGAGGACCGGCCGCTCGTCCTCGTGCTCGACGATGCGAACGCCTGTGACGTGCGGACGTTGCGGTGGATCGGCTTCCTGGCGCGGAGGTCCGCCGGGCTGCCGTTGGTGGTCGTGCTGGCCTGGCGGCCCGGCGTCGACGAGCAGGCCGACCTGCTGTTCGCGGACATGGCCGACGCCGTTCCGGCGTTGATGATCGACCTCGCGCCGCTGTCCGCGCCGGACGTGGTCACCGTGGTCGAGCGGGCTTTCGGCCGTCGCCCCGATCCGTCGTTCGCCGAGACGTGCGGACTGGTCACGGGCGGGAACCCGTTGTGGCTGCACACGTTGCTGGCCTCGTTGCGCGACGTGCCCCCGGACGGGAGCGGCGTGGAGCGCGCTCGCGAGCAGGGCAGGCGGATGATCACCGGGTTCCTGCCGCACCTGCTCGGGGAGCCGGGAGGGCACGTTCAGGAGGTGGCCTGCGCGATCGCTGTGCTCGGTCCCGCCGACGTCCGGACGGTGGGCAGGTTCGCCGGGCTGCCGGAGCCGTTCGTGATGAGCGCGGTGGAGGCGTTGCGGCGCGAGGAAGTGCTTGCGGCGCGGGAACTGGCGTTCCGGCACGAGGTCGTCGCCGATGCGGTGCTGTCCGCTCTGCCACCGGAAGAGGTGGTGGAGCTGCGGTACCGGGCCGCGACGGTGCTCGACGACGAGGGCCGCCCGGCCGCGGAAGTCGCGAGCCAGCTGCTGCGGCTGCCGGAACTGCCCGAGGTCTGGATGCTCTGCGCACTGCGGGAAGCGGCGGCGGCCGCCGTCCGGCGAGGCGCACCCGAGGAGGCCGTGCGGTGCCTGACAAGGGTTCTCGAGCAGGTGCCCGGCCATCAGGCCACCCTGCTGGAGCTGGCGGACGTGCTGGTCCTGCTGGGGCCCGCCGCGGCGCTGCCCCGCCTCACCGAGGTCGTCGACCAGGTGACGGACACCGGCGAGAAGGTGCGGGTCCTGTGCCGGCTGGGCCTCAAGGCGGTCGCGGCCACGTGGTCGGAGGCCGCGTTCGACCGGCTCGCCCGGATCCTGGACGAGGGTGAGAGCTCCGAGATCGACAGCGAGCTGCTGCTCCAGGTGCACGCCGTGCTGCTCGCCGTGGGACTGGGCGACCGGGCCGGCACCGCCCGGTTGCTCGCGCGCTACCGGGTGGCACCCCGGCGGGTTCCCGGCACCACGTCAGGGCGGTTGATCTCCGGTGTGGCCGCGCAGGCCGAGATGCTGGCCGGTGAGTCCGTCCCCGCGGCGGTCGGCCTGGCAAGGCTCGGCCTGGTCGCCGGGTCGGTGGCGCACGCGCGGCCGGCGCTGTCCGCCGCGGCGGTGCTGGGCCTGTCCGGCGAGCAGGCCGAGGCGGTGGCCGCACTGGACAGGCTGGTCACCACGAGCGGCGCGGACGGCGAGCTCGACGTCCAGTCGCTGGCACTGGCGACCAGGGCGGGTCTGCTCGACCACGCCGGTGACCTCGCGGAGGCCCATGCCGACGCGCGGACCGCGTTGGAGGTCGTCGAGCGGGCCGTGACGCCGGTGGAGGCCGCGCTGGCCTGCGTGCCCATGGCGTCGATCCTGCTCAAGCAGGGCGATGTCGCCGGGGCCGAGGACCACCTGGAACGGGTGGGGGAGCCGCGGTTCGGCTGGACGTACGGACCTGTGATGGTCCTCAAGGCGGCTGTCCGCCGTGCCCGCGGTGATCTCGTCGGCGCGCTGGACCTCCTGCTCGAATGCGGGCGGCAGCTGACGTCCGCGGGTGTTCTCAACCCGGTGTGGGCCCCGTGGTGGCTGGACGCCGTCTGCCTGCTGGTGCGCCTGGATCGGCGAGGGGAAGCCGGTGAGCTGGCCGGGTTCGGAGCGGAACGCGCCAGCCGCTGGAACACCGCCGAAGCGAGAGGGCTCAGCCTGATGGCCAGCGGAGTGGTGGGCACGGGGAAAGCGGCGGCGGAGTCGCTGGCTGCCGCGGTGGCGGAGCTGTCCGGGTGCTCAGCCCGGCCGCTGCACGTCCGCGCGGTGCGTCTGCTGGGCGAGTCGCTGCTGTCCGACGGCGACACCAGGGGAGCCCGCGAACACCTGCGGACCGCCGTCACCCTGGCGATCCGCCAAGGGGACCGCGCGGCGGCGGCGGAGGCGAGGAACCTGCTCGTCCTGGCCGGTGGGCGCATGCCGAGACTGGGCGCGAGACCGGCGGACGCGCTCAGCGGCCGGGAGCGGCGGGTCGCGGAGCTCGCGGCGGCCGGCGCCACCAACCGGGAGATCGCCGAGGAGCTGTTCGTGACGATCAGGACCGTCGAGAGCCATCTGTCCAATGTGTACCGGAAGCTCGGTGTCGAGCTGCGTGCGGATCTGGTGGCCGTGCTCGCGACAACCAGGGCATGACGGGCCTCGACGTCGTCGCGGCGGCACTCCGCCTCGCGCGGTCCGGTGCGGGCTCACTCGTGGTGATCCGGGGACCGTTGGGCTGTGGTCGTTCGGCGGCGGTGAAGGACGCGGAGCGGGTGGCGGAAAGCCTGGACGTGCGGGTGATGAGCGCTACCGGGACCAGGCAGGAGCGGGACTTCCCGCTCGGCGTGGTGCACCAGCTGACCGGAGGGGAGCTCGGTGGTCTGCACGACGTGCTGGTCGCGGACGGTCCGGCGCTGGTCGCGGTGGACGACCTGCAGTGGGCGGACGAGGAGTCGTTGCGGGCGCTCGCGCTTTCGGCCGACCGGCTGGACCGGATCCCGGTGGTGATGGTGGTCTGCGTGCGCGACGGCGACGTGTGGTCCGGCTCGCCTCTCGTGGAGCAGGTTGTTCGCCAGGCGGCTCATGTCGTCGTGCTCGAACGTCCGCTCCTGGCGGGGAGTTCGAGACGGCGGCTCGTCACCTGCCTGCGTGCGCAGCCTCCGCGGGTTCGTTCCGTCCTGGACGCGATGGCGGTTCTGGGCGACGACCTGGAGGCCGGGCTGGTCGCGACGCTCGCGGAGGTCGACGAGGCCGGGTGCGCGACCGCGCTGCGGGCGGTGGACGGGCTCGGCCTCGTCGACCGGTCGGGGCGGTTCGCGCACCGCGTCGTGCGGGAGGCGGTCGAGGAGACGATGGCTCCCGCGGACCGGGCCCGGTTGCAGATCGGAGCTGCCCGCCTGTTGTACGACACGGGCAGGCCCGCCGAGGTGGTAGCCGACCGGCTGCTGGCCATCACGGTCGCCCAAGGGCTTTGGGCGACCGAGGTCCTGCGCACGGCTGCCGCGTCGGCGATGGAGCGGGGTGTGCCGTTGGTCGCCGTGGACTACCTCCGCCGCGCGCTGCTCGAACACCCTCAGGCCGGTTGCCGGCGGGCGACGTTGCTCGTCGAGCTGGCCACCGCGGAGCGCGGTGTCGATCGTGCGGCTGCCGCGGTGCACCTGTCGGTCGCGGCGCGGATGGTGAGCACCACCCGGGAACGAGCCGCGATCGCCGCGAGGTTCGTGCCGGGAGCACTGGTCGAGGCGCCTCCCGCGGCGCGGGAGCTGGTGCGGGGCATCGAGGACGAGCTGCGGGCGGTGCGATCGCACGACGACGTCCTGCGTGACCTCGCCCTGCGAGTCGAGGCGCGGTCGCACCACGTCGAATGCATGACGCCGGACAGGGTCGTGCGGTGCGCCGACCGACTGGGCGAGTGTCCTGATGAGACGTTCCCGGAGACGAGCGCGGGGCGCGAGCTGCTGTCGGTGCGGCTGCACTGCGCGACGCTCGCTTCGACGTGGCGTGCCGATGACGTCGCGACGCTCGCGCGACGGTTGCTGGCCCACACACCACACCACCCGGACCACGTCCACACGCCGATCGCGACCTTGGTGACCACGCTGTGCGCGGCCGACTCGCTGGATGCCGTGTCCGCCTGGCTGCACATCGCGAAGAAGCGGGCGCTCGCCGCCGACGCCGTCGTGGAGCAGGTCTTCATCGAGGCCGAACAGATGGTGGTGCTGCTGCACAGCGGACGGATCGCCGCGGCCAGGAGCAGCGCGGCAGAAGTCCTCGCCACGGCGGAGATGCCCGGCTCCGAGGTGCTGGTGGCGCTCGCCTCGGTCGCCTGCCAGACCCGGGACGACCACCTCGTCAACCGGCTGGTGCCGCTGGTCAAGGAGCAGGCGCACATTCCGGCGCTGTCGGTCGCGTACCGGATGCTGTGTGCCGCGGTCAGTGTGGCGGCCGCGGACCTCCCGGCCGGGCTCGCCCACCTGAGAGACGCCGGGGGGCAGGCGGAGGAGCTCGGCTGGCGCAATCCCGTGCTGTACCCGTGGCGTGTGGAGGCGGCCCGGGTCCTGTGGCGCATGGGTGATCTCGCGGCGGCGCGGGAGCTGGCCGCGGAACAGCACGCGCTCGCGGCGCAGTGGGGTTCGGCGGCCGGCGTCGGCACAGCGTTGCGCCACCTCGGGTCGATGACCGAGGGGGACGCCGGCGTCGCGGTGCTGCGGCAGGCCGTGAGCGTCCTCGAAGGGTCGGCCAACCGGTTCGAGCTCGCCAGGGCGCTGTGGCAGCTGGGCACCCGGACGGAGGACCGCCGCTGCGTGGAACGCTCCTCGGCGGTGGCCGTCGACTGCGGGGAGAGCCCGCTGGTCGCCCGAGCGGAGCCGGTTGCCCGTCAGGGCGACCTGACGGGTGCGCAGCAGCGCGTCGTGGAGCTCGCGCTGGCGGGCCGGTCCAACCAGGAGATCGCGGACACCATGCAGGTCGGCGTGCGGGTGGTGGAGAAGCACCTGACCAACGCCTACCGCAAGCTCGGCGTGCGGGGCCGCGGCGGGCTTGCGGCGGCGTTGTCCGATATCGGCCCGTTTGTGCCGTGTCGTTGACGCGTCATAAGGGAGCAAATAGCCTCGTGGCGTGACCAGTGATCGACTTCACCGGGCCCGAAGTTCCGCGTGACGAGGAGGATCAGCGAACAGGAACTCGTCACCGAGCTCGTCAGGAGTCTGCGTCGCGGGCCCGGAGCCGTGTTCGAGGTGACCGGGCCTCCGGGCTCTGGCCGTACCGCGGTGGTGCGGCGGATCGCCGATCACGTGACCGCGCAGGGCATTCGCCTGATCTCCGCACGCGCGTCCGTCTTCGAGTCCGATGTGGACGGTGTCGTGCTCGGCCGGGTCATGGCTGACCTGGGAGCCGCGCGGAACCGTTCGACGTCGGAGCTGTGCCGCGTTCTTCTCGACGCCGGGCCTCTCGTGCTCGTGCTCGACGACGCGCAGTGGATGGACGACAGCTCCGTCGGATGGCTTCGCGCGGTGCTGCGCAGGATCCACCGGGCCCCGGTGGCGGTGGTCCTGACCACCGCCGGACTCGGCACCGCGGCTGAGGACGTGCTCGCGGACCTCGCCGGGGACTGCTCGGTCACCGCGCCGCCCTGGTACGTCGTCCGCCTGCCGGGGCCCGCCGCGGACGAGGACTGGGTCACGCGGACGCTGCACCTGTTGTCAGAGCAGGACATCAGGCTGTTGCGCGCCATGGCGGTGTGCGGCGGACGCTTCGAGTGGTCCCTGGTCCGTGAGCTCGCGGACCTGGACCGCGTGCGCGCCGATCGAGCGACGACGAGGTTGCGCTGCCTCGGTCTGATCGCGGCCGACGAACCGGGGCTGACCGACGGCGTAGCCCGTGCCGTGCTCGCCGCGATGAGCGATGACCAGCGGGGTCACCTGCGGTCGACGGCGGCGGTGCTCGGTCACCGGGCCGCGCTCGGGTTCGAGCGGATGAGCGCGATCCTGGCCGGGGCGCCTCCTGCCGGCACGGCCTGGGCCCGGATGGTGCTCCAGCGCGAAGCTCGCGTGCTGGCCGCCGCGGGGAGGACGGCGGACGCCGCCCGGCTGCTGGTCCGGGCTTTGCGCGAGCCCGCGGACGAGGCGGCGCGCGCGGACCTCCTGGTCCAGCTCGCGCAGTGCGAACTGGACCACGCGCCGGAAGCCGCTGACCGGCGCCTGGTCGAGGTCCTGCACATGACCGGCCCGGCGCTCTCCCGCCCGCGTCTGCGTGCGGCGGACAGGCTGGCCTGCCGGGAGAACTTCGGGGTGTCCCGGCGCGCCATCGAGACCGCGATCGCGCATCCGGGTCTGGCCGAGTCCGAGCAGGAGGCGCTGAGGGGCCTCTACTGGTACGTCGTGAGCGTTGCGGGAGAGCCTGACGAACTCGGTGTTCCCGCTGTACCAACGCTTCCGGACTCGCCTGCCGACCCGGTGTGCCAGGGGACGGCCGCGTGGCGCCTGGCCCGTGGCGGAAGCGGTGCCGCGGCCGCGGTGGCCCTGGCGACCAGGGCGCTGGCAGTGCGCGGTCCGGGTCCGCTGACACCTCGCATCGCCGCGGCGGACGTGATGACCTGGGCCGCCGAGTACGAGACCGCACTGGCCGGCATCGAGGCCGTTCTCGTGGACGGCCGCAGGTACGACGCTCGGGTGGCCGTCGTCGAGGCGACACTGCTGCGTTGTTCGGTGCTGTTGCGGCAAAGGCGGGTCGTCGAGGCGGCGGAGGACCTGGCCGGCGTGGACGCGGAACTGCCGCGCAGCTGCTGGCGTCCGCTGCTCCGCGCCCGGCACCTGGTGCTGGAAGTGATCCTGCTGCTCGCGGCCGGACTGGTGGACGAAGCCCGCCAGGCGTTGGCTCGCGAGACGGCGACCGACGTCGCGCAGGGCCTGGCGCACGCCTGGCGGGCGTTCGCCCGCGGACTGGTCGAGTTGGTGGCGAAACCCGCGACCGCGGCCGGGACCTTCCTCGAGTGCGGCCGCTGCCTGCGGGACATGGGCGTGGCCAACCCCGCTGTGCTGCCCTGGCGTTTCTTCGCGGCGATGGGTTGGCGGGCCGCGGGCGAGGTCGCGCACGCCGAGGCCCTCCTCGCCGAGGCCCACGAGCTGGCCGTGCGGTGGGGCGCCCCCGGAGCTCTGCGGGAGGCTCTGGAGTTCGTGGACGTGGTGCGGGGCATGCCGGCGGGGGAGGCGGCCGGAGCGTTCGTGGCGCAGCTGCTCCCCGGCCTCCTCGCCAGGCACCCGCCTGCCTTGACCGGGCTGCTGGAGCTGACCCGTGGCTGACGTGCTGCGCGGCCGCACGGCCGGGATGGACCACCTGGCGCAGGCCATGCCGAAAGCGGCTTCCGGTGCGGGGGCGTTCGTGACCGTGCGGGGGCCGGCGGGCGCGGGGAAGTCGGCGTTGCTGCGGGCATCGGCCGTCCAGGCGGAAGGCATGGGGGCGGTCGTGCTGCGCGCGAGCGGAGCACCTGACGAACGCGACTGGGATCTCGGTGTGGCCGACCAGCTCCGGCCCGTCCCGGCCGGCTTCGTCGTCATCGTGGTGGACGACCTGCAGTGGGCGGACGAGTCGTCCGTGCGGTGGCTCGTCGACGTCGCCGCCCGCGCCTTGGTGGTGGCCGCGGTCCGGGACGGCGAGCCGGGCTCCGAGATCGAGCTTCCCGGCACCGTGGTGCGGCTGCGGCCGGTGTCGCCGGGAGGGTGGTCCCGGCGCCGGCTGGCCGACTGCCTGCGCCGGCAGCCTGAACCGGTGCGGGGCGTCGCCAAGGCGATCGCGGTGCTCGGGGACCAGGCCGAGACCGGTCTGATCACCGAGCTGGCCGGGCTCGACGACATCAGTGCTGTGGTGCGGACTCTTCGTTCGCTCGGAATTGTTGTTCCGCGGGGAAATCCGCGTTTCGCCGACCCGGCGGTGCCGGACGCCGTGCTCGCCACGATGACGACCTCCGAGCACGAGACCTGGCACACGGCGGCCGCCGCGGTGCTGTTCGACCGGGGCCATCCGGCCGAGGATGTCGCCGACCACCTCGTCGCGACCAGGTCGGTGCTCGACGGGTGGGCGATCGAGGTCCTCCGCGCCGCCGCGGACACCGCGCTGCGGCGAGGAAAGCGGCCGATCGCGCTGAGCTACCTGAGGAGAGTGGTGTCGGCGCCAGGGCCTGACCGCGCCGCGCTGCTGGTCGATCTCGCCGTCGCCGAGTGCGCGACGGACAGCGTGCTGGCATTGCAGCACCTGTCCTACGCCGTCCAGATGTACGAGTCGTGCCGGGACCGGGCGGCAGCCGTGCTCCGGATGCCCATCGCCGCACTGGGTGCGTCTCTGCCGCTGGCCAGGGACGTCATCAGCGATGTGGAGCGGGACGTCCGCCGGCTCGGCGATCCCGGCCTGTCGCTGCGGATCGAGGCGCGGATGCGGTACGCCGGGCACACGGACCTCACCGAGCTCACCGACTCCACCAGGCGGCTCGCGGAACTCGGGCCGGAACCGGAGACAACGGGCGGTGGACTCGGGCCAGAACCGGAGAAGACCGGTAGGGCGGAACTGCTCTCGGTGCTGGCGTTCTGCGCGGCGCTCGTGTCGCGCACGAGCGCTGAGGACGTGGCGGCACTGGCAGATCGTCTCCCCGGCCACCTGCCGCCGGGCGCCGGGCAGGCGGACGAGATGACGCGACTGCTCGTGATGACCCTGTGCGCGGCCGATGCCCCGCTCAACGCGGCCACCTGGACCGACCAGGCGTTGCTCCGGGTGGACAAGGCTCTCGTGGCTGCCCACCGGGGTGATGTCGCCGAGGCGAGGCTCCTGACGAGGGAAGTGATCGAGCACGGTGTGGTCGTCGGCTCGGACGCGATGCTCGCCCTGGCCGTGGTGGCGCTGAAGGTGCAGGACGAGCAGCTGACCGAATGCCTGCTGTCGAGCAGCCCGGCCGAGGCGGACAACCCCTGCACGGCCCTCGTGTTCGAGGTGCTGCGTGGCGCGAACGCGGTCACCAGGGGCGACGCGTGGGGCGGTCTCTGCCGCCTGACGGACGCGGGCCGTCAGCTCGACCAGGCAGGCTGGCGCAACGTCGTTCTCTTCCCGTGGCGCACCACGGCGGTCCGGCTGTACCAGCAGTTCGGCGACATCGGTGCGGCCGTGCTCCTCGCCGAGGAGGACCACGAGCGCGCCGTCGAATGGGGCGCTCCCGCCGGTGTCGGCCGCACTCTGCGCGTGCTCGGCGGTCTGACGGAAGGCGCCAGGGGCGTGGACCTGTTGCACGCCGCCGCGGACGTCCTCTCCACCTCGGCCGATCGGCTGGAACTGGCGCGCACCCACCTGGCGTTGGGCCTCCGCCTGCGCGTCCGGTGCGAGCAGACCGCCGCCACCCACCTGCGACGGTGCCACGACATCGCTGCCGGCTGCGGCGACCAGCGCCTCGTGAGACAGGCCGCCGCCCATCTGCGCGGCGAGGTCCGGCGCGCCGAACTCACCCGCACCGAGCGCAGGGTGGTGGTGCTCGCGGCGGCCGGCCGGTCGAACCAGGAGATAGCGCACGCCCTCGCGGTGAGCACCAGAGCCGTCGAGAAGCACCTGACGAGCTCGTACCGCAAGCTCGGCGTCCTGCGCCGGGTGGACCTGGCCGGTGCGCTGAACCACCTGGTCTGAAACGGTTTTGACAAAACATGGTGCCGCCGGTGTGTTTGAATCCCGGTCCAACGCCGGAAAGCCGGTCAGTCCGCCTGTGAGGCCGGCCCTGGCGAAGCATCTCAAATGGGCCGTACCTTCGGGCGCCGCCGCCCCGGACCGACCGCCCCGCCGCGTGGCCGGACCACAGTATTAGGGACGTGCCGGGGTCGGCTGTTGACCTGGGCCGGAGGTCTTCGTAGCGTCGAGGCCCGTCAGGAACCGTCAGTCCACTAGCGGAAACGGTGCGGTTTGGTCCTTTCTGGACGATCGACCACTCGGGCAGCGGGACTCGGCGGCGTGACCTGACGCGTGCCGATCCGGACCAGTCGCGGAGATGACCCCGTTCCTGCCACGTGGCTCCGCCGGACGGCACAGCCGCCGCGAAGTGATGACCACACGGTCTTCGAAGAACCCGACGACTGAATGGACTGGTTCTCTTGAGTGGATCCAACCGGTGGGTGGTGCTCATCGGCTCGTTCGTCGCCTACATGTTCGACGCGCTGGAGATCCTGCTGCTGTCGTTCGCGTTGCCCGTGATCCGCGCCGACCTGGAGCTGACGACCACCCAGGGCGGCCTGCTCGCCACGGCGACGTTGCTCGGCATCGGGGTGAGCAGCGTGACCGTCGGCTGGCTCGCCGACAACTACGGCCGCAAGCGGGCGTTGATGGTGTCGCTCGCGGTGTTCGGGATGTTCACCGCGGCGATCCTGGTGGTCCCGAGCTTCACGCTGTTCGTGGTGCTGCGCTTCCTGGCGGGCATGGGACTCGGCGGGGTCTGGGGAGTGGTGTCCACCTACGTGGTCGAGACCTGGCCGGCCGCGCAACGCGGTCGTGCGATCGCGTTCGTGCTCAGCTCGTTCCCGATCGGCGGTGTGGTCGCCGCGGTGCTGTCGGGTGCGTTGCTCCCCGACTGGCGCCTGTTGTTCTTCATCGGCGGTGTGGGCGTCGTGATCCCGTTGGTGATCGTCGGGGTGTTCTTCCGCGAGTCGGCCGAGTGGGCCCAGCAGAAGACCACGCCGGTGAAGGTGACGGAGATCTTCGCTCCTGAGCTGCGCAGGCGCACCGTGCTCGGTGCGGTCGTGGCCGGGCTCGCGATGTTCGGGGCTTGGGGCGCGTCCACGTGGCTGCCGACGTACCTGCAGGCCGAGAAGGGCATCCCGGCCACGACGGTCGCGCTGTTCCTGACGGTGCTCAACCTCGGGATGTTCGTCGGCTACAACGTCTTCGGCCTGATCGCCGACCGGATCGGCAGCAAGTACGCGCTGGTCCTGTCGCTGGCGGGGGTGGCGCTGACCCTGCCGCTGTACGTGGTCGCCGCCGACCGCACGACCTTGTTGTGGCTGGGCCCGATGTTCGCGTTCTTCGCGGCCTACGCCGGCATCTTCGGCGCGTACCTGGGCGGGTTGTTCCCGACCAGGGTGCGGACGACCGGCGCCGGGTTCTGCTTCAACATCGGGCGTGGCGTGTCCGCGTTCGCCCCGCTCACCCTGGGCGCGCTGGCGGCGGGGACGGGGTTCGGCGGCGGTCTGCTGGTGTGCGCGGGTTTCATGGCCTGCGCGGCGGTCCTCATGACCTTCCTGCCCGACCTGCGCAGCACGACCCCGGAGCCGGTGGCGGCGGTGCGCGGCTAGCCGTCACCGTTCTGCCACAGGCAGGTGCGCACCGACAGCGATGCGGCGCGCATGGCCGCGCGGATGTGGTCGAGGTCCTCGCCGGAGAGCTCACCGGGCGCCCGGCCGAGGGCGCGCAGCATCGGCCGGGCCGCCTCCAGCAGGCACAGCACCGCGTCCAGCTGCGCGCTGGACGGCAGCATGCTCAGGTCCTCGTGCAGGGTCCCGAGCAGAGCGTCCGCTGCCTCCGCCGTGGTCCCGGTGTCGCGTGCCAACGTCGTCAAGTTCTTCCCCCACAACCGTTCCACTGTAGACACAAGAGTGGTCCTCCTGCCCAGGATTGGATGTGCTCGAAATGGTGATCTTCCTGTCGCGGTACCGGCTGAGACGCGGTTCGGCGCCTCCTCGCTCCGTGCCTCTCCGAATGCGCTCCTGACCTGGTCGGCTGTACGGGAATGGATGGGTGCCATGTACAACGGGCAGAACGACGTGCGGAACTGCGGGCATCACTCGGGCTGTGCCCGGCCGCCGGCCGGCTGCTGGAGTCTCAGCTCCGTCCAGGCCAGAATCCTGGAGGGCGTCGCGGCCGGCTTCTCCAGCGGGCGGCTGTCGCGAGAGCTGTACCTGAGCTCGAAGACCATCGACTACCACGTCCGCGTCATGTCGGACAAGCTGCAGGCGCCGAACCGCGTCGCGCTGGTCTCGAGGGCGTTCGTCCTCGAGATCCTGCGAACGGACTCGTGGCCTCCGCGTGTCGCGTGTGAGACCGTGAATTGACGGTTCGCGACGTGCAGCTCGTGCGCGAGCTGCACGTCGCACCGAGCCGGTCATGCCTCGACATCCACGCCCATCTCCTCGGCGATGCGGGCCGCCTCGGCCAGCAGGGCCTCCACGATCTGCGACTCCGGCACCGTGCGGACCACCTCGCCCTTGACGAAGATCTGGCCCTTGCCGTTGCCGGAGGCGACGCCGATGTCGGCTTCGCGGGCCTCGCCCGGCCCGTTGACGACACAGCCCATCACCGCCACCCGCAACGGCACCGGGAACCCCTCGAGCGCCGCGGTGACCTGCTCGGCGAGGGTGTGCACGTCGACCTGCGCCCGGCCGCACGACGGGCACGACACGATGTCGAGTCCCCGCGGCCGCAGCCCGAGCGACTCCAGGATCTGCGCGCCGACCTTGACCTCCTCCACCGGCGGTGCGGACAGCGACACCCGGATCGTGTCGCCGATGCCCTCCGCCAGCAGCGCGCCGAACGCGACCGCGGACTTGATCGTGCCCTGGAAACGGGGACCCGCTTCGGTCACGCCGAGGTGCAGCGGGTAGTCGCACCGGGCGGCGAGCCTGCGGTACGCCTCGATCATCACCACCGGGTCGTGGTGCTTCACCGAGATCTTCAGGTCGGTGTAGCCGTGCTCCTCGAACAACGAGCACTCCCACAACGCCGACTCCACCAGCGCCTCCGGCGTGACGCCGCCGTGCTTGTCCAGCAACCGCTTGTCCAGCGACCCGGCGTTCACACCGATCCGGATCGGCACGCCCGCGTCGCCCGCGGCACGGGCGATCGCGCCGACCTGGTCGTCGAACCGGCGGATGTTGCCGGGGTTGACCCGCACCGCCGCGCAGCCGGCGTCGATCGCGGCGAACACGTACCGGGGCTGGAAGTGGATGTCGGCGATCACCGGGATCCCCGACTTGCGCGCGATCGCCGGCAACGCGGCCGCGTCGTCCGCCGACGGCACGGCGACCCGCACGATCTCGCAGCCGGCGGCGGTGAGCTCGGCGATCTGCTGCAGGGTGGCGTCGACATCGGCGGTGGGCGTGGTGGTCATCGACTGCACCGACACCGGCGCGTCGCCGCCGACGGGCACGCCGCCCACCATGATCCGGCGAGAGGTCCGGCGGGTGGCCACCGAGAGCTCTTCCCTGCGCGGTGAGGGCATTCCCAGGGCGACGGTCGTCATCGTTCCTCCCCTGCGTGGACCGGCCAGGTGCCGGGGTCGTCGACGCCGGCCGGTGTGCTGTCCAGGTTTGCCAGCACCTCCGCCACGGCCCTGGTGATGTCCTGCGCGGTCAAACCGCAGGCGGCGAGCACCTCGGCCCTGGACCCGTGGCTGAGGAACCGCCTCGGGATGCCGAACTCGCGTAACGGGGTGTGCACGTCGGCGTCCCGCAGCGTCTGCGCGATCGCGGAACCGACACCGCCCGCGCGGCTGTTGTCCTCGACCGTGATCGCGAGCCGGTGGCGGCGGGCCAGGTCGGCCAGCGCGGGGTTGACCGGCGTGACCCAGCGCGGGTCCACCACCGTCACGCCGATGCCCTGGGCCCGCACGCCGTCGGCGACCGTGAGCGCGAGCCCCGCCAGCGCGCCGACCGCGACGATCAGGACGTCCAGCGAGCCGGAGCGGCGCAGCACGTCGATGCCGTTGAACGTGGCGATGGCGGGCAGGTCGTCGCCGGCGGGGCCCTTGGGGAACCGCAGCAGCGCCGGACCCTCCTGCCACGCCACGGCCTCGGCCAGCAGCTCGGCCAGGCGGGCGCCGTCCCGCGGCGCCGCGATCCGCAGACCCGGCACCACCTGCAGCACCGACAGGTCCCACATGCCGTTGTGGCTCGGCCCGTCGTCGCCGGTCACCCCGGACCGGTCGAGGACGAACGTCACGGGGCGGCGGTGCAGCGCGACGTCCATGAGCAGCTGGTCGAGCGCGCGGTTGACGAACGTGGAGTAGATGGCCACCACCGGGTGCACGCCGCCCATGGACAACCCGGCGGCCATCGTGACCGCGTGCTGCTCGGCGATGCCGACGTCGATCACCCGGTGCGGAAATCGGCGCTGCAGGGGAAGGAGCCCGGTCGGCTCGGCCATCGCGGCCGTGATCGCCACCAGGTCGTCGCGCTGCTCGGCCAGCTCGACCAGCTTCTCGCCGAACACCGACGTGAACGACCGCGGCGACGCCTTCAGCGCCCGTCCCGTGTGCGGGTCCATCGGTTTGACGGCGTGACCGAGGTCGAGTTCGTTGGTCTCGGTGTGCCGGTATCCCTTGCCCTTGGTGGTGATCACGTGCACGACCACCGGCCCGTCCAGCGCGACCGCGCGGCGCAGGGCGTCCTGGACCGCGGCGATGTCGTGGCCGTCGACGGGGCCGAGGTAGCCGAGCCCGAGCTGTCCGAACACGCCGGGCCCGCGCCCGGCGCGCAGACCGGCCAGGTGCTCGGCCAGGCCACCGACGGTCGGCGCGTAGGAGCGCTGGTTGTCGTTGAGCACGATGACGAGCGGCCGGTCCGGTCCGCCCGCGATGTTGTTGAGCGCCTCCCAGGCCATGCCGCCGGTCATCGCGCCGTCACCGATGACCGCGACGGTCGCCCGGTCGCGGCGGCCGAGGTGGGCGTCCGCCCTGGCCAGTCCGTCCGCATAGGACAGTGCGGTGGACGCGTGCGAGTTCTCCACCAGGTCGTGCTCGGACTCCTCCCGGCTCGGGTAGCCGGAGACCCCGCCCTGCCTGCGCAACCGGTCGAATCCGGCCTGGCGTCCCGTGAGGATCTTGTGCACGTAGGACTGGTGCCCGGTGTCCCACAGCACCCGGTCGCGCGGGGACTCGAACACGGTGTGCAGCGCGATGGTCAGCTCCACCACGCCCAGGTTGGGCCCGAGGTGCCCGCCGCTCGCGGAGACCCGCTCGATCAGGAACGCGCGGATCTCCTCAGCGAGGACGCGCAGCTCCTCGGCGGTCAGCTCGCGCAGGCGCGCCGGAGCGCGCACGGTGTCCAGCAGCGCCATGTCGAACAGTGCTCCTCACGGGGTTCGCGACCCGGTCAGCTCGGTGACGGCGCGTCGGCCACGCCGGTGAGTCGTGCGGGCGGGGAGAACACGACGTCCTCGGTCGCCACGCGGTGCACGGCCACGTCCGCGTACCCGAGCGAGGCGAGGTGGTCCAGCAGCTCGTCGACGAGGACCTCCGGCGCGCTCGCCCCGGCGCTCACGCCGACCGTGCTCACACCGGTCAGCCACGCGGGGTCGAAGTGGGTCACGTCCGGCACCAGCTCGGCCCTGCCGCCGAGCCTGCGCGCCACCTCGACCATCCGGACCGAGTTGCTGGAGTTGGCCGAACCGACCACCAGCACCAGGTCGCACCTGCCCACGACGGCCCTGATGCCGTCCTGGCGGTTCTGGCTGGCGTAGCAGATGTCGTCGGTGGCGGGCCCGCGCAGTTCGGGGAACCTGCGCCGCAGCACGGCGATGATGTCCCTGGTCTCGTCGACCGAGAGGGTGGTCTGGGTGAGGTACGCGACCGGCGCGTCAGGCGGGAGGTCCAGCGCCTCCGCGTCGGCCACCGTCTCGATGATGATCGTCTGGTCGGGAGCGTGCCCGAAGGTGCCCTCGACCTCCTCGTGCTCCGCGTGCCCGACCAGCAGCAGCGTCAGTCCGTCCCTGGCGAACCGGCGGGCCTCCTGGTGCACCTTGGCCACCAGGGGACAGGTCGCGTCGATCACGTCCAGCCCGCGCGCGTCCGCGTTCCGCCGCACCTGCGGGGAGACGCCGTGAGCCGAGAAGACGCATATCGCGCCCTCCGGCACGTCCTGCTCGGAGTCGACGAACCGGACACCGCGGCGCTGGAACTCGCGCACCACGTAGTGGTTGTGCACGATCTCCTTGCGGACGTAGATCGGCGCGCCGTGCTGTTCCAGTGCGAGGTCGATGATGGCTATCGCCCGGCGCACGCCGGCGCACAAACTCCGCGGCTCGGCCAGCAGGACCTGCTTACCGCCACTCATTCTGACTCCGTTCCGCGCAGGACGCCCGCGTCGGTCGGTGGAATCGGGAAGTCGCCGGCCAGACAGCCGGACTGAACACGGCCGAGGTGTCGCACACGGCAGCCACCCAATCAGCAGAATAGTCCAGAACGGCCTTTGTGCCGGACCATTTGGGGTTTTTCCCAAAGTCGAAGCAGGGCACGCCGCGTCGTTGACACGTCCCGAGGACGTCCTCCAGGATGGAATCCGATGGCCGCCACCCAATTCAGGGGCGACTCAGGATTCCTGATCGTGAGTGCGGCTCCGCATTCCGAACGAGTCGCTGCTTGCGCAGGAATCCGAATCCCTGGAGAAGTGACCGTGTCAAATCTTTCAAGCACGTCTCTGGCAGCGCTGGACCCCCAGGACGAGGTACGGGTGGTCGGTCAGTACTACGACGGCAAGACGGCCAAGCTCGTGCGCAAGTACGGGCCCGGCCCCAGGATCCACTACCACGTGGGCTACTACCCCGGCTCCGAGACGCCGCCGCGCGCCGACGACACGGCGGAGACCATTCGCCAGAGCATCCGGCTGCACCAGGAGGGCCTGCTGCGGTACGCGGCCAAGATCTGGGGCGCGGAACACCGGTTGTCGGGGAAGGTCCTGGACGTCGGCTGCGGTCTCGGCGGCGGCTCGCTCTTCTGGGCGCAGGAGTACGGCGCCGACGTCACGGCGGTCACCAACGCGCCGGAACACGCGCCGGTGGTCGAGGGGTTCGCGCGGGAATGCGGCCTGGACGGCAAGGTCAGGGCGCTGGTCTGCGACGCGAACCGGCTCACCGTGGACGACGGCCCCTACGACGCGGCGGTCGCGATCGAGAGCAGCGGGTACTTCAACCGCCCACAGTGGTTCGAGCGCCTGTCGCACGTGATCCGGCCGGGCGGGAGCGTCTGCATCGAGGAGGTCTTCCTCACGCGCCCGCACGGTGCGGACGTGTGGGCCGAGTACTTCTACTGCAAGCCGGCCACGGTGCGCGACTACGCCGAAGCCGCGAAGGCCGCGGGTTTCGAACTGGTCGACGAAGTGGACGCCACGGCCGAGACCCTGCCGTTCTGGGAGGAGAGCGCCGCCTGGACGAAGGCGGTGCTGGACAGCGACAACGACCTTTCCGCGGTGGAGCGCAGGCAGATGAGGATCTCCCTGCTGGCCAACCAGGCGCAGGGCGCCGAATGGCGAGCAGGGGGCCTGCAGCTGGGTTTCCTGCGCTTCGAGAAGAAGTGAGTCAGCGGTTCACGCAGGCGCTCGGCCGGGTTTTCCCGGCCGGGCGCCGCCGACTTCCCGCCCTTTTCCCGACTACCCGGAGTTCTTCATGACGATCGAGCAGTCTCCCGCTCCCAGCGACGTCGCCGACGTGTACGACGGGATCGGTCAGATCTACGGTTCCACGTGGGGCCCCAACTACCACTACGGCTACTGGGACGACGACGCCGACGACAGCTCCATCGAGGTGGCCACCGACCGCCTGACCGACATGATGATCTCGGGCCTCGCCGCGCGGCCCGGTCAGCGGGTCCTGGACGTCGGCTGCGGCTGCGGCCACCCGGCGTTGCGGCTGGTCCGCACCGCCGGCGTGAACGTGGTGGGCATCTCCGTCAGCCACGTCCAGGTCAAGCAGGCCAACGAGGCCGCGGCCGAGGCCGGGCTCGCGGACAAGGCCGCGTTCCAGTTCACGGACGCGATGGACATGTCCTTCCCCGACGCCTCGTTCGACGCGGCCTGGGCGTTCGAGTCGATGTGGCACATGCCCGACCGCGGCCGGGTGCTCTCCGAGATCGCCCGCGTCCTGCGCCCCGGCGGCCGCCTCGCCATCGCCGACGTCATCGAGCGCGGCCCGGTGAGCCCCGAGGGCCGCGAGGTCCTGGACCACATCTGCCAGAACTACGCGGTGAAGTCCCTCGGCACCATCGACGAGTACCGGGAGTCGCTGGCCGCCCACGGTTTCGTCGACGTGGAGATCCGCGACATCACGGACAACTGCGCCCGCACCACCGCGCTCATGGCCGACGGCGTGGAGACCCGGCGCGACGAGCTCGTCTCCCTGGTCGGCGAGGAGCAGGCCGCCTCGCTCCTCGACTTCATGCGCCGGGCCGCGGCCGCCCCGGAGAGCGGCTACCTCATCCTGACCGCGACCCGCGGCTGACGGCGGGACGAACACCACGAAGCCCGGCCCCGGTCAGAACGTTCTGACCGGGGCCGGGCTTCGGTCCGCTCACTGCCGCACGCGCAGCTCGGTCAACGCCCGCAGCGGGAACACCGGCCGGTGGTGCGGCCGCGGTCCCGGCGCCAGGGACAGGGCCGGCATCCTGGCGGCGACGGCCTGCACCGCGACCTCCAGCTCCGCGCGGGCGAACCCGGCCCCGAGGCAGAAGTGGATGCCGTGCCCGAACGCGAGGTGCGTGGCGGACCGGTTGCCGGGGCTGAACGCGGCCGGGCACGCGTGGGCGCGGTTGTCCCGGCCGGCGGCCCCGTAGAGCAGGAGCAACCGGCTCCCCTCCGCCAGGTGCACGCCGCCGACCACCACGTCACGCGTCGCGGTCCGGTACATGCCCGCCAGCGGGCTGTCGAACCGCAGTCCCTCCTCGACGAGGTCCCGCGTGGAGACCGTCCCGTCGACGACCCCCGCCCAGCCGCCGGGGGACCCCAGCTGCTGGAAGAAGATCGTGCCGAGCGCCTCGGCGCAGGTCATGTGCCCCGCGAAGATCAGGGTGGGGATCTGGACGGCGACCTCGGCCGCGGTGAGGGTGGTGCCCGCCCTGCCGTTGTGGAGCAGCTCGCTGATCAGGTCGTCCTGAGGTGAGGCCAGCCGCTCCTGCGCGAGTGACCGGGCGAACGCCCCGAACTCCATCAGTCCGCCGGCGTGTGCGCGCAACAGGTCGGGGTCGGTGTCCTGCTGCAACATCATGAGCTCGATGCGCTGCTCGGACCACAGGCGGCAGCGCTCGAGGTAGGAGTCCGGCACACCGAGGCGCCGGCAGATCACCTCGAGGGCGTACGGGACGGCGAACGCCGAGATGAAGTCGAACTCCTCCGCCTGCGCGACGCGTTCGGCGAGGTCTGCCGCGATCGCCCGCATCGTGGGTTCGAACGCCCTGACCCTGGCCGGCGTGAACCCGGCGTTGAGCACCTCCCTGATCCGGGTGTGCTCGGGCGGGTCGAGCGAGCCGACGGCCACCGCACCGGCGCCGCGCCACGTGCGGAACATCCGGCTCACGTCCTCCGGCAACGCGACCTTGGGGCGGGGGTTGTGGTCACGTGCGGAGAAGCTCCTGTCGTCCTTCAGCACGGCGACCATGTCCTCGCGCCGGGTGACGCACCACGCGTCGAGCAAAGGGGCGTAGAACACCGGCTCCGCGTCCACGACGCCGGACAGGAATGAGTACGGGTCGTCGCGATGCGCGCCGTACGGGTCGAACGGCCTGCCTTCACGCAATTGCTTGGAATCGGCCGATACAGCCATTTCGCCTCTCAAGCTTCGAGTGAACTCCCGATGCGGCCGGCACGGTCGAAGCGCGGCATTGGCGCCGCCCAGCAGCCACCAATCCGCAGAATAGTGCAATCCGGGCTTCGTGCCGCCTTCTTTGGGGTTTTTCCTAAAGTCGAACGCACGCGCGCCGCGTCGTTGACACGGCCGGAGAGGGTCGTTCAGGATGGTCGGAGCCGACGCACGAATTCCCGAGTGCCGATTCAGATTGCGCGCGGACCGGGAGCTGACGAGTTTTCGGTGTTCAATTCCGGAGGAGAATCCCGATGAGCACACTCGACACCTCGTCGACCGGGCTGCGGGCCCTGCCGTCGCCGGGGACGGTGCGGTCCACGGTGCTGCCCCTCGTGCGGCAGCACGTCTCCGCGCTGGAGCCGACCCTGGCCCGGATCTGCTCCTACCACCTCGGCTTCGTCGACGAGCACGGCGACCCCAGCGGTGCGGCCAGCGGCAAGCTGACCCGCGCCGCCCTCATGACGGCGGCGGCCGAGGGAGTCGGCCTGCGGCCGGAGGACGTCCGGTCCCCGGCGGCGGCACTGGAGCTGCTGCACAACTCGACCCTGGTCCACGACGACATCATCGACGCGGACGAGCTGCGCCGCGGCCGCCCGGCCGCGTGGAAGGTGTTCGGCCCCGACCTGGCCATCCTGGCCGGGGACGCGTTGCAGGCCCTCAGCCTCCAGATCGTCGTCGACGACACCGGTCCCGGCCGTGCGGAGATCTCCAGCGCGTTCGCCGAAGCCCTTCGCCTGGTGCTCGCGGGCCAGTCCCGCGAGCTCACCGCCCGGCTGGGGCCGGGCGCGGACATCGCGGAGTACCACCGGATCGTGGAGGAGAAGACGGCCGCACTGCTGGAATGCGCCCTCGTGACGCCCGCACTGCGGGCGGGCGGGGCGGAGCACGTCCTGGGCGCCCTGCGCGGTGCGGGCAGGCACCTGGGCCTGGCCTTCCAGATCTCCAACGACGTCGAGGACATCTGGGGCGACCCCGCGGTGACCGGCAAGCCCGTCCGGGGCGACGTCCAGCGGCGCAACCCGTCCTTCCCGGTGCTGGCGGCGCTGGATGCCGGCGGCCCGGTCAGTGAGCGGCTTCGCGCGCTGTGGCACGGCGACGGCACCACGGCGGCGCACCTGCAGGAGATGGCCGACCTCGTGGAGGAGGCCGGTGGCCGTCGCACGGCCGAGCAGCGCTCCCGCGGCCACCTCGACTCCGCCCTGGAGCACCTCGGACGAGCCGGGCTGACCCCGGCCGCGACCGCCGAGCTGACCGCCCTGTTCGACCGCATCGTCAACCGCACGGCATGACCCGTGACTTCCGGAGGTCGTCAGTGAGTACCCCGGTCCCACTGCCTTTCGAGCAGGAGAACGTGCTGCTGCTCGCGCCAGGGCTGCGCGCGCTGCAGTCCCGGGGCGCGGTCCACCGGGTGCGCACTCCGGACGGCGCCGACGCGTGGCTGGTCACCGGGCACGCCCAGGTGAAGCAGCTGCTCGACGACGACCGGCTCAGCCGCTCGAACCCCGACCCCGAGGCCCCGAAGGACGGCGGATCGGCGCTTCTCGCCAGCCTGCTGGGGAGTTTCGCCACCGACCACGCCCGGATGCGCGCCCTGCTGGAGCCGCACTTCTCACCCGAGCGCATGGCGGAGCTGCGACCGTACGTCGAGAAGCAGACCGGGCAGCTCCTGGACCAGCTGGCCGGGCGAACGCCACCCGTGGACCTCCGCGAGGCTGTGGCGCTGTCGCTGCCGATCCAGGTGATGTGCGAGTGGCTGGGCGTGCCGCAGGAGGACAAGGACCGGTTCGGCGGCTGGACCCAGGACGCCGCCAACCTCGGCGACCCGGTGCGGTCCCAGCAGGGACTGGGCGGGTTGTTCGGCTACTGCAAGCAGCTCATCGCCGACAAGCGGCGGAACCCTGGCGATGACGCGATCTCCAGGATCTGCGCGACCGGGGGAATCACCGACGACGAGGTCCTCGGGCTGACGGCGTTGTTGTTGTTCGGCGGCTACGAGACCACGGTCGCCCGGATCGGCACCTGCGTGTTGCTGCTACTGGCCGACCCCGAGCAGTGGCAGGCGTTGGTCGACGACCCCGGCCTCGTCCCCGGCGCCGTCGAGGAGACCCTGCGCAGGTCGATGCCGAACCCGCACAACGGCGGCATGCCCCGGTACGCGGTGACGGACTTCGAGGTCGGCGGGGTCACCATCCGGACAGGCGACTTCGTGCTGCTGAACGTCATCGCGGCCAACCACGACGAGGCGGCCTTCCCCGACCCGGACCGGGTCGACGTCACGCGCGACACCGCGAACAGCCTCGCGTTCGGTTACGGCGCCTACGACTGCGCGGGCGCGGCGCTGGCGCGGACGCAGCTGCAGGTGGTGCTCACCCAGCTCGTCACGCGGTTCCCGTCCCTGCGCCTGGCCGTCGGTGTGGAAGAACTGAGGCTGCGCCACGACACGCTGATCGGCGGTTTGGTCGAACTCCCGGTGACCTGGTGATCGGAAACCTGATGCTGCACAAGATATCCGCGGGCGTCGTCACGAAGAGCCCGGACTCGGTCCGCTCCTACCTCCTGCTGATGCGACTGGACAGGCCCACGGGCTACGTCCTCTACCTGCTGCCAGGTCTGTGGGCCGTCGTCCTCGCCTCGGGGACGCGACCGGACCTGCTGTCGGTGGCGGCTGTCGCCGTCGCCGTCGCCGCGGTGCTGATCCGCGGCTTCGCCTGCGCGAGCAACGACGTCACCGACAAGGAGATCGACGCCCGCGTCGCCCGCACCGTGGGGCGGCCCGTCGCGGCGGGGACGATCAGCGTCCGCAACGGGATCCTGTGGGCCGCCGCGCAGGCCGTGGTCGCGCTTCTGGTCCTCGCGCTGGCGAACGTCGAGACGGCTCTGGTCGCGCTGGCCACGTACCCGTTGATCGTCGCGTACCCCTTCATGAAGCGCTTCTTCGTCTGGCCGTCGGCCTTCCTCGGGCTGGTGATGAGCACCTACGTGTTCGTCGGCTGGACGGCGGCGACCGGGAACGCCGACTACCCGCCGCCGGTGTACGGCCTGTACGCGGCGGGGACCTTCTGGACGATGATCCACGACGCGATCTACTCCCACCAGGACAAGGAGTACGACCGGAAGATCGGGGTCAAGTCCTCCGCCCTGCTGTTCGGCGGGTCCACCAAGGCGTGGCTGTCGGTCTTCCTCGTCCTCAGCGTCGCCGGCGTGGTGTGGGCCGGTTCGCTCACGCCGATCGGGTGGGCGTTCTACGTGGTCGTCGTGCTGGCGGCGATCTACCTGGCCTACCTGGTCTTCCGCGTGGACCTCGACGATCCGGAGGCGTGCTGGGACACCTTCGTGGCCAACACCAACTACGGCTGGATCGTGCTCGCGGCCGTGATCGCCGGGCAGGTCACATGAGCGACTCGATGTGGCAGGGGAGCGGCGTCGACCTCGACGCCTACCTGACCCGCGTGGGCTACGAGGGCGACGTGGCCGCGGACCTCCCCACGTTGCGGCGCCTGCACATCGCCCACGTCGACGCGATCGCGTTCGACAACCTCGACGCGCTGCTCGGGCGCACGGAGGTGCCGCTGGACCTGGACAGCGTCCAGCGCAAGATCGTGCGGCAGGGCCGCGGGGGCTGGTGCCTGGAACAGGTCGTGCTGATGGCGGCCGTGCTGGACCGCGTCGGGTTCGCGTTCACGGCGTTCGCCGGCAGGACGCGGATCCGCACCGGGAACAGGTTCGGGCCGGCCCTGCACGTGGCCCTGCTCGTGGAGGCGGACGGCGAACGCTGGCTCCACGACGTGAGCTTCGGTGCCCACGGCCTGCACGAGCCGATCCGGTTCGCGCAGGACGCGCGGCTGGACGGCGGCTTCTCGTTCGACCTCGTGCGGGAGCCGACCGGGGAACACGTGCTGCGGTTCCTGCGGCCCGAGGGCCCCGCGGAGCTCTACGGCTTCACCACGGACGTGCGCTACCCGTCGGATTTCGAGCTCCTGAACCACTTCTGCCTCACGCACCCGCGTTCGCCGTTCAACCACCGGATGGTTCTCCAGCGCACGCAGCCCAAGGTGAGGCACCTCCTCGCCGGTACGGTGCTCACCGAGATCCGGCCGGGAGAGCCCGCGACGGTCCGCGAGCTCGGCGAGGCCGAGGCGCTGTCCGCTCCCGGGGAGATCTTCGGGATCACCTTGGAACCAGGCGACGTCCAGACTCTTCGGAAGACCTTGGCCGGCCCATGACGCGCACACTGCTGGTGGACAACTACGACTCGTACACCTTCAACCTGTACCAGCTGATCGCCGAGATCAACGGCGAGGCGCCGGCGGTCGTGGTCAACGACGACCCTGCGCTGCTCGACCTGCGGCTGGAGGAGTTCGACAACGTCGTCGTCTCTCCCGGCCCCGGCCGGCCGCAGAACTCCCGCGACGTCGGGCTCGTCGGGGAGCTCCTGCGCCGCACCACGCTGCCGGTGCTGGGCGTCTGCCTCGGCCACCAGATCATCGGGCACCTCGCGGGCGCGACCGTGTCCGCCGCGCCCGAGCCGCGGCACGGGCACCTCGCGAAGGTCTCCCACGACGGGGATCCGTTGTTCGCCGGGGTGCCCCGTGAGTTCGTCGCGGTGCGGTACCACTCGCTGTGCGTGCGGGAGCCCCTGCCGGAGGAGCTCGTCCCGATCGCGTGGGCGGACGACGGCGTGCTGATGGCCTTGCGGCACCGGGACCGGCCGCAGTGGGGCGTGCAGTTCCACCCCGAGTCGGTCGCCTCCGGCTACGGCAGGGAGATCCTGCGGAACTTCGCCGACCTGACCCGCCGGTTCCACGCGTCGGCGTCCGGGGAGCTGGGGCTCATCAGCACCGTCGTCCCGACGGCCGCCGATGCCGAGTCCGTTTTCCTGGAGCTGTTCGACGAGAGCCCCCACTGCTTCTGGCTCGACAGCAGCCGGGTCGAGGAGGGGCTGTCCCGGTTCTCGTTCCTGGGCGACACGTCCGGGCCGCTCAGCGAGGTCGTGACCTACCGCAGCGGCAGCGGGGTGGTGGAGGTGCGCGACGCCGACGGGGTGCGCGACGTCCCCGGCAGCGTGTTCGACTTCCTGGAGCGGCGGCTGCGCGAGCGGCGGGTTCCCGGCACGACCCTGCCGTTCGACCTGACCGGCGGGTACGTCGGCTACTTCGGGTACGAGCTCAAGGCGGAGTGCGGTGCCACTGCCCGCCACAGCGCCGAAACCCCGGACGCCGCCTGGATGTTCGCCGACCGGATCGTCGCGGTCGACCACCAGGAGGGACTGACCTACCTGGTCGCCGTGCACGACGAGGCCACCCGGCGCGACGCCCAGGAGTGGGTGGACCGGACGGCCGGCGTCCTCACCGGGCTGCGGCCGGTCGACGACGAACCCGCGGGCGAACCGTGCGCGCCTCCTGACGCCGAGGAGTTCCTGGTCCGCGACCGGAACCGGTACCTGGCGGACATCGCGGAGTGCCAGCGGCAGCTGCGCCTGGGCGAGAGCTACGAGATCTGCCTGACGAACAAGCTGCACCTGCCGTTCCGGGACGACGACACCTCCTTCTACCGGAGGCTGCGCCGGGCGAACCCGGCGCCGTACGCCGCGTTGCTGCGCCTCGACGACGTCACGATCTTCTGCTCGTCGCCGGAAAGGTTCCTGCGCGTCGAGCGGGATCGCACGGTCACCAGCAAGCCGATCAAGGGCACCGCTCCGCGTGACGCCGACCCCGTGCGCGACGCCGAGATCGCCGCCACCCTGGCCTCCAGCGCCAAGACGCAGGCCGAGAACCTGATGATCGTCGACCTGCTGCGCAACGACCTGGGCCGGGTGTGCGAGGTGGGCAGCATCGACGTCGACCCGTACCTGGCCGTCGAGAGCTACCAGACCGTGCACCAGCTCGTGTCCACTGTGCACGGACGGCTCAGGGACGGCGTCAGCGCGATGGACTGCGTCCGCCAGTGCTTCCCCGGCGGGTCGATGACCGGGGCGCCGAAGCTGCGCACGATGGAGATCATCGACGGACTGGAGACGGAGGCCAGGGGCGTGTACTCCGGCACCCTCGGCTACTTCGGCCTCTCCGGCGGCACCGACCTCAACATCGTGATCCGCACCGCGGTCCGCGTCGGCGACCAGCTGACCATCGGCGCGGGCGGGGCGATCGTGCTCGACTCCGACGCCCAGGAGGAGTACGAGGAGATGCTGCTCAAGGCCGCGGCGTCGCTCCGCGCGTGGCGTGCGCCCGCGGTGTCGGACGTGGGTTCGCAGCGATGAGCCGCCAGTGGTGGGACGACGGCGCGTGGTCGCCGTCCGGCGAGACCGGGTCGGTGCGGGTCATCGACTCGTGGCTCGTGGACGAGGGGCGAGTGCGGGGATTCGGCCGGCACGCCCAGCGCTTCGCCGAGGCCTGCTCCCGGTTCTCCGGACCGGGAACGGACGGGTTCCTGCGCGCGGTCGCCGAGTCGTTGCCCGCGCGGGGCCGGTGGTTCCCGCGCGTCGAGCTCGTGGAGACCGGTTCCCGGACGCGACTGCGGCTGTGGCGGCGTCCCGCGCCCCCGCGCACCAGGACCGTCCGGTTGTGGAACTCGGGGACCGACCGCCGAAGCCTGCCCGCGGTCAAGGGCGTCGACCTGGACCACCTGACCGCCCTGCGCGCCGCCGCGGTCGCGGCCGGGGCCGACGAGGCGCTGCTGCTCTCACCGGAAGGGCACGTGCTCGAAGGATCCACGACGAGCATCGTCTGGTGGCGCGGCGACGTTCTCCACGGCCCGCCGCCCGGCCCCGGCCTGCTGCCGGGAGTCACCCGCGTCCTGCTCGGTGAGCTGGCAGGGGAGGACGTCGTCTCCGAGTGCGCCACTCCGGCAGAGCTGACCGACGTTCCGGTGTGGACGGTGAACGCCCTGCACGGCGTCCGGCCGGTCACCGAAGGCCTGGGCCGGTTCCTCGAAGCGGATCTGACGGTGGCCGAGCGCTGGCAGTCGCGACTGGAGGCGCTCGCCTCGATCCCTGTGGTGACCACGTGAAGGAGGCTCCGATGCCCGCTGACCTCGAGCGCGACCTGCTGGTCCAGCTGACCCGCCGCTGGGGCAGGCGGGTGGCCGTCAAGAAGGACGAGCTCGACCTGGACGGGCACTTCGACGCGGCGCTGCCGGACTTCCCGGACCACCTCGTGCCGGTGCTCGCCCTGCCGGGCGCCGACCGGCTCGACCGGGACGCCCGCGACCGCATCCTCTCCGCGGCGTGGATCGCCTACAACGCCAAGACCGCGGCCATCGAGGACGAGATCATCCTGCCGGCCTGCCGGTTGATGCTCCAGGAGCGGATTCCCGTCCGCCGCGACGACGTCGCCGTCGACGCGCTGCACCAGACGATCATCGACGAGCACTACCACATCCTGATGTGCCACAACGCCGTCGGCGTCACGCGGCGACGCCGGGACATGGCGGACGTGCGGTTCGCTCCGGACGCGTGGTCGGTGGTGCGGGGGCGGGCGGCGGCACGCGCCGGGCTGTCCGGGTTCGACCGCGACATCGTCGACATCGCGTTCTCCCTGGCCGCCGAGACGACGATCAGCGGGTTCCTCTCCGCGCTCTCCACCGCCCAGGAGATCCAGCCGATGAACCGGATCACCACCGACATGCACCGGCGGGACGAGAGCGGCCACGCGGTGGTGTTCCGAGAGTTGTGCGGCTCGCTCTACCGGAGTCTCGACAGCGCGCAGCAGCGGATGTTCCGCGAAGCGCTCGTCAGCGGCCTGACCGCGTTCCGCTCCGCAGACCTGGAGCCGTGGGTGACCGTCGCGGCCCAGGGCGGCTTCGAGATCGGCGTCGACCAGCTGCGCGAGTGGGCCGCGTCCCGTCCCGTGCCCAAGCGGGACACCGGACCGTTGCAGCTGCTGCTCGACGACCTCGGCGTCAGCCACGACCTCGTCGAGACGTGAGGTCTGCCGAGGACTGGCGGACGCTCGTCGCCTGCCAGCAACCGGAGTGGCCGGACCGGGCCCGGCTCGACGAGGTGGTCGACGACCTGGCGGCCTCGCCCTCGCTGGTCACACCCCAGGAATGCGACGCGCTCACCGCACAGCTCGCCCAGGTCGCCGAAGGCACAGCGTTTCTGTTGCAGGGCGGCGACTGCGCCGAACGTCTCGACACCCTCTCGACGCAGGCGATCCGGCGCAAACTCCTCCTGCTGCGACAAATGTCCACGATCCTCACGTCCGCCTCGACGCTCCCGGTGGTCACCGTGGGCCGGATCGCCGGCCAGTACGCCAAGCCCAGGTCCTCGCCGACCGAGACCGTCGACGGGCGCACGCTGCCGGTGTACCGGGGTGACGCGGTGAACGGCATCGGTTTCACCCCGGCCGAACGGCAGCCGGATCCGGCCCGGTTGCGTCGTGTGTACGACGCCTCGCGGTACACGGTGGACGTGCTGCGAGGGGAGTTGCGCACGAGCCACGAGGGTCTGCTGCTCGACTACGAGGAAGCTCTGACCCGCCGAGACCCGCGTTCTGGCCGGCGCTACGCGGGCAGCGGCCACCTGCTGTGGATCGGCGACCGCACCAGACAGCTCGACGGTGCCCACGTCGCCTACTTCGCGTCCATCGACAACCCCGTCGCCGTGAAGCTGGGCCCGAGCACCACACCCGAGCACGCGCTGGCCCTGATCGACCGCCTCGACCCCGACCGCCGGCCGGGCAGGCTGACGTTCATCGTGCGCATGGGTGTCCGCCGGGTGCGGGACCTGCTGCCGGAACTGGTGGAGAAGGTCACCGCCTCGGGAGCACCGGTGGCGTGGGTGTGCGATCCCATGCACGGCAACACGTTCCAAGCGCCCAACGGGTACAAGACGCGGCGTTTCACCGACGTCCTCGCCGAGGTGGCGGGCTTCGTCGAGGTGCACCGGGCGCTCGGCACCCACCCCGGTGGCCTGCACGTCGAACTGACCGGTGAGGACGTGACCGAGTGCGTCGGCCGCGGAGTGGGCTTCGACGACCTGCACCGCGACTACGAGTCGGCGTGCGACCCCCGTCTCAACGCCGGCCAGGCGCTCGAGCTCGCCTTCCTGGTCGCCGAAATGCTCCGGTGACCAGGAAGGCGAGCGATCAGGCCGGGTTCGTGTACAGCGTTCCCTCTGACCAGATGTACCGGGTCCCGCCCCACCTGGCCGCCGACTCGACGTCGGGGAAGAAGCCCCGTCCCTCCAGGTTCGCGCTGGTGTTGCACAGCACGGGAATCCCGCTGATCTCCGCGTAGGCGGTGAGGATGCGCACCGTGGCCGTGTCCTGAGTGGACGCGATGGTCTGGAGCCGGGCGGTGCCGTCCAGGTGCACGATCGCCGGGACGCGCTCGGCCCAGCCCGGCCGCATGCGGTGCTCGAAGATCATGTACGGGTCGGGCGTGCCGGGGTCGAAGACCTCCTGCGCGCGGTCCTCCAGGCAGATCGGCGCGACGGGCCGGTACTGGGCGCGGTTCTTGACGTCGTTGAGCCGGTCCTTCATCCGGGTGCTGGTCGCGGGCGCGATGATGCTGCGGTTGCCCAGGGCGCGCGGGCCCAGCTCCGCCCGGCCGGACAGGACGACCACCGGTTCGTCCTCGGCGTGCAGGAGGACGGCGAGCTGCCGTTCGTCGCAGGGTTGTGCGCGCCACCCGTCGGGGAGGGTTCCCGTGGTGATCCGCGGTCCGCTGTAGACGTTCCACTCCAGCGCCGTCGTGCCGCGCCGGAACATCTCGCAGGCCGCTGTGCCGATCGCCGCCCCCGCGTCGTTGGGGAAGGGCGGGATGAAGACCTCCCCGAACACCCCGCTGGCGCGGATCGCGGTGTTCCACTTGATGTTCAGCGCGCAGCCGCCGCCGAGCACCAGGTTGTGGCCGCCGTCCGGGAAGCGGCTGCGCACCGCGGAGGTGAGCCGTTCGAGCAGGTGGTGGCCGAGGTAGGCCTGGTAGGTGGCGATGAGGTCCGCGTTGGACAGGCCCGGCAGCAGCTCGTCCCTGTTCGCGGCGACCTTGTCGCCCAGCACCCCGACCCTGTCGACGGTGATGTCGTGGAACTCGGCCATGAGGTCGTCGAAGACGGCGAACGCGCCGGTCTCGACCCGGCCCTTGGCCGCGTAGGCCATGGCCTTGCCCGCGACGGAGAGGTGGTGGCGGATGAACCGGTCCGACGCGATGTCGTCGGTGTCGGGCAGGTACGGCTCGAACCGCGCGCAGAAAGCGGCGAAGCTGCCTCCGAAGACGGGCATGAGGGCCTCGACGAATTCCACCTCGCGGGTCGCGGCCCGCACCCGGTAGAGGCGCGGCGTGATGAGGCCGTCCCAGACCAGGACGAACGCGTCCTCGCCCCTGGCCGCGAACGGGCTGGAGCAGTAGGTGCCGATGAGGTGGTTGGCGACGTGGGTGTAGCTGGCGTAGTCGCCGAGACCGTGGCCGCTGAAGGTGTGGCGTTGCAGCGGGCCGTCGTCGCCGGGGCTCTCGAGGTACGGCGCGACCCGGAGCTGCACTGGCAGACCGTCGGCGTTCACGTCGACGGCGACCTCGCCCTCGGCGTCCTTCGTGTACCAGCCGTCGACCACGAACTGGTCGATGTCGGTGAGCGCCAGACCCTCCGCGGCGAGGATCTCGGTCACGCGTCCGAGATCTCCCAGCGAGCTGTACCGCTCGCCGTTCCGCAGCTTCTCGATCTCGTAGCTGAAGAGAAGGCGGCCGTCCTCGATGACCGCGACCCCGCCGTCGTGTGATGCCTTGATTCCGCATATGCGCATTGGTCAGCCACACCTTTTCGGAAAAAGTGAGAAAGCGTCTAACGGTGGTTCAGCCGCACCGGCAGTGAATCGAGCCCGCGAATGATCGTGCTGTTGCGCCACCGCAGGTCCTCCGGGTCGGCGGCGAGCCTCATGGCGGGAAAGGCGTCGAGAAGGGCGTTGAACGCCATCTGCACCTCCACCCGCGCGAGCGGCGCCCCGAGGCAGTGGTGGATGCCGTGCCCGAACGCCAGGTGCCCGGCGGCGGGGCGGCGGACGTCCAGCGCGTGCGGGTCGTCGAAGCGCCGGGGGTCGCGGTTGGCGGAGGCGATCGCCAGCAGCACGAAGTCGCCGGCCGGGATCTCCACGTCACCGACGCTCACCGGCTCCGTCGCACAGCGGAAGGTGGCGTGCTTGAGCGGGCTCTCCAGCCGCAGGAACTCCTCGACCGCGCCGGGCAGGAGGGTCCGGTCCTCGCGCAGCGCCTCCCACTGGTTCCAGTTCCGCATCAGGTGGAGGGTGCCGTTGCCGAGGGCGTTGAGGGTGGTCTCGAAACCGGCGATGAACAGCAGGTAGGCCGTGGAGACCAGTTCGGTCTCGCTGAGCCGGTCGTCGACGTCGCGTGCCGCTACCAGGGCGGTGAGCAGGTCGTCGGTGGTCGCGCGGCGCTTGCGCTCGACCAGGTCACCGAGGTAACCGGCCACCGCCGTCGCGGCGGCCGTCGCCGCTTCCGGGGACTCCCCGGAGACGAGCGCCCTGGACCACGACTTGAACTCCTGCTGCTCCGCGACCGGCACGCCCAGCAGCAGGCAGATCACCCTGATCGGCAGCGGGAACGCGAACGCCTCCAGCAGGTCGACCTCGTCGTGGTCCGAGAGGTCCTCGACCAGCTCGTCGGTGATCCTCTGGATCTCCGGCCGCAGTGCCTGGATCGCGCGGACGGTGAAGGCCTTGCTCACGAGCTTGCGCAGCCTGGTGTGGTCCGGCGGGTCGGTGTGCATCATGTGGCTGGCGATGGCCGACGAGAAGCCGCCGCGCTTGGTGCGGTCCGGCTCCTTCTGGGCGAACAGCCCGTCGATCCTGTTCAGGTCGGTGCTCAGCCGGGGGTCCGCCAGTGCGGAGCGCACGGCGTCGTAGCCGGTGACGATCCAGACCGGCAGTCCGCCGATCAGGGGAACCCCGGGGGGCATCCGCACGCGGTGCGCCGAGCCTTCGGCACCGAGTTTCGCGTACACCGAGTACGGGTCCTGCACGAACGCGTCGTCGAGTTCCAGAAGGGTGGAATCGTGGTCCATGGGCACGTCCTCGAAACGAAGGCTGTCCTCCTGGAATCCCTATCAAGGACCATCGCCGGTCGCAATGACGGCTATCAAAAAGCCTAAGCGCGTCTCGAATCGCGTGACTGCCCAGCCGGTTGCTGCTAGCGTTCGGCGCTGTTCCCATTCGCGACTCGGAGAGCACATTGCGACTTGCGCGAGTAATGGCGGACGTCTTCGAGCGCTACGGTGAGCGGCCCGCTGTCGGTGAACGCGCGAGGGAGTTCGCGCGGGACGCCCGGACGGGGCGCGTTTCGGTCCGTTTGCTGCCCGGTTATGAGATGACCACCTACCGCGAACTGTGGAGCCGCATCCGCGCGGTGGCGAGCGAATGGCACCACCACCCGCGCCGCCCTCTCGTGGCGGGCGACCGGGTGGCCCTCCTCGGCTTCACGAGCCGCGACTACGCGACTCTGGACTTGGTCTGCGCCTATCTGGGCGTCGTCAGCGTCCCGTTGCAGACCAGTGCGTCGGCCGAGAACCTGATGGCGATCACGGCGGAGACCGAACCGGTCCTCGTCGCCGCGAGCATCGAGCGCCTGGCCGTGGCGTCCGAACTGGTCCTGCGCACGCCTTCCGTCCGGCGGCTGGTGGTGTTCGACTACCACCCGCGCGCCGAGGAGCAGGCGGAACGGTTCGCCGCCGCCCGTGACAGCCTGGCCGAAGCCGGACGCGATGTGGACGTCGTCGCGTTGTCCGAGGTCCTCGACCGCGGCGCGGTCCTGCCCGAGGCACCGCCGTACGTCCCCGGCGACGACGAGGACCCGCTCGCGAAGCTCGTGTACACCTCGGGGAGCACCGGAACGCCCAAGGGCGCGATCTACACCGAGCGGTTGGCCAGGGTGACGTGGGAGGACAGGGCGAAACGGACCCCCGACGGGGGCCTGGTCACCGTCCACTACACACCGCTGAGCCATTTCGCGGGCTACTTCACGCTGACGAACACCTTGGCGCGCGGGGGAACCAGCTGCTTCACGGCCAGCAGCGACCTCTCGACGTTCCTCGAAGATGTCGCTCTCGTGCGGCCCACCGAGCTGTCGCTGGTGCCGCGGGTGTGCGAGATGCTCTACCAGCGCTACCAGAGCGAACTGGACGGCGCCGACCCGGCCGAGGTGCTCACTCGGCTGCGCGAGGACGTCCTCGGAGGGCGCGTCTCCTTCGCCACCTGTGGTTCCGCGCCGCTGTCGGCCACGCTGACCGAGTTCGTCGAGTCACTCCTCGGCGTTCCCCTGTACGACATGTACGGCTCCACGGAGGTCCCGGGCATCGCCGTCAACGGCGTCCTGATGAACCCGCCCGTGATCGACTACAAGCTGGCCGACGTGCCCGAGCTCGGCTACTTCCGCACCGACACCCCGCACCCGCGCGGCGAGCTGCGGGTGAAGGCGGACGGCATCCCCGGCTATTACAGGCAGCCCGAACTGACGGCGGACCTGTTCGACGAGGACGGGTACTACAAGACCGGCGACATCGTCGCGGAGCTCGGCCCACGTCGCATCGCCGTCGTGGACCGCCTGAAGAGCGTCCTGAAGCTGTCCCAGGGCGAGTTCGTGGCCGTCGCCCGGCTCGAGTCCGTCTTCGCCGCCAGTCCGTTGGTGCGGCAGATCTTCTTGTACGGCAACAGCGAACGCTCGTACCTGCTCGCGGTCGTCGTGCCCACCGCGGATGCCCTGGAGCGGTACGGGGACGGCCTCGAACCGTCGCTGATCGAGTCGTTCCGGCAGATCGCGAAGGACACGGGCCTGAAGTCCTACGAGATCCCGCGTGGCCTGCTGGTCGAGACCGAGCCGTTCAGCCAGGCCAACGGGCTGCTGTCGGACCAGCGCAAGTTGTTGTGGCCCAAGCTCGTCGAGCGGTACGGCGAACGACTGGAACAGCTGTACGACGAGATCGCGGCCCGCGAGACCCAGGAGCTGCTCGACCTGCGTCGCACGGGTGCCGACCGGCCGGTTCTGGAGACCGTGCAGCGGGCCGCGCGGGCGCTGCTGGCCGACTCGACGGCGGAGGTGAGTCCCTCCGCGTACTTCCGCGACCTCGGCGGCGACTCGCTGTCGGCGGTGTCGCTGTCGAACCTGGTGCACGACACGTTCGGCGTCCGGGTACCGGTCGACGTCATCATCAGCCCGGCGCACGACCTGCGGCAGCTGGCGGCCTACGTCGAGGCCAAGCGCACGGCCACCGCGACACGGCCCACCTTCGCGTCAGTGCACGGCGAGAACGCCGACGAGGCGCACGCCGAGGATCTCACCCTCGACCGGTTCATCGACGCGGCGACTCTGGACGGCGCCCGCGACCTACCGATTTTGGCCGGGGAGCCGCGCCACGTCCTGCTGACGGGCGCGAGCGGGTACCTGGGGCGTTTCCTCGCCCTCGGCTGGCTCCAGCGACTGGCTCCGGCCGGCGGCAAGCTGACCGTCGTGGTCCGCGGCAAGGACCCGGACGCCGCCAGGCAGCGCCTGATCGACGCCTTCGGCAACGACCCCGATCTGACGCACACGTTCGAGGAACTGGCCGCGGAGCACCTGGAGGTGCTGGCAGGCGACATCGCCGAGCCGCGGCTGGGCTTGGACGAGGCGACGTGGGAACGGCTGACCGGTGAGGTGGACCTGATCGTCCACGCGGGCGCCCTGGTGAACCACGTGCTGCCCTACCGGCATCTGTTCGACGCCAACGTCCTCGGGACCGCGGAGGTCATCCGCCTGTCCCTGACCGCCCGGCTCAAGCCGGTCACGTTCGTCTCCAGCGTGGCGGTGGCCAGGGCGCGCAAGGGGCAGCCCCTCGACGAGGACTCCGACGTGCGCGCCGCGCTGCCGCTCCAGCCCGTCGACGGCGGGTACGCCAGCGGGTACACCACGAGCAAGTGGGCGGGGGAGGTGCTGCTGCGGGAGGCGCACGACCTGTGCGGCCTGCCGGTGACGGTGTTCCGCTCCACCATGATCCTCGCGCACAGCAGGTACGCCGGGCAGCTGAACGTGCACGACATGTTCAGCCGGTTGGTGTTCAGCATCCTCACCACGGGCGTGGCCCCGCGCTCCTTCTACCGCGGTGAAGGGGCTCACTACGACGGCCTGCCGGTCGACTTCACCGCGGCGTCGATCGTCGCGCTGGGGCAGAACACCTCCGGGTTCCGGACCTTCAGCCTGGCGAACCCGCACGACGACGGCATCTCGCTCGACACGTTCGTGGAGTGGCTCGTCGAGGACGGCCACGGCATCGAACGGATCGCGGACCACGGCGACTGGCTCGTGCGCGTCGAAGCCGCCCTGCGCACCCTGCCCGAGGCCCAGCGGCAGTACTCGATCCTCCCGCTGCTGCACGGCTTCCGGGAACCGGAACCGGCGGTGCCCGGTTCGGACGTCCCGTCGGCCCGTTTCCGGGAGGCCGTCCGGGAGACCGGTGACATCCCGCACCTGTCCCGGTCCCTGCTCCGCAAGTACGTGACGGCCCTGCGGAGCCTGACAGCCATCAACTGATTCCGAGGTCTCCTGAACGTGAGCGAGTACGACTACATCGTGGTGGGTGGCGGAAGCGCGGGATGCGTGGTCGCCGCTCGCCTGGCCGAGAACGCGAACGTACTGCTGCTGGAGGCGGGGAGCGCGTCTCCGGTGACCGCCCCGCCGAACAGGTGGCTCTCCCTGCTGGGATCCGAATCGGACTGGCGGGACACGACCCTGCCGGAGCCGGAACTGGGCAGGACCCTCGCCTGGCCGCGCGGGAAAGCGCTGGGCGGCTCGTCCGCCATCAACGGGATGATCTTCGTCCGAGGTCATCGGAGCAGCTACGACTGGGGCAAGGGCTGGGAGTTCGACGACCTGCTGCCGTTCTTCCAGCGCAGTGAGCACGCTCCCACGCGCGACCCGGCCCTGCGCGGCGTCGGCGGCCCCCTGAAGGTCGCCCCGGCCGAGCACCGGCATCCGGCGGCAGCGGCGTTCGTGGACGCGGCCGTGGAAACGGGGCACCGGCGTGCGGCGGACATCAGCGGAGGCCTGGAGGAGGGCGTCGGCTGGGTCGACCTGAACATCGTCGACGGAGTCAGGCAGAGCGCCGCCGACGCCTACCTGGGCTCGCGCGCCACCCTCGAGGTGGTGACGGATGCGGTGGTCCAGCGCGTGGTGCTGGACGGACGCAGGGCCACCGGCGTCGACTACACCGTTGGCGGGCAACGGATCCGTGCCGAAGCCGGCGAAGTCGTGCTGTGCGCGGGCACCATCGGCACCGCTCAGCTGATGATGCTGAGCGGGATCGGCCCCGCCGGCCACCTGCGTGACAGGGGCATCGACGTCGTCGCGGACCTGCCGGGCGTGGGCGAGAATGTGCACGATCATCCCCTTTCGTTCGTGATGTACACCGGTGCGCGACCGATACCGGAGGGCTCGAACAACAACGTCGAGGTGCTCGCGTTGCTGCGCAGCGATCCCGGACTGGACGCTCCGGACCTGCAGTCCTGCCTGTCGGCGCCGGCGGGCGAGAACGGCTACGTGATCACGGTGTCCCTGATGACCCCGTACAGCCGCGGACGGCTTCGCCTGAGCGACCGGGGAGTCGCGCTGGAACCGCGGTACCTGACCGATGCGCGGGACATGACCGCGATGGTCAGCGGAATGCGGCTGGCACGCGAGATCGGCGCGGCGAGCGCCCTGAAACCGTGGCGTGGACAGGAACTCGAGTCAGGCGGCGAGGACTACGTCAGAGCGACCACGGGGCCGTACTACCACTACGTCGGCACGTGCAAGCTGGGCACGGACGAGATGTCCGTAGTGGACCACGATCTGCGCGTGCACGGCATCGAGGGCCTGCGGATCGCGGACGCCTCGGTGATCCCGCGGATCCCGTCGGCCAACACCTACGCGACCGTGATCGCGATCGCGGAGCGGGCCGCGAGCCTCGTCGGCGGAGCCGCGCCCGTGCGGTGACCTGGTGCTCCGCGGTCGGGTGGCTCTCGTTCTCCCTTCCCGGTATTGACAGAGCTCCCCTGTGCGAACAACCATGGAAGCGCTCTCATAACCGGTCTGGACCAGTTCTCGGAGCGGAGGCACCCGACCGCCCTGAAGCCGGTCGGGGGTCTGCGGACAGAGCACCCCTGCACAAGGAGTCACATGCGCACCCGAACGAAGTGGTTGAGCGCGCTCGCCGCACTGGCGGCGACCGCGGCGGCGGCTGTCGCGATCCCACAGGCACAGGCGATAGGCCCCGACCTGCTGCCGCTCAACGTCACCAACAACAGCGGCCGATCCGAGGCCGTGCACCTGTACGTCCTGGGCACCGACATCCGCAGCGGGCGCCTCGGCTACGTCAACCAGGCGGGCGCCTTCACGCCGTGGTCGCCCGGCGGCAACCCGCCCACCCCCGCACCGGACGTGTCGATCGCCGGCCCCGGTCCCGGCGGCACCGCCACGCTGCGCGTGCCCCGGTTCATCTCCGGCCGCGTCTACATGTCCTTCGGCGACAAGCTGAAGTTCTTCCTGACGCCCGACGGCCTGGTGCAGCCGGCGCCGTGGGCGTCCGGCGACCCGAACAGCGGCATCCTGTTCGACTGGAGCGAGTTCACCTACAACGACGCAGGCCTGTGGCTGAACAGCTCCCAGGTGGACATGTTCGCCGTCCCGCACGCCGTGACCGTGACGGGCGCGAGCGGCACGACGAAGAAGACCGGCGAACTGAAGTCCGGCGGCCGTGACGCCGTCATCAACGGCATCCGCAACCAGGCGGGCTGGGCCGGGTCGATCATGTCCCGTTCGGACGGCACCGTCCTGCGCGTGCTGGCGCCGGGCAAGGCGGCCGACGTCGGCAACTTCGACCGCAACTACCTGGACTCGTACATCACCCAGGCCTGGAACGCGTACACGACCAAAACGCTGACCGTGCAACCGTTCGGCGACCGCCCGGACGTGAAGTACTTCGGCCGCACCTCCGGCAACACCATGAACTTCACGAACTCCGCCGGACAGCAGGTGGCATCGTTCACCAAGCCGTCCACGGCGAACGTGTGGGGCTGTGACGGCGCACTGGGCGCACCCAACGACCAGGTGGTGGGCCCGATCGCCCGCACCCTGTGCGCAGCCCTGCACCGCACCACGCTGGGCCGCATCGACGTCCAGCCCGGCGGCGGCCCGGCCGACTTCTACCAGGGCACCATCACCAACCACTACTCGCGACTGGTGCACCAGAACATGGTGGACGGCAAGGCCTACGGCTTCGCCTTCGACGACGTGCAGGCCCAGGAGTCACTGGTGCACGACGGCGACCCGCGCTCGGCGGGCATCATCCTCACCCCGTTCAGCGGCGGCTCCACCCCTCCGCCCGCGAGCAACTTCAGCAGCATCGTCAGCGACTGGCACGGCAAGTGCATCGACGTGCCGAACTGGAACTTCGCCGACGGCCAGCGCCTGATCGTGTGGAACTGCACGGGCGGCACGAACCAGAAGTTCGAGTTCGCGAACGGCACCCTCCGCACCGAGAACAACAAGTGCGTGGACGTGGCATGGGGCTCCACGGCCAACGGCGCGGCCGTGCAGCTCGCGACCTGCTCCGGAAACCCGGCCCAGCAGTTCGTGCTGTCCAGCGCGGGCGACCTGGTGAACCCGCAGGCGAACAAGTGCGTGGACATCGCGGACTGGAACCCGAACAACGACGCGGTCCTGCACATGTGGGACTGCGTGGGCGGCGCCAACCAGAAGTGGCACCGCGCCTGACGCCAGTCGTGTGACATCCGTACCCGACGCCGGGGCGCCCTGTACGCCCCGGCGTCTCCCTTGTTCCAGCGTTTCTCGCCGACGAGCCGCAAGGCTCGGCGAACTCCGCTGCGCGACCGCCGACGGTCGTCCGCAGGTGTGGGCGGCGGTCACGAGCACGGACTGGATGATCCGCGTGAACCTCGCCTCCGGCACCGTGACCGCGGACGCCGACCTCACCGCCATCACCGTCGCCGAACTGCCGACAGGCCGCGACCAGGTGATCGGGGGCATCGCGGCCGGGGACTGTGGCTCGTCGGCAGGCACTACCACCACCGCTACCGCGTAGGGCTGCATCCCCGGCCACGAACTTCGCGAGCGGTTGTTCCCCTCAGGCGGGCAAAGCTCGGGTGATAACGTCTCAGCCCGTCCAGCGAACCCGACTTCGACCGCGACGCGCGGCCGTGACCTCCGGAGAGCCTGCCGTCCGCTTGCTGACTCCACTGCGGGAACGACGCTTCGCGCTGTACCTGATCGGCCAGCTGCTCTCCCAGATCGGTGACGGCATCTACCTCGTCACGCTGCCCTTCGTCGTGCTCAACCAGGGCGGCGGCCCCGCGAACCTGGGCGTGGTGCTGGCCTGTTACGGAGCGGCCAGGCTTGCCTTCCTCCCGGTGGGCGGAGCACTGGCCGACCGCTTGGGCGCCCGCCCGGTGATGCTCGCCGCGGACGCGCTCCGAGCCGTCGTCGTGCTCGGTTTCGTCGTCCTCACCGCCAATGGCCACATCCCCCTCTGGGCCATGATCACGGTCGCGGTCCCGTTCGGCGTCCTCGGCGGAATCTTCATGCCGGCCTCGTTCGCCGTACTACCGCGAATCGTGCGTCCTGAGTCGCTCGCCGCGGGCAACTCCCTGATCCAGATCATGCAGAGCACGTCGAGGATCACCGGCCCCGCGCTGGGTGGAATGCTCGTCGCGTCACTCAAAAGCGGTGTGGGGCTGCTGATCGACGCGATCACCTTCCTGGTGTCCAGCCTGACCCTGATGGCGATCCGACCGTCCAGAACGACGGTGGGAACAGCCACTCAGCACACCGAAGACAGCGACCCACTGCGGACTTGGCGATCGGTGCTGGGGTATGCCGCCGGCTCACCCCTGGTGAGGATGACCCTGCTGACCACGCTCGTGTTCAACCTCGCCGCTGTCGGCTTGATCGAGGTCGCACTCCCGATCTTCGCCCAGGACTCGCTGAACCGAGGAGCCCTGGGGTTCGGGGTCATGATGACCGGCCTCGGTGCCGGCTCGGTCATCGGAGCACTGCTGGGCCCGGCACTCCTGCGCCTGCGCCGCCGCGGACTGATCGCGCTCTGCCTCGGCATCGCAGAGGGACTTGCCATGACGGCCATCCCGGTGGGCCCGTCGCTGGCGACGGCAACCGCGGCGATGTTCACCGCCGCGTCCTTGCAAGCCGCGGTGAACGTCTTCTACATGACGATGCTCCAGCAGACAGTGCCCGCCCGAGCGCTGGGGAGAGTGATGAGCCTGCTGGCCACCTGCGCCGGTCTCGCCTACCCCGCCTCCGCGTTGCTCACGGGAACCGCACTGGGCACGACCGACCCGGAGGTCGTGATCATCCTCGCCGGACTGGGCGTGGCGGCGGCCTTCGCGGTCGGGTTCTTCAGCAGGCCGTACCGGAACCTCTGAGCACACGCCGAGGCGCGTCTTCGGAGAACCGCGTCACATGATGATGTCGAACATGCTCCAGCCGAAGCCGAGTTCCTCGCCCTGGCTGTAGGGCCGGCCGTTGTCGCGGATGATGTTGTTGGCGTACAGCCACATCGAGCCGTCGGCGGGCTTGCGCGCCACCATGTCCGTGTAGCCGTCACCGGTCACGTCCGCGGTCAGGACGATGTCGAAGCCGTTCCAGCCGTGGCCGATCTCCTGGCCATGGCCGAACGCCTGTCCGACGACCTCGGCGCCTGGCTGCGGGGCGAGGAACCGGCGCTCGCGGTGGCGGTCGAACGCGCCGCCGCCACCGGCCTGCGCCGGCACGTGTGCGACTTCGTCTCGGCCCACGCCGCGATCGAGCAGGCGTCCAACTCCTACGACCTCCGCGACCGGATCATCGGCGTCGCGATGACGTCGGCCCGGCACGTCGGCGACCCCGGCCTCGCCGCGGACGTGCTGGCCGAACTGGCGCGCCTGCGGTTCTTCCAGGACCGTTTCGCCGAGGCCCGCCAGATCTTCGGCGAGGCGCTGGGCCGCTACCGCGACCTGCACGACGTGCGAGGCCAGGCCGCCTCGCTCACCATGCACTCCTACGCCGTGCGCGCACACGCCAAGGCGCAGATGCGGATGGGCCGCAGCGCGGAGGCGTTGCCCCGGCTCGAAGCGGCGCTCGCCACAGTCCGCGGCAAGGACGACCGCTGGGGCCAGGCCATCACCCTGCGCGTCCTGGGCCAGCTGCACCTGGCAGAGGGACGGTTGGACCTCGCGCAGGACTACCTCGACGCGGCGATGTCGATCTGGGACGCCATGGAGACACCACTGTGGCGGGCGCGCACCGAGTACGACCTGGCGCTGCTGCACCGGCGCCGGGGTGACGCGGAGGCGGCGGACACGGCGTTCACGCATGCCCGGTCGGTGTTCCACGAGCGAGGGGCACGGGAGTACACGGAGCACGTCGAGCTGCCGGTGTAGCCGTCGGCGTCCTGCGCGGCACGGCCTGAGCGCAACGGCCACCGCGCCGCGCCGGCACCTCGTCCAGGTACGCCACACACGCAGCACAAAGCTGCGCGACAATTCGGTCTGCTCGCCAGCGGACACGGGGTCGCAGGGACTAGCAGCACCTCATTCGCGAGAGCGAGGTCAGCGAGAGGGCCTGTCGGCATACTGGCGGCGTGCGCACACGTGACCTGGTGTTGGCCGCGGTGGTGGTGGCCGCGACGGTGATGCCGGTCGCGCTGAACGCGGGCTGGCAGGCGATCGCCCTCGCGGTGGGCGCGTCCGTGCCGGTGTTGTGGCTGCATCGCAGCCCGCTGCTCGTCGGGCTGACCGTCGGACTCGCGACCACGGCGCTCGCGACGTTCTACGTGGCGCCGGTCATCCCCGCCGGTCCGCTGGCCGCGCTGTACGTGATCGCGGCGTCGAGCCCGGCCCCGTGGCGGCTCGCCTCGGTGCTGCTCGCGGCCGGCGGCGTGACGGTGTCGCTGGTCGTGCCCGGCGACGACGACCTGGCCACCTACCGCTACCTGGCCGTGGCGTACGCGGCGGCCTACGTGCTCGGCACCAGCACGAGGGCGCGGCGGGCACAGGCCGCCGAGGCCGCCGCGCGGGAACGCACCCGGATCGCCCGCGAGATGCACGACGTGCTCACGCACTCCGTGGGCATGATGATCGTGCAGGCCGAAGCGGGGCCGCTGGTCGTGTCGTCTGATCCGGACCGGGCGGTGGCCGCGTTCGAGGCGATCGCGACCACCGGGCGCGGTGCCGTCGCCCAGCTGCGCGAGGTCGTGCACGCGTTGCGGTCACCAGGAATCGACTCGCTCGACGAACTGGTCGCCGGACGAGCGTCGCTGGAGGTGGTGGGCGTGCCGCGACCGGTGTCGTCCGAAGTGGACGCCGCGGTGTACCGGATCGTCCAGGAGTCGCTGACCAACGCCACCCGGCACGCGCGGGCGCGGGCGGTGAGCGTGCGGGTGCGGTGGCAGCGGCGGACGGTGGCGGTGGACGTGGTCGACGACGGCAGAGGGCCCGCGGGCGGGGACGGGTTCGGGTTGCTCGGCATGCGGGAACGGGTGGCCGCCTGCGGAGGGAGTGTGCGGACCGGGCCCGGCCCGCGGGGGACGGGGTTCGCCGTGCACGCGACTCTGCCGACGACCTGATGCTGCGCGTGCTGGTGGTCGACGACCAGGACCTGTTCCGCGGCGGCTTCGCGATGATCCTCGACGCGCAACCGGACATGACCGTCGCGGGCGAGGCGGCCGACGGCGCCGAGGCCGTCAGACTGGCCGTCGAACTGGAACCCGACATCGTGCTGATGGACATCCGGATGCCCGGCGTGGACGGGGTCACCGCGACCCACGAGATCTGCGCGCGCACGAAAGCCAGGGTGCTCGTGCTGACGATGTTCGACGTCGACGAGTACGTCTACGCCGCGCTCGCGGCGGGCGCGAGCGGGTTCCTGCTCAAGGACATCCGGCGCTACCAGCTCGTCGACGGCGTCCGCGTCGTCGCCGCCGGGGACGCGCTGCTCGCCCCCAGCGTGACCCGCCGGCTCGTCGCGGACCTCTCCCGGCGCGGCCACGCGGTCCCGGCACTGGTGGCACGGCTGGCAGAGCTGACCGAACGCGAGCGCGACACGTTGCGGCAACTCGCCCGCGGCCTGTCCAACGCGGAGATCGCCGCGGCGTTGTTCCTCAGCGAGCACACGGTGAAAACCCACGTCAGCAACCTGCTGGGCAAGCTCGGGCTGCGCGACCGCGCCCAGGCCGTCGTGTTCGCCTACGAGTCGGGTCTGGTCATCGCGGGCGAGCACTGAACCGCTCTCACCGGCGATCCGCCAGAGGCCGCGGGAGCAGAGCCTGAACGCATGAAACTGATCATCCTCGTGGCCGCGCTGCTGCTCTCACACGCACCCGCGGCCGTGGCAGCAGCACCCATTTGCACCACGACGACCTCGCTGGGCACCGTCGCGGGCCGGGTCGCCGGCGGACTCTGCGTCTACCGCGGCATCCGCTACGCCGACGCGCCCCGATCCCAGCCACCCGTCCCGGCGAAGCCCTGGCACGGCACGTTCCAGGCGACGGACACCAGCGCCGTCTGCCCCCAGTTCCGCGACTCGATCTCCGAGGAATATCCCGACGACCGGCCGGTCTACCTCGACGAGGACTGCCTGCGCCTGAACGTGTGGGCCCCGCGCACCCCCGGCAGGCACCCGGTGATCGTCTTCATCCACGGCGGCGCCGCGCGGTTCGGCACGGCCGGCGAACCGCGCTACGACGGCTCCGGACTCGCCCGCGACGCGGTCGTGGTGACGATCAACTACCGCCTGGGCCTGCTGGGCGCGAACAACCTGTTCCTGCGCGACCAGATCACCGCGCTGGACTGGGTGCGCGACCACATCGGCTCCTTCGGCGGTGACGCCGGCAACGTCACGGCGATGGGCGAGTCCGAGGGCGCGTTCTCGCTGAGCGCGATGCTCGCGACCGACCACCCGCAACGCCTGTTCCGCCGGGTGGTCCTGCAGAGCGGCTCCGGCTACCTCGTGCACTCCAAGCCGCAGCAGCACGTCGACCTGACCGGCATGAGCACCCTGCAAGTGCTGCAACGACAGGAAGAACTCGTCGGCACCCAACCGCTGACCGGCGCCGTCTACTTCGGACCCCACGTCGACGGCGACCTGGTGCGCCAACCCGTGATCGACGCCGTCGAAGCCGGAAACGCCCGCGGCGTCGACGTCCTGATCGGCTCCAACCGCGACGAGATCGCCTACTTCGCCCAGTTCGACCCGTCCATCGCGCACCTGACACCGGAGCAGTACCGGGTGTTCTTCCCGGCTGAACTCAATCTGGACAAGGTCGCCGCCGCCTACCCGGACGGACCGGGCAAGTCCCTGGAGATGCTCACCGACCAGACCATGCGCGTCCCCGCGACCCGGCTCGCACAGGCCCAGGCACGCTGGGCCAGGAGCTACCTCTACCAGTTCGACTGGGGCCCGGCCGTGCACACCGCCGAACTGCCGTTCGTCTTCGGGACCCTGAGCTTCACCGGGATCGCAGGAGGCGCCGAGGCGTTCCACGCGAACCCCGGCGCCGCACGCGCGCTGTCGGCCGGCATGCGCCACGCGTGGACGTCGTTCGCCCGCACCGGTGACCCCGGCTGGCCGCAGTACCGCCAGGGGCGCGCCACCCGGATCTGGGACACACCGTCCCGCCTCGCGTTCGCCCCGCGCGAGGCGGAACGCGCCGCCTGGGACGACTACGACTTCCGGTTCTTCCAGTGAGCCGTCACTGACAGAGGTCGCCGGGGTTGGCGTTCTAACAGTCGTCTCAGGTCCGCTCGGTATGAAGTAGGCGTCGCCGGGCGACGCGGTCTCGGCCTCGGCGGCATCGCCGAACTGCCGCGCTACGGCGGCACGGTCAGCGCCGGCTCCGCACCGGACGGCGGCTGGACCGTCCACGCGACCCTGGAAGGCGGCAAGTCATGATCTCTGTGCTCGTGGTGGACGCCCAGCCGCTGCAGCGCTTCGGGTTTCGCGTGCTGCTGGAGAGCAGCCCCGACACCGAGATCGTCGGCGAGGCCGAGACCGGCGCCGAGGCCGTTCGGCGGACCACCGAGCTGCGTCCCGACGTGGTGCTGATGGACATCCGCATGCCGGGCGTCGACGGGATCGAGGCCACCCGGCGCATCGCCGCCGCCGGTGGGCGTTCGCGGATCCTCGTGCTGACGACGTTCGACGTGGACCGGTACGCGTTCGCCGTGCTGCGGGCCGGGGCGAGCGGTTTCCTGCTCGAGGACACCCGCCCGGAGGAGCTGCTCGCCGGCATCCGGGCCGTCGCCGCCGGGGACGCGGTGATCGCGCCCGCGCTGACCCGGCGGCTGCTCGACCGGCTCGACGACGACCTCTGCGGGCCCGTGCGGGAGGATCCCCGGCTTGCCTCCCTGACCTGCCGCGAGCGCGAGATCCTCGTCGCCATCGGCCACGGCCTCACCAACGGCGAGATCGCGCGACGGTTCACGCTGTCGGAGTCGACGGTGAAGACCCACGTCGGACGGGTCTTCACCAAGATCGGTGCACGGGACCGGATCCAGGCCGTCATCCTCGCCTACGACCTGAGACTCACCCGGCCGGTTTAGCGCTTCACCTCGCGCGTCCGCCGGGGGTGCGACCGCGGTTCCCAGCCACGAAGATCAGGCGAGCACGACCTGGCCCTCGACGACCTTGATCGGGATCTTGGTCAGCGGTGTGGGTGCCGGCCCTCCGGTCACCTGTCCTTTCTCGTCGTAGGTGGCGCCGTGGCAAGGGCACCGGAATCCAGGGCCGACGTAGGAGACCGGGCAGCCCTGATGACTGCAGGTGGCGTTGAACGCCAGGAAGGTGTCCTGCGCCGGGCGCAGGAGATGGGCGGGCGTCCCGTCCGGCATCGTGAAGCTCTTCGACGAGCCGACGGCGATGTCGTCGACCGCGGCGATCACCGGGCCGTGGCTCACCGAGTCCGCAGGCGAGCCGGCAGGGCGCCGGGCGAGTGCCAGCACGCTGCCCGCGGTGACCCCGGCGGCGGTCGCCGCCCCCGCGATCAGGCCGCTCCGCAGCACCGTGCGCCGCTCGACGTCGTCCCGCACCGTCCCGTCTTCCTCCGGCGTGGGGTGCACCGGCAGGCCGAGCCCGTGCCGCACCCTCGCACGCAGCCGGGCACTCAGTGACAACACCCCGGCGTCGCCCGCGATCAGCAACGGGGTCCAGGCGAAGGCGAACACGATGTCGGCCCCGACGTAGTACGGGCGAGTCGTCCAGCTCACCGTCAGGAGGAAGCTGAGCGAGAGGAGGACACCGCCGAGCGCGGCGAGCCGGGTGAACAGCCCGAGCAGGGTGGCGAGCCCGACCGCGATCTCCCCGAAAGCGATCGCCAGCCCGGCGACGGTCGCGTGGTCGGCGGCCAGCGAGACCAGCGGGCCGATCGGGGAGGTCGCGGCGGCGTTCACCATCTGCGCGTGGACACCGAGTGGGGAGGTGTCGTCCAAGTAGTGCGTGTCGAGGAGCTTGGAGAGACCGGCGTAGGCGAAGGTGCCACCCAGAAAAGCACGCAGCGGCAACAACACCCAGACCGGCGACCGCCTCGGGGAATCCAAACGCAGCCGGGTCATGTCGTGGCCGGGCACACCGTCGTGGGCTGAGACACCTCAGTGATTTCACGCATGTTCGACCCTCACGTCAGGACTTGCGGGGGGAGACCGTCATGATGCCCGTGCACATCTCGTCGCTGGTGCCGTCGCCCCACACCACGTAGCGAGGCGGCAGCTTGCTCAGCTGCGGCAGCTGTTTGCGCAGCCCCGCGTCGTGCGTGCACGTCACCCGCAGCGTGTCTCCCGGATTGATGTCCACCGGTGACGGCAGCTTCAGCAGCCGCTGGTTGTCGAAGTCGAACTGCGGCACGTCCAGCAGGACCTTGGCGTTCGGCTTGCCCGGGTTGAGTTCGACCTTGATGGCCCGGCCGAGCAGGTGCATGTGGCCGAAACCGGCGAACAGCGTCATCGGCGCCTCCACCTCGTGGTCGCAGGTCTGGGTGTTGCCGGGCTTCGGCGCGCCGCCCTGGTTGCACTCCTGCACCTGGCGGTCCGCCATCTCGCCGGTGTCCGCCCCGAACCGCTTCGTCACGTCCGCGATCGAGGCCGCGCGGTCGCAGAGCGGACCCGACTCGCCGGCGGTGCAGGGCAGCTCGGTCGGCGCGGAGAGCGGCCACGTGTCGAGTTCCCGGGTCTGCGGGGTGCCGTCCGTCAGCCGCAGCCGCACCGCCGAGCGGTCCGACCCGCCCGGCTTGCCGTCGGTCGCGAGCAGGTTGTAGTGCATCTGGAGGACGATCAGGCTGCCTGGCTCCAGCTTGAAGCCGGCGTCCTGGTCGAGCAGCGTCTCCGCGGCGCCCGGCGCCCAGGTGTCCACCCAGGTCGCGTCCCCCTCCTCCACTTCGGCACCGTCCACGCCGGTCCCGCCGAAGCACTGCCAGCCGAGGCCGGGGGTCTTCTCGTCGTGCTCGCGCACGGCGGCAGCACCGCCCGGCGGCACCGCGTACACGATGCCGTGGTGTGCGATGGCGACGTTCTCCGGCGTGACCTGCGTCCCGGTCACGAACGCCGCCTTGGTCAGGCCCGGATCGATGACCTGGCACCGGTACTCGTCCGTGCCGCCGCCCTCCGGTGGCGCGGGCGTGTAGGCCTCGGCCATCTTCAGGTCGAGGAACCGCTCGCCGGCGCGCAGTGGCTGCGGTGGGGCCGATGACTCACCTGTGTGCGCGTGGTGCGAGCCGGACGGGACGGGCGCCGCACCGTTGCCGGTGTTCGACCCGCAGGCCACGACAGCGAACGCCGTCGCCAGCGCCACGGTGGCCGCCCCAAACCTCCACAGTGGACTATCACGTTTGGTCATGGCCTGAACGCTAGGGCCAAATCCGTTCCGTTTCGTCGTACCGCGGTCGTCACTTCGGGAGGGAGGCGGTACGACGGTACTACTCCCTGAGTCCTCTTAGGACTACCGACGGGCCTGAGCACCGCATTAACGGTCCTCTCAGATTCGCTCGGTAGGAAGTCGTCGCCAGACAGGCGAAGTGACACGTACGTAGGAGGCTCGTGAATGGCAGTCAACGCAGCGCCGTCCGGGAAAACACCGGCCGGTCGGCTGGCAGGCCGGTGGGTGCCGTGGCTGGTGATCGGCTTGTGGTTGGTGCTGACGGTCGTCATGGGGCCGTTGAGCGGAAAGCTGAGTTCGGTCACCACCGACAAAGCCGCGGACACCCTGCCGGCCGGCGCCGAGTCCACCAAGGTCGCGGTGCTGGAGGACAGTC
>NZ_DATLEC010000147.1:0-63862 GCF_035525475.1 Lentzea sp. | reverse complement strand
CCGTCCGGCAGGACGTAGTCGGTCATGCCGATGTCCTGCGGGTTGGCGTCGGCCACCCACACGAACGGCGCGCTGTCCGCGTTCTTCGTCTTGGCCAGCAGCACGCCCGCGTCCGGGGTGAACGAGTCCGACCCCATCCGGTCCACGACCTCGACCGTGTAGTTGTTGTACCCGCCGCCATCGCAGAACGGGTTGGTCGCGACGTTGCAGGCGGGCGACCGGTCACCGGTGCCGAGTGCGATGTTGACGCCCGCCAGCCCGGTCGGACCCGTCTGGACGGTGCGGGCGGTGACCTGTGCGATGACCAGCCCGGAGCCGGGCAGCGCTTCCCTGGACAGGCGCAGCACGTTGCGCTCGTCGACGATGCCGAGCTTGATCTTGTTGCGGAGCATGTGCTGCGCGCCCATCGACGCACCCGCCGTCGCCGGGATGACCCAACGGGAATGCGGACCGCCGGGACCGTTGAACGAACCGCGCGACATCATGTCCCAGATGCCGTTGTAGTCGCGGCGCGGCGGGGTGCCGTATGGGTTGTTGTAGTTGTCGCCGATGCCGAGGATGTGGCTCAGCTCGTGCGCGTACACGCCCTGGCCGGAGCTCTCGGCCTGGGTGGACGAGCCGCCGCCCGCGTTCGGCCAGATCGACGAGCCCGCGGCCCACGAGGTCCAGTCGACGTAGCGGGTGTCCGACCAGTTCGGCAGCGCCGGGTCCGGCGGGCCGAAGTCGTCGGTCACGTCCTCCCTGGTGCGGAACTTCATCATCCCGAACTCCTGCCAGGTGCCGGACTCGTCCTGGCCCGCCGACAGGTAGTAGACGAAGTCGTAGCCCGCCGGCACCTCCGCGCCGACGTCGGCCACCCACGCCGCACGGCCGTCGGTGCGGATGTTGCGGTTGCAGCTGTCGCCGGCGGGACATCCGGTGCCGCCCTGGAACTCCATGGCGTACTCGTGGTCCTTGCCCGGCATCGTGTACGGGCCGAACGCCTTCAGCTCGACGCCGTAGCGCCCGCCGGAGGTCTCCATCCAGTACTCGTGCACGGTGTGGCCGCGGTTCAGGGCACCCGGCTCGTTGAGGAAGTCCTCGTAGAACTGCCCGACCTGGGCGCGCGGGACGTTGCTCGCCTCGGTGCTCGGGTTGCCGAACACCGTGGAGTTCCCCGGCTGCGTCACGACGAACGGCTGGTTCGGGTAGTCCAGCAGGACGAGCGCGCCCTTGAAGTTGCGCACCGAGCCCTTGACCGACGGGTCGGCCCAGTTGGTGCCGGGGATCTTCTTGTAGTCCCGCTCCCACGTCATGTGGTCGGGGTTGACCCAGTTCTGCGGGTCGATCGGGCCGGGGAGACCGTTCTGCGCGAGCACGCGGGCGGAGTCCCTCGACTGCTGCCACGGCTGCTGCTGGGGCCAGTGGTCGTACTGCCAGTGGTTCGACGGCTCTTCGGGGGCTGCGGCGGAGTTGCCGGCGGTGACCATCGCGACCGAGAGGAACGCGGTGATCAGCAGGGCAGGGCGCCGGTGTCTGCGGTGCATACCACCACGGTGGTGCAGAGCGGCCCCTCGAACCACCGTCGATCGTCTGCTGCTCAACGAAGTTCGGGCAGCTGGACGAACACGGACGCGCCGCGCGGCCTAGGCACGAAGCGAACGGTCCCGCCGTGCACCGCCACGATGTCCGCCACGATCGCCAGTCCCAGGCCGGATCCGGGCAGGCCGCGGGCGTCCGGCGCGCGCCAGAACCGTTCGAACGCCGACTGCCTGTGCTCGAACGGGAGTCCGGGGCCCTCGTCGCTGACGGTGAGCCAGCCCGGCCGCGAGCGGACGGTGATGGTGGAGCTCGCCGGGGAGAACTTCACGGCGTTGTCCAGCAGGTTGAGCACGCTGCGCTCCAACGCGCCCGCGTCGCCCGAGATCGACCAGTCGGAGTGGTCGACGTCGAAGACGTGGTCGTGGGCACGGCTGCGGGCGCGCTTCACGGCGCGGTCGATCACGGCGGGCACGTCGACGGGGTCCCGGGCCAGCTCGCGGTCGTCGCGGGCCAGCACGACGAGCTCGGTGACGAGGTCGCCGAACTCCTGGCTCTGGGCCTGCAGGCGATCGAGGACCTCGCCGCGCTGGGGCAACGGGCGACCGGTGCGTTCGCTGCGGACCAGCAGGTCGATGTTGGTGCGCAACGAGGTCAACGGGGTGCGCAGCTCGTGCGCGGCGTCGTTGACGAGGTCTCGCTGACGGCGCCGTGACTCGGCCAACGCCGCCGTCATGGACGTGAACGCACGGCCGAGCCTGCCCACCTCGTCACGGCCGGAGACGGTGACCGGGGTGGTGAGGTCCTCGGTCCTGGCGATGTGCTCCGCGGTCTCGGTGAGGCGTTCCATCGGAGCCAGCGCGCGGCGCGTCAGCCACAGGCCACCGGCGGCGACCACCACCGCGCCGAGGACCGACACCCCGGTGAGGACGCCGGCGAGCGTGGCCAGCGTGGTGTCGATCTCGGCGAGGCTGCGGCTGAGGATCAGGACCTCGCCGGTGCCGAGCGGCTGGAGCAGGACGCGCGCCTCGGTGCCCGACACCGTCACGCCGTCGCGGAACGTCGGCGTCGCCACGAAGTCCGCGGCGGTGGTCACGACGGGGTCGACACCGGGTGGCGCGCAGGTGCGGCCGTCGAGGCTGAGCGTCTGGATGCCCTGCAGAACCTGCTGCAGGCCCTCGTTGGGCAGCCCCTCGTCGCACCGCAGCTGGAAGACGCGCCGCTCCCCCGGCAGCGGTGGCCTGTCGATCCGCGGCGGAAGGCTCGCCTGCAACGACCTGTCGAGCTGCGAGCGCAGGTTGTGCTCGGTGGCGAGCCAGGTGACGACGCTGATCCCGGCGATCGCGACGGCCACGACGAACGCGGTGATCAGGGCGAGCTTGCTGCGCAACAGGACCGGGCGGGTCACGGCGACTCGCGCAGGATGAAACCCATGCCCCGCACGGTGTGCAGCAACCGGGGACGGCCGCCCGCCTCGGTCTTGCGGCGCAGGTAGCCGATGTAGACGTCGAGGAGGTTCGTGCCCTGGTCCTGGCCCCACACGGCGTGCTTGAGGTGCTTCTTGGTCAGCAACCGCTCGGGGTGGCCCAGGAACACCGCCAGCAGGTCGAACTCGGTCGGCGTCAGGTCGAGCCGCTCGTCCCCGCGCACGACCTCGCGGGCGTCCGGGTCCATCCGCAGGTCGGCGAACTGCAACAGCCGCGGCGTCGCGCGGTTCCGGTTCTGCTTGAGCAACGCGCGGACGCGGGCCAGCAACTCCTCCAGCGCGAACGGTTTGACCAGGTAGTCGTCGGCGCCCGCGTCCAGGCCGGTGACCCTGTCGCCCAGCGCGTCGCGGGCGGTGAGCATCAGCACGGGCAGGCGCTCCCCCGCCGCGCGCAACCGGCGGCACGCCTCCGAGCCGTCGAGGACGGGCATCATCAGGTCGAGGATCGCCAGGTCGGCGCCGCCGAGCCTCATCAGCGCCTCGGCGCCGTCCGCGGCCGTCGTGACCTCGTAGCCCTCGAACTCGAGACTGCGCCGCAGACTGTCCCGCACGTCCGGGTCGTCGTCCACCACGAGCAGCCTCATGAGGGCGACGGTAGAGCCGGAGGCTGTGAGCCAGCTGTGCATCGCCGCTCTCACGAATCTCTCAGCGCAAGCCAAGGACGTTCTCACGACGGCGTCAGCACGCTCGGTCGCACAACGGTCACTCAGGTGTCCACAGTGGAACGGAGAACTCATGGCGGTGATGACCGCGCAGGCCACGGGAACAGTCGACATCATGATCCCCGTCTACAACGAGGAACGCGCGCTGCCGGGCTGCGTCGAGGTGCTGCACGAGTTCCTGAGCGAGCAGTTCCCGTTCGACTGGTCGATCGTCGTCGTCGACAACGCCAGCACCGACGGAACCCTGGAAGTCGCTCGAGAGCTGGAGAAGAAGTACGAACGGGTGCGCGTGCACCACCTCGACCGCAAGGGCCGCGGACTCGCGTTGCGCGAGTCGTGGGGCTCCAGCGAGGCCGCGGTCGTCGTCTACATGGACGTCGACCTCTCCACCGGCCTGGACGGGTTGTTGCCGCTGGTCGCGCCGCTGCTCAACGGGCACTCGGACCTGGCGATCGGTTCCCGGCTCGCGCCGGGCTCGCGCACGGTGCGCGGACCGCGCCGGGAGATCGTCTCGCGTGCCTACAACGCGTTGATCCGGCTCACGCACGGCGCGAAGTTCAGCGACGCCCAGTGCGGCTTCAAGGCCGCCAGGACCGACGTCGTCAGGCCGTTGCTCGGCCAGGCGCGCGACGAGGCGTGGTTCTTCGACACCGAGCTCCTGCTCCTGGCCGAGCACAACGGCCTGCGCGTGCACGAGGTGCCGGTCGACTGGATCGAGGACGTCGACAGCCGGGTCGACGTGGTCGGCACCGCCATCGACGACGTCAAGGGGCTGATCCGGGTGGCACGGGCCAAGGCCAACGGCACCGCGCGGGTCAGCGGCCTGCCGCGCCGGCCGGAACCGAAGGCGATCCACCCCGACGCCGTGCTGAGCCGCAGCGAGGGCGGGCTCTCCTGGCAGGTGCTGTCGTTCGCGGTGATCGGCGTGATCTCGACGCTCGCGAACCTGGCTCTGTACGGCGTTTTCCGGCTGTGGTGGCCGGTGCTGGTGGCCAACCTCGTGGCGCTGGTGATCACGACTCTGTTCAACACGGAGGCCAACCGCCGCTTCACCTTCACGGCCCGCAACACCGCCCGGGGCAAGACGCACCTCCAGGGTCTCGTGGTGTTCGGCCTCTACTACGCGTTCACGTCGGCCGCGTTGCTCGTGTCGCACGCGGTCTCCCCCGACCCGCCCCGCGCACTGGAACTGGTGGTGCTGCTGGGCTCCTCCGCCCTCGGCACGGTGGGGCGCTTCTTCCTGCTGCGGAGCTGGGTGTTCCGCCGCGCCGAACGAAAGGACCCCGCATGACCGCCACTGCTGAGGTGGCTGCTCCGGCAGAAGAACCAGCCGGAGCACAGCAGTCCCGCCGGCACGTCTGGACCCTGGTCGCGATCTGCGTGGGCGCCGGTGCGCTCTACGCGTGGGCGATCGGTGCCGGACAGGTCGGCAACTCGTACTACTCGGCCGCCGCGAAGTCGATGTCGACGTCGTTCACCAACTTCCTGTTCGGCTCGTTCGACCCGGCCGGCGTCGTGACGGTCGACAAGCCGCCGATGGCGTTGTGGCCGCAGGCGATCGCCGTGTGGATCTTCGGCTTCCACGGCTGGGCAGTGCTGCTGCCGCAGGTGGTCGAGGGCGTCGCGGCGGTGTTCCTGCTGCACCGCACCGTCCGGCTGTGGGCGGACGAGGAGGTGGCGCTGCTCGCCGCGCTGATCTTCGCCCTCACGCCGATCACGGTGGCGATCAACCGCGACAACAACCCCGACACGTTGCTGGTGCTGGTGCTCGTCGCCGCCGCCTACGCCTTCACGCGCTCGGTCAAGGCCGCGGAGAGCCGTCCGCGGACGAAGTGGTTGCTGTGGTGCGCCTTCTTCATCGGCTGCGGGTTCCTGACCAAGATGCTGCAGGCGTGGATCGTGGTGCCCGGCTTCGCCCTGGCCTACCTGGTGGGCACGACGGCGCCGGTCAGGCGGCGGGTGCTCGACCTGCTGGCGGCCGGTGCGGTGCTGGTCGCCTCGTCGTTCTGGTGGGTCGCGCTGCACGCGTGGTGGCCGGGTTCCAAGCCGTACATCGGCGGCAGCACGGACGGTGGCGCGTGGGACCTGATCATCGGGTACAACGGGCTCGGCAGGGTGTTCGGCGGGAGCGGCAACCGGGGTGGCGGCAGCGGGCCTCCGAACGGCGGCGCACTTCCTTCTGGTGCGGTACCGACCGGTCAGGGACCGATGGAGTTCGGCGGGCCCGGCGGCTCGATGTTCGGTGGTCAGCCGGGCGCCCTGCGCATGTTCGACGCGTCGGTCGGCGGGCAGATCTCGTGGCTGCTGCCGTTGTGCCTGCTGGTCCTGGTCGCGGTGTCCGTGGCGGGCGTGCTGCGCTTGCGTCGCAAGGTGCCCGGCGATCCGGCGGAACGCGCGGGCTGGTTCATGTGGGGCGGCTGGCTGCTCGTCACGGCGGCGGTGTTCAGCTTCGCGCAGGGCATCTTCCACCCCTACTACACGACGATGCTCGCTCCCGCGGTCGCGGCGATCAGCGCGGCCGGGCTGGTGATGTTCTGGCGTGCCAGGAGTTTCGTGCGGTTCCTGCTGCCGTTGTCCGTGGCGGTCACGGCGGGCTGGGCGTTCGTGGTGGTCTCGCGGGACACGTCGTTCCACGGCTGGACGCGGTGGGCGGTGCTCGGCGTCGCGGCGGTGGCGATCGTCGTGCTGCTGCTCGGGCTGCGCAGGGCCGGGCTGGTGGCCGCGGTCGTCGCGGTGCTGCTGACGCCTGCCGTGTGGTCGACGGCGACCGCCGCCACGGCCAGTTCCAACGGCGTGATGCCCGCCGCGGGCCCGAACACTCCTGGGGGTGGCTTCCAGATCTTCAGGGGCGGTCAGCAACCGCCCAACGGAACGCGGCCTTCGAACGGCCGGCCGACCCGCGGGCAGATGCCTCCCGGCGGGTTCGGCGGCGACAGGACCGAGCTGACCGACGAGCAGAAGCGGATCCTCAGTTACGCCAAGGAGCACGGCGGCGGTGCGGAGATCACTCTCGCGGTCGCCGGGTCGTCCCAGGCGGCTTCGCCGTACATCATGGGCTCGGACGAGGTCGTGATCGGCATGGGCGGGTTCTCCGGCTCGGACGACGCGCCGTCGGTCGGCCAGCTGCAGACTTGGGTCACCGAGGGCAAGCTCAAGTTCGTGCTGGGCGGCGGTGACCGGATGGGCGGACCTGGCGGCCGCCAGGACAACGGCCGCCAGGAGTGGATCTCGCAGCACTGCTCCACGGTGGACCCGAGCGCTTACGGTGGCGGATCGGCGCAAACGCTGCTGGAGTGCCGCGCGTGAGCCGGTCAGGGCACGAGCGCCCACGCCTGCTGTGCGCTGGCCTTGCAGAACTCGAGCCGGCGGCTCCGGGTGGTGATCACACCGTCTGAGCCGGCACGGACCGGCGCGGCCAGTCTTCGGCCGCGCCGGCCGTCACCTTTTCGACGGCCGGTTCGTCGTGCCCGGCCTGCTCGGCGAGCACGCGACGCACCTGTTCCTCGCTGGCACCGAACATGAAGCACATGCCGTCGACGCTAGGCGCGGCTCCGGCTCCCGGCTTCTCGATTCCTGCTCGCTGTCAGCGCACCGGCCCCGAACGCCGCCGGCAACGCGCCGAACAGCCCCAGTCCGAGCAGTGACGCGCCCGTCCTGGCCAGCACGACCCCGGCGGACGGCTCCGGTGCCGCACCGCCGGGGCCGGCGGGAAGCGGACCCGGGGTGGGTGGCCACGACTCCTCCACCTTCGGTTCGAGGAAGATCGCGAGTTGCGCCTCGCGGTTCGCGGTGACCGTGACGTCGCGTTCGACCGGGCTGCGGTAGGTCCAGGGCCCCTCCACGTGCGCCCGGTGCGAACCGGCGGGCACGCGGTCGAACCGCAGCTTCCCCGTCGAGTCCGACACGGCCTCGCCACGACAGCGCCGGTGTGCCGGTCGTGGAACACGACCCGCGTGCCGGCGACGCCCTCGTCCTCGTCGCCCCCGTAGTTGCCGTTCCCGTCGTACCAGAGCCGTCCCGCCACCGAGCCGAACCCACCGGGACGGCGGCCCTGGCCGAAGCCTCGGCGTGACCGTCGCCGTGCAGGACCTGCGGCCCGAACCTGCAGGCCGCGAGCACCTCGCCGGCGGCGAGCGCGTCCTGCGGCACCACGTCGTGAAGCCGAACCGGCCGCCCGCGTCGCTGACCGCGTCGTGGTCTCCGGCGGCGTTGTCTCCGGCGGCGGTGGCGATGCCGATGTGGACACGGGCGTCCCCGGCGGGTCGGGCTCCTCGGCCAGGGCAGCCGCACCGCCGAACGCGAGCGCCGCGGCTGTGGTCACCGCGCCGAATCTGAGCAGGGGGCGCCTGACAGGTCTGCTGAGCACTGTTTCCCCACGGATCAGTCTTCTCGTAGACCCTCCAATGCGCCTCCTGCCCGGTTTGTTGCGTTATGCGATCAACTCGCGCCGAACTGACGGCGAAATATGCACGCGCACCACTGACAGCGCGCATGCTCGTGCTGAGATCTGCGTCTGGAGAAGGAGGGGCACCGTGACCGATCGCGGCGACCGCATTGTGAGTGTGCTCGAGGACGCGTTCTCGGGGCTGATGGCGGCCGACCCCGCCGCGTTCCGGCACAAGTTCCGCAAGATGGCGGCCGAACCGTTCGCGTTCTACCGCGGCAGCGCATGCCTCTTTTACGCCGACATGGCCGAATTGCCCGATGAATGGGCCGACGACCGCACCGGTCGCATCTGGATCCAGGGCGACCTGCACGCGCAGAACTTCGGCACCTACATGGACTCCGAGGGCACGCTCGTGTTCGACGTCAACGACTTCGACGAGGCCTACCTCGGTTCGTTCACGTGGGACGTCCGCCGGTTCGCCGCGTCCATGGCCCTGCTCGGCTGGCGCAAGGCGTTGCCGGACAGCGTGATCACCGACCTGATCCGCACCTACGTCACGGCCTACGTCACCCAGGTCCGCTCGTTCGCGGAGCACCCCGCCGACGAGCTGTTCAGCCTGCGCCTGGACAGCACCGAGGGCGCCCTTCACCGCGTGCTGCAACGAGCCCGGCTGGAAACGCGCATCGGCCTGCTGAACGAGAAAACGGTCATCGTCGACTACGAACGCCGCTTCCGCCGCGACCGCGATGGCATCCACGAGCTGGAACCGGACGAGCGCGCCGCCGTCGAGCAGGCGTTCGTGTCCTACCTGGACACCATCCCGACCGGCAAGCGGGCCAGCAGCCTGACCTACGCCATCAAGGACGTGGTGGGCCGCAGCGGTTTCGGCATCGGCTCAGCCGGCCTGCACGCCTACAACATCCTCGTAGAGGGCCGCACGCAGGCGCTGGAGAACGACGTCGTGCTGTCCATGAAACAGGCGAACGTGGCCTCGCCCAGCCGAATCGTCCACGACGAACGCATCCGCGAGTACTTCACGGACCACGGCCACCGCACAGCCGTCTCCCAACGTGCACTGCAGGCGCACGCAGACCCGTGGCTGGGCAACACGCAGATCGACGGCGTCGGCTACGTGGTCGCCGAGCTCTCGCCGTACGAGGCCGACCTCGACTGGTCCGACCTGACCGAACCCGCGGACATGCTGCCCGTCCTCGGCTACCTGGGCAGGGCCACCGCGAAGATGCACTGCGTGGCCGACGAGGACTCCGCGCAGACGCTCGTGGACTTCCAGTGCGAGGAGGCCATCTCGGCGGCGATCGGGGACCGCGAGGAGGAGTTCACCGAGTCGGTCGTCTCCTTCGCGCTGGGGTACGCGCGGCAGACCCGGGAGGACCACCGGCTGTTCGTGGACGCGTTCCGGGAGGGGCGGATCAAGGGGGTCGACGCGACGGCGTGAGCCGGGAATGTCTCGCGGGTCGTGGACTTTGTACTGGTCGTGAAGCTCCTCTACGTCTTCGACGCCTACTGCGGCTGGTCGCACGCCTTCTCCGGCACCCTGGAGGCGGTGACGGCCCGCCACCCCGACATTCCGGTCCAGGTGGTCTCCGGCGGGCTGTTCACCGGTGAGCGGCGGGTGCCGATCCGCGAGTTCGGGTTCATCAAGGACGCCAACGTGCAGGTCACGGCGCGGACCGGGGCGCGGTTCGGCGAGGCCTTCAACGCCGTGCTCGACGAGGGGACGTTCGTGATGGACTCCGAGGCGGCGGCGCGGGGGCTCATCGCGTTGCGCGAGGCCGCGCCGGAGCGGGCGGTCGAGCTGGCCATCGCGGTGCAGAAGGCGTTCTTCCACGACGGCAGGAGCCTGTCCGATCCGGAGACGTACCGGGTGATCGCTCGGGAGTTCGGGCTCGACGGCGACGCTGTCGTGGCGGCGTTCGAGAGCGCTGTGCCCGATGAGGACTTCGCGTTCGCTGCACGGCTTGGTGTGAACGGGTTTCCGACGTTGATCGCGGTGCGCGGGCCGGAGATGTACGCGATCGCGCGCGGGCACGCCAGTGCTGACGAAGTCGAGCAACGACTGGCTTCGTTGGTCTAGCGGATGACGCCGTGGTGGCGGTTCGTCCACGCCGCCACGGCGGGCAGCACGTCGGTGATCCACTCGCGTGCGGCGGCGGTCAGTTCGTAGCGGGCGGCGCGGCGGATCACGAAGCCGTTGTCCTGCAGGCGTTCCAGGGTCAGGATCACGCGCGGGCCGAGGGCGGAGACCAGGTCCTCCATCGGTTTGGGGCCGTCGGTCAGGGCGACCATGACCTGGGGCAGCTGGTCGCTGCTCATCAGGTCCTGCAACGCGACCAGGTGGTGCAGTGCGGCGGTGTCGGTCTTGCGCTCGGCCGTGACGGCACGCGGGTCGTGCAGCTGGACGCGGGCGCGGCCGGTGCGCTTCGCCCGTTGCAGGGCGGCGTCGGTGTCGCGGACCAGGTCGATCAGCGAGTCCTCCGGTCCGGGGACGTGGGACGCGACGCCGATGGACGCGGTCTGGTCGTGCAGGGTGACGTGGTGGCCGTCGTTCGTGGTCACCTCCGTCCGCAACGCGCGGATGCCGCGCAGGATCCGTTCCGCGGCAACGGCCGCGTCGGTTCCGGTGGTGTCGGGCAGCAGCACGAGGAACTCGTCGCCGCCGTAGCGGCACACCAGGTCCGTCGGGCGCGTGCAGGCGGCCAGGACGTTGGCGACGTCGGTCAGCACCACGTCGCCGGCGGGGTGGCCGTACTCGTCGTTGATCTTCTTGAAGCGGTCGAGGTCGACCATGAGCAGCGCGACCTGTTCCCAGCGGCGCTGAGCGCGGCGGTACACGGCGGGCGCCTGGTCGTCCCAGCCCCAGCGGCCCAGCAGGCCCGTCAGGCGGTCGGTGGCCCACGCGCCGACTGGCTGCGCGCACGCACCACACCGCGATGGCGTGCTCTCGTCGTGCAGGTGCAGGGAACCGTGATCCACCGGCAGTCCCATCCGCCCAGTCGCCATGAGTCCCCCCAGACTTCAGCTCCGGACCGGCCCGATCTGCCCCTTTCAACTGAAGTGACGTCGTTCGGATCAAACGCGACACATCAGTGCAAGCGGCGGAGTGTGATCATAGGGCTACGCACTGGTGGATTCAACCCCCGTGATGCCATATGCTTTCTTGATTCCACAACAGTGGAATGATCGCTGGCCAGCGAGACGTTCCCGCGGAGGTGTGGCGTGAGGCCGTTCGCCGAAGTCCTCAACGACCTGTGCACCAACCCGCCCGACGGCCGGGGCAAGGTGACCAACGTAGCGCTCGCCGCCGCGGTCAAGGCACGGGGCGGGGACATCGGGCACGGCTACATCTCGCAGCTGCGGCTCGGCGTGAAGGACAACCCGACGTGCCAGGCCATCGTCGACCTCGCGGGCGCGCTCGGCGTGCACCCGGCGGTGTTCCTCGGCGGTCGCGGCGAGCTGCACCCCGCTGAACGGCCCGGCTGGCGGGCGACCGCGTTGACGACGCTCTTCGAGGCGGTGCACCCGCCCGACCGCGGGCCGTGGTCGCCGGAGGAGGTCGCGACGTCGATCAGCTCGTCCGGCCAGTTCGGCAGCATCTCCGCGAGCTACATCCGCGAGCTGCTCAGCTCGGCGAGCGACAACCCGCGCCTCAAGCACATCCTGGGTCTGGCCGACCACTTCGGCGCCGACCCGGCGTACTTCTTCGACGACGACCTCGCGGCGCGGGTCGACTCGGAGCTCACGGACTTCCTGGCCCTGCGCGAGCTCGGTGTGGTCGAGTTCGTCACCCGGCTGGCCGAACGCACGGGCGAACTGTCCCCTCAGGCCAGGGCTGCTGCGGTAGAAGGGTTCAGACAGGCGCTCGAGGTCGGTGAAGGGTGGTCGTTCCCGTTGAACGGCCGCCGTCCGTCTCCGGACCACACCTGATGACGACGCCGGCGTGAAGATCTCTGCCTGGACCGCTGCTGACGACATCGAGAGGAGGCGACGGGTGAACCGCAGGAAACTGCGCAAGCTGGTCGACGAGGTCGCCCGCGACCTCGACCTGCCGCCCGACGCCACGCACCGCGACGCGAGCCGCCGGGTCTGCGAGCTGTTGAGCGAACGCCTGGGACGTCCCGTCGACGTCCGCTTCGCCGCCATCAGCAACGCGATCTGCCTCAGCGGCGCGACGGCGTTGCTCGAGAACGGCACGTACCTCGTCATCTGCGCGGACTCGCCGTCCTGGTACCACCGGCTGCACGTGCTGCTGCACGAGTTCGCGCACGTGCTGCTCGAGCACCAGCCCGTCGCGCTGGGCCGCAGCGAGGGCATGCGCAAGCTCGCGCCGCACCTGCTGCCCAGGATGGCGCAGATCATCGCCGGGCGGACGACGCTCACCGAGGACGAGGAGCGCGAGGCGGAGAACCTCGCCGACCACCTGCTGGAGCGCCTCACCGAGCACCGGGTGTGGTCCGACACCGCGACGACCGAGGAACCCGCGCACGTCCGGCGGGTGGCGGAGTCGCTCGAAGGAAGATCTCGCTGGGTGCGTCGTGGCGATCTTTAACCTGATCTACCTCTCGTGCGGTGTCGTCGGTCTGCTCCTCCTCGCGTACAAGATCCGCGCCCTGCGGTCGAGCTGGGGCAACCCCCGTGTCGTGGCGCTGATCTCCACCGTGTTCTTCGGCGCGTTCGCCGTGCTCTTCGCCGCGCCCGCGAACATCACGTGGATCAACTCGACCAGCGGCGTGCCGAACTTCGCGGCGCTGCTCGTCTACAGCATGGTGGTCTGCTTCGCCGGAGCCGCGTTCGCGCTGGTGCTGTACTGGCGCTACCCGGCGGTCCAGGCGTGGCAACGGGTCCGGCTGATCCTCGTCAGCTACACGACGGTCGTCGCGGCGATGGCCGTGCTGTTCTTCAGCTCCGACATCGCCGAAGAGCGCCAGGTCGACTTCGACACGTACTACGCGGGGCAGCCGACGATCGCGGTCTTCCTGTTCATCTACCTCGTCGCCACCGCGGTCGGCTGCGGCGGTCAGGCCTACCACTGCCGGCAGGGCGCGCGGGACGAGGCGATCTCCGCCCGGCCGTGGCTCGCGCGCGGCCTGCTCTGGTACTGCGCCACGGGACTCTTCCCGGTGGCGTTCGCGGTCATCAAGCTGGTCGTGCTGCTGCTGAACTGGGCGGGCGAGCACCGGTTCGACGTGCTGAGCACGGCCGCGCCGCTGATGGCGTCGCTGGGCATGATCCCGCTGGTGATCGCGATGGCGTTGCCGGCCTTCGGGCCGCAGCGCCCGTCGCCCTCGCTGTGGCTGCGGCGCTGGCGGACGTACTTCGCGTTGCGGCCGTTGCACCGCGCGCTCGTGCACGTGAACCCCGCGATCGTGCTGGTGGCGCCGGGCAAGTTCCTCAACCCGCACCACCGCGTGCGCCGGCAGATCATCGAGCTCAACGACTGGCGCTGGGCGCTCACGCCGTACTTCGACCTGACCATCGGCGAGGCGGCGACCTCGCTGGCGCGCGAGGCCTCCCTGACCAAGGACGAGGTGGCCGCCGTCGTCGAGGCGGCCCAGCTGCGGGCGGCGGGCACGTCCGGGCGTTCCAAGCCCGCGAAGCGCCGTCCCGCCGCGGAGATCGTCGACGGCACGGACCTCAACGCCGAGCACGACAGGTGGGTGCGCATCTCACGGGCGTACCAGCACTCGCCGATCGTCGACGCCGCAGTCGCCGACGCGGCGCGGGTGGAAGCAGCAGGGGGAATGGACTAGATGGCACCCACACACGCCGTCGTGCTCGGCGGAGGGCTCGCGGGCATGCTCACGGCGTCCGTTCTCGTCCGGCACTTCGACGAGGTCACCGTGGTGGAGCGCGACAAGCTGCCGGACGGGCCGACGCCCCGGTCCGGCGTGCCCCAGGCCCGGCACGCTCACCTGCTGATGTCCGGTGGCGCGCGGGCGATCGAGTCGCTGCTGCCCGGCACGCTGGACGCGCTCTTCGCCGCAGGCGCGCACCGGATCGGCGTGCCGAACGACCTGGTGTCGCTGAGCGCCCAGGGGTGGGTGCCGCGGTTCCCCGAGATGCAGTTCATCGTCTCGTGCAGCCGCACGCTGCTCGACTGGGTGGTGCGCGGCCAGGCGTTGCGGGACGACAAGATCTCCGTCCTGACCGGCACCGAACCGGTGTCGCTGCTCGGCGACCGGCACGCGGTGTCCGGTGTGGTGGTCGAGGACCGGATCTCGCAGGAGCGGACCTCGCTGGAGGCGGACCTGGTCGTGGACGCGACCGGGCGGGGCTCTCGGCTGCCCTCGTGGCTGGCCGATTTCGGGCTGCCCGCCGTGCGGTCCGAGTCGGTCGACTCCGGACTTGCTTACGCCACAAGGATTTTCCGTGCCCCTTCGTCGGCTTCCGCCGCCTTCCCGATCGTCAACGTGCAGGCGAACCCGCGCGACCCGCATCCGGGGTGCACGGCGACGTTGCTGCCCATCGAGGACGGGCGGTGGCTCGTCACGCTGTCCGGGACGCGTGGCGGTGAGCCCTCGACCGACGAGTCGGAGTTCGTGTCGTTCGCGCGGTCGGTGCGCAACCCCGTGGTGGGCGAGCTGATCGAAACGGCAGAGGCGCTGTCGCCGGTGTACGGGTCGCACAGCACGGCGAACCGGCGGAACTTCTTCGAGCGCCTGAAGCCGTGGCCCGCCGGACTGCTGGCGCTGGGTGACTCCGTGGCCACCTACAACCCCGTCTACGGGCACGGGATGTCGATCGCGGCGCAGAGCGCGCAGGTGCTGGACGCGGGCCTCGCGGCCGGGTACGGCGCCGCGCGGATCCAGCGCGGCATCGGCAAGGTGGTCGACGGCGCGTGGGCGATGGCGACCAACCAGGACATCCTCTACCCTGGCGCGGTCGGCAAGCCGCTGCCGCTGGCGGGGCGGGTGTTGCAGCGCTATGTGGACCGTCTGGTGCGCACGGCGACGACGGAAGCCGCCGTCACGCGGGCGTTCCTGGACGCCTTCACGTTGTCCGCGCCGATGGCGAACCTGCTGAGTCCTCGCATGGTGTGGGCGACCTTGCGCGGGCCCCGGCGTTCGGTGTCGCCCGAGCCCACGCTGACCGCCGACGAGCGCGACCGGGTCACCTCCGCGGAGTGAAGTCCGGGCTCTGCACGTACTTCATGGCCTGCTCGAACACCGGGTCCTGCATCCTCGCGTCCAGCTCCTCCGCGGTGGGCTCTGCGACGCGCTGGTGGAGCCACCACAGGTTGCCGAACGGGTCGGCGAACCGGCTGACCCGGTCGCCCCAGAACATCTCGGTCGGCTCGGTGACGACGGTGGCGCCGTTCTGCGCCGCCTTGCCGAGCATCGCCGCGTCGTCGGCGACGTAGAGGCGCAGGAACGCCGGGGTGGGCGGCCAGGCGGGCACGTCGAACAACATCACCACCGAGTCGCCGATGCGGACCTCGGCGTGGCCGATGTTCGGTGGCTCGCCCACGCGTCCGAGCTCTTCCGCGTCGAAGACGTTCTTGATGAAGTCGATCAGCTCGGCCGTGTGGCCCTGCGTGATCAGCCACGGCGTGACGGTGTGGTAGCCCTCGGGCACGACGTCCATCGGTCTCCCCTTGTTCGGTGGTGGGGCGACCGTATGGCTGAGATAGGACCGTTTCGGTCCTACTTCTCGCTTGGGGCCTGTGTCGAAGTCAGGCCCGGCTATCGCGAACACGGACTTCGACCCAGGCCCTAAGTTGTGCTGGTGAGTGACGCGGCTCGGTTGTTGCGCCTGTTGTCGTTGCTGCAGACGCCGCGCGAGTGGCCCGGCAGCGAGCTGGCGCGCCGCCTGGAGGTCACGCCGCGCACGGTGCGCCGCGACGTGGACCGCCTGCGCGACCTCGGCTACCCGGTCGAGGCCACGATGGGCGTGCTCGGCGGGTACCGGCTCGTCGCGGGCGCGGCGATACCCCCGCTGCTGCTGGACGACGAGGAAGCCGTCGCCATCGCGGTCGGCCTGCGCACCGCCGCCCGTCAACCGGTGGCGGGCATCGCCGAGTCGTCCCTGCGCGCCTTGGCGAAGCTGCAGCAGGTGCTGCCGTCCCGGCTGGCACGGCGGGTGGCGTCTCTGACGGCGGCCACCACTTCGGCCGCGTCGTCGTCCGCCTCGCTCGTCGACCCCGGCCAGCTGAGCGTGATCGCGGGCGCGGTGGAGGCCCGGTCACGCGTGCGGTTCGCTTACGTGGCGCAGGAGAACGTGGTGTCGAAGCGCCACGTCGAGCCTGTTCGGTTGGTAGCGCTGGACCGGCGCTGGTACCTCCTCGCGTTCGACGTCGAGCGGGACGGCTGGCGGACCTTCCGGGTGGACCGGATCTCGTCCTCGCTGGCCACCGGGGTCCGGTTCGCACCACGGGTGCCGCCTGGCGGGGACGCGATCTCGTACGTGACGGAGACGATGTACTCCTCGGCTCCGACCTATCGGGCTCACGCCACGCTGCGGCTACCCGTGGAGCTGGCGCGGGCCCGGCTGGCGGACTTCGCCGGTGAGCTGACCGCGGTCGACGACGGCTCGTGCACCTGGCACAGCGCCGAGGACACGGTCGAGTACCTCGCGTTCCGGCTGACCTCGCTGGGGTGCGAGTTCGCCGTGCACGGGCCGGCGGAACTGGTGGGGCACCTGCGGGAGCTCGGGGAACGGATCAGCCGCTCGGTGGGACGGGAAGCCTGAGAGTCAGCCTCCCGGCGGTCTCGCCCGCACCCCCAGCACCGGCTGACCGCCCGGCACGCCCGCGTACTCGCTGTCCCAGGGCCAGCGCCCGCCCGAGTCCGGGTGCACGAGCTGCAGCGCCGCGATGCCCTCCCCGAACAACCGCGCGGACACCAGCAGGTGGGCCCACGGCCGTGCCACCTCCACGACCTCCAGCAGCGGGCCGCCGGGGAGCGAGAACCGCCGGCCCGGCGAGGGGAGGCACGTGTGCGTCAGGTGTTCGGCCACGGCGTCCAGCAGGCGGCCCCCTTCCAGGACCGGCAGGCCCGTCACCACCAGCTCCGGCAGGCCCAGCAGGGTGAGGCCGACGGTGTAGGCCCATGGCGGGTGCGCTCGGTCCCGGTCCAGGGCTTGCACGGCCCAGCCGCGCGCGTCGATGCAGCGGCGCAGGGTGGCCAGGTGGTCTTCCATCCGGCCGGCGGGGTGGTCGCAGTCCCAGCACATGGCGGTCTCCTCTGATCGGTGTGGTTCCAGTGTGGCGAGGAGGACCGACAAGATCGTTTGGGCAGTTCATGGACAGAAAGGTGACAAACGATCTGTGGGCCGTCTGGATCGTTACCCTGCGACGCACGGAGGATCGTCCATGCGCCAAAGAGGGCTTCTCATCGCGTTGGTTGAGGCCGTACGAAGGTTCGCCATGCGGCGTGCGGTGGTCCGGGGCCGCTGATGGACATGGAACCCGGCTCGCCGCTGGCCAACGCCGTCAAGGCCGCGCGTTCCGCCGCACTGCGGGGCAACGTGGTGGGGGTCGACCTCGCCTACGCGAGAGCCGCCAAGATCAGTCCCGTCGTCACCTACGACCACTGCTCCACCCTGCTCAACCTCGGTGCGCTCGGCAGAGCGGCCCGGCGCTGCGACGAGTACCTCGCCCAGTTCGACGACACCGCGCTGCGGGTGCTCAGGGCGCAGGTCCGCAGTGCCACGACGGACCACGACGGCGCGAAGCGGGAAGTGCGCGAGCTGCGCAAGCGGGAGCTCACCGAGCTGGAGCAGGCGAAGCTCGCGAGGGTCGCCGCGCTGGCCGCCGCCGACCGCTACGACTTCCCCACCGCGGAGAGCGAGCTCGACGCCGCCGAACGGCACTTCCGCCGGGCGGGGCGCAGCGAGTTCCTCGAGGACGTCGGCAAGGACCGGCTGCTCCTCGACGTGCGCAGGAGCACCCACGTCCCGAGGCTCGCGAAGCCGGCCCCGCTCACCCCCGCCGAGTTCCTGCGGCGGTCGGCGGCGCTGCGGCGGGACGTCCGGTACGAGGAGGCGCTGGCGTTGATGACGAGGGCCGTCACCAGCTACCAGGTCGAGCCCTCGCTGCGGTTCGCCGTGCTGTACGAGCTGACGGTCCTGCTCGTGCTGACGCGGCAGCCGGGGTCGGCGCGCAAGCTCTTCCCGCTGCTGGTGTCCGCTGCGGGACCAGAGGTGATCTCGAAGCTCCCCGACGCCACCAGGACGCTGCGCCTCGAACGGCGGCTCGACCACGTGCGCAGACTGGTCGTGGACGGTGAGCTGCTCAAGGCGAAAGGCATGCTGGGTGAGGGGAATTCCGCCCTCTGGCACCTCACCGCCGCCGAGATCGCCCACGCCGAGGACCGGTTCGACGAGGCGGCCCACCACTTCCACGAGGCGGCGACGCGGTCGAACCACGCCGAGCTGAAGGCGTTGGCGTTGCGCAAGCTCGGCGACTCCCGCGCCGACGCGGGCGAGGAGGACGAGGCCGCGCGGTACTGGCGCGAGTCGCGCCGCGTCGAGCTGAGCACCGGCGACCAGCAGAACGGCCCCAAGCTCCGGATGCTGCGCGCCACCCCCGACGAGCGCGACGGCCGGGTGCTCGCCGCGGTCCGCCGGGTCGAGCGCGAGGGCCGGAAAGCGTTGCCGGGACTGGTGGTCGCGGTCGAGACGGCCAACAGCGCCAAGGTCCTCGCCGAGCCGCGGCACCTCCCGCGGTTCACCGACCTCAGGGCGGCCAGGCGGTGGCTCGCCAGGACGACCCGGCACCTGCCGCGCGACCAGGTCGTGTGGATGATGCACGTGACGCCGGACCAGCTCCACCACGTGATCATCGGCCGCGGGACCACCCACCTCACGACCGACGTCCACATCAGCGATCTCACCGAAATCGTCCGCCGGCTCAAGGCGTGGAAACCGAAGCACGAACCGACGGTCCTCGGCGCGCTGCTCATCGAGCTCACGGCGTTGATCGGCCTGAAGGACGTCGTCGAGGCGCTGCCGCCGAACGTCACCAGGATCGCCGTGGTGGCGGGCGACCTGCTGGCGGACATCCCGTTCGCCGGTCTGCCGGTCCCCGGCACCGGCCAGTTCCTGGGCCTGAGCCACGCGCTGTCGACGCTGCCGTGCCTGTCCGCGCTGGCACCGCTGCGGCGCCGGGCCCGTGCTCAGCGAGGCGACGAGACGGCGGTGTTCAGTCCCGACCCGAAGCTCCGCGGTGTCCAGGGCGAGAGGTTCCGCAAGGCGTCGGACCTGGAGCCCACGCTCGCGGAGCGGCGCTTCCACCGCGTCCGCATCGACGCCTGCGGCACGTCCAACCGCCTGAGCCCCGAGCAGTCGTGGCTGAAGTTCGGCGACGAACGCGTGCCCGCGGAAGCGTTGGGGAACATGGACTTCAGCGCCTGCGGCACGGTCGTGCTCGGCGCCTGCGAGTCCGGGTTCGTCCGCGCCGCCGTCACGGCGGGCGCGGGGGCGGTCGTGGCGGCGCGCTGGGCGGCGGGCGAGACGGCGCGCACGGTGCTCGACGCGTTCGACAGGAACCTGGCCAGGCTGCCCCGCGACCAGGCGTTGCAGCACGCGCTGAGAGAGGTCGGCGACCGGCACCCCGCCGAGTGGGCGTGCTGGTCGGTGTACGGCGACGCGGGGGTCCAGACCACGGCGGGCCCGCTGCGCAGACGACTCAGGAAGAACGGAGAGCCCGTGCCGCTCGAAACCCGTCCCAAGGTGTTCCTGTCGTTCGCGGGCAAGGACCGCGCGCACGCCGAACGGCTGCGCGCGGAGCTGGAGGAGCGCAACGTCAACGCCTACCTCGACGAGACCGACGTGGCGCCCGGCGCCTCAGTCGTCGACGAGGCGCTCGCCACTTCCGACTACTACGTCCTGCTGTGGTCGGCGAACACCTCGCGACGCGAGTGGGCCACCGAGGAGTGGACGGCGGCCTTCACCCCGGAGGTCACGCGGCGGCGCGCCTTCCTGTTCGTCGTGCGGCTCGACGGGGAACCGCTGCCGCCGCTCCTGGCGCCCCGCAAGCACATCGACCTGGTGGACGCCGCCGACCACCTCGTCGCGACGTGGCGCGCGGATCGCAAGTCGGAGCTGCCGGTGTTCCCGCAGCCCGTGCCGCCCGCCCCGGACGGGCCGACCGCCGCGATCTCCGTGCGCAGCCACGACCTCGGCGTCACGCACGTTGTCATGGCACCGCTGCACGTGTCCGGCGCCGAGCTCTACCAGACCGTGTCCGACGCGTTGCGGCTGCCGACCGAGCAGGCCACCTTCGACGGTTCGATCGGGATGCGGTTCTCCTACGAGCTGTTCCACCATGGCGAGTCGATCCCGGCTGATCAGTCCACTGTGGACCTGTCGTCCGACCTGGTCGACATCGCCGTCCGCGTGGAGCCGTTCGGCACGCGCGAAGGCTTCTCCGACGAGGGTCTCGACGTCGACCAGCAACGCATGCTGCTCGTCGCGGCGTTCCGCCACCTACTCCCCTGAACGGGTGAACCAGCACGTCCAGCTCAGCCTTTTCCGGGCTTCAGCGCCTGTAACCGGTGAAGGTCGTCCCAGGGCGATGAAGACCGCGGGCGGACGCTGAAGGGGAGGCCGTTGAGCACACCGGAGCCGGACGAGGGCTTCGCCGACTTCTTCCGTGCCTGCCTGCCCGTGGTGACCAGGACGTTGACGGCGCTCACCGGAGACACCCGCGTGGTCGAGGACGTGGCGCAGGACGCGTTGGTGATCGCACGCCACCGGTGGCACGACATCAGCTCGTACGACAAGCCCGAGGCGTGGGTGCTCAAGGTCGCGATCCGGCTGATGCGGCGCCGGCAGCAGCGGCACGAACGCGAGACGCCGCTGGTAGTGGTGCCCGACGTCGCCGACCAGGTGCACGAGGTGGAACTGGTGCACTCCGCGGTGCGCAAGCTCTCTCCCCGGCACCGCGAGGCCGTGGCGCTGCACCACCTGCTCGGCTACTCGGTCAGCGAGATCGCCTCGGTGCTCGTGGTCGGCGAGTCGACCGTGCGCACGCACCTGAGCCGCGGCCGCGACGAGCTGCGGCGGATTCTCGGAGGCAGTGATGAGTGACCTGCTGGCCCGCTTCGAGCTCGACGACGCGGTCGAGCGGGTGTACCGCCTCGGCGAGGCCGCCGAACGGGCCGGGAACCCGCGCGAGGCGGCCGTCCACTTCCGGGTCGCCGCCGACCAGCACCTCGGTGACGCGGCGGTCCGGCTCGCGCGGGCGTTGTTCGCGCTCGGCGAGACGGAGGAGGCCACGCGCTGGTGCGCCACCGCCGCGGCGGACGGCTTCAGCGAGGCGGTGGAGCTGGTCGAGGAGAACCTCCTGGCGCGGCAACGGTTCCTGGAACACGCGGCACGGATCACGGTGGGCGCGCCGACGTTCGACTGGCTGCCCTCGGGCATGCCGTCCGGCCGCATGGAGCCGTCGGCGATCAAGGCTCGCACCCAGGCGTTGCGTGCTCTGGACCGCCGATACGGCGGAATCGCTTGCCACGCAGCGGTGTTGGAGCATCTCGCCGCAGTCGAACCGATGATCGTCGTCGGTGACGAGGCGATGTGGACGGCCGTCGCCGAGGTGCACGAACTGGCCGGCTGGACCGCGTTCGACAGCGGGCTGCCCGGCACGGTGCTGCCGCACTTCGAACGCGCCCTGACCCTGGCGCGGCAGGCGGAGGACGAGTCGCTGATCGCCTCGGTGCTGACCCGCGCGGGCCGGATGTTCCTGCACCACAACGCACCCGACGACGCGCTGAAGGCGTTCCAGCTCGGGCTCGTGGCCGCGCACAACTCGTGGGCCGACCGGCGGGACGTGACCGATCCGGAACAGGCCATCGCCTCGCTGACGACAAGGGTTGGCACATATGAAGAAGGGCGGGTCCGCGCCCGCACGATCGCGCTGACCGCCCTGGCCCGCAACCACCTCGCGATCGGCGACACGGCCGCTGCCGGCGGTTTCGTCGGGAACGCCCTGGCCGGCGCGAGAAACCTGCGTTCGGCGCGCGCCGACGACCAGCTGCGATGGCTGGCAGAGGAGGCCCGCGCGGCCGGCGCATCCGTGCTGGTGGACCAGATCTCGGCCCGCGTCGGCTGACCGCTCCACGCGTGCGCGCAGACGTTGTAGGTTCTCCGGCATGGCCGAGCCTTTCTCCTGGGTGCCCGCAGGGATCAACACGGACGTGCCGAGCGCCGCGCGCGTCTACGACTTCCTGTTAGGAGGTGGCCACAACTTCGCGTCCGACCGCATGGTCGGCGACAAGGTGCTGCAGGTCCTGCGCGACGGTCGCGCGATCGCCGCGTCGAACCGCTCGTTCATGCGCCGCGCGGTCCTGCTGATGATGGACCAGGGCATCACCCAGTTCCTCGACCTCGGCTCGGGCATCCCGACGGTCGGCAACGTCCACGAGATCGTGCAGCACGAGAACCCGGACGCGCGCGTGGTCTACGTGGACTACGACGAGGTCGCGGTCTCGCACAGCCAGCTCATCCTGGAGGGCAACGCCAACGCGGGCGTGGTGCAGGCGGACATGTGCCGGCCCCACGACGTGCTGTCCGACCCGGTCGTGCAGGACCTGATCGACTTCTCGCGGCCCGTCGGCCTGCTCATGGTCGCCGTGCTGCACTTCGTGCCGGACGAGAAGAACCCGGCCGAGGTCGTCGCCCGCTACCGCGACGCCATGCCGGCGGGCAGCCTGGTCGCGCTCTCGCACCTGACCGCCGACTTCAAGCCGGACGAGATGGGTGCCGTCGTCGAGGCCATGAAGCAGAGCCGCGACCCGATGTACTTCCGCCCGCTCGACGAGTTCCTGCCGATGTTCGACGGCGTGGAGGTGCTCGAGCCGGGCGTCGTCCCGGCGCCGCGGTGGCACCCGGAGCTCGGCCCGGCCGGAGAGGGCGGCCCGGAGGACGTCTACGTCGGAGTGGGCCGCACGCTCTAGCCGGACCCGGCTTCGTCGGCTGTGGCCTGGACCACAAAACCCGGTGCAGCGAACGGGGGTGTCCAGGGGGTTTCCCGAACCACACGACCACGAAGAAGAAGGGGGCGGCGTGGGGTTCGACCAGTTCGTCACCGATCGGCTGGACCGGCTGCTGCGGTACGCCACCGCGATCACCTGCGACAAACACCTGGCGCAGGACATCGTGCAGAACGTCCTCATGCGCGCACAGGGCAAGTGGGACCGCATCGGAGCGATGGAAGCTCCGTACCTGTATGTGAAGCGCATGGTGACCAACGACTACCTGTCGTGGCGTCACCGCAAGGCCGCGCGCGAGATCGCCGTGGAACGCAGCGAACTCGCTGAGCGCGTGCCGTCGATGGCTGATCCTGCTGATGCGCACGCCGAACGCGAGGCCATGCGCGCACGGATCGCTGTCCTGCCACGCAAGCAACGTGCGGCGTTGGTGCTGCGGTTCTACGAGGACTGCAGCGACGCTGAGATCGCACAGGTGCTCGGCTGCGCGGAATCGACTGTGCGCAGCCAACTCTCTCGCGCGCTGCAGACGTTGCGCGCCCATGAACTCGCTCGGTCCGCCACCCTGGGGGTGCACTCGTGAACGACCTCATCCGTCAGGCCATCGCCGCCGAGGCCGAGGAGCGCGTCGACCCGCGGACCGTCATGGCCGGGTTGCGCGAGCGCAAGAAGCGCAAGCCGATCGGCATGATCGTCGGGGTCGCGACGCTCACCGCGGCCGCGGCTGCCGCGGCCGTGATCATCCCGACCGCGGTGAAGAAGACCGACGCGGCGCCTGCCGCGGCGCCACCGGCGACCGCGCAGAACGTGCTGCTCATCGGCCTCGACGACTACGACAACGCCGACGCGCTCATGCTCGCGCGGTTCAAGGCCGGTGGAGAGGGGGTCTCGATCGTCTCGGTGCCACGGGACGTCCTCGTGGGCGCGGAGAGGATCAACGGCCTGTTCGCCAAGGATCCCAAGAGGCTGACCGACGCGATCGAGAAGACGACGGGGGCGGAGGTCGACCACTACGCCGCCGTGAGGATGTCCGAGTTCGGCAGGATCTCGCAGCTCCTCGGTGGGGTCGAGGTGTGCCTGAAGGCACCGGTGAGCGATCCGGTCGCCAAGGTCAGCTTCCCGGCCGGGCGGCAGACCCTCCAAGGGGACAAGGCGCTCGCGTTCCTGCGTCAGCGGCACGGCCTGGAGAACGGCGACCTGGACAGGGCCAGGCGGCAGCAGGCGTTCCTCGCCGGTCTGGCCTCGCGGATCACGAAGGAGAACGCGCTGGCTCTCGCCCGCGGCGTCACCGGGGTGATCAGGACGGACGAGGGCTGGGACGTGCTGGAGTTCGCGCAGCGGTTCACCGGCCCGGTGACGGTCGGCGTGACGACGCTGCCGGTCGACGAGCCCGTCGAGCTCCAGCCCAGTACCGGTTTCGGGTACGAGGTCGACCCGGCCAAGGCCAAGGAGTTCGTCGGCAAGGCTCTCGAGGGCGGCGACGTCTCCGGCGGAGACGGCTGCGTCCGATGACGATCACTCCAATGGAGCATCAAGTCCCCCGGTTGCATCGTCGATGACCAGCGTGTAGCCCGCCGGACGGCCGCTACGATCACCCCGTGCGCGAGCCCCTCGAACGAGACGACGAGATCGCGCACATCCGCGAAGCACTCGACGCGGCCACCCGTGGTGAGGGTCGTGTCGTCGTCATCGAGGGCCGTGCCGGCATCGGCAAGACCAGGCTCGTGCACGAGTGCCGCGAGATGGCCAAGGAGCGCGGGTTCGGCCGGCTGCAGGCCGTCGGCGACGCCCTGGAGAGCGCCATGGCGTGGGGCGTCGTCCGGCAGATGGTCGAGCGGTCGGTGTCGCGGTACTCCGGCGAGATCCGCGCGAAGATCCTGGCCGGGCCGTCCGGGGCCGCGCTCAAGGCCCTCGACGACGCCGCGCTCGACCCGAGCGAGGCCGAGCTCGCCCGCACGCTGCACTCGCTGTGGTGGGTCGCGGTGGACCTCTCGTCCACCCGGCCACTGCTGATCACGGTGGACGACGCGCACTGGGCGGACCACTCGTCGCTGCAGTTCCTCGTCTACCTCTCGCGCCGGATCGCGGACCTGCCGATCGCGCTCGTCGTCGCGACCAGGCCACCCGCGGACAACTTCGGGCCGCTCGCGCAGTTCAGCGTGTCCGCCGACCGGCTGTTGCCGCGCCCCCTCACCACGGAGGCGCTCGCCACGCTGGTCGGCGGTCACCCCGAGGTGATCACCGCGCTGCACGCGGCCAGCGGCGGGAACCCGTTCCTCACCGGCGTCCTGGTGGACGAGCTGGCGGCGCTCGGGCTGCCGCTGGACGACGCGGCGACGGCGGAGAAGGTCGGCACGCTGGGACCGAGCACCGTCTTCCGCGCCACGCTCGGCCGGTTGCCCACGCAGGCCGTGGCGCTCGCGGGGGCGGTCGCCGTCCTCGGGTCGCACGCGGATCCCTGGCAGGCGGCGGAACTCGCCGAGGTGAGCGATCTCCCCGCCGCGGTGGAGGCGTTGACGGCGGCGAACGTGCTCGTCACCGGCGACCACCTGGAGTACGCGCACCCCGTTGTGCGCGAAGCGGTTCTGGCCGGTCTCGGACCGATCGCCCGTGCCTCGCTGCACGCGCGCGCCGCGAAAGCGTTGCGGGATCAGCACGCGCCGGCGGACCGGATCGCCGTCCACCTCGTCCACGCTCCCAAGGGGACGCTGCCGAACGCCGCGGAAGTGTTGCGCAAGGCCGCTTCCGCGTTGTTGGCGGCCGGTGACGCGCGCACGGCCGCCGCGCACCTGACACGGGCGGTGGACGAGAAACCCGACGACGCGGCGCTGCGTGCCGAGCTCGGACGAGCGTTGCTGCGGACCGGCGACGCGGTCAACGCGCACCGGCACCTCAAGGCCGCGGCGCAGGGGCTGCCGGACGCGGAGCTGGTGGCGGCCGCCGCCTCGGCGACGGCGGCGCTGGAAGGCCCGGCGGCGGCGATCACCGAGCTGACCGAAGCCATCGCGGCACGGCCGAACGGTGAGTCGCGGCTGCACCTGGAGGCACGGCTCGCGGTGTTCCGCTCGTTCCTCCCCGACCAGCGGCAGGTCGCGTCCGCGCACCTCAGCGCCTACGCGGACCTGCCGGGCAGCACCCCGGACGAACGCACGCTGCTCGGGCTCCTCGCGCAGATGGGCCGCTACGAGGTGTGGCCGCACGACGAGGTCGCCGCGACCGCGACGCGCGCGCTGGCCAACGGCGCCTACCTCGACGACGCGACGGGCAGCACGGACGCGATGGTCGCGTGGCTGGTGGCGTTGCTCGCGCTGATGGCCGCGGACGGCGTCGACACGGCACGACCCGAGATCGAGCGCGCACGGCTGAAGGTGCGCCGCCACGGCTCGCCGATCGAGTTCGCGATGGTGGCGAACGCGTCGCTGTTCCTGAGCTGGCGCATCGGGGCCATGCAGGCGGTCGAGGCGGAGGCCGAGGGCGCGCTGGCCGCCGTCGAGCACGAGGACCCGGTGTCCGAGGTGATCAGCCTGCGGGCGACCTCGACGCACTTCGCGGCCTACGCGGCGCTCGAACGGGGCGACGTCGCCGCCGCCACGGGCTTCATCACCGCGTTCGACACCAGGCACGCCGACGCCCGGCTGACCATGCCGATGATCTGGCTGCACGAGGTGCGGGCGTTGATCGCGCTGGCGGAGGGCGACGCACGGCGCGCGATGGCCGAGGCATACCGCCAGCGCGACGCGATGCACCAGATGCACGCCGACCCGCCGACGGTCCCGTGGCGCGCTCCGGCGGCGAGGGCGGCGTTGCAGCTCGGCCAGCACGAGCTCGCGCTGGAACTGGCGGCTGAACAGCTCGGCGTGGCCCGTAGGTGGGGTGCCGCGACCGAGGTCGGCGCGGCCCTGCGGCTGCTCGCGCACGCCGACCCCGGCGACCGGCTGGACCTGCTGACCGAGTCGGTGTCGGTCCTGGATAGCTCGCCGTCACGCCTGGAGCTCGCCCGGTCGCTGGTCGACCTGGGCGAGGCGCTCCGGGTGGCACGACGGCGGACGGACGCGCGCGAGCCGTTGCACAGGGCGATCGACCTCGCGGGCCAGTGCGGCTCCGCGGTCCTGCGGACGCGGGCCGTCGAGGCGCTGGAGGCCCTCGGCGACAGGCCCCGCAGGCAGGTCGTGGTGGGCGCGGAGGCGTTGACGGCGTCCGAGCGGCGGGTCGCGGACCTCGCGGCGACCGGGCGGGCGAACAGGGAGATCGCGCAGGAGCTGTTCGTGACTCCCAAGACCGTCGAGAACCACCTCGGGCGGATCTACACGAAGCTCGGGATCGCAGGTCGCAGGGACCTCGCCCGCGTCCTCGCCTGAGACAGAGCGACGTGGGGGTGTGCCTGATACACCCATCTTTCCCGGCGAAGGGTTGAGGGTTCTCCCCTCATGCCCTTGGGGGTCCGTCCCGGCGAATCTTGTGTCACCACAGGGGAACACGAGACAGGGGACACCGAGATGATCCGCAACGCCCTCATCGCCGCCGCCGCACTCACCGCCGTCGTCGCACCCGCCACCGCGGTGGCCGACCCGGTCCTGGGCACGCCGCCGCCGTGCGTCGGTGCCGCCGACCTGGCCGGTGCCGACTTCAACGTCAAGAAGTGCGGCGTCAGCGACGTGGACCAGCACCGCGCCGGCCTGGAGAGCAACGGCGGCGCCTACTGCGGCCCGGCCTCGCTCTACAACGTCCTGCACTACTGGGGCCACGAGAAGGACGCGCCGGTCGGCTGGCTGACCACGAAGGTCGGCAACCTGAACCCGAAGGACCCCGCCGACTTCGGCGTCATCACCAACTCGATCGGACGGATCGGCGTCGACGCGAAGTACGACGGCGGCACCAACCTCACGAACCTGCGCACCGCGTGGAACATCGCCACCAAGCCCGCCCGCGACGCCGGCTGGACCACCTCCGCGGGTGTCGTGAGCACCAACAACGTGCCGGACTTCGCCGGCGAGCTCGCCAGGAAGCTCAACGAGGGCCCGCTGCAGCTCGTGTACGGCCGCTACAAGGCGGGCCCGACGGCCGGCTCTCTGCAGCGCACCGGCGGCCACATCGTCACGGTGGTGTCCGCGACCGGCTCGTTCAACGGCAGCACGATCCAGCTCAAGCTGGCCGACCCCGGCCGTGCGCTGGACAGCGGCCAGGGCGACTACCTCTACACCCAGTCCGCCTACGAGTCGCTCGACGTGACGCTCACCAAGAAGGTCCTCAACGAGTACGTCCCGGTCAAGGACGACGAGGACACCCGTGAGGACGAGTCGCAGCAGCCGGGCACCTACCGGACCGTGACGCGCTGGGAGGTCTCCGGCCCGCGCTACGTCAGCGACACCACCCGCGGGATGGCCGAGGGCTTCAACTGGTTCGACATGGCCAAGTGACCCGAGGCGTCCAGGGGCCGCACCCTTCAGGGGGTGCGGCCCTTCGCCCTAGCCTGAGTGGCATGCCCAGCCGCGATCGGGAACGGACCCGCCGCCGGTTGCTGGACGCCGCGTTCGTCGAGTTCGCGGCGTACGGGGTCGCCGGCGCGCGGATGGAGCGGATCGCCCGCATCGCGGGGTGTTCCGCGGGGCTCGCCTACACCTACTACGGCGGCAAGGACGAGCTGTACGACGCCGTCCAGGCCGAGGTGGTGGACGCGGCGGCGGTGGAGTTCGACGCGAGCGACCTGCCGGGGTACGCGGCCCGGTTGTACGAGCTGCAGCACCGGCACCCCGAGTTCGCCCGGCTCGCGACCTGGCGGCGGCTGGAACGGCGCGGGACCGTCAGCCGCGCGGCCGAGGTCGAGGCGATCAGGGCGGTGCAGGAGTCGGGGCTCGTGTCGTCGCGGTTCGCGGCCGAGCAGGTGCTGGAGCTGGTGCTGGCGATCGCGTCGATGTGGTCGAACGCCCCGGCGGTGAGTTCGGACCACGTGGTGCGCAGGCGCACGGTCGAGGACGCGGTGCGACGGCTGATCGAGCCGTAGCCTGGCTGCATGCGCGTTCTTGTGGTCGCTGCGCCGCTGCTGGGGCATGTCTTCCCGTTGATGCCGCTCGCTCTCGCCCTGCGCGAGGCGGGCCACGACGTCGTGGTCGCGACCGGCGGCGAGGCGCTGCGGGTCCGCGACTCCGGCCTGCGCGTCGAGGACGTCGTCCCCTCGAACGTCCGCTTCGGAGCGATCGCGTTGCGGATCATGCTCGCGCACCCGGTGGTGGCCGGGAGGGAGATGCGCGGCAGCGGCGGGCTGGACTTCGTGTCACGGCTCTTCGGCACCGTCGGCGACGCCATGCACGGGCCGTTGCGCGAGCTCGCCGGGAGCTGGAAACCGGACATCGTGGTGCACGAACCGCTGGCCGCCGCCGGCGCCGCGCTGGGCGTGCCCTCGATCGTCCACGACGTGTCGCTGTTCGACGGCGTGGACCTGACGGCCGCGGTCGGCGCGCGGATGAAGGCCGCTGTGCGTTCTCCCACGACGACCCTGCGCACCGCGCCGAAGAGCATGGCGGAGTTCCTGGGCGGACGGCCGCTGCGGTTCGTGCCCTACAGCGGCGACGGCGAGGTGCCCCAGTGGCTCGTCGAGCCCTCCGGCAAGCCGCGCATCCTGGTCAGCCGCAGCACCGTGTCCGGTCCCGGCGCCGGGCGCATGATGGCCGCCGTCACGAAGGCCGCGGGCCAGGTGGACGCCGAGTTCGTGCTCGTCAGACCGGCCAGGACCGAGGGCCTGCCGGACAACGTGAGGACCGTCGGGTGGGTGCCCATCCCCCGCGTGCTGCCGTTCTGCGACGGCATCGTGCACCACGGCGGCGCCGGGTCGTTGCTCGGCGCGCTCGCGGCCGGGGTGCCGCAGCTGGTCGAACCGGGTCCCGGCGACCGGACCGTGCACGCGACGGCGGTCACCGGGCGCGGGGCGGGGCTCGCGGCACGGCCGGAGGAGGTCACCCCGGCGCTGCTCACGCGGCTGATCGAGGACTCGAAGCTGCAACGGGCCGCCGGCGAGGTGCGGGACGAGATCGCCGGGATGCCCTCCCCCGCGGAGGTGGCGGAGCAGTGGGAGAGTTTCACGCGGTGGGGCCGCGGTTCACGAGAGTGACCCCGGCGTAATAGAAGAGCATCTAATGTGGACCGTGTGCGCATTCTCTTCTCGAGCTTAGGCTCACACGGACACGTTTATCCGATACTCCCGCTCGCGATCGCCGCCCGTGCGCAGGGACATGACGTCCTCTACGCCGTCGACTCCGGATTCCACGCGACCGTGGAAAAACTGGGTTTCACGGTTGTCGACGCGGGCGTGAGCATCTGGGACGCGTTCCGTCAGGCAAACGATCTGCACGGCACGTCCGGGTTCCGCCGCGACATGCTGCGCCAGACCGCCGTCGACGCGTTCGGATCCGTGCTGCCCAGGGCCTTCGTGAGGGACCTGGAGCCCGTGCTGGAGCGGGACAAGCCGGACCTCGTCGTCTTCGAGATCATCAACGCCGGCGCGGGCCTCGCCGCCATGCGCGCCGGAATTCCCGCGGTCTGCCACGGATTCGGCAAGATGGACGAGAACCTGGTGCCGGAGGCCATGAGCGACCTGCTCCTGGAGTACGTCGCCGAACTCGGCATCACCGTGCCGAATGGGCAGCATTACGGACTCGGATCGCCTTATCTCGACCCCTTTCCCCCGTCTTTGCAGGACGTCGGGTTCCTATCGGACGTCGATCGAATTCCGATGCGTCCCGTTCCGTTCACCGAGCCGGGCGAATTGCCCGAATGGGTGACGGAACGCTCCAGGCCGCTCGTGTACCTGACGTTCGGCACCGCGTTCTCGAACCCGGACGTGCTGCGGACCGCGATCGCCGGGCTGGCGGGGCTGGACGCCGAGGTGCTGGTCGCGACGGGCCCGCAGGTGCAGCCGTCCGCGCTGACCGACGTGCCGGGCAACGTGCACGTGCTCCCGTGGGTGCCCCAGGCGGATCTGCTCGCGCACGCAGATCTCGTCGTGCACCACGGTGGCGCGGGCACGACGGTGAGCGCCATGGCGAACGGCCTGCCGCAGCTGGTGCTGCCGCAGGGCGCCGACCAGTTCCGCAACGGCGAGATCGTCACGGACACGGGACTGGGCGCGCACCTCGTCGCCGACCAGTTCACCTCGGAGGCGGTGCGGGAGACCGCGGCGAAGCTGCTGGCCGACAGCGGCGTGCGGGCCGCGAACGCCCGCATCGCCGCCGAGATCGCGGCCATGCCGCACCCGGACGAGGTCGTGCCGAAGCTCGTGGAACTGGCGGGCTGAAGCGGCGGGGACCGGTGTCTACTCGCTGGGCACCGGTCTCAACGCGGACAGCGCCTCGTCAACCGAGTCGTGCAGCAGCAGCACGTCGGCCACGCCCGTGACCTGCAGAGGCCTCCTCACGGCGCGATGAGGCGCCACGACGTGGAAGTCCTTGCTGTGCTCGTCGGCCAGCTCGTGGGCCGTGATCAGCGTGGAGATGCCGGTCGAGCCGAAGAAGCTGACGCCTGTGAGGTCCGCGACGAGCGCGGGGCCCCCGGAGGAGAAGCCGGCCCGCAAGGCGTCGAGCACCTCGTCGGCCGTGTCCACGTCGATCTCACCTTCCACCACGATGACCACCACGCCGGCGACATCCGCGGCGCGCACCGTGAGCAGCGGTGACTCCCTGAACTGATCTTCGTTCACCAGCACTCCCCGGTGGCCGAAGCACGTGTTGCGCGGACTCCGAGCACGCTGCTGAACCCGGCTACCCGCCCGACGTTACGGCCGTTGCTTCCGCACCACAACCTATCGCTCACCCAACCGCCTGATGGCTGCGACCAGTTCAGTGTTGCGCACGCCCTTGGCCAGGTAGACGGTCACCCCCGCCTTCCGCATCTCGTCGACCGCGCCCGCGTCGGTGTAGGCGGAGAACGCCAGGATCCGCGTTCCGGGTACCCGTTGCAGGATCTTCGTCGCCGCGACCGGACCGCCCCCGGACGGCATCCGCACGTCGAGCACGACCACCGACGGCGCGTGCCGTTCGGCCAGCTCGACGGCTTCGCGGGCGTCGGCGGCGACCGCCACGACCTCCATGTCGGGCTCGTCGCCGAGCACGTCGCGCAGGACGTCCCTGATCAACGGGTCGTCGTCGGCGATCAGCACCCGCAGCGTCACGGCCGCACGTCCGGGAGCCAGAACTCGACCTCCGTGCCCCGGTCCGCACGCGCGGACACCGTGCACCAGCCGCCCGCGGCCTCGGCGCGTTCCCGCATCTCGATCAGTCCGAAGTGGCCGCTGTCGCGGTCGAGGGCGGGGAGCCCGACACCGTCGTCGGTCACCTTCACCAGGAACCCGCGGTCCACCGTCGACATGTCGACGTCGACACCGGACGCATACGCGTGCTTGCGCACGTTGGTCAGCGCCTCCTGGCAGACGCGGAAGATCGTGACGGCCGCGTCGTCGGACGGCTCCCGTTCGAAGCGGTCGCGGACCTCGCCCGCCATGCCGGTGTCGGCGAGGTAGGTCCGCAGCGACTCGCAGAGGCCCTGCCGGTCGATGGCGGGCGGCCGGACGCGGAACACGAGGTTGCGCAGCCTGGTGATGGCCGAGCTCACGGCGTCGTCGAGCTGGTCGATGCTCTCGCGGTGCGCTTCCGGGATCTTGCGGGCGAGGAGCTGCAGCCTCATGCCGACCGCGACCATGGCCTGGATCGTGTCGTCGTGGACGTCCCACGCGATGCGCTGCCGCTCCTGCTCCTGCGCCTCGACGAGGTGCGCGAGCAACCGGCGCCGGTCCGTGAGCTTCTGCTCGGCGCGCCGCCGTTCGGTCATGTCGCGGGTGACCTTGCCGAACCCGCGCAGCTCGCCGGTGTCGTCGTCGTAGAGGGCCGTGATGATCACGTTCGCCCAGAACCGGGTGCCGTCCTTGCGGACCCGCCAGCCCTCGTCCTCGAGCGCGCCCTCCGCCCTCGCGACGCGCAGCTCCCACTCGGGTTTGCCGGACCGGACGTCCTCCGGCGGGTAGAACGTCGAGAAGTGCCGTCCGATGATCTCCTCGGCGGTGTACCCCTTGATGCGCTCGGCGCCGGGGTTCCAGCTCACGACGTGCCCGCCGGGGTCGAGCATGAAGATCCCGTAGTCGCGCACGCCCAGGACGAGCAGGCGGAAGAGGTCGCTGTCCCGCCACGAGTCCGGTCGCACGGCCCCATCATGGCCTCATGCCGTCAGCTCGCACCAGGCGACCTGCTGGCCGGCCAGCTCGGTGACGCCCCAGCTCCGGCACAGCCCGCCGACCAACCTCAGGCCCCAGCTGCCGGCGCGCGGCTCGGGCGAGTGAGACGCCGCCGCGCCGGTCCGCCTCCGGCAGGGAGAACACCGCTTCGGTGAGCGAGCTCGTGGCCACCTCTTCACACTGCACCGGCGCCACTCGTCCGTGCAGGTGCAACCACACCAACCCGTCTAGTGCAGCTGCCCCAGCCGAGCACGCCGGGCGCGGCTACTGGTCGAACACGACCTCACCGCGGGCGACCTTGCGGACCGCCTCGACCAGCTCGTCCAGCCGCGCCGACTTGAGGACCAGCCCGGCCCCGCCGGCCTCGGCGACGCGGGCGGCGAGCGACGCGGTCGCCTCGCCGGTGAGCACGAGGACCCTGGCGCCGTGGGCGAGGAGCTCCGGGATCACCGCCGTGCCGTCGCCGTCGGGAAGCCTGCGGTCGAGGAGGACGACGTCGGGCCGGGTGCGTCCGGTGTCCGCGAGCGCGGCCGCGACGGTGAACGCGCGGGCGACCACCTCGATCCCGGCACGTTCCAGCGCCAGCCCGATCGCCTCGGCAACCATGTCGTGGTCCTCCACGAGAACCACTCTGGTCATGCGCCTCAGCCTACGGCGTACCTGAAGCTCCGAGACCGGCCGAGCACGAACGGGCCCAGGCACGCGAACACCTCTTCGTGCAGCTCCTCGACGCCGAGCCGCGGTGAGATCAGCTTGAGGAGGTGGGTCGCCTCGGTGGTGAGAGCACCGCCGAGCGGGAGGACGCCGACGAAGATCGGCACGCTGGAGTGCGCGGCCCGCTGCCTCACCTCCCGCAGCGCGTCCAGCGGCAGGTCGCCGAGCAGCACGTTGTCGCCCTGGTAGGCGTGCGGCGGCAGTGGTTTGCCCGCCGCCTCCGCGAACGGCCTGGGCCCGAACTCCTCGCTCAGCCTCGGTGCGACGCGGAGGTGGTCCACGTCGAACGGTTTCGTGCTCGCGAAGGTCACGCGCACGACGTCGCCGAGGGTGGTGAGCGCGGGCGTGACGTGGTCCGGCAGGTCCCACGCGTGGAACGCCTCGAACACCGCTTCCGCGTGCTCCGCCTCGAAGAACATCTCCCCCGCGTGGACCTCGCCGACGTCCAGGAGCTCGAACTCCAGCGCGGTGACGACGTCACCGACCTTCTCGGTCTTCAGGACGCGGTCGCTCGCGAAGCCGAACTCGCGGGCGAGCACGCTGAACCCGCCGCCGAGGGTGTAGCCGACGACACCGACGTCGCTCGCGTCGCCGCTCAGCGGGGCCAGTCCGTGGGGTGCGGCCTTCTCGATCACCTGCTGCCAGACCGCGCCCGCCTCGGCCCTGGCGGTCCGGGTCGCCGGGTCGACCACGACGTCGTTCATGCGCCTGGTCGAGATGAGGACGCCGGTGGTGGCCGTGGTCAGGCCGTGGCCGGTGGCCTGGATCGCGTAGTCGAGACCGCGGCTCTCGGCGTGGCCGACGGCTTCGCGCACGTCGTCGGCGTTCTCCACCGCGAAGATCACCTGGGGTTCGTGGCGGAGCCCGGTCTGGAAGCCGCTGCGTTCGTCGTCGTAGCCGGTGTCGCCGGGGCGGAAGATCTGCATGCTTCCAGCCTCGCTGGCCTGGTTCTATATGTCCAAGATCTAGTTGTGCTCGCTTCTATAATCTCCTGTTATGGAGCTTCGGCAGCTGGAGTACTTCGTCGCCGTCGTGGAAGAGGGCTCGTTCACGCGCGCCGCGGAACGGGTGCACGTCGCGCAGCCCGGCGTCAGCGCGCAGATCCGGCGGCTGGAGAGGGAGCTCGGGCACGACCTGCTCGACCGGTCCGGGCGCGCCGTCACCGTGACGGACGTCGGCGCGGCGGTGCTGCCGTGGGCCAGGGCCGCCCTGGGGTCGGTGGAGTCGGCCCGGCGGACCGTGGAGGAGATGGCCGGGCTGGTGCGCGGTGTCGTGCGCGTCGGGATGGTCGTGTCGTGCGGGATCATGGACATGCCGGAGCTGCTGTCGTCGTTCCACACGTCGTTCCCCGGCGTGGAGATCACGTTGGTGGAGGCCAACTCCGATGCGCTCATCTCCTCCCTTGTGGACGGTGAGCTGGACCTGGCGCTGGTCGGTTACGCCGGGCCGGCACCGGACGGGGTGTCGGTGCGGGTGCTCGTCGACGAACCGCTCGTGGCCGCCGTCGCCGCGTCGGATCCCTGGCACGGCAAGGAATCCGTTCCGCTGGAGGAGCTGCTGGAGCGCGGGTTGATCAGCCTGCCGCCGGGCACGGGACTGCGGGGGGCGTTGGACGAGGCCTGCGGTTCCCGCCGTCCGCGCATCGCGTTCGAGGCGTCCGCGCCGCCGATGGTGATCACGCTGGCGCAGCGCGGACTCGGGCCCGCCGTCCTCGCGTCGTCGATGGTGCCGCCGGACCTGCACGCGGTGCGGATCACCGATCCGGCGCCGTCCAGCAGGCTGGCCTTCGCCTGGCGCTCCTCCGGTCCGCACAGCCCGGCGGCGCGCGCGTTGATCGGGCTGGCGGAAAACCGGATGACAGCGGACTAACTGCTCTGTCACGCTCTTCGCATGTTCCTGACGGCTGAGCTCGACACGTGCGCGGGTGTTCCCGCGGGCGCGCTCGCCGTTGCCTCGGCACAGCTGGCCGGCGCCCGAATCTGACCCTTCTCCAGTCCCTCCTTCAGGACCGCTGGAGGAGGGTGGCAGCGGTCCACGGTTCTGAGCCCCAGCTGGATTCCCGAAGGAACAGGACGATGAAGCAGGAGTTCGTGCGCGCCAAGCCGCACCTCAACATCGGCACCATGGGTCACGTCGACCACGGCAAGACCACGCTCACCGCGGCCATCACCAAAGTTCTGTCCGAAATGGACCCCTCGGGCACGACCTTCACGGCGTTCGACCGCATCGACCGCGCGCCGGAGGAGCTGGCCCGCGGCATCACGATCAACATCGCGCACGTCGAGTACGAGACGCCCACGCGTCACTACGCGCACGTCGACATGCCCGGCCACGCCGACTACGTGAAGAACATGATCACGGGTGCGGCGCAGCTGGACGGCGCGATCCTCGTGGTGTCCGCGGAGGACGGCACGATGCCTCAGACGCGGGAGCACGTGGTCCTGGCGCATCGGGTCGGCGTGCCGCACGTGGTGGTGGCGCTGAACAAGGCCGACGCGGTGAGCGACCCGGAGCTGCTCGACCTGGTGGAGCTGGAGATCCGCGACCTGCTCTCCCAGTACGGCTTCGACGGCGACGCCACTCCGGTGGTGCGGGTGTCCGGCCTGCGCGCGTTGCAGGGCGACCCCGAGTGGGTGCGGTCGGTGGTGGCGTTGCTGGACGCCGTCGACTCGCACGTGCCGGTGCCCGAGCGGGACGTCACCGGACCGTTCCTGATGCCGATCGAGAACGTCCTGACCATCACCGGTCGCGGCACCGTCGTGACCGGCGCGGTGGAGCGGGGCGTGCTCGGCGTCGGCGACCAGGTCGAGGTGATCGGTCTCGGCGCCGCGGTGACCTCGGTCGCCACCGGCATCGAGACGTTCGGCAAGCCGATGCGGCAGGCCCAGGCGGGGGACAACGCCGCCGTCCTGCTGCGCGGTGTGAAGCGCGGGGAGGTCCGGCGCGGCCAGGTGCTGGCTCTGCCGGGCAGCGTCGCGCCGCACACCCGGTTCCGCGCGTCGGTGTACCTGCTGTCGCACGCGGAGGGCGGCCGGCACACCGGGATCGCGTCGAACTACCGCCCGCAGTTCCACTTCCGCACCGGCGACGTCGTCGGCGTGGTGGAGCTGTCCGGCACGGCGCTGGCCATGCCGGGCGACACCGTCGACGTGACGGTGGAGCTGGGCAAGGCGGTGGCGATGGACACCGGGCTCGGGTTCGCGATCCGCGAGGGCGGCAAGACCGTGGGAGCGGGCACGGTCGGCGAGGTCCTCGCCTAGCGCGGCGACCGTCGACCTCCGTCGTCGGCTTCGAGCGGCCAGGCGGGCACCTGCTGGGTGTTCGAAGCAGGCGGCGAAGACCGCGGTCGCCGCGCTGGGGCGGTGGTGACGGCCCGCGAAGGTGGTCGCGCCGCCAAATGAGAGCGCGGTGGGACTGTTGTCCCACCGCGCTTTTCACGTACCAGCCCGGTTTTCGCGCAAGAATCTCCTCACGGGACCGGGTGCCCGGCGCCCGTGCCGTCACACATCGAGCAGCGGCACGACCTCCTTGGCCCAGAACTCGAAGAACTCCCGCTGGTTGGTGCCGATCTGCTGCACGTGGACCTCGTCGAACCCGGCGTCGGCGAACTCCTTGATCTTCTCCGCGTACTGCTCGGGGTCGGGGCCGCACGGCATGGAGTCGCGGATCATCTCCGGCGTGACGAGCTGGGACGCCTGCTCGAAGTGCTTGGGGCTCGGCAGCACCTGGGCCAGCTCACCGGGCAGGCCGTCGTTGGGCCACAACCGGTGCGCGGTCTTGACGGCGTCCTCCTCGGACTTGTCGTAGCAGACCTTCAGGCCGCTCTGCGCCGGTCCGCGGCCGCCCTCGGCCCGGTACTTCTCCACCAGCTCACCGGCGGGGCCGACGCTGACGTAGCCGTCGCCGCACCGGGCAGCCAGCTTGACCGCCTTGGGACCGAACGCCGAGACGTAGATCGGCACCGGCCGTTCGGGCACGGTGTAGATCCGGGCGTTCTCGACGGTGTAGTGCTTGCCGTGGTGAGTGACCTCGTCGCCCTGGTGCAGCGTGCGGATGATGCCGATCGCCTCCTCCAGCATCTCCAGGCGCACGTCGGCGGACGGCCAGCGGTCGCCCAGCACGTGCTCGTTGAGCGCCTCGCCGCTGCCGACGCCGAGCACGAAACGGCCCTCGGTCTGCACGGCCGCGGTGGCCGCGGCCTGGGCGATGACCGCCGGGTGGACGCGGACCGTCGGGCACGTCACGGCCGTCGTGATCGGCAGCGTGACGCGCTCGGACAGCGCGCCGATCGTGCCCCACACGAACGGCGACTGGCCCTGCTCGTCGTTCCACGGGTGGTAGTGGTCCGAGATCCACAGCGACTCGAAACCGTTGTCCTCGGCCATCTTCGCGTGCCGGACCAGGTCGCGCGGGCCGTGTTCTTCTGACGAGAGGAAGTAGCCGATTTTCACGGGAGGAACTCCTGGATCTTGGTCTTCACACCGCGGCGCAGCAGGTCCCAGGCATCGGGATCGCCGCGCAGCACCGCTTCGGTCATGTCCTTGATCTGGTCGAACGTCGCGTGCGGCGGGATCGGCGGCACGTTCGGGTCGCAGCGCACGTCGAGCACGGTCGAGCCGTCGAACGCCAGCGCGGTCTCCCACGCCGTGGCGAGCTGGTTCGGGTCGTTGACCTCGATGCCCTGCAAGCCGATCGAACGCGCGTACGCCGCGTACGACACGTCCGGAAGCGTTTGCGACTCCTCGAACTTCGGTGCGCCGCCCATCGCGCGCAGCTCCCACGTGACCTGGTTGAGGTCGTTGTTGTGGAAGACGCACACCACACAACGGATGCCGTAACGCCGCAGCGTCAACAACTCCGCCATGCCGTTCATCTGCATCGCGCCATCGCCGACCAACGCGATCAACGGCCTGTTCGGCTGGGCGAAAGAGGCGCCCAGCGCGTACGGCACGGCGCAGCCCATCGTGGCCAGCGTGCCGGACAGCGACGACCGCACCTCCCCGCGGATCTTGAGCAGCCGGGCGTACCAGTTCGTCGCCGAACCCGAGTCCGCGGTGACGATCGCGTTGGCGGGCAGGCGCTTCGACAGCTCGGAGACGATCCGCATCGGGTTGACGGGGTCGGCGGGCACCTGCGCCTGCCGTTCCATCACCTCCCACCAGCGCTCGACGTTCGACTCGATCGTCTCGCGCCACGAGCGGTCGGTCTTGCGCTCCAGCAACGGGATCAGCGCTCGCAGCGTCTCGCCGGAGTCGCCGACGAGGTTGACCTCGGTCGGGTAGCGCATGCCGATCGCGCGGCCGTCGACGTCGATCTGCACGCCTCGCGCGGCACCGAACTTCGGCAGGAACTGCGAGTACGGGAAGTTCGACCCGATGATCAGCAACCGGTCGCAGTCGCGCATCATCTCGTACGACGGTCTGGTGCCGAGGATGCCGATCGACCCGGTCACGTACGGCAGGTCGTCGGGCAGCACGTCCTTGCCCAACAACGCCTTCGCGACACCCGCGCCGAGCAGGTCGGCGACCTCCCGCACCTCGTCCGCGGCACCGCGAGCGCCCTGGCCGATCAGGATCGCGACCTTGTCGCCGGAGTTCAGCACCTCGGCCGCGCGCCGGACCTCGTCGATCGACGGCACGACGGTCGAGGACGGCCGGGACGGCGGGCTCGACGGGATGTACTTGAACTCGTGCTTGGGCGGCTCGTACTCCTGCTCCTGCACGTCGTTCGGGATGATCAGCACGGCAGGCGCGCGGTCGGCCTGAGCCGTGCGCATCGCACGGTCCAGCGCGTTCGGCAACTGCTCCGGCACCACCACGTCGACCAGGTAGGAGGCGACGTCGCGGAACAACGAGTGCAGGTCGACTTCCTGCTGGTAGCTGCCGCCCAGCGCGGTGCGGGCGGTCTGGCCGACGATCGCGACGACCGGCACGTGGTCGAGCTTGGCGTCGTACAGGCCGTTGAGCAGGTGGATCGCGCCGGGACCGGACGTCGCCAGGCACACGCCGACGTCACCGCTGAACTTCGCGAACCCGACGGCGGCGAGCGCGGCCATCTCCTCGTGCCGGGTCTGGATGAACCGCGGGTCGTTGTCGGCCTTGCCGAACGCCGCCACGATCCCGTTGATGCCGTCACCGGGGTAGGCGAAGACCTGCTTGACGCCCCAGTCGCGCAGGCGCCCGACGATGAAGTCGCCGACGGTCATGAGGCGCTTCCTTCCAGCACGTACACCGTGTAGGCGGAGCGGATGATCGGCTGCGCGACGTTGCGGACCCGCACGCCGCCCGGCGTCATGCCGTGCTCGGTGCCGAAGTGCGCATGACCGTGCACGGCGAGGTTCGTGCCGGTGGCGTCGATCGCCTCGCCGAGCAGGTACGAGCCGAGGAACGGGTAGATCTCCGGCGGTTCGCCCCGCAGCGTGTCCGGCACGGGCGCGTAGTGCGTGAGCGCCACCTTGATGTCGGTGTCCAGTTCGGACAGGGCGCCCTTCAGGTTCTCCGCGATGTCGCAGGTGTGCTGGATGAACGCCTTCATCTCTCGTTCGCCGAACGCGCTGCCGCACTTGCCGGCGAACCCGCCGCCGAACCCCTTCACCCCGGCGATGCCGATCGAGCAATCGTTCGCCCGGTGGGTGAACGTCGTGCCCTCGAGCACGTGGATGCCCTTGTCCTGCAACGTCTTGGTGACTTCGAGCGGCTTGTCGTCGTGGTGGTCGTGGTTGCCGAGCACGGCGACGACCGGCACCGGCAGGTCCGCGAACTCGTCCGCGACGACCTCGGCCTCGGAGACCGTGCCGTGCCGCGTCAGGTCACCGGCCAGCAGCAGGATGTCCGCGTGCTCGCCGACCTTCTCCAGAGCGGGGCGGAGGTGCCCGCGCATGTCCTCGCCGAGGTGGATGTCCCCGACCGCCGCGACGCGGATCATCGCAGGTCCTCCTCACCCTCCGGCTCTCCCGCCGGGGTCACGCGCACGTCGTTCAGGATCTTCAGCTCCGGCGCGGCCTCGTGCAGGACCTCCTCCAGCGCGGCACGCCGTTCGGCGCAGGCCACGTCGCCGGAGAGCATCACGTTGTCCCCGCGCACGGTGACCCGGACGCCGAGCTCCGCTGTTCTGGGGTCCTCCGCGACCGCCCTACGCAGATTTGCCGCCAGGTACTGCTCGGATTCCATTGCTGCTCCTCCCGATGATCTCCAGGCGTTCGATCAGCAACAGGAACGCCTCGGCGTACGGGGAGTGCCGTGTCTCTTCGCGCACCCGGTCCCAGTCGATCTGTTCGCGCAGCGCGCGGGCGAACGGCAACAGCTCGCTGAAGTCGCAGCGGTGTCCGTCCAGCACCAGCAGCTTGCTGCTGAGCACGAAGGTCGCCGGCATCACCGGCAGCATCACCGACCCGACGGGCATCTCCTCCGCCATCGCCAGGATCTCGTCGGTGACGGGGCGCTCGTTGGGCCGGAACAGCAGGTCGACCAGCGAGTCGCCGTCGTACACCTTCAGCAGCCAGTCCTCCGGCGGCTTCGCGGCTCGTAAACCCCGCTGCACCAGCACCCGCACGGCTTCCGCCGCGTCCTGCTCGCGCACGAGGAGGTCCACGTCGTGCTCACTGGCGGGCCCGCCGCGCGCATAGCCGGCGCACCCACCCGTCAGCGCGAACGGGATCTCCGCGCTGCGCAAGGCGTTGGCTACTTTGGTCAACGTCCGCAACAGCTCGTCCTGCACGTCACTCATGCACGCCCGGTTACCCACCCAGGCGCAACGAGAACCACCGGCCGCGCGTCAAAGAGTGAAACAACCCCCGGGAGCACAGATGGTCATCTTCGGCTGGCGCACGACGATCGAGCAGCTGCGGATGGTGCAGCTGGTGTGCGGGCACTGCCACCACCAGTCGGCGCACAACCTCTTCCGGCGCTACACGAAGCCGACGATCTTCTTCATCCCGTTGTTCACGATCAGCAGCAAGTACGGGCTGCAGTGCACCTTCTGCGGTGTCTCGTACGACATCAGCAAGATGCACGCGCATCAGCTCCTGGGCTGACGGCAGGCCTCGCAGCCGGGCGCGCCCCCGTCGGTGGTGACGCGCCCGCACTCCGGGCAGATCAGTTCGAGAAGGCAGGCCGGCTCAGCCTCAGGAACACCACGACCGAGGTCCGCATCCACCCGACCGTGGCCAGGAGCACGCTCGTCACCAGCCACCTTCCAGAGCCTACCCAGGGCAGACCGACAACTTTTTTTGTCAAGACTAGTCGAACTGTCTTGACGAAGAGAATTTTCGGAAGCAGGATGGGACCATCCACCGACCGACGAGGGAGAACCGATGGGCCACGCGTTCGAGAGCACCGACGAGATCGAGGTGCCGGCATCGGTCGAGGACGTCTGGACGGCCATCGCGACCGGACCGGGGATCGACTCGTGGTTCATGGGCACCAACGAGGTCGCGAACGGCCAGGTCAAGATGGCGTTCGGCGGGTACGGGCCCACGTGCGGGATCACCGCGTCGGAGCCGCCGCACCACTTCGCCTACGACACCGGCAAGGCGCCCGACGGCCGCTTCATGGCCTACGAGTTCCTCGTCGAGGGCCGTGAGCACGGCAGCACCGTGCTGCGGATGGTGACCAGCGGTTTCCTGCCCGGCGACGACTGGGCCGACGAGTTCGAGGCGATGACGCTGGGCGGCGCGCTCTTCCGCGGCACGCTGGCCGAGTACCTGCGCCACTTCGCCGGTCGCACGGCCCGTCCGCTCACGGTCTTCGGGCCGGTGGTCGGCGACTGGGACGAGGCCTGGAAGAAGCTCGGCGCCGCGATCGCCGAGAAGCTCCCGGACGCCGTCGAGTACCACCGCAACGCCCACACTCTCGGCCTGCGCACCGGCACGGGCCTGTACCGCTTCATGCGCGGGTTCGGCGGCCCGGTGATCGCCGCGCACCACGTCTTCGAGGGCGACGAGTCCGAGCAGGACTGGCAGAGCTTCCTCGACACCACCCTGGGAGAGCAGAAATGACCCGCTTCACGACCTCTGCCGACGGCACCGAAGTCGCCTACTCGGTCACCGGCTCCGGACCCGCGCTGGTCCTCGTGGACGGCGCGATGTGCCACCGGATGTTCGGGCCGTCCACCGAGCTCGCGTCCGTGCTGGACAAGGACTTCACCGTGTACACCTACGACCGGCGCGGCCGCGGCGAGACCGGTGACGGCGCGACGCCGTGGTCGTTGGAGCGCGAGGTCGAGGACGTGGACGCGGTCATCAAGGCGGCCGGTGGCAGCGCGTTCGTGTTCGGCGTGTCCTCGGGCGCGGTCCTCGCGATGGAAGCGGCCTCACGCCTGCCCGGCATCTCCCGGCTCGCGCTGTACGAGGCACCGTTCGTCGTGGACGGCACGTACGAGCCGCGCCCCGCGGACATCGTCGCGCGGATGAACGACCTGCTGGCGCGCGGCGACCGTTCCGGGATGATCTCGACGTTCATGAAGATGGTCGGCACGCCCGGCTTCGCCGTCGCGGTCATGAAGCTGACGCCGGTGTGGAAGAAGCTCAAGCGGGTCGCGCACACGCTGCCGTGGGACCTCACGATCCTCGGCCCCGACGGCCGCGGCTCGAAGCTGCCCACCGACCGCTGGGCGGTCAAGGTGCCGACGCTCGCGATGGACGGCGGCAAGAGCCCCGAGTACCTCCGCAACGCCATGAGCAACGTCGCGGAGGTGCTGGGCGCGGACCACAGGACGCTGCCGGGTCAGACGCACATGCTCAAGTCGTCGGTCGCGGCGCCGGAGCTGGTGGAGTTCTTCTCGCGGGCCCAGCGCACCGCGGGACCCATCGCGTAACCGGCCACGACGAACAGCCCGCCGACCAGCACCCAGCCGGCCGCGCCCCAGCCGAGGACGACGGTGGTGAGCAGGGCGGGGCCGACCATCCTGGCGACGGCCGTCCCGGTCGCGAAGAAGCCCTGGTACTGGCCCTGCCGGTCGGCGGGCGCGAGGGAGAAGCTGATCTCCCACGCCCCGGAGGCGAGCATCATCTCGCCGAGCACCTGCAGCGCGGCGGCCGCGACCAGCAACGCCGCCGCGGGCCAGGCGCCCACGCTGAACGCCGTCACCGCGAAGACCGCGCAGGAGGCGAGCATGACCAGCCCGGCGTTCTTCACGAGCCGGGAAGCCTGCGCGAGACCGGTGGCGCGCCGGGCGATCCGCACCTGGAACAGCACGACGGCCGCGGTGTTGAGCACCAGCAGCGCGGCCGCGAGCCACGTCGGCGCCTCGGTGCGCTGCACGATCCACAACGGGATGATCAGGCTCAGCAGCGGCATGTAGAGCAGCATCACGGCGTTGATCAGCGTGACCAGCGCGTACGGCTTGTCCCTGAGCACGTCGAACTTGCCCTTGGCCCTGGTCATCACGGTCTCCGGCAACGTGGCCAGCACCGCCGCCGCCACGAGGAAGCAGAGCGCGTCGAGCACGAACACGGCCGTGTACGCGACCTCGCTGCCGAGGTGCAGCGCGAACCCACCCGCCGCCGCGCCGATCGCGATGCCCGCGTTGGCCGTCGACTGGATGCGCGCACGGACCCGTGTGCGTTCCGCGGGCGTGGTGAGGCCCGCGAGCAGTGCCTGCCTGGACGCCTGCAGCCCGCTCTGGAAGCTCGCGTAGAGGCACATGACCAGCACGAACGCGGTGAAGTCCCGGGTGAACAGCAGGATGCCGATGCTCACGGCCGTGGCGAACGCCAGCACCACGGCGGTGGTGCGCGGTCCCCAGCGGTCGGCGAGGTGTCCCAGCGCGACGCCCGCGACGGCTCCCACGCCCCACGCGAGGGTGAGCGCCAGGCCGACCCGCGTCGCGCTCAGGCCGACCACCTGCGTGAAGTAGAGAGCGGAGACGACGAGGAAGCCGCCGTCGCCGATCGAGTTCGTCAGCTGCGCGTACGCGAGTCGCCTGGTCATGACATGACCGTAGGGCGCTGATTGGCCTCAGTTCTGGGACAAGAAGGCGTTGCTTCTTTGGGCCAATCCGGCTCCGTCAGGGATGCATCCGGGCGCCCTTGAGGATCTTGTCGACGGCGTTCTTCTGGCCGTGCACCGCGATCCCGACCAGGTCGAGGTCCTGCGTGTGCACCTTGCGGACGGCGGCGCGGTTGTCATCGTCGTTGCCGGTCGCGAACAGGTCCGCGGTGAAGATGGTCATCGGCTGGTTGCGGCTCAACGCGCGTTCGTGGGCCTTCTTGACGACGTCCTTGCCGCCTTGCAACACGACGATGGGCTGGCCGAACATCGGCAGGTAGTGCACGTCGTCGGCGTCGATGTAGGGCTCGCCGCGCAGCGTCTCGGGCAGGCCGCTGACGAGGAAGGCGGTCACGTTCAGCGCCTGCCAGCCGGCCAGGTCGTCCCGCAGCAGCACAGCGATCTTGGTGTCGAACATGACCACCACGATCGCGGGCACCCGACCCGCGCGTCTTGTACGTTCCTGACATGAGCGTCACCGCGTGGAAACCGGCGGTGGAAGGCATCAAGGAGGTTTTCCACGCCTCCTTCACCACGCACGTCTACCCCGCGCACACGCACGACGCGTGGACGTTGATGCTGCTCGACACCGGTGCCGTGCGGTACGAGCTGGACCGTCACGAGCACGGCGCTCTCGTGGACGGCGTCACGCTGTTGCCGCCGCACGTGCCCCACGACGGCCGGTCCGCGCACCCCGCCGGGTTCCGCAAGCGCGTGCTGTACCTGGACGACGCGGCACTGCCCTCCGGCCTGATCGGCAAGGCCGTCGACACGCCCATGCTGGTCGACCCGCTGCTGCGCCGGCGCGTGCACCAGCTGCACCTGGCGCTCGACGAGCCGTTGGAGGCGTCGAGCCGGCTGGCGTTGATCACCGAACGCCTCACGCACCACTTCGCGGGCACCACGCCCGCCGTCCACCCCGACCCGACGCTGGCGGACAGGCTGCGGCAGCTGCTCGACGCGTCGCTGCCGGACGGGATGACGGTGAACGCGGCCGCCCAGGAGCTGCAGACGAGCCCGACGCACCTCGTGCGGGCGTTCAGCCGCCGGTTCGGACTGCCTCCGCACCGGTACCTGACCGGGCGCCGGGTCGACCTCGCGCGCGGGTTCCTCGTGGAGGGGCGGTCCGCGGCCGAGGCCGCGGTGCTGGCCGGGTTCCACGACCAGTCGCACCTGACGCGCCACTTTCGCCGTGTGCTGGGTACGAGTCCCGGCAGGTTCGTACGCTGACACCGTGCACGTCGGCATTCTCGGCCCCGTTGAGGCGCATTCCCCGCACGGCAAGATCGCGGTGGGTGGCCCACGTCCGCGCACCCTGCTGGCGCTGCTCGCGATGCGCGTGGGCGAGATCGTCCCGCTCGACCGGTTGATCGACGAGCTCTACGGCTCCGAACCGCCCTCGGACGCCGCCAACGCGTTGCAGGGCCAGGTGTCGAGGCTGCGCCGGGCGCTCGGTGACCCGTCGCTGATCGAGTTCCACCCCGCCGGCTACCGCCTGGCCTTGGCGGCTGAGCGGGTCGACGCGCACCGGTTCGCCTCACTCGCGGCCGAGGGCAGGAAGGCGTGGGAGCGGGGCGATCCGCAGGCGGCGGAGTCCCTCCTGTCCGAGGCGCTCGGCCTCTGGCGCGGCCCGGCGCTCGCCGACGTCGCCGCGGCCGATCACGCGACCCGTCTCGAGCAGCAGCGGTCCGCCGCCACCAGCGCGCTGGTCGCCGCGCGGATCCGGCTCGGCAAGGCCGACGTGCGCGAGGTCCAGGACCTCGTGCGGCAGAACCCGCTGGACGAACGGCTGCGCGGCTACCTCATGCAGGCGCTGAACCAGGACGGCCGCCAGGCCGAGGCGCTGCAGGCGTTCGAGGACGCACGGACGTTGCTGGCCGACGAGCTCGGCACCGACCCGTCACCCGAGCTGCGGGCCGTCCACCTCCAGATCCTGCGCGGCCAGACCCACCGCGAGCCGCCGGCGCAGCTCACCAGCTTCGTCGGCAGGCAGGAGGAGCTGCGGCGCATCGCCTCGCTGACGTCCCGGCTCGTCACGCTCACCGGTCCCGGCGGCGCTGGCAAGACCAGGCTCGCGTTGCGGGCGGCGCCCCCGTCCGCGATCTTCGTGGACCTGGCGCCGGTCAAGGACGTCGCCGCGGCGACCCTGCTCGCGTTGGGGCTCAAGGAGACCGTGCTCGAACCGGAGGTCCGGCTGACGCTCGCACTGCGCGAGCGCGACACGACGCTGATCCTCGACAACTGCGAGCACGTGGTCGTCCAGGCGGCGCACCTGGCCCAGCACCTGCTCAGCACGTGCCCGTCGCTGCGGATCCTCGCCACGAGCAGGGAGCCGCTGGGAATCACGGGCGAGACGCTCTGCCCGGTGCCTCCGTTGCGGCCCGAGCAGAGCGTGGCGCTGTTCGCCGACCGCGCCCGGCTCGTGAACCCGGCTTTCGCGCAGGACCGGCACACCGCCGACATCTGCCGCGAGCTGGACGGCCTGCCGCTCGCGATCGAACTGGCCGCCGCGCGCACGCGGACGTTGACCACGAAGGAGATCGCCGAGCGGCTCAACGACCGCTTCCGCCTGCTCACCAAGGGGAACCGCGCCGCCGCGCCGCGCCACCAGACGCTGCGCGCCGTCGTGGAGTGGAGCTGGGACCTGCTGTCCGAGGACGAACGCGACCTCGCCGCCGCCCTCGCCACGTTCAGCGGCGGGGCGGCGCTGGAGGCCGTGGAGCAGGTGTGCGGGCACGACGTCGAGGTGCTGGACGCGTTGGTGGACAAGTCCTTGGTGGAGGCGGCCGACGGTCGCTACCGCATGCTGGAGACCATCCGCGAGTTCTGCTCGCAGCACAAGCGCGTCGACGCCGAGCACGCCGCGTACTTCCACGCGCTGGCCCGGCGCGCGGATCCCGAGTTGCGGCAACGGAACCAGGTCGAGTGGTTCACGCGGATGACCGCCGAGCACGCGAACTTCCTGCAGGCCGTCGAGTGGACCACCGAGCACGCACCGACGCAGGCGCTGCGGCTCGTCAGCGACCTCGCCTGGTACTGGTACGTCAAGGGCAGCCGCACGGAGGTCCAGGGCCTGGCCCAGAAACTCCTGGAGCGGGTGCCCGACGAACCCACGGAGGAGTACACGGTCCTGCTGGCCCTGGCCGCCCCGGAACGCGTGCGGGACAAGTTCCTCGAGCTGCGCGGCCCGATCGGGCAACCGTTCGTGCTCATCGCGTGGGCGATGATGGTCGGCCCGCCCGACCCGTCCGCGCCGCGCACCGCGCTGCAGGACGAGGTCGAGAGCAGTGACGACCCGTGGATCCGGGGCCTGATCGGCTTCAGCAACTCCTACACCGGCTGGACCGTGCGCGGTGACCGCGCGCTGGCGATCGAGCAGTCCCGCGAGGCGTTGCGGCGGTTCCAGGAGCTGGGCGAACGCTGGGGCGCTGCCCAGGTCCTGGACGTGCTCGCCGACCTGACCGAGGACCCGCACGAAGCCCTCGCCCTGACCGACGAGGCGCTGCGGGCCGTCGCCGAGCTGGGCGCCAGGGAGGAGCTGGCCGAGCTGCGCGGCCGGCGGGCGGACCGGTTGCTCGACATCGACCAGGACCAGGCAGAACGCGACTACCACCAGGCCCTGGACCTGGCCACGCAGGCGGGCCTCGCCGCGACCCGCGCGCTCGCCAACACCGGCCTGGCGAAGATCGCCCAGCGCAGGGGCGACCTGCCGCGCGCCGAGGCGTTGCTGCGGGAGGCCCAGCAGGAGCTCGGCTTCGGGTGGATGCACGCGGCGGCGCAGGAGCAGGTGGAGGACGCGCTCAGCGAACTGGTGCGTAGTCGGGAAGCTTGATCGCGGTCGCGGCCTTCATGTCCATCCGCGCGAACATCGGCATCTTCGGCAACAGCCCGAACATCCTGTCGCGCGCCCACATCCCGAGGCGTGTCGCCGGCGCGAGGAACCGCCCAGGGTTGCCCTGGCTCCCCCGCGCGTACGGGCCGATCAGGGCTTCGTAGCGGGCGAAGGCGTCACCGCCCGCCGCCATCTCCCCCGCCAGCACGTAGGCCGACACGACCGCGAGCCCGGTTCCCATGCCGCCCAGGGTGGAGCCGAACCCGGCGTCCCCGATCAGCGTGACGCGGCCGGAGCTGACCGTCGGCATCCGGACCTGGCTGATCGAGTCGAAGTAGACGCCCGGCGCGACCAGCGCCTCCGGCATGAGCTCCGGCGGCACCGACGACCTGTACATCAGCCAGCCGGGAGCGGAGATCACACCGGGTGAGCACGTCAGGTCGTGGTCGTCGCCCTCGGTGTCCCAGATCGCGAAGTAGTAGCCCTGGAACCGGGGCCGGTAGCCGGGGAAGACCAGCCTCCGCACGCCGGACCGCATCCCGTCGGCGCCGATCACGAAGTCGAAGCGCCGCGACGGGCCGCGGGCGAACGTCACGTCCACGCCGTCGCCGTCGTCGTGCAGCGAGGTGATCCAGTCGCCGAACACGTACTCGGTGTCCGCGGCCGTCAGTTCGTGGAGCAGACGCGAGAGATCGCCGCGGAGGATCTCCACCTCCCCCGCGGTGAACGACGCGGGCAGCCGTGCTCGCTCGCGTCCGTCGAGACCGCGGAACACCATGTCCCGCGGTGACGTCCGCGCGGCTTTCACCGCGTCGAGCACGCCCATCCGCTCCAGCACGGACAGGTGCGCCTCGCCGCGGAAGTCCACGGCCTGGCCGCCGCCGCGCAGCGACGGCGCCCGTTCCACCACGACCGGCGAGAAACCGAAGTGCCGCAACCAGTGGGCGAGCGCGGGTCCGGCGATTCCCGCTCCCGAGATCAGTACGTCCATGCGGGAGAGGGAACGCCGACCGGCTGACCGAACGCCTACGACTGGCTGATGATCTTCAGCATCTGCTGGATCTGGCCCTGCCTGCTGTTGGCCACGCGTTCCGCGTAGGCCGTGGCCTCCGGGTTCATGCCGTCCTTCTTCTCCGTCAGGGACATCTCCACGGCAGCGCCCTGGTGACCCGTCATCAGGTTGAGGAAGGAGGCGTCGAACTCGGCGCCGCTCTTGTTCTTGGTGTCGTCGATGACCTTCGCGTCGAGCAGCGGCTCACCGCCGTGGGCGGCGTGCAGGCTCGCGCCGTCGCCCTCCGGCTTGTCCCAGAGCTTGAGCCACGACTTGAGCGTCGAGAGCTCCTCGCGCTGGGTGGCGTCGATCGCGCTCGCGAGGTCCTTGGCCTCCTGCCGCGTGGCCTTCGCCATCCCCAGCTGGGAGAGGCTGATGCCGAGCTGCAGGTGGTCCACCATCATCTGCACGAACATCACGTCCGCGTCGTTGAACCTCGCGCTGGCGGCGGGTGCAGGTGGCGCGGTGGAGGACGCACCGTGCCCGTGGGCTCCCTGGCCCTCGGGCACGACCGCCTCTCCACCGCACCCCGCCAGCGCCAGGACCGCGACCGCGGTCACGATCACAAGGCGCTTCATCAGGTCAGACCCGCTCCCACAGAGCCGGAACGTTCGGCGGCTCCCAGCCGGTCAGCGAGGTGTGCGCCTGACGGCACCGGTAGTTGGCACCGCTGTAGCTCACCTGCGCGCCGGCCGCGTACGACACGTTCGCCGCCCACGTGCCACCGGCAGGGGGCTGCTGGGTGGTGGTGGTCGGCGGGTTGGTCGTCGTGGTGGGCGGCTTCGGCGTCGTGGTCGTGGGCGGAGGCGTGGTGCCGCCACCGTTGATGTTGACGTCGATGCAGGAGTAGAACGCGTTGCCCGTGTCGGCGATGTTCCAGATCGCGAAGATCTTCTGCCGGCCGGAGAACCCGCTCAGGTTGATGGTGTGCCGCACCGGGTCGACCGGAGCGGCGTTGCCGCCGTCGACGAAGCCGACGCGCGTGCCACCGATGAAGTACTCGTAGTTGCTCGTCTTGTGCCGGGCCGTGAAGGTCCAGCCGATGGTCAGGCTGGTGCCGGTGCTCGTGGCCTGCCAGCCCTTGTTGTCGTCGTTCAGCTCGTCGAAGTCGGCACGAGCGCCGTTGCAGTTCTTCATGCCCTTGGGGCCTTCGGAACTCTGCGGCTCCCACGTGGGCGCACCGCAGGGAACAGTCTTCAACGCACACTGAGCCGTCCGGCTCGGCGGCGAGGACACGTATCCGTGCGCACTCGCCGAACCGACCGGCGTGATGAACACGATTGCAGGAACCGCGGCCATGACCAGCGCCGCTTTACGGGTGAACTTCATTCGTCCGAACTCCTCGGATCGTTCCCGGACAGGGGATCCCACAGCAGGGGGCGGGAACCGGGAGCGTGCTCAGCACCACTCGCCGATCCAGTTTCGGTTTGGTCTAGACCATAAACCGGAGTTCAGAAAGTGGTCAAGTGACCACCACCGGCGAACCGAAAATCATTGCGCAACAACAGGTCCACCCAAGGAACTGGTACTGCCCGTCACCCGTTCGGCGGACACCACGACCCCACTCGGCCTACTGGTACGACACCGCTTCAGTGGGTACCCGGTGGCATGCGCGATTTCGACGAGCCCAGCAGGGCGGCAGGCCCGGGAGTGGTGGCGGACGGACCAGCAGGCGCCCCCACGATCCTCGTGATCGATCCAGCAGGCGAGGCCCTGCACGACGAGATTCCGGCGACCTGGCGCGACCTGACCGACAGGTTGCGCGTGGTGTGGCTGCGAGTCCCGGCGGCACCGGGCTGGCAGTCCACAGTGGACGCGGTGCTGACCAAGCACAGCGACGAGAACCACCCGGTCCTGGACGTGGTCTCGAGCGGTCCGATAGCGGCGGATGTCCTGGCCCTGGTCCGCGAACACGAGGACCTGGTCCGCTCAGTGCTGCTGGTGGACCCCGAGGTCCCGGTGGACGAGCCCTTCGCCCAGGTGGTGGTCCGCAGCCACAAGGCCCCGGACGACCGCATCCCGCCACCACTCCCCCTGGGTCACCCGGACGTGGTGTTCGGCGTGGTCAAGGCCCTGAACGCCTTCGAGTGACGCGGGAACAACCCAGCCTCGAAAACTTCACTGAACCGGACACAACGACCACCCGTATGCCTCGTCAGGGAACCGAGACGGGAGGCATCATGCGTGCGCGTCTGCTCACGATCGTGCTAGGCGGCCTGCTGGCGCTGACAGGCTGTTCAACGGTCAGCGGCGGCAACGGCGGCGAACCAGCAGCCAACGAGGCGGACGCAACCTTCTCGTTGCAGATGATCCCGCACCACCGACAGACGATCGACATCGCCAAGGTCGCTACGAGCAGGTCGAAGGACCAGTTCGTGGTCGACGTGGCGGACAAGATCGCCACAGCGGAGTCGGGCGAGATCGAGCAGATGGCCACCTACCTGCGAAGCTGGAACATCCAGATCCCCGGCGAGGACCCCAACGCCACCCACAAGATGGCGGGCATGATGACCGCCAAGGACGTGGAAACCCTGAAGGCGGCCCAGGGCAAGCAGTTCGACGACCTCTTCCTGGCAACCTTGTCCCGCCACCTCCGCAGCGGCGTGAACATGGCCAAGGACGCCCAGGCCAAGGGCGAGCACATCGGCTCGAAGGCCCTGGCAGGCAAGATCATCGTGAGCCAGACGGAAGTGCTGGACCAGATCGCGGCAAAACAGAAGTCCTGACACCAGAACCGACGACGAACCACCGCACAAGCCCACAGCGCCGCGCGCAGTGGGCTTGTAGCCATGCCAAGCCGACAAACCCGCAAGCCAAACAACCCCGACACCAATACCCTCCCCACCCATGTACGAACAGGTGGAGCCCTACGCCCAGGGCATGCTCGACGTAGGCGACAACCAGAAAATCCACTGGGAAGCCAGCGGCAACCCCACAGGCAAACCAGCGGTGATCTTCCACGGCGGCCCGGGCTCAGGCCTGAACGCACGATGGCGCCAGGACTTCGACCCACAACACTGGAACCTGGTCCTCTGGGACCAACGAGGCGCGGGCAAGAGCACCCCACCGGCCAGCGACCCGGCAACCAGCATGGAGCACAACACCACCCAGCACCTGGTAGACGACGCCGAGAAGCTCAGAAAACACCTGAAAATCGACAAGTGGATGCTGGTAGGCGGCTCCTGGGGCTCAACCCTGGTCCTCGCCTACGCCATCCAGCACCCGACGAGGGTGAGCGAGATCATCATCCCAGCGGTGACCACCTCCCGCCCGGAGGAACACGCCTGGATCACCCGAGGCCTGTCCATGTTCTACCCGGACTACTTCGAGGACTTCAAGAACGGCGTCCCAGAGGAAGACCAGAACGGCAACCTGGCCGCTGCCTACAACAAACTCCTGAACTCCCCAGACCAAAGAACGAGAGAAAAAGCAGCCTGGGACTGGAACAAGTGGGACCTCTCCACCATGACAGGAGGGGACAACAACTTCGAGGGCACCAGGTACGAGGACCCGACCACCCGCTACCTCATGGCCAGGATGGTCACCCACTACTGGGCCAATGAAGCCTTCCTCGAACCGAACTACGTCATGGACAACCTGGACGAGCTCAAAGGCATCCCAGGCATCCTCATCCACGGCCGCAACGACTTCGGCGGCCCGCTGCACACCGCCTGGGAAGTGGCGAAGAGGTGGCCCGACGCCGAACTGGTCATCCTGAACGACGGGGGCCACCAGGCCAAGGACGGCAACAGCATGGACAAGGCCATCGCCGCCGCGGTCGAGAAGTTCCGCTAGGGCGCAACAGGTCCGGGCCGGTGATGCACGCCCTCACCGGCCCACCGGATCCGGTCCGAGAAGACGAACCCAGGCGCCGCGACGAAGTTCACAGCATCATCCACAGACCCGACCCCGGTGTACCGAGCCCGCGACGGATACGGGAAGACGGGCCGAGTACGCACCACAGCACCAGACTGATCCCGCCCAACGGCAACAACCCGGACCGGTGCCCGCCCGCCCTCGACCCAAGACACGAGCTCAGGCAACGGATCGAAGTCGGTCAAAGTGTCACCCCCGGCGCAGTGCCACATCGAAGGCACGATGAACAGCCGGGCCCAGTCCGGCGTCCGCCCACCGGTCAGCCGCTGCCAGTAGTCCAGCGTCCCCTCGAACGGAATCCCCTGATCCCCGGCCCCGTGCCAGATGATCAGCTTCCCACCGGCACGACGGAACTCCCGCAGGTCCAACGACACCGCGTCGGCCTTCCCCGCCTCAACGGACACCCGCCGCAACTCGCGCACGGTGAACTCGAACCCCTCCAGCGAAGACCCGGGCTGACCGATCGGATAGACGAGGTTCTTCAACGCGTTGTCCGCGAGCCCGGCGGACACGGCCTCACCGAACTCCGGCGTCGGGTTGAGCCAGAACGTCCACCCGAGCTCCGACCCGTAGGCCTGCCCACCGGGGTAGAGCCGGGCACCACGGTCCGACGGCCCGTCGTACAACCGCCGGACACGAGCGATCTCGTCGGGAGTCAGCTGCGGAGCCAACGTCCCCGGATCGAACGAGCACAGCCGCGGATCGTCGATCTGCCCGTCCACCAAGCCGTCGAGACCATCACAGGCCGCCATCACCGCGTCGTGCAACAGGAAGATCTTCTCGTTCGGGATGGTGTTGCGCGCGATCCAGGCCTGATAGCCGATCAGAGCGGAGTAGTACCCCGCCGGCGCCGCCGCGACGATCCCGTCGAAGTCGTGCGGATACCGCTGCGCCAGCAGCAACCCCTCGCGCCCGCCGTTGGAGCACCCGCTGAAGTACGAATGGGAGGGCGCCTTCCCGTAGAACACCGAGATGATGTGCTTGGACACCTTCGACAACACGTGCGGCGCACGGAAGAAGTAGTCGTCGCGAGCCTTCTGATCATCAACAGCCCACGTGGTGTCGAAGCCGTTCCAGGGCGGATCGGCCTGGTGACCGTCGTCGGTCGCCGCCACCGCGGCGTCACCGAACGCAGGCCCGCACCCGGCCGGGAAGCCCGGGTCGTCGATGATCCCGCAGAACCCGCCGCACCCGTACTGGAGGTACCGGCCCTGGTACGAGCGGGTCGGCAGCTTCAGCTGGAACCCGATGTCCGGCTCGATCGTCCCGCGCACATCGCAGAACTCCGGCTCACCGGCGACGACGACGGCCGACGCGACACGAGTCCGCGCGTGCGGCACGTCGAACGACCGCACCAGGTCAGCACACGAACGCACCGGGCGGTTCCCGGTACCGGCCAGAGCGGGCGCGGCCCCCGCCGCGACAGTCGCGAGCACCACGAAAAAGATCAACAGCCGACGGAACATGCGAAGCGTCCTTCCCCCTGAAGTCGGACGTACAGGGGGAAGTCTCGCAGCTATCCGACGTGCACGCGTGGGCGTCGGGAAGGATCCTCCTCAGCCGAGCGGATGATCTCGCGTACGACCGGAGGCGTATCCCCGCGGCCCAGGATCAGGTAGCGGAAGAGGTGTCCCAGGGGATTGCCTTCCGACCACTCGAAGTGCGCGTGCGGAATCACGCCGGTGGAGTCGCGCAACGCCAGCAGGATCGCCGCGATCGCGTTCGGCGCGGCCGGGGCGGACGCGCGCAGGACGCGGTGGCCGTCCACCTCGACCCCGCGGACGCACAGCACGTGGCTGAACGCCGACGGGTCGACGATGTCGATCTCCAGGAAGATCACGTCGGCCGTGCCGGGCACCGGGTTCATGCCGCGCTGCTCGGTCTCCTTCTCGTCGTACTCGGCCTTGTCGCCGTTCTGACGGCGGTTCGCGATCAACGTGATGCGGCCGTCGTTCGCGATCGTCTCGGTGACGAACCGCCGTGCCTCGTCGTCGAACTTGATCCTGTCGACCCGCAGCTCGGTCGTGCGGGAGATGCGCGACACCAGCGAGATCACCACGATGCCGAGGATGAAGCCGAACGAGATCGTGATGCCGTCCGGCTTCTCGATCACGTTCTCCACCAGCGCGTACAGCAGCACCAGCGTCAGCACGGCGAAGCCGGTCGTCGCGCCGCGCTGCTTCTTGCGGAACGCCGACGCCGTCACCGCGAACGAGCCGGACACCATCATCGCCAGGATGCCGGTGGCGTACGCGCCGGCCTGCGCGTTCACGTCGGCGTTGAAGATGATCGTGATGATGACGCAGATGACCGTGTAGACGAGCACGACGGGGCGGACCGCGCGGCCCCACTCCGGCGCCATGCCGTAGGAGGGCAGGTAGCGCGGCACGATGTTGATCAGGCCGGCCATCGCGGACGCGCCGGCGAACCACAGGATCAGGATGCTGCTGATGTCGTAGACCGTGCCGAACGCCTCGCCGAGCAGCTCGTGCGCGAGATAGGCCAGCGCACGGCCGTTCGCGGGACCACCGGGCGCGAACTTGTCCTGCGGCACGAGCACCGTCGTGATGAACGACGTGGCGACCAGGTACACCGACATGATCAGCGCGGCCGTCGTCAGGAGCTTGCGGGTGTTGCGGACGCGGCTCTCCAGCCGCTCCTGGGCCGTCTTCCCGTCCGCGGCGACCAGCGGCATCATGCTGACGCCGGTCTCGAAGCCGGACAGGCCGAGCACCAGCAGCGGGAACGCCAGCACCGCCGGCCCGACCACCCCGAAGAAGCCGTCGCCGTGCGAGCCCAGCGCCGAGATCCAGCGGTCGAGGGCGTCCGGCGTCGCGAAGACGTCCACGAGGCCCACCACGGCCACGACGGCGTTCAGCACGAGGAACACCGCCACCAACGGGATCGCGACGCCCACTGCCTCGCTGAAGCCCATCAGGAACACGCCGCCGAGGACCAGCAGCAGGACGATCGTCACGATCAGCTGGGAGCCGTGCAGCGCCTCGGGGACGTACGGGTTCTCCAGCGCGTGCACCGAGGCGTCGGCGGCGGAGAGCGTGATCGTGATGATCCACGACGTCGCCACGAACCCGAGCAGCACCAGCACGAAGATCTTGCCGCGCCAGAACGGCAGCAGGTTCTCCAGCATCGCGACCGAGCCCTGGCCGTTCGGGCTCTCCTGCGCCACCCGCCGGTACATCGGCAGCATGCCGAGCAGCGTCAGCGCCACGATGAGCAGCGTCGCCAGCGGCGAGAGCGATCCGGCGGCCAGCGCGGCGATGCCGGGCAGGTAGGACAACGTGGAGAAGTAGTCGACGCCCGTCAGCGTCATGACCTTCCACCACGCGTGGGGCTTGGCGTGGGACTCGTGGCTCTCAGGACCCGACGGCGCCACGCGGTCGGCGAGCAGCCACCTCCCCAGCGGTCCACCGGGCGGTGACGGCCGTTCGGGGCTCGGCACCTCGGCGGGGACGGCGTACTCCGTGCTCATGGCGCAGAGCATGCCACCACGAGAGGATCAAGGCCGGAAGTCGGCCGGGAATCCCGCTTCTTGAACAGACAATCCGGACGGACGGAGCGTTCCGATGGTGCCCTGGGTGTGCAGGTCGAGGAACATGTCCACAACGTCCGGATCGAACTGTTCGCCCCGTCCCGCCCAGAGTTCCCGCCGTGCCCGGCTCTCGTCCAGTGCGGTCTGGTGTGGACGGTTCGACCGCATCGCGGCCCACGCCACGCAGACGGACAGGATGCGCGCTTCCGCACGGATGTCCGCGCCGCGCAACCCGTCCGGGTAGCCGGTGCCGTCGTAGCGCTCGTGCTGCTGCCTGATCACGTGCGCCACGCCCGCGAACCCCGGCACCATCCTGGCGAGCCGGTAGCCGAAGTCCGGGTGCTGGCGCAGCAGCCGCCACTCCTCTTCGGACAGCGCGCCGGGCTTGGTCAGCACCACCTCGGGAATGATGATCTTGCCGATGTCGTGCAGGCGGCCCGCGAGCTGCGCGACCCTGGTGGTCGGCGCGTCCAGTCCGAACTCCCCCGCCGCCACACCGGCCCAGCGCGACACCGAACGGCTGTGGTCGTAGCGGTGCAGCCAGCCGTCCACCCGGTCCGCGACCTGGCAGAGGAACTCCGCCATCGCGCCGTCGGTGTCCGGGTCGACGGCGGGCAGCGGCTCGGGGCCGACCGCGATCCTGTTGCGCCCCGCCGCCTTCGCCGCGTAGAGCGCGCGGTCCGCGATCACGACGATGTCGTCCGGACCGTCGCCGTGCGTCGGGAAGCTCGCCGACCCGACGGACACCGTGACGGACAACGGGATGTCGTCGTTGCCCGCGTTGACCGGAATGGGCTTCTCGGCCACCCGTTCGCGCAACCGGTTCGCGATCACGGACAGCCTGCCGGGACCCGCCTCCGGGACGAGCAGCGCGAACTCCTCGCCGCCGTAGCGCGCGAGCACCTCACCGGCGCGGGAGGCCGCGCGCAACCGCGCCGCGACCTCCATCAGCACGTCGTCGCCGGCGGGGTGGCCGTAGTTGTCGTTGATGGACTTGAAGCGGTCGACGTCGATGATGAACACCGCGACCGAGCCGTCGTTGCGCCGCGCGCGGGAGATCTCCAGCGGCAGCTGCGCCTCGAAGAACCGGCGCGTGTGCAGGCCCGTGAGGCTGTCGGTGATCGCGAGCTTGCGCTGGTCGGCGACGAGCCCCGCGAGCCGGGCGATGATCAGCAGCGACAGCAGCGCGCTGCCTGCCGCGATCACCAGGACGTCCTGCGACGACTCGCCCACGTCGTGCACCAGCATGAGGATCGGCGCCGCCAGGGCGGCCGACGACAGCGCGATGATCCGGCCGCGGCTCAGGCCGACGTCCTTGACGTGCCCGCGGTCGACGAGGCGCGCCATCGTCGGGTGCAGCGCGGCCGCGCCGATGCACAGGTTGGCCGACAGCCAGATGGCGTCGAGGAAGTTGCCCGCGTGGTAGCTGCCGTCGAGGCGCTGCAGCACGTAGATCGTGTCCGCGGTCAGGATGCCCAGCAGGTTGCCCGTCAGCAGGATGAACGCGCGCGGGCGCGGACCGGCGCCGAAGATCAGGCGCAGCGCGACGACGAAGAGCGCGAGGTCCATCATCGGGTAGCCGAGCGACGCGATCTTCACCAGTACCGGTGACGTGAGCCTCGCCTGCGGGCCGATCACGTAGAGCCAGGACGCCATGCCCGCGACGACCGCGAGCACCGCGGCGTCGAGCAGGCTGGGCAGGTCGAGGCCCGGGGTGCGGCGGCGGATCAGCATGATCACACCCGCCACCATCAACGGGTAATGCCCCAGGTAGAAGATGTCCGCATAGGACGGGTAAACCGTGTGCCCGAAGATGTAGTGCGATGCGTAGAACGTCAGGTCCGCCATCGCGTAAACGACCTGGCTGAGTGCGAGGAACACCCACGGACGCCGCCATTGGGGGCGGTTGCGCTTGACACCCGCGAAAGTCGCGATCGCGGCGGAGGCGCTGATCGTGCAGTAGAGCACCACCCGCACCGTTTGTCCCGTTGTCCCCGCAGGGCTGACCGGAATCAGGTAGTAGACGCCCAGGAGCAGGTGACCTGCCACCAGGTACATCCACCACGCTCCGGTCCGGCCGGCACGGAAGATGGTCACCCGAGACCCCTCGTTCTACGACTTGGTCGAGCCAGTGATGATGCCCGACTCAGGATGTTCGCGGCACCGCCGTTACTCCAATGAGGTGACTCCTTAATACGACGCTACCGCAAATCGCTGTTCTGTTTTCCACGCGAAAGAATCCGAGTGCCGCAGTGGCAACCGGGTGCACGTGGCCCGCGTCGGTCCCCCGCATCGATTTTCGCACGACTTTTGCCTGCACGACGCGGATTCACACCACCTCGTGCGAATCCATGCGTTCACGGCGGTCTCCGCGGATGTTCGTCGTTGACCGTTGCTGGTGCGCGGCGGACGACAATGACGAGTCGCACGGTCTTGAGAACGTTTGCGCACTCGATCAACGGACTATCGTGAGAGGTGTGGACGGCGTTCGGTTCGGGGTGCTCGGCCCGCTGCTCGTCACCCACGGGCCGCGGACCGTGCGCATCCCCGCCGGCCAGCCACGACAGGTCCTGGTGCTGCTGCTCCTGCACGCGGGCAGGACCGTCGGCGTCGACCACCTGATGTCGGTCCTGTGGGAGGGCGACCCTCCCGCCAGTGCGCGCAAGGCCGTGCAGGTGCACGTGTCGCAGCTCAGGCGCGCGTTGAAGGACCTGCCGGGGGTGTCGCTGGAGTGGTCGCCGCAGGGCTACCGGCTCGACGTCCCCGACCGCTCGCTCGACCTGCAGCTCTTCCGGGAGGCCCGCGACCCCGACGAGGCGCTGGCCCACTGGCGCGGGCCCGCGCTGGCCGAGCTGACCACCAACACCCAGCTCGCGAACCAGCTGGAGGAGGAACGGCTCGCCGCGATCGAGCGCAGGGTCGACAAGGCGCTTCGTGACGGCCGCCACCTCGAGGTCGTCGGCGAGCTGACCGGGTACGTCGCGGATCACCCGACCAGGGAACGGTTGCGCGGCGCGCTCATGGTCGCGCTGCACCGCTGCGGACGGCAGGCGGACGCGCTCAGGACCTACGACGAGGGCAGGCGGCTGCTCGCGGACGAGCTCGGTCTCGACCCCGGCCAGGAGCTCAGGGACCTGCACGCCGCGATCCTGCGGGGCGACCTCCCCGCCGTTCCCCGCGAGCTGCCCAAGGCCCCGGAGCCGTTCGTCGGACGGCGTGCGGAGATCGAGCTGATCACCGGTGCGGCCGACCCCGTGATCGCCGTGCACGGACCCGGCGGGCAGGGCAAGAGCGCGCTGGCCACCGCCGCGGCGCACGCGATGGCCGGCCGCTTCCCCGACGGCCAGCTGTACGTGGACCTGCACGGCGCCACGCCGGGTCGTTCCCCGCTCTCGCCCGCCGAGGTGGTCAGGCGGTTCCTGCGCGCCTTGGGCACGCCCCCGCTCGCGGTGCCGACGGACCCCTCCGAGGCCGCAGCGCTCTACCGGTCGACGCTGGCCAGGCGCAAGGTGCTGGTGCTGCTGGACAACGCCGTCGACGCGGCGCAGGCCGGACCGCTGCTGCCCGGCGAGGCCGGGTCGGCCGTGCTGATCACCAGCAGGCGGATGCTCGCCACGCTCGGGGCGCGGCACGTGCGGCTCGACCCGTTGCCCGAGGCGGACGCGCTGCGGCTGCTCGGCGACGACAGCGAGGCGGCCAAGCAGGTCGCGAAGGCGTGCGACCACCTGCCGCTCGCCCTCACGATCGCGGCCGCGCGGCTGCGGTCACGGCCGGACTGGACGACGGCGACACTGGCCAGGCGGCTCGCGGACCAGCGGCACCGCCTCGACGAGCTGCGCTTCGACGACCTCGGCGTGCGGTCGAGCTTCCAGCTGGGCCTGGAAGGCCTGCCCGACCGGTCGACCAGGGCGTTCACCCTGTTGTGCTGCCTGAACGTTCCGACGGTGAGCGAGCAGACCGCGCGGGCGCTGCTCGGGCAGGACGACGTGGACCGCGCGCTGGACCCGTTGGTGGACGCCAAGCTCATCGAGCCGTGCGGGCCAGAGCGGTACCGGGTGCACGACCTGCTCAGGCTGTTCGGCGCCGAGCAGGCGACCGGCGAACGGCACGAAGCCCTGAGCCGTGCGCTGGTCCACTACCGAGAGACGCTCACCGCCGCTCTGCGGAAGCTGCGCCCGCACGCCTATGGCGCGCTCACGAACTCCGCCGCGCGGCAGGACCTCGACGAGCCGTTGCGGTGGCTGACGGACGAGGCCGAGAACCTGCTGGCGGCGGCCCGCTCCACGGTGGGCGAACCCGAGCTCGCCGAGCACTCCCTCGCCATCGCGCACATGCTCTACCCGCATCTGTTCAAACAGGACAGGGTCGCGGACCTGGTCGAGCTGGGCGAGGTCGCCGACCGGGCCGCGCGGACGATCGGCACCTCCGCCGCGATGCAGACCGCGCTTCTCGTGCGGTCGGCGGTGAACCGGCGGATCGGCGAGTTCGACCTCGCCCGCGCACAGCTCGAGGAAGTCCTGGACGCCCGCGCCGACGACCCGTTCGGCCAGGGCCGCGCGCTGGCCGGCATCGGCACGATCCACCGCGAGCTGGGTGAGCTGGACAAGGCCACGTCGGCCCTGACCAGGGCGATCGAGCTCACGACCGAGCACGGACCCGTGGGGGCGCAACGGGTTCCGTTGTCCGCGCTGGCCCAGGTCCACCAGGTCGCCGGCCGGTACGAGCAGGCTCTCGAAGCCGCGACCGGAAGCCTTGCCCACGCCGACCGGGACGCCGCCGGAAGGGCGTACGCGCTGGCCTCACAGGGGCAGGCGCTGTTCAAGCTCGGCCGGCTGGACGAGGCGGAGGCCGCGTTGGGCGAGTGCATCGAGCTGTGCCGGATGACGGGCGAGCACAACGACGAGTGGCAGGCTCTGCTGTGCCGTGCGGAAGTCCTGCTGGCCGCAGGCAAGATCTCGAAGGCAGTGGAGGACGCCGAACGCTGCCTGGAGATCACCGGCGCGCGCGGTGACCGCTACGGCGAGGGCGTCGCGCACCTCGTGCTCGCCAAGGCGGGGCTGGAGAAGCACGCGGACCGGGCGGCCGAACTGCTCGGCACACCCGGTCTGCGCAGGGACAACCTCTTGGACAGCCTGATCTGCTAGATCAGTCGCCGTAGGGGTTCTGCATCGACACGTGGACGTGGTCGTAGTGTCCACCCGTCACACCGCTGCCCGCGGTGTAGGTGCGCCAGCCCTCGGACGAGCGGGCGACGCTCCAGATCTTGCCGTCCCAGATCACGTAGCGGACGTCGAGCCTGACCGCGTGCTGCTTCAGCCAGTTCGCCAGCTTCCAGCCCTGCGCCTCCTGGGCGGAGTTCGGGTACTGGCCGATCGCGTTCGAGATGGTGCAGTCGAGCGCGTTGCCGGTGTTGTGGTTGCTCGTCGACGGCTCACCGGGCCGGTAGTCGCCCACGTAGCACTGCGTCTCACCGGTCAGCTCGGCGATCTGCGTGCGCACGAACTTCGTGCGGGCGGAGGCGTTCGGTGCCCGCACGGCCTGCTCCGGGTTCGTGTTCTCCGGCGGGGTCGGGTAGGGACCGGGGTCGCCGGGGTCCGGGTCGGGGTCGCCGCCACCGCCACCGCTGTCGCCGATGCGGTGCGAGGCGTTCTCGTTCTTCAGGCCCGCCTTGAGGTTGCCCTTGGCACCCGCGGCGAACGTCTGGCTGGTGCCGCCGTAGCCGCTGTTGAAGTACACGGTGACCGGCTTGCCGGTGCGGTTCCACACGGAGGCCGCGTTGTTCTTGACGCAGACGCCCTGGCCGTTGCCGGAGCCCTTGAACTCGTAGCAGCTCGGCTGGCTGTCACCGTAGTCGGAGACGGAGGTGTCGAAGTCGGACACCGAACCGGCCTGGTCGCTGTTGAAGTACAGGCAGAACTCGTCGTCGTTGCAGACGCCGTCACGGGCCTCGGCCGGAGAGCCGACGCGGTGCGAGGCGTTCTCGTTCTTCAGCCCCGCCTTGAGGTTCGCCTTGGCGCCGGAGCCGATCGTCTGGCTCGTGCCGCCGTAGCCGCTGTTGAAGAACACCGTGACCGAGCTGCCCTTGCGGTTCCAGACCGACGCGGCGTTGTTCTTCACGCACACGCCCTGGCCGTTGCCGGAGCTCTTGAAGTCGTAGCAGGTCGGCTGGCTGTCGCCGTAGTCGGAGATCGAGGTGTCGAAGTCGGACACCGACCCCGCCTGGTCGCTGTTGAAGTAGAGGCAGAACTCGCCCGACTCGCAGACGCCGTTGCGCGCTGTCGCCGCCGAGGCCGTGGCCGTGCCGAACAACACGCCGAGCAGCGCACTGGCGAGCGCCGCGAAAGCCAATCTTCGTAACACCGTGAGCCCTTCTGTTGGAGGATCCCGGAAAAACCAGCCGCAGTGCTCGAACCCGCTGGTGCGGCTGAAGTCGATCGAGGCTCACCCGAAGACGCGGCGGACCTCGGAGTACGGCGTGCCGTGGCTGCTGGGACCGCTGATCCGGACGCTCTGCCCGCCGCGCGGCGGCGAGGCCTCCAGGATCTTGTCGTCATCCGGGTGGAGGGCGACGTGCGTGGTCGTTGCCGGAACGGCCTGAGCCGTGGGCGGGCCCCCCCCCCGCCCCCCCCCCCCCCCC
>NZ_DATLEC010000146.1:0-5966 GCF_035525475.1 Lentzea sp. | reverse complement strand
TTCGGCCCGTACACGATGCCGGGCAAGGACCACGAGTACGCCATGGAGTTCCAGGGCGGCACCGGCTGCCCCGCCGGCGACTCGTGCAATCGCAACATCCGTACTGACGGCCGTGCCGCGTGGGTCGCGGACGTCGGCGCGGAAGTGCCTGCCGGCTACGACTTCATCTACTACCTGTCCGCAGGCCAGGACGAGTCCGGTACCTGGCAGGAGTTCGGGATGATGAAGTTCAGGACCAAGGAGGACGTCACCGACGCCTTCGGCCCGCCGGACCCCGCGCTGCCGAACTGGTCGCGCACCCGTTACGTCGATTGGACTTCGTGGGCCGCCGGCTCCAGCATCTGGCCCAACGCCGGCGGTGGCTCGTCCACGCAGGCGGAGAGTTCGGGCCAGGGCGTCTACGCGCACGAGCTGAGCCACATCCTCGGCATCGGCGACAACTACAACAACCCGTACGGCACCCCGCCGCGCCGCGATTACAGCGGCCCGTGGGACATGCTGTCGCGCGGCTCGTTCAACGGCCCCGGCGGCCCGCACTCGCGGTGGACGATCCCGGCGACCGGCGGGGGGTCGCTCGGCGCGGAGCAGACGTTCCGCAACAGGATCAAGCTCGGCATCGTCGACGAGCAGAACGTGCTGAGGCTCTCGCGCGAGGCACTGGCCGGGTCCGGCACGGTCATCGCGAAGATCACCGCCCGCGAGGTCAACCCCGGCACGTCCGGCCTGACCGGCATCAACCTCGCACTGGGCACGGGCGACAAGACGCCGTCCTGCACCGTGTCCACCGACCCGTTCTGCGACGGCGGCGGCTACGACAACTACACGCTGGAAGTCGTCGACCGCATGGGCGCCGACTCGTTCACCCCGGACTCGGGCGTGCTGCTGGCGAAGACCAAGAACGCCGACGCCGCACCGTTCACGTGGGTCATCGACGCCAACCCGCAGGACATCGGCATGACCGACTACGTCCTGCCCGACGGCACCAGGGTCCCGATCACGATCGGCGACTACCGCCAGCTGTCCGACGCCCTGTTCCACGCGGGCACGGGCTCCGGCAGCGAGTACGAGTTCGTCGACCAGGCCAACCGCCTGCACTTCTACGTGCTGGACCTGAAACGCGACTCGCGCGGCGTCCTGTCGTACACGGTCGCGATCCGCTCCCTGGACGGCGCCGGACCGCAGCAGCGCGGCGTGCGGGTCACACCCACCGCTGCTCGTGCCGGCACCGACGGAGTGGCGACGTGCCGCTTCCCGCTGACCAACACCGGCCGCACGGCGCCGCCCGCCGGTCAGCACCCGGAACCCGTCGACCAGTACCTCGACGGCGACGTCTACCGCGTGACGGCGACGGCGTCGAACGGCTGGACCGTCTCGGTGCCGAACGCGTTGGCCACGGCCAAGTTCGGTGGCCGCGTCGACGTTCCGGTGCACGCCCAGCGGGGCAGTGGGCCGATCATGTCGAAGGTGACCGTGAAGGCCGTGTCGGAAAGCGATCCGTCGAAGACCGCGACCGCCACCTGCACGGTGACCGGCCGCTAGTGGTCGCGGCTCCGGACCGGCACGCGCCGGTCCGGAGCACCGCTCAGTAGCGGTAGGGGATCCGGGCCATCGGTTCCACGAGCTCACGCTCCTCATAGGACAGATGCGACAGCAACGTGTCCGTGAGCAGGTCGACGGCCTCCGACACCTCCGTGATCCTCTTCGGTTCGGCGACCGTGCTGACGAGGGCGGCGTCCAGCCGTTCGAGCACCTCGTGGATCACCTGGTGCTCCTCGGTGAGCCGGTCCAGCACCGGTCCGAGCCGTGCGTCCCCTTCTCTGAGCTGCGGGTAGAGGCTCCGGTCCTCCAGCGTGTGGTGGATCGTGACGAGCCGGCAGTAGGTCTCGCAGTACGCGCCCATCGTCCAGTTGTTCTGGCGCATGGTCATCGCGTTGATCTCGTCCCGCGCGTCCCCGATGTCGAGGATGCCGTCCGCGACCTGCCTCACCACGCCGCGGATCTTCGTCAGCTCCTCGCGCAGGTGGTTGTGCACGCCGATGAGCTGGCGGCCGTGCGCCCGTCCGGACGCGGTGTAGACGGCGTCCTCCCGCGGTTTCGGGCCCCGCGGCCGCTTCTTCTCGTCCCACAGCCTGGTGGGCGAAAGCCGCTTCCCGTCGTCAGGCGTGGGCGTCACGCCCAGCGCTTTTGGGACGACATCGCGCTCCTTCCGCACCAGCTCCCGCACGGCCGGCGCGACCTCCTCCGCGAACGCCCGCAACTCGTCCTCGGCCTCGACCATGAGGATGAACCCGCTGATGCCCTCTTCGAGAGCCAGCCCGGCCAGCTGCTCAGCCGTGAAGCCGGGCGAGATGTTGTAGAGCCTCCTGACGTCCGCAGGCGACCGCCCCGCCTCGTGGGCCGCGTCGTCGATGATCGCGTTCATCGTCGCGAGCTGCTCAGGCGGCGCGTACGGGCTGGAGGGCAACCACCCGTCGGCACTGCGCCCGGTGAGCTGGAGCATCCGCTTCTTGTACGCGCCAAGCCAAATCCCGACGTCATGCGCCGGAAACGGCCCCGGCCTGGCACCGCTGAGCGAGTAGTGCTCGCCCTGGATGCGCGTCGTCCTCCCCGGGGTCCACAACGCCCGGATGACGGCGATGGCCTCTTCCAGCGCTCGCACCGACTCGGCAGGCGTCCTGCTGGGCCCACCCATGGCCGCGATGGCGTCCCAGAACGCCCCGGCCCCCAGCCCCAGCTCGACCCGACCACCCGTGATGACGTCGAGACTCGCCACAGCGCGCGCAAGAACGGCAGGCGGTCGCAACGGCAGGTTGGCCACGTTGGGAAACACACGGACGTTGGTCGTGCTGGTAGCGATGACCGCCAACGACGTCCACGTGTCGAGGTGCGTCGCGTTGTACGGGTGGTCCTGGATGCTCACGAACTCCAGTCCCAGCACGTCAGCGGCCTGAGCAAGCCGCAGCGTCTCGCCGAACCGTTCCGCGGTGGGCGCCAGGAACACCCCGAACTCCAGCGGGTGGCCGTAATCTGTCATGCCGAAAGTATGCCACGCAGATGTTCTGCCCAACAGACGTTCTGTCCGGGCTATCATTGGTTGGGTGACCGCGCTTGAGGACGACTTCGGCTGGACCCTCGGCGTGGTCTTCCGCGCCTTCGTCAAGGCGACCAACGCGGCCGTCGGCGATCTTCCCGGCGGCCACCGGGGCTATCAGATCCTCACCGCTTCGGTGCGCGACCAGCCGGAAAGCCAGTCCGCCCTGTGCCAGCAGCTGGGCATCGACCGCACGGTGATGACGTACCTGCTGGACGACCTGGAACGCGCCTCGCTGGTGGTCCGGCGTCCCGCGCCCACCGACCGCCGCACCCGGCTGGTGGTGGCGACCGACGAGGGCCGCTCGCGGTTGGAGGAGCTCGATCGTCGGCTGTCGCACGCCGAGGCCCACGTCCTGTCCGGCCTGTCCGCTGACGACCGCGCGACCTTCAAGGCGTTGCTCTGTCGGTTGGCCGGGCACGTGAACGAACTGGACCCGGTACCGAGCGCTTGCGCGGTCGTGCGGGACATCGCCGCAAGCACGTCCTAGCCTCGTCCGTCTGTGCGCCGCGCCCTGGCTTTTGATCAGCCTTGATCGGCGTGCCGCTGCTCGCAAAGGCTGGTGTCCATCCAGTCGGAGCCGCGATGTACTGCTCGTCCAGATCGTCGCCTGGAGGGCTCTTCCACGTCCTGAGCACCTCGATCAGTGCGGTGCTCGGCTCCCGTACGAGTTCGCTCGTGAACGCCTCGTCGAGCGGTTCCCCGTTGCCGTCCACCACCACCGGCACACCAGCCGCGGATCCTCCACCTTCGGAAAGGTGTCGGTGGTGATGGCGAAGTACTCGTAGCGCTGTTCCAACTCGCATTTCGTCTCGTTCGGGAGAGGAGGACCGTATTGGGTGATCAAGCGCGTCGCGGCGATGCCGGGCGTCGTGGGCGACGACGTGGTGCCTCCGGAGTCGGTGGTCGTGCCGGGGGGACAACCTCGAGGACGGCGTCGACTCCCAGCGCCACGGGTTCCTGCCACTCGGCAAGGTGCTGACGAAGGTGGTGCGCCGCCGTCGGGGGCGAGGAGAGGTGTCCGGATAGCCCTGACCGATCCGCAGGCCGGTCCTTCCGCGTCAAGTCGGCCACCATTCGAGCCGATGGTGAATCAATTCCTTGCAATCTGGATAACCGCAGGTAGTCGATGCGGTATTCGGTGAATTGCGGTAGTCGCCGCCAACCCCCGTTTGGTCGCTGCATGATCGCAGGCGATCTGGTGTAATGATGCTGCGGACGACAGTCATTCTCATCCAAGAAACGGTGATCATGCGCAAGTTGATTGGCGGCATCACGGGTACGATGTTGGTGATTGCTGCGTCGTTCCTCGGCGTGGCCACGACCGCCCAGGCCGCGCCCTCTCCGCCCTCAGGTGACGTTGTTGCCTTCGCGGTGCACGACGTCTGGGGTGACAGCGTCAGCATCCGCAGTCAGCCGAACGGCAGTGGTTCTGTCGTGGCAACGATGACCTGGGGGGATCGCTTCCGGGTCGACGACTACCGTGACAACGTCTGGGTCTTCGGAGCGGGTTACCGGAACGGAAACCTGCTCGGCTACGGATTCGTCCTCCGTCAGTACTTGTCCTGAGAATCTGAAAACCACTCCTCAGCGGTCGGCTGAGATTTCCAGCCAGTGGAGCGGCCGGTCGCGCAGTTCAACTGGTCTCGGAAGTGAATTGCGGATGGTGTTCCAGAACGTGTAGCCCGCTCTGCCGATTCTGAGATGCTTCCGAGCATTTCTTCCGGTCGCCTGACCGAAGCTGTTGCCAGGTCGATGTTCCAAGACATGGCGCCGGGACTTCGGCACGCATGTGGCGCAGACAGTCGTGGACGGCGGGTCCTGGCAGGGCGCACGAGAAAGGCTCTTGAGCAGCTTCGCGCTGCCCAAGAGCCGTTCTCGTGCGGGTGGAACGATGTGCCCCGGCAAGGCACAATGCAGACCTGCTCACCAATCCGTCCAAGCGCCTGACCGGCAGGTTGGTGCTTGAGAAGCAGCTTCGTCGCGGACGAGCCGCGTGGTGGGCGATGAGCGGCCGGGTGGAGGTGCGACGCCGGACCGACCGACCCCACCTACCGGGACGCCCGCGCCGGAATCACCACCGCCCTGCGCGACTGGTTCCGCACCCACCCCCTGATCCCGGGCCCGTCCCGGTCGTGCGGGGCTACGCCGGGTTCTCCGCGACGGCGAGGTAGTCCGTGTAGATCTGCGGCGAGCCCGAGAACGAGGCCAGCTGCTTCCACTCCTCGTACATCTGCTTGGTGTCGCGGTGGGCGGCCGCGAACTCCGCGGCCTCGCCGGTGGCGATGTCGGGCTCGGGGTAGAAGACGTCCAGCGCGTCCAGGCTCGCGATCTCCATCATCATCACGTACTGGTCGAGGCGGTTGCCCCGCTCGCCCTTGAGCACGTGGAACCGCCAGTCCGGGTAGTCGTCGATCCGGTGGTGGTTCTCGGCGATGAAGCGGTCGAACATCTCCTCGGTCACGCCGGCGCGCAACGCCAGGTTGTGGATCCCGACGACCCTGGCGACGGGCTCCTCCCCCGGGCGGTCGCGGTAGCGGGGGCCGGGCGTGACCGTGCTCCGCGGATTGTCGGCCAGCAACCGGTAGTCGGTGAACAACGTAGGCAGCTCACCGAACGTGCCCAGCCGCCGCCATCGCGCCAGCACAGCCTCCGCCTCGGGGCGCCGCGCCCAGAACAGCCGGGCCAGCTCGGTCTGCTCACCCCGGGCTGTGACGTAGCGGTCGCGTTGCTCGGCGCTCTCGATCTCGTACAACATCAGGTACTGCCCGGTCCGCTCTCCGCGCAACCCGCGCAGCAGAGTCCACCGCCACCCCGGGTACAAGGGCAGGTGAACGCCTTCACCACGCACGAAGGTCTCGAACTCCTCCGGCGT
>NZ_DATLEC010000142.1:0-61699 GCF_035525475.1 Lentzea sp. | reverse complement strand
GAGCTCGACATGGCGATCGTGCACGACTGGGCGAACACGCCACTGCCGGTGCCGGAGTCGCTGTCCCGCGTGTTCATCGGCGACGACGTAGCCGAAGTGCTGATTCCGGTCACGAACCCGTTGTCTCGCAAGGAGTACCTCGAACCCGTCGACCTCGCCGGCGAGCGGTGGATCTGCCAGACGGAGGGGTCGATCTGCTTCGACTGGCTGGAGCGGACGTTCCACGGCGCGGGCATCGAACCGGTGGTGGCGTACCGCATCAGCGAGTACCGGACGCAGATGGCGTTGCTGGCCAAGGGGATCGGGGTCGCGCTGATCCCGCGGCTGGGCAGGGGAGAGGTGCCGGAGGGTGTCGTGGCGGTGCCGTTGCGGCCCACGCCCACTCGGCGGTTGTACGCGGTGTGGCGCACGCAGGCCTCCCGTCGGCCCGCGATCACGGCGACGCTCGACGTGATCAAGCAGGTCGCGCACTGAGCGAGGACGACCTCCCTACGCCTTGCCCTCGCCGCGGCCGCGGAACCTCACGCCGACCTTGAAGTCGTTCGGCGACGGGTTCTCGCCGCCCTTGCCCGAGTTGCAGATGCCGCACATCGGGACGAGCTTCGACCCCGAGCTCCCGCCGTTGAACCAGTCGTTGCGCTCGTCGTGGCTCATGTCGTTGCCCTCGTGGGACATCCAGTGGTTCACCACGGACGGGTTGTGGTCGAACGTGAGCGGGCTGCCGGTCTTGTCGTTGATGCGGATCTTGCCGCACGTCGGGCAGTGGTAGGCCTTGGGGTTGGCGAGTTCGGGCGCGCCGGCGGGGATCAGCGACCGGAAGTGCGTGAACGCCGCCCTGCGGTTCTTGCCATAGGTGTCGTTGTCGGAGTTCCAGCCGCCGTAGACCTGGGGCCGGAAGTTCACGCCGCGGTACGGGGCCTTCAGCTCCTGCTCGGCGGTGACCCACTCAGACGCGTGCGCGAGGTGTTCGAGGCTCTTCATCTTGTACGTGCGGCCCACGTCCACGAGCAGCCCGGCGGCCTCGACGATGCGCTCGTTGATCTGCCGTTCGAGGTCGGCGGTCATCTTCCCGCCGGGCTGGTACTGCGAGTCGTGCAGGTTCTGCGCCAGCACCAGCGGTCGTTCGACGTCGTCGAGCGCCTTCTTGAGGCCCTTGCGGGGGAGGTCGGCCTCGTTGCGCGCCTTCAGTTCGGCGCGCGCGTGCAGGAGCAGGGTCTCCATCCGCTCGCGGCGGGACGCCATCTCGATGACCAGCCTGGTGCCCTCGGTCTTCGCGAACAGCGTGTGCCCGGCCCCGTTCATCTCGACGGGCTTCGAGACGTCGATCTTGCCCGGCATGCCCTCCTGCTCCTTCTCGCGGCCGGTCAGCCGGTCCCTGGCGGCGGTGAACTTCGCCTTGACCTTCGCGCCGAGGCCCTTGACCCCGCGGATGATCGGCCCCGCCAGCGTCAGCCCCTTCTTGATCACCCAGTCCAGCGCCTTGTTCACCGGCTTCTGCAGGGTCTCGATGATCGACCGGATCTTCGCGCCGATGCCGCCGAGCCCGATCGCGCTGGCGAGGAAGCCGATGATGATCGGGACCATCTGGCCGAGCACGTCGTTGATCTTGTTGACGACGCCGCTCACGTTGCCGCGCACGATGTCGGCGACCGAGTCGATCACCGTGTTGACGAACTTCACGATGCGGCTGCCGTTGGTGACGAAGAACATCACGACGTCGTAGATCAGCTTGCAGGCCTTGATGAACGCCGCGGCGGGGTTGAGCAGGCCGATGAGCCAGGTGATGCCGGCGGTGATGATCTTCGTGATCACGAAGTCCTTCACCTGCTCGAGGATCGTCTCCTTGATGTCGCTGAGCTTCTCCATCAACATCTGCCACAGGCCGGCGACGCCCTGCGAGGTCAGGACCTGGAAGATCTCGACGCCCTTCTCGGCCGCCGCCATGGCCTTCTCGCCGATCTGGCGCACCAGGCGGTTGCGGATGTTGGCCCAGGTCAGGCCGAAGATCGACGCCAGCAGCTTGATGATCCCGCGCACGTCGAACTTCTCGGGCAGCTCGACGCCCGCCTCGGCCAGGGCTCCGAACAGCCAGCCCATCAGGCCCTTGCGCAGGTGGTCGAGGATGTTGTCCTTGAACTTGAGGATGCCGCCCTTCACGCCCGCGATCAGGTTGCCGAGGAACTCGACGGGCTTCTTGACGATGTCGCCGACCACCCCGGCGGCGCGGGACAGCACGTCGCGCAGCATCCCGGCCAGCTCGCGGATGGTGTTGACCACGCCCTTGACCGCGTCCAGCGCGGCGTCGGCGAAGCCCTTGTTCTCGGCCTGCATCGCCTCGACGCGGTCGTCGACGGCCTGCTTCGCCTCGGTGTACTTGGTGGCGAGCGTGTCGACGACGGCGTTCTGCTTGTCGTCGACGTCGCTTTCGAGCTGCTCGAACTTGTCGCCGATCTCCGCGGACGCGTCGGCGCCGATCTTCTGGAGCGCGGGGGAGAGGGTCTTGACGTACGCGGCGATCTCGGCCTTGCCGGATGCGATCCGTTGCTTGGCGAGGGAGAGGTCGCTGCCCACGATGTCGGCGACGCGGGAGATCACGCCGTCCATCTGCTCGAGGTAGAGCTCTCGGCCGGCGGTGTAGAACTCGTTGACCTTCTCCGGCATGCCCAGGAGCTTGTCCTTGGCCCAGCGGTAGCCGCCGAGCCAGCCGCTGTAGCGGTCCTGCCGGTAAGCGCCTACCTTCGCCGCCACGAACAACTCGAACGCCTGCTTCGCCTCCGCCTCGCCCTTCGCGAACGCCGTCTCCACCTTCGGGTCGATGCCCGTCAGGATCTTCTTCACCTCGGCCTCGGTGGCCGTGAAGATGCCCTGGATCTTCGCGGTGACCTCGGCGCGCTTGGCCTCGTCCGCGGTCTTCGTCTTCCCCTTGTCCGCCACGAGCTTCGCGAGTGCGGCACCCTTCGCGCCCTGCATCCCGGCGACGCCCGCGGCGGTCTCGGCGGACGCGTCGGCCCTGGCCTGGCCGAGCACCTGCTGTTCCTGCGCGCGAAACTGGCCGGGTGCGGCGTCGGCGTGCGCGGCGGCGGTCTGCTTGGCGTCCAGGGCCTGCTGGAACTGCGGTTCGTTCGACTGCCGCAGCTGCTCGTCGGTGACGTCGCCCTGTTCCCGCGCGACCTGCTGCTTGCCCGCCGTCAGGTCGGTCCGCTCCGCCGGCACGGGCTTCGGCGCCGCCCCCGCGGCCGGGATCGCCGGTGCGGCGCCGGGACTCTCCCGCGCCAGCGGCGTGACGGGCTTCGGCACGGCCTTCGACGGGTCCGGTGGCGCGTCGGTGGCCTGTTCGATGTCCTTGGCCTGGCCCTCCTTGCCCTGCGAGACCATGCCCTTGACCTCGGTGGCGACTCCGTCGGCCTTGCCCTGCGGTGAGGTCGCGTCCTGCAACGACTTGGGCGCCTTCGCCTCGATCGCGCTCTTCACGGCCGCGATGAACGCCTGCTTGTCGAACGAGCCCGCCTGCTGCGCGTCCATCGCGTCGACCTTGGACACCTTCGCCTGCCCCGCCAGGTCGTCGCTCGGTGCCTGCGCCGCGTCCTGGGCCTCCTCGGCCTTCGCCGCGGCCGGCGGGTGAGCCTTCTTGGCCGCCGCGGCCCCTGTGACCTTCTCGACCACCCGCACGAACGCCGGATCGGCCGCGGCGACGGCGGGGATCGCGGGTGCCGCGGCCGGTTTCGCCGCCGTGCCACCGACTTTGGCCGCAGGTTTCGCACCCGCCGTGCCCAGCTTCGACTTCGCGGGCACCGGTTTCGCGGGCGGCGTGGGCTTCTTGGGCTGCACGGCGTTCGGGCCGAACCCCGTCGTCGTCACGGCGAGGGCGGACGCGGGTGGCTTCGGGCCTTCCATCATCACCGGAACGCCCGCGGTCTGCGCCGCCTCGAGGCCTTTCTCGACGGTGTCGATGTCGGGCTCGCCGCGCTGGACCTCCTTCAGCGCCGCGTCGATGTGCGCCTCGTCCGGCTTCTTCTGCCTGGCCGCCATGAGCGCGCCCACAGCGGCGTTGCCCGCGTCGCGTTGCAGGGCCAGCAGCGCGTGCGGGCTGCTCGAAACGGCGGGGCTCGTCCTGCGTTCGCCTTCCGCCAAGGCGCTCGCGGCTTCGGCTTCCCGGCGTGCGGCGACCATGTCCCGAGCCTCGGGCATCCGCCCGCACCCGAGATACGGCCGCCAGACGTCCGTGAGGGCACCGAAGACCGCCCTAAGGGGCAGCGACCACGTGCGCCTTCTTCGGCGCCATCACCTTCAGCACCGCCTTGGCCTCACGGACCACGCCCGCCATGTCCTTCTTCGTGGTCCTGAAGTACGGCTCGATCGTGAGCGTCGCGGTGTCCCTGGTCTCCACGACGTTCCAGGTGCCGCGCAGGAACCCGTCGACGAGGAACGTCGGCGGGAACACGCCGTTGCGCACGGCACCCCACCGCGAACGCGCGTCCTCGCTCATGATCCGCGTCCGGTCCGCGTGTCCCAGCAGCACGTTGTCGAACGCGGGCAGCAACCGCGCGGGCGCACTGGTCTCCTCCGCCACGATCACGCCGTCCGGCACGTCCAGCAACACCTTGCCCGCCTCGTTGCGGTACTCCACCAGGTCGAGGCCGGCCGCGTGCGCCTTCAGGCCGATCAACCGCGACCACGCCTGCATGTCCGCGAGCGTCGCCGGCCCGAACGCGCGCAGGTACCGCTTGATCAGCTCACCCACGGCGGCTTCCCCGGGAAGCTCCCGGCCGAGCCACGTGGCCATGGCGACGTTCTGCGGAATGCCGCCCACGCCCCAGATCCCGCGCGGCGGCACCTGGATCATCGGCACCAGCAGCTGCGCCTGCGTCGACAGCTCGCGCGACCTCGCCTCGGGGAACTGCTCCTCCAGGTACGCGCCGATCTCCGCCACCGTGCGCGGTTCGGTCTCGATGTACTCGCGCGTGAGCCGCGCCAGCTTGTCCAGGTCGATCTCGACCCGTGTGGCGGGCGGCATCACGATCTTCGCCCACTTGTTCAGCTCCGGCTGCAACGCCGTGCGCATCAGGTAGACGTCGTCGGCGGAGATGAGGTGCAAAGTGCCGCGCCACAACGTCATCCGCACCAGCGAGCGGTCGATGATGAGCTTGCTCAGCGCGTCGACCCTGTACGGCTTGAGCCGTGTCCACAGCGCGAGGTAGGGCGGGATCGGTGCCTGGGCCTGCAGTCCGCCGAGGTGCTCGACGGCCCGCACGATCGGCATGTCCGTCCGCTCCAGGAGCAGCTGGCGCGCCAGGAGCGTGCGGTTGAGGGTGCGGTTCGAGAGTGTTGTGCTCACAGTGATCCGAAGAACTTCCTGATGTCTTGGACCAGCAGGTCCGGCTCCTCCATCGCGGCGAAGTGCCCGCCGCGGTCGAACTCGGTCCAGTGCACGATCGACGGAATCATCTTCTCCGCCAGTGATCGCACCGGCACGCTGATGTCGTGCGGGAAGACCGCGACGCCCGTGGGCACGGCAGACGGCTGCGACCGGCCCCACGTCGCGGCCTGTTCCTTGTAGAGCGCCGCGGACGAACCCGCTGTGCCAGTGAACCAGTAGACGGACACGTTGGTCAGCATCTGGTCGCGGTCCACGGCGTCCTCGGGCGCACCGTCGTTGTCCGTCCAGTCGTGGAACTTCTCCGCGATCCACGCCAGCTGCCCGACCGGTGAGTCCGTCAGCGCGTAGGACAGCGTGCGCGGCCGGCTGCGCTGCAGGTGCATGTAGCCGGACAGTTCCTTCTGGTAGAGGTCGAGCGACTCCAGCGCGCGCAGTTCCTCCTGCGTGAGGTCGTTGACCCCGGACGGCCGGAACGTCTGCAGCATGTTCACGTGCACGCCGATGACCTGCTCGGGGAACACGCGGCCGATCTCCTGCGCGATGCCGGAACCCCAGTCGCCGCCCTGCGTGCCGTAGCGGTCGTAGCCCAGGCCCTCCATGAGCTTCGCGAACGCCCACGAGACGCGCAGGACGTTCCAGCCGGGCTTGCGCACCGTCCCGGAGAAGCCGAAGCCGGGGATCGAGGGGATGACGAGGTGGAAGTCCTGCGACAGGGGCTCGATCACGTTCAGGAACTCGACGACCGACCCGGGCCAGCCGTGGATCAGCAGCAACGGCACGGCGTCCGGCTTCTCCGAGCGGACGTGCAGGAAGTGGATGCGCTGGTTGCTGATCTCGGTGGTGAACTGCGGGTACGAGTTGAGACGCTCTTCCTGGGCGCGCCAGTCGAACCCGCCGCCCCAGTATTCGGCGAGCGGGCGCAGGTAGCTCAGCGGGATGCCGTAGGACCAGCCGACGCCCGGCAGGTCGTCCTCCGGCCAGCGCGTGCCGGCGAGGCGTGAGCGGAGATCGTCGACCTCGGCCTGCGGGATCTCGATGCGGAACGGCGTGATCTCCATGGCCCCCACGCTGTGAGCTCGTGCGGACAGCCCTCGTCCGCGTTGCTAGCAGAACTTCTCGATCAGCTCCTCGAAGAACCCGCCCGCCTCGATCGCCGCCTTCTCCTGGTCACCGTCGCGGACCGCGTGCAGCAGCCCGGTGTGCGACACCTGGTCGTTGCCGGGCTGGCTGGTGTCGACAGAGGCCGCCACCGAAGCTTTGACCGCCTCGGTCAAGCCCTGGTAGAGCTCCGCTAGAAGCGCGTTGTGCGAGCACTGCACGAGCAGCACGTGGAACGCGGTGTCGTGCTCGATCACCTCGGCCCACTGCTCGTCCTCCATCGCCGCGTCGCGCTTGTGCAGCAGTTCCGTGAGGCGCGCGAGCTCGGCTTCGGTGCGGTGCTTGGCGGCCAGGCGGGCGCCCTCGACCTCCAGGGTGCGGCGGACCTGGAGCACTTCCTTCAGCTCGGTCCCGCACATGCGGCGGACCGCGCCGGAGATCTCGCTGGTGGCGCGGACGAACGTGCCGTCGCCCTGCCGCACCTCCAGCAGACCGGCGTGCGAGAGCGCGCGCACGGCCTCGCGAACCGTGTTCCGGCCGACCCCGAGCGCGGTGACCAGCTCGGGTTCGGGCGGGATGCGCTGCCCGACGGGCCATTCGCCGCTCGTGATCGCCCCTCTCATCTGGTCGATCACCTGGTCGACGAGGCCTGCACGTCGGGTAGTGGCCAACGGCACAGCATCATCCTTTCATCCGAACATCCCATGTCTGCGATAGTGGTGCCTGTGACGATCCCGCAGACGACCTTTGCCGCACAGACTGCCACCGATCGAGGTCGCAGGGTGACGGTCGTCAAGAATCGTCACGTTCCGCTTGTCGGGTCCATGCTGCTCGCGATCGGGGTCGCCCTCGCTGCCGCGAATCTCCGGCCCGCGGTGACCAGTCTGGCCTCGGTCCTCGGTGACGTCCGCGCCGCCCTGGGCGTTTCGGCCGCTTGGACCAGTGCGCTGACCGCCGTTCCGGCGCTCTGCTTCGGCTTCGCGGCGTTCGCGGCGCCGTGGCTCGGCCGCCGTCTCGGCATGGCCCGCGCGATCGGTCTGTCACTGGGGGTGCTCACGCTCGGCCTGGTGCTGCGTGTGATCGACGGTCCGTGGGTCGTGCTGGGTGGCACCTTCATCGCGTGCGCGGGCATCGCCGTGTCCAACGTGCTGATCCCGGTGGTGGTGAAGGCGTCCTTCCCGAACAAGGTCGGGCTGCTCACCGGTGTGTACACGGGAACGTTGTCCGCCGGCGCCGCCCTCGCCGCCGCGTTGACGCCACGGCTGGAGGACTACCTCGGCTCGTGGCGGCTTGCTGTCGGCGCGTGGGCGTTGTTGTCAGCCGGTGCGGTCATCGTGTGGTTCGCCGGCGCGCGTCACGGCTCCGCGGCGTCCGTGGTGCGGTCGGTCACCCCGGTGGAGAAGCGCTCGTTGCTGCGCAGCCCGCTGGCGTGGGTGGTCACGGTGTTCTTCGGCCTGCAGTCGCTGTTCGCCTACACCGTCATGGGCTGGCTGCCGGCGATGCTCGTCGACTCCGGTGTGGACCGCAACACCGCCGGCATGCTGCTCGCCGTTTCCATGCTGCTCAGCGTTCCGGTGAGCCTGTTCGTGCCGCCGATCGCCGCCCGGTTCTCCAGCCAGGGCCCGATGGTGCTGGTGCTCGGCGTGCTGTCGTTCGCGGGCATGCTCGGGATGCTGGTGGCCCCCGCCGCCGCACCCGGCCTGTGGGTGGTGCTGATCGGATTCGGCATGGGCATGTTCCCGCTGGCGCTGCTGATCATGTCGCTGCGCACCAAGTCCACTTCGGACACCGCGCGGCTGTCGGCCATGGCGCAGAGCCTCGGGTACCTGATCGCGGCATCCGGGCCGTTCGCGTTCGGCGTGCTGCGCGAGTCCACGGGGTCGTGGACGACGTCCCTCGTGCTGCAGCTGGTGCTGCTCGCCGCGCTGACCGCGCTCGGCATGGTCGCCGGCCGTCCGCGCTACGTCTAGCCAGCTGGTCAGGAATCGAGAAGCACGGCGTTCTCGCTGGTCCTAGCGTTACCGACATGGACATCACCATTCACGCGACGTTCCTCCCGCACACCGACCCCGAGGCGTCGCTGGCCTTCTACCGCGACCTGCTCGGCTGGGAGGTCCGCGCCGACGTCGGCCAGGGCACGATGCGCTGGATCACCGTCGCCCCGGTGGGGTCGGGCTCCGCGGTCGTGCTGGAACCGCCCGCCATGGCGGAAGGACTCACGGACGTGCAGCGCACCGCCATCGCCGAGATGATCGAGAACGGCTCGTACGCGTTCATCAACCTGTCCACGCCCGACCTCGACGGCGTGTTCGACAAGCTGCAGGCGGGCGGCGCCGACGTCGTGCAGGAACCGGCTTCGCAGCCGTGGGGCGCCCGCGACTGCGTGTTCCGCGACCCGGCGGGCAACACCGTGCGGATCCAGCAGGCCTAGGGCCCTAGTTCGAGACGAATCCGCGGTGCAGCACCGTGAGCTGGTCGGCGAGGTAACGGGCCCACGCCTTCGCCCGGTCCCGGTCCGGTGCCGCGCCGCCGAAGCTGACGGGCCCGATCGCCCCGAGCCGGCGCACCATGCGTGTGACGTCGTGGGGCACGGGCGGAGTGCCGCGGTGGAACAACCACAGCGGCGTGTGCTTGAGAGAAGCCTTGTGCCGCCGCACGAAACGATGTGCGTCCCGTGCGGCGGCATCCCCCAGGATCACGGCACCGAACCCCAGCAGCGTCTCCGCGGCGGCGACCGGGAGAACGGTGACTCTCAGCCCGCAGCACGTGAGCTCGGCACCGATGATCTCGGCGATCTCGTCCGTGGCAGCGGTTCTCGATGTGTAGGCGACGAGGACTTTGTCGGTCATCGCTGCATAGTGCTGGGTTTTGTGCCGTGGCGGCAGCGGCGGAAGACCCTGTCCTTTGGGACGTTCAGTCCAACGGCAGGTTGAGCAGCGCGTTCTCCACCAGCTCCGGCATGGCCGGATGGATCCAGTACTGGCCCTGCGCCATGGACCTCGCGTCCAGACCGAAGCTCATCGCCTGGATGAGCGGCTGGATCACCGTCGACGCCTGCGGGCCGAGGATGTGCGCGCCGATCAGCTGACCGGTGGCCGGGTCGGCGAGCAGCTTCGCGAAGCCGGTCGTGTCCTCCATGGCCCAGCCGTACGCGATGGACGCGTAGGCCTGGCTGGAGGTGACGTACCGGATTCCCCGTTCCCTGGCCTGCTCCTCGGTGAGACCGACGCTCGCGATCTGCGGGTTGGAGAAGACGGCCGCAGGGACGAAGCGGTGGTCGGACTTCCTGGGGTTCCCGGGGTTCAGCAGGTTGTGCTGGACGACCTTGGCCTCGTGGTTGGCGACGTGCTTGAGCTGGTGCTCGGAGCTGATGTCGCCGAGAGCGTGGATGTGCGGCTGAGAGGTCCTCTGGAACTCGTCGACCTTGATGCGGCCGTCGGCGTGGAGCTCGATGCCCGCCTTGGCGACGTCCAGCAGGTCGGTGTTCGGACGGCGCCCGGTGGCGATCAGGAGCTGTTCCGCCTCAACGGTTTCCTCGCCGTTCGGGCCTTCCAGGTGGAGCCGGACGCCGGTGCCGGTCTTCTCGGCGCGGGTGGTCTTGCGCTGGAGCCGCACGTCCCACTTCTGCTTGGCGATCTCGGTGAAGCGCTCGGCGATCTCGAGGTCCTCGTGGCGGAGGAGGAGGTTCGAGCGGGCGATCACGGTGACCTTCACGCCGAAGCTGCTGAAGACGTGGGCGAACTCCGAGGCGATGAAGCCGCTGCCCACGATGATCAGGCTCTTCGGGAGCTCGTCCAGGCGCATGATGGTGTCGCTGGTGTGGTAGGCGGTGGTGTCCAGGTCCGCGATGTCCGGGATGCTGGGGCGGCTGCCCGCTGCGATCACCACCCTGTCGGCCGTGATGGTCTCGCCGGTGCCCGTGCTGATCGTGTTTTCGTTTACGAACGTCGCTGTGCCCTCGTAGACCGTGACGTTCGGGTTCTCGTTGGCGCGCCAGTTGCGGCCGCCCTCGGCGATCGGGTCGATCCTGTTGAAGATCCGGTCTCGGATCTCTGGCCAGTGGATGGCGTCGGTGTGCGCGTCTACGCCCAGCTTCTTGGCGTTGGCCGGGGCTGCTGCCTGGTCCGCGGTGTGGACGAACATCTTGGTGGGGATGCAGCCCACGTTCAGGCAGGTGCCTCCGAAGGTGCCCTTTTCCAGGATGGCGATCTGCCAGCCTGCCATGGCTTCGTTCGGGATGCTGTTGCCGGAGCCGGTGCCGATGATGACCAGGTCGAAGTGCCTCACGTGTCGATCCAACCATTTTGTGTGGTGGCGTGTTCCCTGGTCCGGGGGTTACGTGGGGCTTACGGTTCCTGTTCTACTGCTCGGGGCTCCGCCCCGGACCCCGCCAACTGATCGAGGACCGGGACCACCCTGCCAGGCGGCTTTGCGAAGAGCGTTCAAGCGGCTCGCGTCGCTCGCCTTCGGCTTCGTCTGTCAGTGCTGGTAGATCGGGGTGATGATGGCCCTTGCCAGGGTGTGGAAGGCCAGGTTGAAGCTCACCACCGCCGGGGAGGCGTCTGCGTCCACGTCCAGCTTCTCCACGTCTACCGCGTGCACCACGAAGAAGTAGCGGTGCGGCTGGTCGCCCTTCGGCGGGGCGGCTCCTCCGAAGGCTCGGGTGCTGTAGTCGTTGCGGACGTGGAAGGCGTCGCCTGGGAGCGTGTCGTCCGAGGCTCCTGCTCCTGTGTCCAGCGAGGTGGTGGTGGCGGGGATGTTCACCGCCACCCAGTGCCAGAAGCCCGACGGGGTCGGGGCGTCCGGGTCGTAGCAGGTGACCACGAAGCTCTTCGTTTCTTCTGGGTGGCCTGACCAGGAGAGCTGGGGTGAGGTGTTGCCGCCTTCGAAGACCTGGTCTTCGGGGAGCTGCTTGCCGTCCCGCACGTCCGCTGAGGTGACGGTGAAGGTGCCCACCTGGGGGAGCAGCAGGTAGGGGTCTGGAGCGACTGGGCGCTCGAGGCTCATGGAACTCCTCCTTTTTGTGATCAGTTCGAGCCTATCCCCGTGCAACGGACAGGGCCTGTGGGACGTCAACTCGGTGGAGGGGGAGATTGATGTCCAGGTTGCGGCTTTGCGCTGCCTTTGTGCTGGTTGTTGGGCTTGTTTCGTGTGGGCCGGCGCCCGATGAGCAGGTCGGTGGGCCCGTGTTGACCACGGCGCCTACCACCACTGCGGCCACCACGTCCGTCGAGCGGCCCAAGCGGATGTTCGAGCCGCCTTATCCGTACGGGACCGTGCAGGCCAAGGCACCTGCCGTCGTGGACGGGATGGTGCCTGTCGTCACGCACGTTCCCACTGACAAGCCGTACGTTTTCATCACCATCGACGACGGGGCCGTGCAGCACCCGAAAGCTCGGGAGCTGATGATCGAGGCCGGGGTGTGGCCTTCGGTGTTCCTCAACACCAAGTACGCCGAGGGGCACAAGGACTACTTCAAGCAGTTGCCGGTCACCGTGCAGAGTCACACGACCAACCACCCGAACCTGCTCGGCAGGCCGTTGGAGTTCCAGAAGCACGAGATCTGCGGGAACGCCGACTTCCTGGCGGCGGACTACGGGAAGCGGCCCACGTTGTTCCGGCCGCCGTTCGGCAACTACGACGCGACTACGCGCCATGCTGCTGCCAGCTGTGGGTTCAAGGCGCTCGTCAACTGGACTGCCGCGGTCAACGACGGGCACGTGCAGTTCCAGTCCGGGGACCGGCTCAAGCCGGGGGACATCGTGCTCATGCACTTCCGGACGACGTTCGTCGAGGACTTCACCGCGTTCCTCAACAGGGCCAAGCAGGACGGGCTCACCCCGGTGCCGCTGGAGGACTTCCTCGGGTAGCGGTGCAACCTCGGTGCGTGTTCGCGCGTGGTCAGGGTGGGGGACCTGGGGAAGAGTCCGCCCGGTCGCGTTCTGACGGCCGTGGCGGGCGTCGAACGTCCTGAGGGAGACGAATGAAGAAGCGTCTTGCCGCGGTGCTGCTCGCAGTGGTCGCGGTGTTCACGTTCGTTCCAGTCGCGTCGGCGAGCGGTCATGCCGAGCTGACGGACATCCAGACGAGCAAGCACGACGGCTTCGAGCGGGTCGTGCTCGCCATGAACGGCCTGCCCAGCGGTTCCGTGTCCAGTGTGGGCACCGAGGTGTGGGACTGCGCCGCGGACAAGCGGGTTCCCGTCGCGGGGCGGGAGATCGTCAACACGACGCACTTCAGCGCCGCGACGTACGACGAGAACTTCAAGCGGACCTACACCGGGCCGCGCAACTTCGTGCCGCAGGGCCTGACCAACGTCAAGGGCATCGCCATCTCGTGCGACTTCGAGGCGACGCTCGGCATCGCGGTCGGGTACGAGAACCCGGACTCGTGGCACGAGATCCGCACGCTGACCAACCCCGACCGGGTCGTCATCGACATCCACTCGTAGAGCAGGAAGCAACTGTGGCGTGAGTCACACGTCTTCCAGTCATCGATAAGCCCTGGAGAGGGGGCACGAAGATGAACAAACGCCTTGCCGCAGTGCTCGTGGCGGTGCTGTCGGTCTTCACGTTCGTCCCGATGGCGTCGGCGCAGAGCACGCCGACCATGTCGGACATCCGCACCGGGCAGCACGCCGGGTTCAGCCGCGTGGTGCTGGACATGTCCGCGTCGCCGTCGGAGCACCGGGCCAGTGAGGTCACCAGCGTCGCGCACTGCGCCTCCGGCAACCCGATCACCGTCGCCGGCGGTGACGTGCAGGAGATCCTGCAGGTCACGCTGATCGGCGCCGCCGCGCACGACGACAACGGGAACCCGACGTACACGGGGTCGCGGAACTTCGCGACGCCCGGCCTCGCCAACATCCGCGGGATCGCGCTCACGTGCGACTTCGAGGCCACGCTGGGCATCGCCGTCGGGTACAGCAACACGTACTCGTGGCACCGGGTCTTCACGCTGACGAACCCGAACCGGGTCGTCATCGACGTCGGCCTGTAGACAGCGGAAAGCCTCGTGGGAGCAGCAGTCGCCGCTGCTGCTCCCACGAGGGGTCTTACCGGTCGGAGGTGTCACGCCGCCATGGTGGCGACGGCCTCCTTCGACAGCGCGTGCTCCAGCACCTCGGCCACGTCCGAGACGAAGTGCACGGTCAGCTGCTCGCGCACCGACTCCGGCACGTCGTCCAGGTCCGGCTCGTTGCGCTGGGGCAGCAGCACGGTCGTGATGCCCGCGCGGTGGGCGGCGAGGAGCTTCTGCTTCACGCCACCGATCGGCAGGACGCGGCCGGTCAGCGAGATCTCGCCCGTCATCGCCACGTCCGAGCGCACGGGGCGGCCGGACAGCAGCGAGGCCAGTGCCGTCGTCATCGTGACGCCCGCGGACGGTCCGTCCTTCGGCACCGCACCTGCCGGGACGTGGATGTGCACTCCCCGGTCGGCCAGTGACGCGGCCCTCTCGTCGTGCGAACGCAGGTACGACAGCGCGATCTGCGCGGACTCCTTCATCACGTCGCCCAGCTGGCCGGTCAGGGTCACGCCGGACGCGCCGGTGTCCTTCGGGGCCAGCGAGGCCTCGATGAACAGGACGTCGCCGCCGACACCCGTGACGGCCAGGCCCGTCGCCACACCGGGGACCGAGGTGCGCTCGGCCGACTCCGGGGTGTTCTTCGGGCTGCCCAGGTACGACCTGAGCGACGGCTGGTCGACCGTGATCGGCAGGTCCTGCTCGCCCAGGGCGACCTTCGCGGTCACCTTGCGCAGGATGCGCGAGAGCGCGCGCTCCAGTTGCCGCACACCGGCTTCACGGGTGTACTCGCCCGCCAGCTGGTGCAGCGCGGGCTTGTCGAACGTGACGTCCTCCGGCGTGAGGCCGGCGCGTTCGACCTGCCGCGGCAGCAGGTGCTCGCTGGCGATCGTGACCTTCTCGTCCTCGGTGTAGCCGTCGAGCTGGACGAGCTCCATGCGGTCGAGCAACGGCGCCGGGATCGACTCCAGCACGTTCGCGGTCGCGAGGAACACCACGTCCGACAGGTCGAGCTCGACCTCCAGGTAGTGGTCGCGGAACGTGTGGTTCTGCGCCGGGTCCAGCACCTCGAGCAACGCCGCCGTGGGGTCGCCGCGGTAGTCGGAGCCGACCTTGTCGATCTCGTCGAGCAGCACGACCGGGTTCATCGACCCCGTCTCGCTGATCGCCCGGACGATCCGGCCCGGCAGCGCGCCGACGTACGTGCGGCGGTGACCGCGGATCTCGGCCTCGTCACGCACGCCGCCGAGGGCCACGCGGACGAACTTGCGGCCCATCGCCCGTGCCACGGACTCACCGAGCGACGTCTTGCCGACGCCGGGAGGGCCCGTCAGCGCGAGCACGGCGCCGGAACGACGCCCGCCCACGACGCCCATGCCGCGGTCGGCACGCCGCTTGCGCACGGCTAGGTACTCGGTGATGCGCTGCTTCACGTCGTCCAGGCCGGCGTGGTCGGCGTCGAGGATTTCGCGCGCCGCCTTGATGTCGTAGGAGTCCTCGGTCCGTTCGTTCCACGGGATCTCGAGGACGGTGTCGAGCCACGTCCGGATCCAGCCCACCTCCGGCGACTGCTCGGAGGTGCGCTCCAGCTTGTCGACCTCGGCCAGCGCGGCCTTGAGGACCTTCTCCGGCAGCCCGGCGGCCTCGACGCGGGCGCGGTAGTCCTCCTGCTCGGTGGCGGGCTTGCCCTCGAGCTCGGCCAGCTCCTTGCGGATCGCGGCCATCTGCTGGCGGAGCAGGAACTCGCGCTGCTGCTTCTCGACGCCTTCCTTGACGTCCTTCGCGATCGTCTCGTTGACGTCGAGCTCGGTCAGGTGCGCCTGGCCCCACTCGACCAGCTTCTCGAGCCGCTCGGTGACGTCGGACGTCTCCAGCAGCCAGATCTTCTGCTTCTCGTCGAGGTAGGAGGCGTATCCCGCGAGGTCGGCGAGTGCCGACGGGTCGGTGATCTGCTGCACCGAGTCGACCATCTGCCACGCGCCGCGCGTCTGCAGGATGTTCGTCACGAGAGCGCGGTACTGCTTCGCGAGCTCCCTCGTCCGGTCGGTGATCGGGGAGTCGTCCGCGATCGTCGCGTTCACCCACAGCGCCGCGCCCGGCCCCGTGGTGCCCGTGCCGATGCGCACGCGCTTGGTGCCGCGCACGACGGCAGCGCGTTCGCCGCCCGGCAGGCGTCCCACCTGCTCGATCTCGGCCAGCGTGCCCACGGGGGCGTACTTGCCGTCGAGCCGCGGGACGAGCAGCACTTGATGATTCGCGGCTGTCGTGGCGGCGTCTACCGCCGCCCGAGCCTCGGCGCTGGCGTCCGCACCGGAGATGCGGACCGGCACCACCATGCCGGGGAGCACCACAACGTCGTCCAGCGGCAGCACCGGCAGGGCCAAAGTCTCGCCCATCTCCATCACCCTCCAAAGTTGAGTCTTTACCGCTCAACCAACTTCAGCGGGGTGGTGTTCCCCCGTGGCGTTCGCTGTGAGCGAGCAGCCCTCACAGGCCGACACGATCGCCGTTGACGCGGCCGGCGGTGGACACCCGTGCGGCGCGCGGGTGAGGATGCGCGCGTGATGGAAGAGCTGAAGTGGGTCCCGTCCACGGTCGACGTCACGCGCCCGAGCGTGGCGCGGATGTACGACTACTACCTGGGTGGCTCGCACAACTTCGAAGCCGACCGCGCCGCCGCCAAGCAGGTGGAGCAGCACTTCCCCGGCGTCGCCCAGAGCGCGCAGGCGAACCGCTCGTTCCTGCGCAGGGTCGTCCGCCACCTCGTCGCCGAGGGCGTCGACCAGTTCCTCGACCTCGGATCGGGCATCCCGACCGTGGGCAACGTCCACGAGATCGCCCAGCAGGACAACCCGGACGCCAAGGTCGTCTACGTCGACTTCGAGCCGGTCGCCGTCTCGCACAGCAACGCCCTGCTCGCCGACAACCCCAACGCCAGCGCGATCCTCGCCGACCTGCGCGCGACCTCGTCCGTGATCAAGGGCGCCCGCGAGGTGCTCGACTTCTCCCGCCCGGTCGGCGTGCTGATCATCGCCGCGCTGCACTTCGTCCCCGACTCGGACAAGCCCTACGAGGCCGTCGCCGAGTACATGGCCGACCTGCCCTCCGGCTCCTACCTGGCGATCACGCACGCCAGCTGGGACACGCTCAGCGACGACGAGCGGACGGAGGCCGCCGAGATCAAGAAGATCTACAACAGCTCCGACAACTCGCTGACCATGCGCACGCTCGCCGAGGTGACCAGGTTCTTCGACGGCATGGAGCTGCTGGAGCCGGGCGTCGTCGCGGTCAACGACTGGCGCCCGGACTCCTTCGAGGACCACACGGGCATCTACGGCGCCGTCGCCCGCAAGCCCTGAAGCAGGCGGTCCCGGATCGCGTTCGTCTCGCGGTCGGTGAGGGTGCGTTCCGGCGCCCTCATCGTCACGCGGACGAGCACGTTCTTCTGACCGGGCCGTGCCCCGAGGCGTTCCCGGACGTGCCGCGGCAGGTCCTCGGTCCTCGTCTCGCCGAGGATCTCGATCTCCTCGACGACGTCCTCGGGGACCAGGGCGCGGATGCGGTCGCCGAGCGTCTCGACGTCGTCGTCGCCGTCCGCCATGATCGAGATGTCCCTGATGGCGGCGGGGTGCCGCGAGATCGGCCGGTACTCGGCCAGGTCCAGCATCTGGCCCGCGATGCGCGGGTCAGCGTTGCGCAGCAGCCGGATGTCCGGGATCCCCTTGCGCAGCATGAGGATCCGGTCCAGCCCGAGTCCCATCGCCAGACCGTGCGGGTGGTCTTCGAGGACGTGCGGTGCGGCCCGTCCGCACTCGCCGATCTCCAGCCACTCACCGTCGTGCTCCGCGTCGATCTGCTTGCCGTGCGTGGTGTACGGGTGCTGCGCGTCGATCGTGCGGTAGCGCCTGCCGGGGAGCACCGTCGTGACGACGGTGTGGATGAGGTCGTCCAGTTCTTCGCGGTTGTGGGAGATCCGCCAGATGTCGAGCTGGTGCGGCGTGCCGGTGTGCAGTCGGTCGACGGTGTCACGGCGGTAGACGAGGCCGGGGCAGAGCAACGTGACGTCCGGGATCGCGTCCTTGAGCGCCGGTGGGATCATCGCCGTGGTGTGGCTGCGCAACATGCACGTCTCGCTGACGTACCGGGTGTAGCGGGCGTCGCGGGTGATCGCGTCGGCCGGGTAGCCGAGGCGCTCGTAGTTGTGCTCCACCGGCACGAGCGGGTGGTGGCGGACCTCGCGCGGGTCGTCGAGGGCGGCCTCGAGGTCCGCGATCAGCAGCTGCATCGCGTGCGGGCCCTGTGCGGGGTCGGTGAGGTCGCGGACGCTCAGGGCGTGCACGAGTTCTTCGGTGCGGTACATGGGACTTCCCGTTCTGCTGGTCGGGCTGGGATGCGGAGTCCCCCGACCGACGGGAAGGTTTTCTACGCGCGAGCCACCCACGCGGGCCGGGGGTGGCTAAATCGCGTCATGGAACCAGGCTAGCGCGGCTACTCCGGCGGTGTCAGCCGCAAATCCGGGTCCACCGGCGGAGCTCCGTCGAACGGCCCGTCGTCCTTCAGCCGCCCGACGTGGTCCAGCGCGAGCTCGATCTCCGCCCGGAACGGGTCGCCGTCGGCCGGAGGAGTGCGGAACCACTCGTGCAGCTCCCGCGGGATCTCGAACCGCTCGAGCAGCTCGTCGTACATCGCGTCGCGGTCGGCGGCCTGCTCGCCGAGCTCCTGGTACTCGCGCAGGGCCATGCGCAGGCGGATCCAGCGGTAGCGGTCTGTGTTGCGCTGCTGCTGGAACCGTTCGCGCAGCAGGTCACCCGCGTGCTGCCCGCGCAGGGCGAGGCGCCGGATCGTGGCGGGCGGCATGAACAGGTTCGAGCCGCCCTCGTCGGCGGCCTGCCGGACGTGCGCGATGCGGCCGCGGTAGCCGGGCAGCGCCGACTGCATGGTGTCGCGCCAGTCGAGGAACGTGTCCAGGATCGACACCAGGAAGCGCGGCATCGTGGTCAGCGACGCGTACCGAGTGCCGGAGGTCGACGCGTCCTGCTCCGGCAGCCACACCTCGTCCGTGTCGCCGTTCGGGTAGGACTGCAGGCTCAGGCCGAACGTGGGCCAGCGCGGCAGCAGCGAGTCGAAGAAGTGGATCGGGAAGTTGCTGGTGATGCCGCCGTCGGAGAACCAGTGCACGCGCCCGTCCCTGCACAGCGGCACGGCGGCGATCAGGCCGGGGAACGACAGCGACATCCGCACGGCCAGCACGACCGGCAGGTCCTCGAGGCCCGGCAGGTCCCGCAACGGCATGTGCTCGTGAAGCGGGCACTTCGCAGCCGTCGGAGCGCCGTTCATCCGCTCGACCACCCGGCGCGGCAGCACGTAGCCGAGGCACTCCTCGCAGTACTGCCAGCTCTCCTTGAACGGCAACCGGTACGGCCGCCCCTCGGACAGGTCGGTCGTCATCAGCACGAGGGTGATCTCGCCGAGGTCGCCGAACGTCAGCACGTCCCCGGTCCCCGCGATGTCGTCGAGGCGGTCCGCGATCCAGTCGGCCAGCGGCGGCACACCCGTCGACTTCGGCATGCCCGCCAGCCGGTCGAGCCACGACGGCGTGAAGTCACCCGTGCCCGGCACGAGTCCGAAGTGGATGGACCGCGCGTTGTTCCTCATGAACCGCTGCATCGCGTACCCGTACGTGATGATCAACGCGCTGACCGCCGCCAACGACAGCACCAGCCACACCAGCAGCCCGACCGCCGCCGTCGCGTGGTGCCGCGAGAAAGCCAGCCCGAGCACGAGCGGCACGGCGACGAACACCCAGCCGGGCCAGGGCAGGCTCGACCGCAACGGCCACAGCACCAGCACCAGGCAGGCCACCGCCAGCACGACGACCAGCACCCCGAGCCAGGCCGGGTACGCCGACGGCGCCAGCAAAGCCGACCACAGCACCGGCCCGCCCAGCCACAACGACACCATCAACGTGAGCACCGACTTCGCCCGCCAGCCCACAGCACCCAGCAACGCGAAGAACAGGCAAGAAATGGCGCTGCGCCCGGTCGTCTCGCGTTTCTGCATGGTCGCGACGACGATCCGGTAGAGCGCACGCGTCCTGTCGGTGGGCTGGAACAGCTGAGCCATCCGCCACCGGTCGGCACCCGTGCCGGAGGTGAACCAGTCGATCAGCTCCGCGAGCTTCTCGAACCCGCCGGAAGCACGACCACGCTCCGCGGCCGCCGTGAACGCCGCGGCGATCGCACCCGCCGACGCGCCACCGATCTGCTTGAACTCGTAGTGGCGCGCCAGCGACGCGACGGCGAGCGGGTACACGACTCCGCTGGTCGTGCCTCCGCGCATGGTCAGGTCGCAGTAGCGGTCGTACTCCATGTGCTCATGATCGCGCGGCCGAGGTGAACCTCGGGAAAAGTTCACTCAGACGCCTCGTGACTTGTTCCAGGGCCGTTCGGCGTAGGAGCCGGCCCATGACCACGTCCTGGGCCGCCGGCAGCGCCTTCACGCGAGCTCCGCCAGCTCCGCCGGCGTCCCCGTCATGATCACGCGGACGTGCTCCGTCACCTTCTCCACCGGCCAGTCCCACCACGCGACCCGCTCCAGCACCGCGATCTCGTCCTCGCTGTACCGCTTCTTCAGCAGCCGCGCGGGATTCCCGCCGACCACCCCGTACGCCGGCACGTCCGACACCACCACCGACCCGGACGCGATGATCGCGCCGTTGCCGATGCGCACGCCGGGCATGATCAACGACTGGTAGCCGATCCACACGTCGTTGCCCACCACCGTGTCGCCGCGGCTCGGTGCGCCCAGGGCGATGTCCAGGGTCTTCTCGGCCCAGGCGCCGCCGAAGATGGTGAACGGGAACGTCGACACGCCGTCGGTGCGGTGGTTGGCGCCGGCCATGATGAACCGCACGCCCTCGGCCAGTGCGCAGTAACGGCCGATGACCAGCTTTTCGGTGCCGAAGTTGTAGAGGACGTTGCGTCGTTCGAAATCCTCGGCGTGGTGCGGGTCGTCGTAGTAGGTGTACTCGCCGATCTCGATCTGCGGGTTCTTCACCAACGGCTTGAGGAGCACCGTGCGGGCGATGTCCGGCAACGGGTAGAGGTTGTCGGGCGAGGGGATGGTCACGGCGCTCCGATCGGCTCTTCGCTGAACTGCGTGCGGTACAGCTTGGCGTAGTGGCCTTCCAGGGCCAGCAACGACTCATGCGTACCACGTTCGACGACCTGGCCGCGGTCGACGACGAGGATCTGGTCGGCCGCGCGGATGGTCGACAGCCGGTGTGCGATCACCAGGGAGGTGCGGCCGGCCAGCGCCTCGACCAGCGCCTCCTGCACCGCCGCTTCCGAGCGCGAGTCCAGGTGTGCGGTCGCCTCGTCCAGGATCACCACGCGCGGCTTGGCCAGCAGCAGGCGTGCGATGGTCAGCCGCTGGCGTTCACCGCCGGAGAGCCGGTAGCCGCGTTCGCCCACGACCGTGTCCAGCTGGTCGGGCAACGACGACACCAGGTCGGCCAGCCTGGCTCGCCCCAACGAGTCCCAGATCTCCTCGTCCGTGGCCGCGGGGGCCGCCAGCCGCAGGTTCGACCTGATCGACTCGTGGAACAGGTGCCCGTCCTGCGTCACCATGCCCACGGTCTCGCGGATCGAGTCGAACGACAGGTCGCGCACGTCCACACCGGACAGACGCACCGCGCCGGAGTCCGTGTCGTACAGGCGGGGCAGCAGTGACGCGATCGTCGACTTGCCCGCACCCGACGAACCGACCAGCGCGATCAGGGAACCCGGCTCGGCGACGAACGACACCCCGCCCAGGATCTCCTCGCCGCCGCGCGTGTCGAGCGCCGCGACCTCCTCCAGCGACGCTAGCGACACCTTGTCCGCCGACGGGTAGGCGAAGCGGACGTCCTCGAACTCGACCGACACTGGCCCGTCCGGCACCGAGACCGGCGAGTCCTTCTCCTTGATCAACGGCGGCAGGTCCAGCACCTCGAAGACCCGCTCGAACGACACCAGCGCGGTCATCACGTCCACCCGTGCGCCTGCCAACGCCGTCAACGGCGCGTACAGCCGCGTCAGCAGCAGCGCCAGCGTCACGATCGTGCCCGGCGCCATCTGCCCGGCGAACACGAACCAGCCGCCCAGGCCGTAGACCAGCGCCAGTGCCAGCGACGACACCAGGGTCAGCGCGACCAGGAACAGCCACTGCGCCACCGCCGTCCGCACCCCGATGTCGCGCACCCGCCGCGCCCGCGACCCGAACTCCTCGCTCTCCAGCGACGGCCTGCCGAACAGCTTGATCAACGTCGCGCCCGGCGCCGAGAAGCGCTCGGTCATCTGCGTCGTCATCGCCGAGTCGAGGTCCGCCGCCTCGCGGTGCATGGACGCCAGGCGCTTGCCCATCCGCCGCGCCGGGATCAGGAAGATCGGCAGCAGCAGCATCGCGAGGACCGTGACCTGCCACGACAGCGTCAGCATCACTCCCAGGGTCAGCGCCAGCGCGATCACGTTCGTGACGACGCCGGAGATCGTCTCGGAGAACGCCCGCTGCGCCGCGATCACGTCGTTGTTCAGCCGCGACACCAGAGCGCCCGTGCGGGTGCGGGTGAAGAACGCGATCGGCATCCGCTGCACGTGGTCGAAGACGGCCTGCCGCAGCCGCAGGATCAGGTCCTCGCCGACCCGCGACGACTGCCACCGCTCGGCGAGCGAGAAACCGGACTCCAGCACCGCCACGCCGGCGATCGCCAGCGCCAGCCACACCACCAGCCCGAAGTCGCGCCCCTCGAAGATGGTGTTGACCACGCGACCGGCCAGCACCGGCGACGCCACGGCCAGCACCGCGGACACCGCGCTCGTGGCCAGCAGGGCGTAGACGGCCAGCCGCTGCGGGCGGGCGAACCGGGCGACACGCTTCAACGTCACCCGGCTCACGCGACGATTCTTCTCGTCCTGCATAGCGCTTTCGAGCGCGTACCAGTAGTTGAAGTCGATGCTCATGACGGTCAGTCTCGAACTTCGACCTATGACGAGGTCAAGCCGTTTCGAGGAACTCGTCCACCTCCGCCAGCGCCGCGGCGCGCACCGGCTCCGGCGACAGGAACAGGTCGTGCATGCCGGCCTTGATCTCCACGACCCTGACCGATGACCCGATCTTCGGACCCCACTTCCGCATGCCCTCGACGTCGAGCACCGCGTCGGCCTTCGACACGTCCTCGCTCCACTCGCGGGCGTTCAGCACGCTCCTGTCGGAGTGCAGCACCAGGACGGGCACGCGCACGTCGAGTCCCTTGTGGACCTTCTCCTGGGCGAGGAGGACCGCGCGGATCCACCCGGCCAGCACGGGGAAACCGGCGAGCGGCTTCCACCTCAGGTCGAAGTCCCACTCGCCGTTGCGCGAGCTGTGGATCGCGGCCCCGTAGGCCTCGCCGAGGTTCGCGCGGATCTTCGTCTTCGGGGCGATCCGGCCGACCAGCTTCACGACCTGCCGCATGAGCGGCGGCTCCACCACGTCGAGCCACGGGCTGTTGAGCACCAACGCGTCGATGAGCTCACCGGCCCGTCGTTCGTGCGCCCACAACGACGTCGTGAGCCCGCCGGTCGAGTGCCCCATGAGCACCACGCGCGTGTGCTCCTCGCGGACCTTCGCCACCGCGGCGTCGATCTCCTCGAAGTACACCGCCATGTCGGTCGTGTAGTTCGGCACCTCGCCGTCGCGCAGCGAACGGCCGTATCCGCGCAGGTCGACGGCGTAGAAGTCGTAGCCCTGCGCCGTGTAGTGCTCGGCCACGTGCTCCTGGAAGAAGTAGTCCGCGAAGCCGTGCACGTAGAGGATCGCTCCCCGGTCGTTGGCCGCGGCACGGCGGCGGACCAGGGTGGCCGCTGCCCCGCCGCGCAACGGCAGAACGGTGGTGTCTTCGTCGCTGCTCACCGGGCAAGTCTGCAACGGTCCTCGGCCGATTCCGCACACCCTTGTCCGGATCGTGTCTAACCTGGGCACATGACGGGGGACATCGAACAGTCATCCAGGGTGCGCTTTCCGGGGATCAGCCCGCGCGCCTACGAACATCCCGCCGACCGGGGCGCCCTCGCGGTGCTGAGGGCGGTGCCCGCCGTGGCACCGATCCTCAAGGCGGTCGCAGGAGCCTTCTCCGAACGGGGTGAGCGCCTGCTGCAGGTGGCGTCCTCCGTGCGGGTCGGCCCGAAGCAGTACCCGCAGCTCGACCGCATCCGCAACGAGGTGGCGGCGGCGTTCGACCTGACCGAGGTGCCCGAGCTCTTCGTCGAGCGCAGCGCGGGGGCCTACGCCTACACCTACGGCATCGACAAGCCGTTCATCGTGATCAGCACCGGTGCGGTCGACCTGCTCGACAACGAGTCGCTGCGGTTCCTCATCGGTCACGAGACGGGCCACGTGATGTCGGGCCACGCGCTGTACAACACGCTGTTGCGCAGGCTCATCGACCTGACGACGTCGTTCGCGTGGGTGCCCGCCGGTGCGATCGCCATGCGGGCGGCCATCGCCGCGCTGCGCGAGTGGCAGCGCAAGACCGAGCTGTCGTGCGACCGGGCGGGCCTGCTGGCCTGCCAGGACCCGCAGGCGGCGCTGCGCACGCACCTCGCGCTGGCGGGCGACCTCGGCGGTCAGGTCGACATCGCGTCGTTCCTCGCCCAGGCCAAGGAGTACGAGGAGGTCGAGGACATCCGCGACAGCATCCTCAAGCTCCTGCACACCGAGACCCGCTCGCACCCGCTGGTCGTGGTGCGCGCCGCCGAGCTGCAGCGCTGGTCGGCGAGCGAGGAGTACCGGGAGATCCTGACCGGCACCTACGCGCGCCGCGAGGACGACAGGCCGACCAACAACCTCACCGAGGACGTGAAGGGCGCCGCGCGCTCCTACCGCGAGTCGATGAACAACTCGGTCGACCCGTTGATCAAGACGATCAACGACATCGGGGAGTCCGTGATGGGCGCCGCGAGCAAGGTTTGGAACAAAGTTGCTCCAAATGGCCCAGCGGAGTAGCTACCATGTGGAGTCATGAGACGACTCCTCGTGCTGGTTCTCTCCGCATTGCTGGCTTCGACGGGTGTCGCCACCGCCGACGAGCGCATCGTCGGCGGTGAGCGGGCCTCCATCGAGGCCAACCCGTGGGCCGTCCACCTGACCGACTCCCGCGGCGGCCAGTTCTGCGGCGGCACCCTCGTCGCGCCGACGAAGGTGATCACGGCGGCGCATTGCGCCCTGGGGCGTTCGACCAGGGACCTGCGGGTCGTCGTCGGCCGCGAGGACAAGCTGGACCGCGAGTCCGGCATGTCGGTGGCGGTGTCCGACATCTGGATCCACGAGCGGTACGTCTCCGCCGACCAGGGCGAGGACGTCGCGGTCCTGACGCTGCGCAGGGCGGTGCCCCAGACGCCGCTGCCGTTCGCCGAGCCCTCCGACGAGGCGCTCTACCGGCCCGGCACGGAGCTGCGCGCGCTCGGCTGGGGCCGCACCAGCGAGAACGGCAGGACGTCGCGATACCTCCTGCAGGCCACGCTGCCGGTGCTGCCGGACGACTACTGCGTCGACGCGTACCCGCAGTTCGTGAGGGCGGACATGTTCTGCGCGGGCTACGAGGGCGGCAAGGTCGACACCTGCCAGGGCGACTCGGGCGGCCCGATCGTCGCGGGCGGCAAGCTCGTCGGCGTCACGTCGTGGGGCGAGGGCTGTGCGCGCAAGGGCAAGCCCGGTGTGTACGTCCGGATCTCCCGGTACGCCGAGGACCTCCACCCCGTCGTGGGCACGGCGCCGCCGGTGACCGCCGAACCGTAGTGCCGCAGGACGTGCGAACCTGGCCCTTCGAGGCGACTCCACGGCGGGCCAGGGGTGATCCCCGGCCGCGTGCTGCCGTTGCTGCGGGTCAGACCACGAGACCGACGGACATCGTGAGGAACACGGCCGCGCACACCGCGTCCAGCGCGGTCGTCACACCGGGGCGCTTGAGCCGGCCGGCGACGCGCGAGGCCGCCAGCACGATCATCAGCTCCCAGATCGCGGCCAGGCCGAGGAACACGACGGCCAGCATCGTGAGCTGAGGTGCCGGTTCACCCGATCCGATGAACTGCGGCAGGAACGCGAGCGAGAACAGGATCATCTTCGGGTTCGTGATGTTGGTCAGGAACCCCTGCCGGAACGGCCGGTCGCCCACGACCTCCTCCGGCGCGCCGCCGGAACGCCTGATCAGCCCTCGCGTGATGGAAACCGCCAGGTAGAGCAGGTAGGCGGCACCGGCCCAGCGCAACGCCGTGAGCACCACCGGATACCGCGCGAGCACCACGCCGAGGCCCGAGATCACCAGGGCCACCTGGACCGCCGCGGCCGAGTGGATGCCACCCAGGGCGAGCAGCCCGGCGCGGGTGCCGGAGCGCATCGACGTGCGCAGCAACAGGAACGCGTCAACACCGGGGGTCACGATGACGACCGCGCACGCGATGAGGAAGGCCGGAACCTGGCCGAAGTCGAACAACACCGTACATACCCCCGTGATCTGTGCCACTGACCGCAAAATCTCCGGCCCGACGCGACACTAACACGAGAATCTCCGGTTTTGACGCCGTCCCAGTGCGATCGCTACGGTAGGTGACCGGTCGTCCACCTGGCGCAACGAGGAGTGGTCCGTGAGGGGTAAGCGAGTTGCCGTGCTCATGGCGGTGATCGCACTGGTCAGCGGTGGGCCGACGGCCGACGCGATCGTCGGGGGGACGCCCGCGCGGATCTCGGACACCCCGTGGGTTGTGGCGGTCACCACCACGGACGGGCAGCTGATCTGCGGTGGCGCCCTGGTCGCCCCGGACAAGGTCGTGACCGCCGCGCACTGCGTCACGCTGAAGGGCGTCGTCGGCAGGAACCAGCGCGCGCCCGAGCAGCTCCGCGTGGTCGCCGGCCGCACGGACCTGCGGCTGCAGGCCGAGGGCGTCGAAGCCGCGGTCGCGAGCGTCTGGCGCCACCCCGAGTACCGCGAGGTCGTCCAGGGAGACGACGTGGCGGTGCTGACGCTGGGCCGCGCGCTGCCGTACCGGACGATCTCGCTCGGCGAGGCCGGCGACGAAGGCGTGGTGCTCGGCTACGGCCGCACCGCGGAGAACGCGCCGCCGGCCATGACGCTGCGCAAGGTGACGGTGCCGATCCTGTCCGACCAGGAGTGCGAGCAGAAGGAGCCGGCCTTCCGGCCGGGCCCGATGCTGTGCGCCGGGCGTGGTGGCCGTGACGCGTGCACGGGCGACTCGGGCGGGCCCCTCGTCGTGCGCGGCAGGCTCGCGGGCGTCGTGTCGTTCGGCCGCGGGTGTGCGCGCCCCGACGAACCGGGCGTCTACACCAGGCTGGCTCACTACCGGTCGGCTCTGGGCTTCTGATATCCAAGGTGCGGTGCGAACCACACCGTTTCCCGCCACCCTGCGGCGGCAGTGGGGCCTCGATCTGAGCCCCGGCCAGCTCTACGCGATCCTGCGACTGCGCCAGGACGTCTTCGTCGTCGAGCAGAACTGCGTCTACTGCGACGTCGACGGCCGTGACCTCGAACAGGGCACACGGCACTTCTGGCTGGAGGCGGACGGGTCGCACGATCCGGTCGCCTACCTGCGGCTGCTCGAGGAACCCGACGGCACGTTCCGCATCGGACGTGTCGTCACCGCGCGCATGGCCCGGGGCCGGGGCTTCAGCCGCAGGCTCATGGAGGCGGCACTGGCCGACATCGGCGACACGCCGTGCGTGCTCGACGCGCAGACGTACGTGACGTCGTTCTACGCGTCGTTCGGCTTCGTGGCCGAAGGCGCGGAGTTCATCGAGGACGGGATTCCACACCTGCGGATGCGGCGCACTCCCTGATCACGCGCACCGCGCGCTCGACGTCGGCCTCGGTCAGATCGGCGCGCGCGGTGAGCCGCAGCCTGCTGACCTGGTCCGGCACCGACGGCGGCCGGAAGCAGCCGACGACCACGCCGTTCGCGCGGCAGGCCTCCGCCCACCGCAACGCCTGCTCAGGACCCGGCGCCCGCACGCTGACCACGGCGGCCGTCGGCGTGCTGGCCTGGAAACCGGCTTCCTTCAGGCGGTTGCTCAGGTCGTGCGCGACGGTCAGCGCGCGCTCGGGGCGGTCCGGCTCCTCGCGCAGGATCTTGATCGCCGCGAGGGCCGCCGCCGCGCTGCTCGGCGCGAGGCCGGTGTCGAAGATGAACGTGCGCGCGGTGTCGATGAGGTGCTTCATCACGCGGCTCGGGCCGAGCACCGCGCCGCCCTGCGAGCCGAGCGACTTGCTCAGCGTCAGCGTGGTGACCACGTCCGGCGCCTTGATGAGACCCGCCTCGGCGACCGCGCCACGGCCACCCGGCCCGACGACACCGAGGCCGTGGGCGTCGTCGACGACCAGGCCGGCACCGGTCGCGCGGCAGGCCTCGTACAGCTCGGCGAGCGGCGCGATGTCGCCGTCGACGCTGAAGACCGAGTCGGTGACGACGATCGCGCGCCGCTTGCCGCGGGTCTCCAGCGCGTGCCGGACCTTGCGCACGTCGCAGTGGTCCGCGACGACGACGTCGGCCTTCGACAGGCGCGTGCCGTCGATCAGCGACGCGTGGATGTGCTGGTCGGCGACGATCGCCGTGCCGGGACCGGACAGCGCCGTGACCGCGCCGAGGTTCGCCATGTAACCGCTGCTGAACACCAGCGCCGACTGCGCGCCGCAGAAGTTCGCGAGCTCGTACTCCAGCTCGTTGTGCAGCTCCGTCGAGCCGGTGACCAGACGCGACCCCGTCGAGCCCGCACCCCACTTGAGCGTGGCGGCGGCCGCGGCACCCGCGACGCGCTTGTCCTTCGCGAGTCCGAGGTAGTCGTTGCTGGCGAGGTCGAGGTCCGTCGAGTCGGCCGCGCGCGGCCGCACCCGCCGGGTCAGACCCGCCTTGGCGCGCGCTTCGGAGCGGACGTCGATCCAGTCGAACGCCGACTCACTGCCGCTGGACACTGCCTCGGTTGTGCTCACGGTCACCGCCTGAGTCTCCCATCCGCCGACTAGCGTGCCGCTCGTGGACCTGTTCACCTTCACGCGCGCCGAACTCACCTCGCCGGTGCAGTTCCTCGACGGCCGCTGGGTGGTGTCCGCCTACGACGACGTGCGCGCCGTGCTGGCAGACCCGGTCACGTTCCTGCCCGACAACGCTTTGACCGCCGTCACGCCGGTGGCGCCCGCCGCGTTGCGCGCCCTGGTGAGGGCCCGCTTCTCGCTGCCGCCGACCTTGGCGAACAACGGTTCGCCGTCACACGCCCGGCTGCGCAAGCTGGTGGCGTCGTTCTTCACGCCGGCCCGCGTCGCCGCAGCGGAGCCTCGCATCCGGTCCCTCGTTCTGGAACGGCTGGGTGGCTCAGATCTCGTGCGCTCGCTCGCGTGGGACCTGCCCGCGATCGTGCTGATGGACCTCCTCGGTTGTCGGAATGTTGACATTCCGACATTGAAGCGGTGGAGCTCCGCGTCGCTCGAGTTCTTCTGGGGCGACCTGTCCCGCGAGCGGCAGATGGAGCTGGTCGACGACGTCGGCGAGTTCCACCAGTGGCTGGTCAAGCGCTACGACGCGCGGGACGGTGAGCTGTTCTGCGCGCTGGCCGATGCCGGTGTGTCCGCGGAGGACTCCGCCGGTCTCTGCTACTTCCTGTTGATCGCGGGTCAGGAGACCACGACCCAACTGTTGTCCACGGCGTTGCGCCGCGCTTTGCAGGATCGCGCGTTGTGGGCGCGCCTGCCGCTGCCCGGCGTCGCCGAGGCGTTCGTGGAGGACGTGCTGCGGACCGAGACGCCCGTGGTGACCTGGCGGCGGTTGACCGCGCGTGAGGTGGTCTTGTCCGGTGTGCGTGTTCCGGCCGGTGCCGAGCTCGTGTTGTTGCTGAGCGGTGAGGAAACCGACCCGCGCCATCTGGCGTTCGGGTACGGCCGACACTTCTGCCTGGGAGCCGGGCTGGCCCGGCTGGAGGCCGCGGTGACGTTGCGGACGGTGGCCGAGCACGAGCCGTCGCTGGAGCTCGCGGGCCCGGAGCCGGAGTGGCTGCACCTGCTGTCGTTCCGCGCCCCTAAGTCGGTGGCCGTCAGCCGTTGAGCTGAGGTTGGATGCGGTGGTGATGAACCGCCAGCTCTCGGGTGTCCGCAAGAAGTCGCTGCTCGAAGCGCTCGGCCCCGTGCCGGACGTCGACCCCGACCGCTACGGCGACGGTGGCCCGGTGGGAGCCCTGGAAACCCGCGTGGCCCAGCTGCTCGGCACCGAGGCCGCGCTCTTCGTGCCGACGGGGACGATGGCGCAGCAGATCGCGCTGAAGTGCTGGGCCGACCGCACCCACAACCCGATCGTGGCGATGCACCCGCAGGCCCACCCGCTGCACCACGAGGACGACGCGCTGACCGTCCTGTCGGGCCTGCGCCCTGTCAAGGTCCGCGACGCCGACGTCGCCACCTGCCCCGAGCCGTACGGGACGCTGCTGCTGGAGGTGCCGGACCGCGAGGCCGGGTTCGTCCTGCCGACGTGGGACGAGCTGACCTCGCTCGTCGACGCCGCCCGCGAACGCGACGCGGTCGTGCACCTCGACGGCGCGCGGCTGTGGGAGAGCACGTTCGGCCTGGGCAAGCCGCTGGCGGAGATCGCCGGCCTGTTCGACTCGGTGTACGTGTCGTTCTACAAGTCCCTCGAAGGCATCTCCGGCGCGGCGCTCGCCGGCACCCGGGACTTCGTCGACCAGGCACGCGTCTGGCGGCACCGGTACGGCGGCATGCTGTTCCAGCAGTGGCCGGCCGCCCTGTCGGCTCTGCACGGTCTCGACACCGTGCTGCCGAAGCTCGGTTCGTACGTCGAGCACGCCAAGGTCGTGGCGGAGGCGATGGGACTGCCAGAGCCGCACACCCACCAGTTCGCGCTGCACATCCCCGGCGACCCCGCGCGGCTGACCGAGCTGAGCGGCGAGTTCCTCGGCTCGTTCTGGCGGGACGGGACGCTCGCGAAGACCGAGATCACGGTCGCCGGGCCCGCGCTGGAGTGGACGGCGGACGAGGTGCGGGAGGCCTGGACGGAGTTCCAGGGCCTGCTCTGACGCCACGCCTCTGTCTGGTCTGATCATTGCGAACCCGGCCAGGTGCGTTACTCGCGTCGCCTGATTGGTCACGGCGGTGCAAGCCGTCTGAAATCGCGAAACCCGGCCCACCCACCGTCCGGAAGGCTGCCGGGTCCACTTCGCAGCGCTACTGCGACTGCACTCTCCCGACGCGATGTCGCTCACCTGGCTGTTGGTCGCGGGGGTGCGAGGTGCGACGATGCCGGGGCTGTGAGGGGAGCGCGAGGAAGCCGGTGCGAATCCGGCGCCGTCCCGCGACTGTGACCGGTTTGGAGAACCGGGAGTCAGGAACTCGTCCCCCTCTTTACTCCGACCGACCGCGGGCGTGGACACCCGAGGAAGGACTTCACCGAGCATGTTCCCCTTTTCGGCTGTCGTCGGACATGACGACCTCCGGCTGGCCCTGCTGCTGAACGCCGTTCATCCCGGCATCGGCGGCGTTCTCGTCCGCGGCGAGAAGGGAACCGCGAAGTCGACGATCGTGCGTGCCCTCGCCGCGTTGCTGCCGGAGCTGGACGTTTCGAAGAACTGCCGGTTCGGCTGCGCGCCCGGCACGACGGACTGTCCCGACGCGCCGCACGACGGTGTCGAGCGCAGGCCGGCGAAGCTCGTCGAGCTGCCGGTGGGCGCCACCGAGGACCGGCTGGTCGGGTCGCTCGACCTGGAGAAGGCGCTGACCGAGGGCGTGCGGGCGTTCCAGCCTGGGCTGCTGGCCTCGGCGCACCGGGGCGTGCTCTACGTCGACGAGGTCAACCTGTTGCACGACCACCTGGTCGACCTGCTGCTCGACGCCGCGGCGATGGGGCGTGCTCACGTCGAGCGCGAGGGCGTGTCGGTCTCGCACCCGTCGCAGTTCCTGCTGGTCGGCACCATGAACCCCGAGGAGGGGGAGCTGCGGCCGCAGCTGCTCGACCGGTTCGGGCTCACGGTGTCGGTGAAGGCCGCGCGGGACGTCGGTGTGCGCACCGAGGTCATCCGGCGCCGGCTCGCCTACGAGGCCGACCCCGTGACGTTCGCGGCGAAGTGGGAGGCCGAGGACGCGAAGCTGCGGCAGCGGATCGACGACGCCAAGGAGAAGCTGCCCGGAGTGTCCCTCCCGGACGGTGAGCTGCGCCGGATCGCCGCCGTCTGCGCGGCTTTCGAGGTCGACGGCATGCGCGCGGACCTCGTCGTCGCCCGCGCCGCCACCGCCCACGCCGCGTGGCGCGGGGCCACCGAGGTCGAGGAGTCGGACGTCGAGGCCGCGGTCAGGCTCGCCCTGCCGCACCGGCGCCGCCGCGACCCGTTCGACGAGCCCGGCATCGAGGAGCAGCAGCTCGAGGACGCGATGCGCCAGGCCGCCGAGCACGCGGAAGAACCCGGCGACGACGACAACGGCCCGGATGACAACGGCCCTGACGACGACGGTCCCGGCGGCGGTGAGCTGCCCGAGCCGCAGGAAGGCCCGAAGGGCAACGGGAACGCGCCGCAGGACCGTCCGGCACCGGAACCCGCGCCCGCGTTCAAGGCGCGGATGCTGGAGGTTCCCGGAGTCGGCGAAGGCGCGCCCGGCAAGCGTTCCCGGGCACGCGCCCGCACCGGCAGGGTCGTGCGGTCGTCCAAGGTGGACGGCAGCGGCCTGCACCTGGTCGACACCCTCACGAACGCGGCGCCGCACCAGGCGGCGCGCGGACGGACGGGTCCCGGGCTGCTCCTCACCGCCGCGGACCTCCGCAAGGCGGTCAGGGAGGGCAAGGAGTCGAACCTCGTCCTGTTCGTCGTCGACGCCTCGGGCTCGATGGCGGCGCAGAAGCGGATGTCGGCCGTCAGCGGCGCGGTGATCTCGTTGCTGCGCGACGCCTACCAGCGCCGCGACAAGGTCGGCGTGGTCACGTTCCGCGGCAACCAGGCCGAGGTCGCCCTTCCTCCGACGACTTCCGTCGACGCGGCGGCGACGAGGCTCAAGAAGATGCGCACGGGAGGCCGCACCCCGCTGGCGGACGGTCTGCTGAAGGCCCACCGGGTCCTGGAGATCGAACGGCTCAGGGACCCGCGCAAGCGCCCGCTCGTCGTGCTGCTGACCGACGGCCGCGCGACGTCGTCCGGACTCGGCGGCGACCCCACCAAGGACGCGTTGAAGGCCGCCGGACTGCTCGAACAGACCGCCGTCGTCGTCGTGGACTGCGAGCAGGGCCACGTCCGGCTCGGGCTCGCGCAGAAGATCGCCGAGGCGCTGCGGGGCACCTGCGTCCGGCTCGACCAGCTCAGCGCCGACCACCTCGCCGGCGTCGTCCGGGCAGCGTGAGGGGAGACCACAATGCCTCAGGGACAACCGACCGAGGTTCCGAAGGACGGCCTGACCACCCGTCAGCGCCGCAACCGGCCGTTGCTGATGCTGCACACCGGGGAGATGAAGGGGAAGTCGACGTCGGCGTTCGGCATGGCGCTGCGCGGCTGGAACCAGGGCTGGGACATCGGCGTGTTCCAGTTCGTGAAGTCCGCCAAGTGGAAGGTGGGCGAGGAGACCGCGTTCAAGGCGCTCGGCAGGCTGCACGACGAGACCGGCGAGGGCGGCGCCGTCGAGTGGCACAAGATGGGCGAGGGCTGGTCCTGGACCCGCAAGCAGGGCACCGAGGACGACCACGCCGACGCCGCTCGCGAGGGGTGGGCGGAGATCGCCCGCCGCCTGAGCGCCGAACGCCACGGCTTCTACGTCCTCGACGAGTTCACCTACCCGCTGCACTGGGGCTGGATCGACGTGGACGAGGTGGTGGACGTGCTGACGAACCGGCCCGGTCACCAGCACGTCGTCATCACCGGCCGGTACGCGCCGCAGAAGCTCGTCGACGCCGCCGACCTCGTCGTGGAGATGACCAAGGTCAAGCACCCGATGGACGCCGGGCAGAAGGGCCAGCGGGGGATCGAGTGGTGAACCGGCTCGTCGTCGCGGCGCCCGCCTCCGGCAGCGGCAAGACCACGGTGGCGACGGGCCTGATGGCCGCGTTGCGCCGGGCCGGGTCGCGGGTCGCGCCGTTCAAGGTCGGGCCCGACTACATCGACCCCGGCTACCACTCGCTCGCCACCGGCAGGCCGGGGCGCAACCTCGACCCGGTGCTCGTCGGCGAGCAGCGCGTCCCCGGCCTGTTCGCGCACGGTGCCAAGGGCTGCGACATCGCCATCGTCGAGGGCGTGATGGGCCTGTTCGACGGCCGCGTCGACACCGCGGGCGTCGGCTCGACCGCGCACGTCGCCAAGCTGATCAACGCACCCGTGCTGTTCGTCGTGGACGCACGCGGGCAGAGCCGGTCGCTCGCGGCGCTGCTGCACGGGTTCCGCAGCTACGACCCCACGGTCCGGCTCGGCGGCGTGATCCTCAACCAGGTCGGGTCGGAGCGGCACGAGCAGGTGCTCCGGTCGGCGTGCGACGAGGTAGGGCTCGACGTGCTCGGCGTCCTGCCGCGCGATCCGCAGTTCTTCCTGCCCTCACGGCACCTGGGGCTCGTGACGGCGGCGGAGCGCGGTCCGGAGGCCGTGTCCGCGGTCGACGCGATCGCCGCCGCGGTGGCCAAGCACGTCGACCTCGACGCGGTGCGCGCACTCGCCAGGTCGGTGCCGTCGATGGCCGTCGCCGCGTGGGAACCGCAGGTCGACCGCGTCGAGGACGAACCGGTGGTCGCGGTGGCGGGCGGAGCGGCTTTCACGTTCGGCTACGCGGAACACGTCGAGGTGCTGAGGGCGGCGGGTGCCGCCGTGGCCGTCGTCGACCCGCTCCGCGACGAGGACCTCCCGGAGGGCACCACGGGCCTGGTGCTGCCGGGCGGTTTCCCCGAGCAGCACGCGGAAGCGTTGTCGGGCAACGTGAAGTTGCGAGAGGCGGTGGCGCGGTTCGCTCGATCGGGTGCCCCGGTCCACGCGGAGTGCGGCGGGTTGCTGTACCTCGCGAAGTCGCTCGACGGCCACCCGATGTGCGGCGTGCTGGACGCCGAGGGGTTCATGACGCCGAAGCTGACCCTGGGCTACCGGGACGCCGTGGCGTCCGCGGACTCGCCGCTGCACCCGGCCGGCAGCCGCGTGACCGGCCACGAGTTCCACCGCACCCAGCTGTCCACGCCGCACTCGGCCCCGCCCGCGTGGCACTGGCGCGGCGTCGACTCGCGGCCCGTCGCCGAGGGGTTCGTGGCCGGTGGTGTGCACGCGTCCTACCTCCACACGCACCCGGCAGGCGACCCGGAGGCGGTGGCCCGTTTCGTGCGGGCCTGCCACCCGTTCGTGGACAGATCGGCAGGCGGTACGGTCATCGCTCAAGCCTCTCTCCGAACCCCCTGAACCCCCTGTGGAGCTGTCGTGACGACGACCGGTCGGGTCTCCTTCGTCGGCGCCGGTCCCGGTGCCGCCGACCTCATCACCGTCCGCGGCGCGCGCCGCATCGCGGAAGCCGACGTGGTCATCTGGGCTCCCAGCGCGGTGGACGTGGAGTGCGTCCGCGAGCACGCCCGCGCCGAGGCCGAGCTGGTCGACTTCTCGCGCGTCACGCCCGAGGAGATCACGGACCTGTACCGCCGTGCCGCCGCGTCACGTCAGATGGTCGTGCGCCTGCACGCGGGTGACGCCGCGACCGGTGGTGGCGTGCAGGAGCAGCACGACCTGTGCGTGCGCCTCGGTCTCGACGTGGAGGTCGTGCCGGGTGTGTCGGTGGTGGCGGCCGCCGCCGCCAGGATCGGCCGCGAGATCACGTCGACCGAGGCCTCGTCGGCCGTGCTGATCTCGCCGGAGAGCAGCGAGCTCGTGCGCGAGTTCGCCGCGCTGCAGACCACGATGGCCGCCACGGTCTCGGGCGCGCGGGTCGGGCAGTTCGTGGAGAAGCTGCTGGAGGGCGGCTACGCGGCCGAGACCCCGGTCGTCGTGGCGTACAAGGTGAGCCAGGCCGACGAGCTGGTCGTGCACACCACGGTCGGTGAGCTGGAGTCGGTCGTGAAGCAGCACAAGTTGTACCGCCCGACGCTGTTCCTGGTCGGCGCCGCGGTGAAGGCGCCCACGCGCCGCGTCTCGGCCTCGGTCACCGCCTCCGCCGACGAACCGGCCCGCACCGCCCGCCCGACCCGCTGGTCGCGCCGTGCCGCCTCGCGCATCGCCACGCGCACCGACGAGCCGATCCCGGCTCCCCTGCCCGTTCCCGCCACCGCCGCCACCTCGGAGCCCAACCCGGCGTGGACAGCGGTCGAGGAAATACAGCAGTCGGTTCGCAAGCCCGCCGAGGAGCCCGCGCCCAAGCCGAAGCTGACCGTGGTCGCGGCCGAGATGTCGAAGCCGCCGACGGTGCGCGCCTCGACGTCGGCGCAGAAGAAGAAGCAGACCCCTCATAAGCCCACCAAGCGCACCGCCGGCAACTGATGACCGCCTCAGTCGAGAAGCTGCGGAAGGCCGCCGGCCGTCCCGTCGAGGTCGTCGACGCCGCGGACGGCCTGCGCCCGGCGCTGAACGTGTGCCGCGCCCGGTCCGCCGTGGTCGTGAAGCTGGCCGAGGGCATCGGGCCCGCCGAGGTCGGTGCGGGCATCGCGGGCTGGCGCCGCACGTTGATCGTGTCGGACGGCGATGAGCTGACCACTGTGGACCCGCGTGACGCGGTGACCCGCCGCTGGACCGCGCCCGACGCGGTGCTGTGCCTGGCGGACACCGAGTTCCTGCGGTCGGGCGACGGCTGGGCGCTGCCGGAGGACGCGTTCGGGAGCCGCACGCACGTCCTCGGCGCCGAGGTCCGCGCGTTCGTGCTGGCCCGGCTAGCCCCGCGTCCCGGTGTGCTGGTGTGGGACGTGCTGGCCGGATCCGGCGCGGTGGGCGTGGAGTGCGCACGGCTGGGTGCCGCGGTGATCGCCGTCGAACCCGATCCCGTGCAGTGCGTGCGGATCATCGCGAACGCCTCCGCGCACGGCGTCGACGTCCGCGTCGAGGAGTCCGAGCTGGACGCGTCCTCGTTACCGCGCCCGGATGCCGTGTTCGTCAGCCGCGGCGATCTCAGCGCGGTCAAGGCGAGCGCGGCGGTGTCGGCCAAGCGCCTGGTCGTCGTGACCGAGGGCGTCGACGAGATCGTGCCCGCGCGGGACGCGTTGCAGGCCGCCGGGTACCAGGTGGAAGGCGTGCACTGGACCGCGTCGCGGCTGGTCGACTCGGGATTCGCCCCAGCGGTCCCGGTGACGGTGTTGTGGGGAAACAAGAAGTGATCGGTGTGTTCGCGGGCCCGGCGCAGCGCGGTGACGCCGCCGACCTCGCCGGCCTCCTCGGCTCCGACGCCGTCGTCCCCGACGGCCCCGTCAAGCCCGCCGCCCTCACCCTCTGGCCCCGCCTCGGCGCGGCCGTCTTCTTCCTGGACGCGGGGTCCGCCGTCCGCCTGATCGCGCCCCTGTTGCGCGACAAGGACTCCGACCCCGCCGTGGTGTGCGTGGACAAGCACTTCGTCGTCGCGCTCGCGGGCGACGCGGACGACCTGACCCGCCACATCGCGGACGTGCTGAACCTCGCGCCCGTCGTCACCGGCGGCCCGTTGATCGACTCGGTGCTGGACGAGCTGGTCGAGCAGCTCGACGCCACCGCGGACGGCGACGTCGCGGCGTGCGTCGCGGCCATCGACGCGGGCGAGAAGGTCGTGCTGCGCAACCCGTTGAACTTCCCGCTGCCCGCGTTGCCGCCGAACGTCGTGGCGGCCGGCGAGGACGCGACGTGGGTGATCGTCGTCGACGACAGGGCCGCCGCGACGAAGGACAACGTGCTGCGGATCGTGCCGCGCACGCTCGTCGTCGGTGTGGGCTCGACGCGCGGTGCGTCGGCCACGAGCGTGGGCGCGGCACTGTCGGAACTGGACCTCCAGGGCGGCCTCGACCTGCGTGCCATCAAGGCGTTCGCGACGGCGGACGCCAAAGCGGACGAGCCCGGCATCGTGGACGCGGTGGAGGACTGGGGTTTCTGGCACGGCGACACCGCCGAGCTGCTGACGTTCCCGACCGAGGAGCTCGCCGAGATCGGTGTGCCGAACCCTAGCTCGGTGGTGCGCAACTCGATGGGCACGGCGAGCGTCGCGGAGGCGGCGGCATTGCGTGGCGCGCTGCAGGTCGGCCGCGGCGCGCCGGTCGAGCTGGCGGCCGAGAAGTTCAAGCGGGACAACGTGACCGTGGCCGCGGCACGGGTGCTGCCGCGCGGCCGGCTCGCGCTGGTCGGGCTCGGGCCGGGGCCCGCCGAACAACGCACGCCGCGTGCGGAGGCGGAGATCCGGCGGGCCGCGTTCGTGGTCGGGAGCCCGGAGGCGATCGAGGCCGTCGCGCCGGTTCTGCGTTCCGGAACGGAGATCCGCCACGAGGGCGCGCACGAATTGGCCGCACTGGGCGCCGCGGTCGCATTCGTCGCTTTCGGAACCGGACCAACGCTGGACATTCCGGTCGAAGCCGACGTGGTTGTTGTTCCCGGAGTCTGGGAGCGCTGACGTTTTTCCTTCTTTCGTAGGGTCTCCACCGAAGTTTTGTTGATTAGCGTCGCCATGCACACGGCCCACCCTGCCCGGGCCCGAAGCACTGGAGACCGACATGAGATCCCGTCGTCTCGTCGCGGTGGCCTGCACGGCCGGCGTCGCACTGTCCCTGCTGGCCGCCAACGCCCAGGCGGCGGCGCCGAAGGAAGGCCTGCGCCTGCTGGCCGTCCGCGACTCCCTGACCGCCACGCACACCTGGTACGAGCAGACCTACGACGGCAAGGCCGTGCTGGGCGCGTACTACGTCGAGCACGTCGACAAGGCGACCGGTGCGAAGACCGTGGACGACGGCCGGCTCGCGGTCGGCGCGGTCGACGTGACGCCCGCGGTCAGCGCGGAAGCGGCCGAGGCGAAGTCCGCCGGTGTGCCGGAGGGCGCGAACCTCAAGGTGCTGCCCGGCACGGGCCTGGTCTACGAGGTGATCTCCGACAACGGCAAGGGATCCGAGCGCACGCTGGTGCACGCGGAGTCCGGAGCCGTCGTCCGGTCCGAGAGCCTGGTCAAGCACGCGAACGGCACCGGCAAGGTGTTCAGCCCGAACCCCGTGTCCTCGCAGCAGAACCAGAACCTCAAGGACGGCGACGACGCCGACTCGGCCGTGCCCGCCGCCGCGTACCGGACCGTCACGCTGTCCGATCTGGACGGATCCGGTTACCTCAAGGGCAAGTACGCGACGGTGACCGGCGCCAAGAGCAAGCTCGCGTACAACAAGAGCAACAAGTTCGAGTACACGCGGGCCAACGACTACTTCGAGCAGGTCAACGCCTACTGGGGTGTCACGGAGGCGCAGAAGTACATCCAGGGCATCGGTTTCACCAACGTCAACAACGAGCCCCAGAAGATCACCACGCTCGGCCTGGCCGACGACAACTCGTTCTACGACCCGTCGAAGGACCAGATCACCTTCGGCACCGGCGGCGTGGACGACGCCGAGGACGTCGAGGTCGTCTGGCACGAGCTCGGCCACGCGATCCAGGACGCACAGGTGCCGGGGTTCGGCTCCAGCACGGAGGCGGGCTCGATCGGTGAGGGCTTCGGCGACTGGTGGGCGCTGATCATGTCCTCCCGCGACGCCCAGGACACGGCGGTAACTCCGCTGGCGTGCATCATGGACTGGGACGCCACGGCCTACACGACCGAGACGCCGCACTGCCTGCGCCGCACGGACACCGAGCTGAAGTACGCCGACCGCAACGGCGAGGTGCATTACGACGGCCAGATCTGGTCCCGTGCGCTGTTCGACGTCTACAAGAAGTTCGGCCGGGACAAGTCGGCGAGGATCGTGCTGGAGTCGCAGTTCTCCTACTCGCCGTCGACCACGATGGCCGCTGCCTCGAAGGCCGTCGTCGCCGCGGCCAAGAAGCTCTACGGCGACGCTGACGCCGCCACGGTCCAGGCAGCTTTCACGGCACGGGGAATCGCCTGAGTCAAACGTCAAGCCGGACATCTCCGACTAATGGCGGTTATGTCGCCGATTCCCTCCCGGTGACGCTGTGTGTGCTAGTGCTCCACTCCCTGCACATACAGCGTCATCGGGAAGGACTGGCAACATGGCGAAAACCCTGCATCGCCTGATCGTGTCCGTCGTGGTGTCCGCTCTCGCGAGCATCTTCTTCATCGCCCCGGCCGCCAGCGCCGACGTCTCGCCGATGATCGTCGGTGGCACGCGGGCGAGCACCTCGACGTACCCCTGGGTGGTCTACCTGGCCTCCACCTCCGGCTCTCAGTTCTGCGGCGGAACGCTGGTGAAGGCCAACAAGGTCCTCACCGCCGCGCACTGCGTCTCCGGCCGTTCGGCGTCCAGCACCCGCGTGGTGCACGGGCGTGACGACAAGCAGAGCACCGCGGGCACGGTCGCGAGCGTGACCAAGATCTGGGTGCACCCGAGCTACACCACCGCGACCGCCGGTTACGACGTGGCCGTGCTGACGCTGGACCGCAACATCAGCTCGGCGACGCTGCCGCTCGCCACCCCGTCGGACACCGCGCTCTACGCGGCGGGCAACTCGGCGCTCATCCTCGGCTGGGGCACCACGTCCTCCGGCGGGTCCGCCTCGCGGTACCTGCTGCAGGCCAACGTGCCCCTGACGTCGGACTCGACCTGCAAGACCGCCTACTCGCAGTACAGCAACACCTCGATGATCTGCGCCGGCTTCCCGCAGGGCGGCGTCGACACCTGCCAGGGCGACTCCGGTGGCCCGCTGGTGTTCGGCGGCAAGCTCATCGGTGACACGTCCTGGGGCCGCGGGTGCGCCGGCGCCGGCTACCCCGGCGTGTACGGCCGCATCGCCACGTACTACTCCGTGATCACCGCTCAGCTCTGAGCGGTCGTGTGACTGTTGCAGGGTGCGTGCCCCGGCGCGCACCCTGCACGCATGTCTGATCTAGAAGCTGTGCCGGAGGACTGGTCGAGCGCGCTGGTCGTCGTCGCTCACCCCGACGACATGGAGTACGGCGGTGCGGGCGCCATCGCGCGTTGGACCGCTCAGGGCAAGAAGATCGCGTACCTGCTCGCGTGCCGTGGCGAGGCCGGCATCGACTCGATGGACCCCGCGGAGTGCGGGCCGTTGCGCGTGAAGGAGCAGATCGCGTCGTGCGCGGCCGTCGGCGTCACTGACGTCGAGTTCCTGGACCACCCGGACGGCCTCATCGAGTACGGCATCCCGTTGCGGCGTGACATCGCGGCCGCGATCCGCCGTCACAAGCCGGAGTTCGTGATCACCGGCAACTACCGCGAGACGTGGCCCGGTGGTGGTGGCCTGAACATGGCGGACCACATCGCCGTCGGGCGTGCCACCGTCGACGCCGTGCGCGACGCGGGCAACCGGTGGCTCTTCCAGGATCTGGGACTGGAGAAGTGGGACGGCGTCAAGTACGTGGCGGCCGCGTCCTCGCCGTTGTCGGGGCACGCCGTGGACATCACCGACTCGTTCGACGCTTCGGTGGCATCGCTGCGCGCCCACAAGGCCTACCTGGACGCGTTGAGTGGCGACATGGCCGACCCGGAGCCGTTCCTCCGGCGGATGGCCGAGGCGACGGGACAGCGGTTCGGGGGCGTTCTGGCGACCTCGTTCGAGCTGTTGCCGCTGTGACCATGTTCCCTTCGGCTGGACACGACGTGTCCCGTGTGGATGCTTCTACGCATGCCCTTTGAACAGCACTACCTGGCCGGCCTCGACCTCCGGGGCCGGCGCGTCCTCGTGGTCGGCGGTGGCACGGTCGCGCAACGCCGTCTGCCCCGCCTGATCGCGGCCGGCGCCGTCGTCGAGCTCGTGTCGCCGTCCGTCACCCCCGCCGTGCAGGGCATGGTCGACGCGGGGGAGCTGACGTGGCACCAGCGTCGTTTCGAGGCCGGTGACGTCGAGGGCGCGTGGTACGTGGTGGCGTGCACTTCCGACATCGAGGTGAACGCGCAGATCGGCGAAGAGGCGCTTTCGCAGCGTGTGTTCTGCGTGCGCGCGGACATCGCCGTCGAGGGCACGGCGGTCACACCGGCCACCGGCACGCACGACGGCATGCTGCTCGGTGTGCTGGCGGGCGGTGAACACCGCCGTTCGGCTTCGGTGCGCGACGGGCTCGTGGCGGCGTTGCGCGACGGCCGCATCGCGGACCAGGCCGCACCGCCCGTGGGTGTGGCCCTGGTCGGCGGCGGACCCGGTGACCCCGAGCTGATCACCGTGCAGGGCAAGCGCTTGCTGGCCCACGCGGACGTGGTCGTGGCGGACCGCCTGGCACCCCGTGAGCTGCTGGAGGAACTGCCCGCGCACGTCGAGGTCGTGGACGCGGCGAAGATCCCCTACGGGCGCGCGGCGACGCAGGAGTTCATCAACCAGACGCTGGTCGACCGCGCCAAGGAGGGCAAGTTCGTCGTCCGGCTGAAGGGCGGCGACCCGTACGTCTTCGGGCGCGGCTTCGAAGAGCTGCTGGCGTGCGTGGAGGCCGGTATCCCCGTGACGGTGGTGCCAGGCGTGACGTCGGCGTTCGGTGTGCCGGCGTTGGCCGGTGTGCCGGTCACGCACCGAGGGGTGGCGCACGAGGTAGTCGTCGTCTCCGGTCACGTGGCGCCGGACGACCCGCGTTCGCTCGTGGACTGGTCCGCGATCGCACGCCTCAGCGGCACCGTCGTGCTGATGATGGCCGTTGAACGCGCCGGTGCGTTCGCCACGGCGTTGATGGAAGGTCGTCCGGGGTCGACGCCCGTCGCCGTCGTGCAGGAAGGCAGCACGGCGTCCCAGCGCGTGCTGCGGTCCACTTTGGACTCGCTGGCTGCCGACATGGCCGAGCACGCGATCCGTCCACCGGCCATCATCGTGGTCGGTCCGGTCGCCGGCATCGCCTCCGCGAAGTGACCTGCTGACGACACGCCGGAGGCCGCTCCTCGCACCAGGGGAGCGGCCTTCGCGCACCGGGGCCTTGCCCTACCCTTGCGAACCGTGCTGGTGCTGCTTCCCCCGTCGGAGACCAAGGCGATCGGCGGCGACGGCCCGCCGCTCGACCTCGACGCGCTGTCGTTCCCCGAGCTCAACCCCGTGCGCGACAAGCTGGTGTCCGCGCTCGCCGACCTGGCCGCCGACGTCCCGGCGAGCCTCAAGGCGCTCGACATCTCCGAACGCCAGGTCGACGAGGTGCACCGCAACGCGGCGCTGCGCACGTCGCAGACGACGCCCGCGCTCCTGCGCTACACCGGCGTGCTCTACGACAACCTCGACTTCCCGTCGTTGAAGAAGATCGAGAAACAGCGCGCCTACCAGCGGCTCGCCGTCGCGTCGGCGCTGTTCGGGGCGGTGCGCGGCGGCGATCCGGTGCCCGCGTACCGGTTGTCCGGCGGCAGCACGCTCCCGTCGCACGGCAGCCTGCGCACGGTGTGGAAGCCGTCGCTGGAACCCGTTCTGCGGGAGGTCGACGAGTTCGTCGTCGACCTGCGGTCCGGCGCGTACTCGAGCCTCGCGAGGATCCCGCACGCCGTCGTGGTCAGGGTCGTCACCGGCGAGGGCAAGGTCGTCAGCCACTTCAACAAGGCGCACAAGGGCCTGCTCGCCCGCGCCACCACGACCACGAGTGTCGAGCCGAGCGACCTGAAAGGCCTGGTCAAGCTCGCGAAGAAGGCCGGGCTGACGATCATCCCGACCGGTGAGAGGACGGCGGACCTGATCACGGATTAGGGCCTGTGCCGAGGTCTCGTTCGATGAGAGTCGAGCCTGAGGTGGTTCCTGGCGGTGCGGCCGGAGGGCCCGCATACCGCTGTTGTATGCGGGCCCTCCGGCCGTGCCCCCAGGGGCCGCCTCAGGCCCGGCTATCGCGAACATGGACTTCGACACAGGCCCTAATTCGGTTGCGGCCGGTGGGGGTCGCAGGGCAGTCTTCTGACTCGAAGCGTGACAACGGAGCTGGATCGAGGAGGTGCGTGATGTCAGAGCCTGTCTTTGGACGTGGCACCGCACTCGCGACCCGTCCAGCCGCCCCTCGCGCCTGATCAGCACCGTTTGATCGCAGAGCGCCAGTGGGGCGGTCACCTCCACCGCTTGGGAGACCCCACCGTGCGCGAGCACGATCTTTCCGACCGTTACGAATCCGCTTTCTCCGACGCCGACACCATGCGACGCAAGGGAAAGCGCGCCAGGCGTTCCGACGACGCCGAACCCACGCGCCGCGGCCGCATGACCGAAGAGGAAAAGCTCCGGATCGCCCGGCTGCGCGAGGACCAGCTCAGCACCGCGGACACCCCCGAGGACGGCGACCGCTGGTCCACGTGGGGCGACCGCTGGTCCACGTGGGGCGACGCCGACCAGGGGCCGAAGCCCCACCCGGACTGGCTCGTCACCGAGCTCGCCGCGGTCGACCGCGAGCTGGGCATCCTGAAGACCGGCAAGGAGGCCGACGTCTTCCTGCTGGAACGCGCGCTGGGTGAGAAGGCCTGCCTGCTCGCAGCCAAGCGCTACCGCAGCAACGACCACCGGATGTTCCACCGCGACGCGGGATATCTGGAGGGTCGCCGGATGAAGAAGTCCCGCGAGACGCGGGCCATCCAGAACCGCACCGCGTTCGGGCGCAACCTGATCGCGGAGCAGTGGGCCGTCGCGGAGTTCGCCGCGCTGGCCAGGCTGTGGCAGATCGGCGCACCCGTGCCGTATCCCGTGCAGCGCAGCGGCACCGAGCTGCTGCTGGAGTTCATCGGGGACGACGAGGGCAACGCCGCGCCGCGGCTCGCCCAGATCCGTCCCGGCGAGGACGAGCTGCTCGACCTGTGGCGTCAGCTCGTCTCGACGCTGACGACGCTCGCCGAGGCGGGCATCACGCACGGCGACCTGTCCGCGTACAACCTGATGGTCCACGACGGCAGGCTCGTCGTGATCGACCTCCCGCAGGTCGTCGACCTCGTCGCGAACCCCAACGGCGTGGAGTTCCTCGACCGCGACGTCCGCAACATCAGCGGCTGGTTCGCCTCGCGCGGCCTCCCGCCGGAGATCGCGGACCCCTCCTCGCTGGTGGCGACGCTGCTGGACGTGGCGGGCATGTCGTGAGCCCTTCGCGCGCCCGGCAGTGTCCAACAACACGGCCGGGCGCGCGAAGCGCTCGCATAGATCAGCTAGACTGTGCTCTACACCGATGAAGGCCTGCCGGCCGTTGACCGGTGTTTCCACCCACTCATCAGCGGCGTGACCACCACGCCGGGCTCGTCCTTGTGATCGGCACCGCGGTACCTCGCGGGGCAGCCTCGAGACGTGCCATGTCCCGGAGGTTTGTTTTGCCATCAATGTCCGAAGGCCGTTCCGAGCGTTCGACCAGCCGCAGGTCACCGCGGCGCCGCTCGGGTCGCCAGGGCAACTCCTCGCGTCCGCAGCAGCGGGTCGAGGAACCGATCGTCGCCGAGGTCTTCGAGAGCACGCTGCCGGAAGGCCCGCTGCCCTCGTTCGCCGAACTCGGCCTGGCCGACGCGCTGATCCGCTCGCTCGTCGCCAACGAAATCACGGAGCCGTTCCCGATCCAGGCGGCCACCCTTCCCGACGCCATGTCCGGCCGTGACATCCTCGGCCGCGGCCAGACGGGCTCGGGCAAGACGCTCGCGTTCGGTCTCGCCATGCTGACCCGCCTCGCGGCCGGCCGCTCGCAGCCGAACAAGCCGCGCGGCCTGATCCTCGTCCCGACCCGCGAGCTCGCGATGCAGGTCGAGACGGCGCTCACGCCGCACGCCCGCTCGCTGGGCCTGTGGTGCCGCGTGATCGTCGGCGGAACGTCGTTCCCGCGTCAGGTCGAGCACCTGCGCCGCGGCGTCGACCTGCTGATCGCCACGCCGGGCCGGCTGTCGGACCACGTCCGCCAGGGCACGTGCGACCTCGGCTCGGTCGAGATCACCGCGCTGGACGAGGCCGACCAGATGGCGGACATGGGCTTCATGCCCCAGGTCCGCGCGATCCTCGACCTGACCCCGCAGGACGGCCAGCGCCTGCTGTTCTCCGCGACGCTCGACGGCGACGTGGACAAGCTGGTCCGCCAGTACCTGCACAGCCCGGTGACGCACTCGGTGGCCCCGGCCACGGCGAGCGTCACGACGATGGAGCACCACCTGCTGTTCGTGTCCGCCGAGGACAAGCAGAACGTGGTGAACGAGGTGGCCGCGCGCGAGGGCCGCACGATCATGTTCGTGCGCACCAAGCACCACGTGGACCGCCTGGCCAAGAAGCTGCGTTCGATGGGCGTCAACGCCGGAGCGCTGCACGGCGGCAAGGCGCAGAGCGCGCGCACCCGCGTGCTCGGCGACTTCCGCGACGGCACCATGCCGGTCCTGATCGCCACCGACGTCGCCGCGCGCGGCATCCACGTCGACGACGTCTCGCTGGTCGTCCACGTCGACCCGCCGGCCGACCCGAAGGACTACCTGCACCGCGCGGGCCGCACGGCTCGCGCAGGTCAGTCCGGCACGGTCGTCACGCTGGTCACGCACGACCAGCGCCGCGCCGTCCAGGGCATGGCCGCCCGCGCGGGGATCCACCCGGAGAGCACGAAGGTGCGCCCCGGTGACGAGGACCTGATCCGCATCACCGGCGCCCGCATCCCGAGCGGCGACCCGATCGTGGAGCGCGAGAAGCCCGCCCGCCGCAGCGGTGGCCCCGGCCGTCGCTTCGGCGCCCCGGCCGTCGTCGGCCGCGGTGGCTCCGGCCGTCGCACCGAGGGTGGCGAGTTCCGCGGCGGCCCGCGCCGTGCGGAGCGTTCCGAGGGCGGTCGCACGTTCGGTCGCACCGAGCGGCCCGGTCGTCCGCGCCGGGCAGTGCAGCACTGACACACCGTTGAAGGCCGCCTTCTCCCACTCGTGGGGAAGGCGGCCTTCGCCGTGTTCAGGGCTTGGTCGTTGCTCCGCTCACGGCGCCTGCAACGTCAGGTAGGCCAGGCCGAGCGTGCCGCGCCACCCCTTGACGCGGTAGTCGCGGTGGGTATCTGCCCGCGCCCTGACCTCGTCGGCGTGCGGGGAGTCCGGGTTGGCGCGCAGCCAGCGTTCCCCGGCCAGGCCGTGGCCGTTCTCGAAGACGTCCCACTCGTCGAGGCAGGCCTGTTCCAAGCCCAGCAGGCGGTAGCCGTGGGTGTGGGCGAGGTCCACCAGATCGGCCAGGGAGCCGTACTGGTCGCGAGGGATCGGCATCGCCGCCAGCTGCTCGTCAGTCGGCTCGCGTTCCCAGAAACCCTCGCCCAGCAACAGCTTTCCGCCTGGCCGCAGCAAACCTCACACAGCCGTCAGGGTGTTCGCCGTGTGCTGCAACGGGTCTCCGCCCCACACCTGGCCGGCGCCGTTGACGACGACCGCGTCGAACGGCCTGTCCGGCTGGAACTGGGCCACGTCGGCCACCCGAAGGGTGACGCGTGCGGCCAGCCCTCGTGCCGTGGCGTGCGCGATGGCAGCGGCGTCGAAATCCAAGCCGGTGCCGGTGGCGGTCGGGTTGGCTTCCAGCACCCGCAGCAGGAACTCCGCCTACCCGCAGCCCGCGTCGAACACGCGGGCGTCGTCCAGCGGGTGCAGCGAGCGGATCAGGCGGTCAGCCCGTTCCTCGGACAGGCCCGTGGAACGTCAGGTCCTCGTGCAGCGGCGCGGTCTCCGGAGTTGTCATCGCACGCAGGATGACGTCGGCGGCGCAGCGCGGGCAACGCGTTATTCAGTTGTCGGGCCCATCACCTCCCCGTAGCTTTCGTCGACGTGGAACTCGTGTGGCGCTCGCTCACGACAGCGGACACCTCGGTGGTGTCCGCGCTCTACAACGCGGCCGAGTCGGCCGACGACACCGGCGAGCTGCTGTCCGAAGAGGACTTCGCCGAGTCGTTCGCCAAGCCGGGCCTCGCGGACAGGTCGGTCGCCGTGTCGGTGGACGGCGTGCTGGCGGCGTACGGACTGTTCGAACCGCGTGACAACCCCTTTGGCACGAACCGCGTCCGGCTGGACGGCGCCGTGCACCCCGAGTTCCGGCGCAAGGGCATCGGAACCCAGCTGATGCGCCGCCTCACCGCGATGGCGCACGAGCTGCACAACGCACACCACCCGGCCATGCCGCTAGTCGTGTGCACCATGGTCGAAAGCCGCTCGGCCGGTCACGTGGCGCTGGTCGAGAAGCTCGGCTTCAGCGCGGACCGCCACTTCTACGAGCTGGAGGTGGCACTGGGCGAGTCACTCGCCCAGGTCCCGGTCCCGGCGGGCTACGAGATCGTGCCGTTCTCGCCTGCTCACGACGAGGAAGTCCGGCTGGTGAGCAACGAGGCGTTCAACGAGCACTGGGGCTCGGTCGAGCGCAGCCCGGCTGAGTGGGCGAAGTCGTTCACCGACAGCCTGCGGTTCGTGCAGGAGACCTCCTTCCTGGCGCTGAAGGACGGCGCCGTGGTCGCGTTCGTGCTCTCGCGGCACTACCCGGTCGTCGAGGAGATGACCGGCGTGCGCGAGTTGTGGATCGGGGATGTCGGCACGCTCGCGGGACACCGCGGGCGCGGGGTGGCCTCGGCCCTGCTGAGCTGGACGCTGGCTCAGGCGAGGGCGCAGGGCTACCACCGCGCCGGGCTGTCCGTGGACTCGGCCAACCCGACCCGAGCGCTCGGCGTGTACGAGCGCGCGGGGTTCGGCGTGGTGCGGACGTGGGTGGACTACGGGTTGCCGGTCGGGCCGGCGAGCTAGCTGTTCGGCTGTCTCGCTGACGGGCCTGCGAGTTCGAGCTCTTTCGACCGCCTGGTCGGCGCGGACTCGTTGCCCTCCAGGTCGGCCAGCCCGACCCGCACGCTTGGCGTGAGTGAAGCGCGCGGGTTCGGGGTGGTGCGACCTGGACCGACGACGGTCTGCCCGTCGGGCCGGCGAGCTAGAGCTCTTCGCCCGCCTGGCCGACGCAGAACTCGTTGCCGTCCGGGTCGGCCAGCACGGACCAGACGAGACCGGGCACGCTGTGCACCGCGACCTCGGTGGCGCCGAGCCCCACCAGCCGCGCTACCTCCGCCTTGCGGTCCGGCACGTGCGAGTCGAAGTGGATGCGGTTCTTGCCCGGCGTCACGTCCGGCACCTGCTGGATGCCGACGGCCAGGCCGCCCTCGGCGTTCGGTGCGAGGACGATGAACTCGCCCCAGTCGTTCTGGATCGTGGTGTTCAGCGCGGCGGTCCAGAACTCCGCGAGCTTGCGGGCGTCGCCGGTGTCGATCGTGATCATGGCAATGGTCAGAGGCATGCGACGGACGCTACTCAGGGGGTCCGACAATTTTCGCCCGTGCGGTTCAGCGGTGGTGGAACCCGCCGCCGCGCAAGAGTGGACGGGGCAACCAGTAGGCTGCTCCGACAGCCCGTGAACGAGGAGTACCCACCGTGATCACCAGGATGTCGTCGCTGTTCCTGCGCACTCTTCGCGAGGACCCGGCCGACGCCGAAGTGCCCAGCCACAAGCTGCTGGTGCGCGCCGGCTACGTCCGCCGCGTCGCGCCGGGCGGATACTCCTGGCTGCCGCTGGGACTCAGGGTCCTGCGCAACATCGAGGCCGTCGTCCGCGAGGAGATGGACGCGTTCGGCGCGCAGGAGATCCAGTTCCCCGCCCTGCTGCCCAAGGAGCCCTACGAGGCGACCAACCGGTGGGAGGAGTACGGGCCCAACATCTTCCGGCTCAAGGACCGCAAGGGCGCCGACTACCTGCTCGGCCCCACGCACGAGGAGCTCTTCACGCTCACCGTCAAGGGTGAGTACAGCTCCTACAAGGACTACCCGGTCACGCTCTACCAGATCCAGACCAAGTACCGCGACGAGGCGCGTCCCCGCGCGGGCATCCTGCGCGGCCGCGAGTTCCTGATGAAGGACTCGTACTCGTTCGACCTCACCGACGAGGGCCTGAGCAAGTCCTACCAGGACCACCGCGACGCCTACATCCGCATCTTCGACCGCCTCGGCCTCGAGTACGTCGTCGTGTCGGCCACGTCCGGTGCGATGGGCGGCTCGGCGTCCGAGGAGTTCCTCGCCGTCGCCGAGACGGGCGAGGACACCTTCGTGCGCAGCACGGAGTCCGGCTCCGCGGCGAACGTCGAGGCCGTCACCACGCCCGTGCCCGCGGAGCAGTCGATCGACGACAAGCCCGCCGCGCAGGTGCACCACACGCCGAACACGCCCACCATCGAGACGCTGGTGGACTTCCTCAACGCGAACACCGACCGCGAGTTCACCGCGGCCGACACGCTGAAGAACGTCCTGGTGAAGCTCCGCCACCCCGGCAAGGACTGGGAGCTGCTCGCCGTGGCCGTCCCCGGCGACCGGGAGGTCGACTTCAAGCGCCTCGAGGCCGCGATGGAGCCCGCCGAGGTCGCGATGGTCGACGAGGCCGACTTCGCCAAGAACTCGTTCCTGGTCAAGGGCTACATCGGTCCGGGCGCCATCCAGGCGAACGGCATCCGCTTCCTCGCCGACCCCCGCGTCGTCAAGGGCACCGCGTGGGTCACGGGCGCGGACAAGGCCGACCACCACGTCGTCGACCTCGTGGCGGGCCGCGACTTCACGCCCGACGGCGTCATCGACGTCGCCGAGGTCCGCGAGGGCGACGCGTCGCCGGACGGCAAGGGCGTGCTGGTCGCCGCGCGCGGCATCGAGATCGGTCACATCTTCCAGCTGGGCCGCAAGTACGCGGACGCGTTCTCGCTCGACGCCCTCGGCCCGGACTCCAAGCCGGTCCGCATCACCATGGGCTCGTACGGCATCGGCGTCTCGCGTCTCGTCGCGGCCATCGCCGAGCAGTCGCACGACGAGCGCGGCCTGATCTGGCCCCGCAACGTCGCCCCCGCCGACGTCCACGTCGTCGTGGCCGGCAAGGACGAGGCGCTCGCGCAGGCCGGTGAGGACTTCGCGAAGCAGCTCAGCGCCGCAGGCCTCAAGGTGCTGCTGGACGACCGCAAGGCGAGCCCCGGCGTGAAGTTCGCGGACGCCGAACTCGTGGGCATCCCGACGATCCTGGTGGTCGGCCGCGGCCTCAAGGACGGCGTCGTCGAGGTCAAGGACCGCAAGTCCGGTGAACGCGCCGACGTGCCGGTGGCCGAGGTCGTCGAGCACCTGGTCCAGGTCGTCCGGGGCTAGCGGACAGTCGGACAGCCGAGAACGCCGGGCAGGTGAACCTGCCCGGCGTTTCGCATGACTAGGTCGTCGGCACCAGCGAGTCGACGATCTTCTGCAGGTCTGCTTCCTTGAGCAGCGGCGGAGTCGTGCCGCCACCGCCGCCCTCCAGGTCGCCGTTCACGACCAGCACGTGCAGCTTGCTGCTGCCGTTGAGCACGACGACCTTCAGCATTCCCTTGCTCGCCAGGCACTTGTTGCCGGACTGGGTGACGGTCGCGTCGACCTGCACGCCCTCGACGACGACCTTCTTGTTGTCCTTCTGGGTGTGCTGGATCTTCACCGGCTTGGGCTGCGTCAGCTCGACCTTGGGGGCGCCGCCCGACGAGTAGAACTGCGCCGAGATGGCCTTGGTGAAGTCCGCCGCGGTCTGGTTGAGGTCGGCCTTCGGCAGCAACGCGCCGCCGTTGGTGCCCTTGGTGAACGGCTTGCCCTCGCACGTGTAGTCGCCGTACGAGGTGACGCCGGTCAGCGAGACGCCGTCGAACTTCTCGACCGGGATGCTGGCGTCGACGATGTCCCAGGTGTTCGGGACCTCGTAGGTGTAGCCGAGGGAGGTCTTCACGCACTGCGCGCCGTCGTTCTTCGGGCAGGCGGCGTCGGTCTGCTGCGAGGAGGACGTGGGCGCAGGCGTGGACGACGTGGTGGTGCCGCCCTGCGCGTTCGGGTCGTCGCCCGAGTCCGACAGCAGGAACCAGGTCAGGCCGCCGCCGACGAGCAGCACCAGGACCACGGCGCCGAGCACCAGCCAGAGCGTCTTCTTGTTCTTCGGCGGCTCGTCGTCGAAGCCGCCGTACACGCCCAGGCCGCCGTACCCGCCGTAGCCCTGCTGGGGGAACCCGCCCTGCGGCGTGTACCCGCCCTGCTGCGGGGGTGGGCCCTGCTGGGGGAAGCCGCCCGACTGCGGGTAGCCGCCGCCCTGGTAGTTCCCGCTGGGGTAGTTCCCACTGGGGGAGTTCCCACTGGGGGAGTCCCCCTGCTGCTGGCCCCAGCCCTGCTGGTCGTTCCAGCCGCCCTGTCCGCCACCTGGGTACGTCACGGGCAAACGGTACCCCGAGGGTCTGACAGCCTTTGGGGTCGTCGAGCGTTGCCCCACCAGCTGAGACAGGAGCGGCGCCCTAGCCGGCGAGGAAGCTCAGGCGGACCGTGCGGACGGGGTTGTCGACATTGGTGTCGACGAGGCAGATCGACTGCCAGGTGCCGAGCGTCAGCACACCGCCCAGCACCGGGATCGTCGCGTACGGCGGGACCAGCGCGGGCATCACGTGGTCGCGGCCGTGACCGGGGGTGCCGTGCTTGTGCCGCCACCGCACGTCGCGGGGCAGGATGCGCTCCAACGCGGTCAACAGGTCGTCGTCGCTGCCCGCGCCCGTCTCGATGATGGCGACCCCGGCCGTCGCGTGCGGCACCCACACGTGCAGCAGGCCGTCGCCGGTCTCCTCCTCGATGAACCGCTGGCACTCCCGGGTGAGGTCGTGGACGACCTCCTCGGAGCCGGTGCGGACCTGGATCTCCTCGCTGCGCATGACCCGGATCTTACGAACGACCCGGCGGAGGACGCACGTCACACGCCGTCGTCGGAGGAGCCGGCAGACGTCGTGTAACACTGTTTTTTATGAAGGCAAGCCGCCTGCGCCTCGGGATGAACCTGTGGCCGCCGTTCCTGTTCGCCGGCATCCGCGTCGAGGAGATCTCGCCGGACTACCGGTATGCGCGCGTGCGGATGCGTCTGCGTCCGTGGAACCGCAACTTCTTCGGCACCCACTTCGGCGGCTCGCTGTTCGCGATGACCGACCCGTTCTGGGTGTTGCTGCTGTTCAACCAGCTCAAAGGTGAGCACGTGGTGTGGGACCGGGCCGGTGAGATCGAGTTCGTCACGCCCGGCCGCGGCACCGTCACCGCCGAGTTCCGGCTGACCGATGAGCACGTCGAGCAGGTGCTGGAACAGACCGGGTCCGGTGCGAAGGCCCTGATCTGGTTCGACACGGACGTCGTCGGGCAGGATGGAGCCGTGATCGCGAAGGTGAGGAAGCAGGTCTACGCACGCCGCAAGCGCGACAAGCGGCTCGCGCATGCGTGAGGCCTTCGGGGCCGTCTTCGACGTCGAGCCCGGTTACCTGAACACGGCGTCCATCGGCGTGCCCCCGCGGCACGTCGCCGACGCGGTCGCGGCCGCCCACGTGCGGTGGCGGCGCGGCCAGGACACCTCGGGCACGTTCACCGAGGCCGTCGAGACCTCCCGTGCGGCGTTCGGCAAGCTCGTCGGAGTGCCCGTGACCTCGGTCGCGTGCGGCGCCACGGTCTCGCAGTTCGTCTCGCTGGTCGCCCAGGCGTTGCCGGCCGGGTCGAAGATCTTCGTCGAACCCGGCGAGTTCACCAGCGTCTCCCTGCCGTTCGTCGCGGCGGGACACCAGATCGTGTCCACAGTGGACGAATGCGACCTCGTCGCAGTGAGCCTGGTCCAGTCGGCGGACGGCTCGATCGCGGACCTCGAGGCGTTGCGGGCGCCGGGCAAACCGGTGCTGCTGGACGTGTCGCAGGCAGCCGGGTGGATGCCGCTGTCGTTGGCATGGGCCGATTTCGTCATCGGCGTCGCGTACAAGTGGCTGATGTCCCCACGCGGTGCGGCCTGGATGGCGGTCCGTCCCGACCGGATGGACCTCCTGCGGCCGGTGGCGGCGAACTGGTACAGCACCGGCGAGAACTACGGCACCGAACTGCTGCTTCGCCCGGACGCGCGGCGGTTCGACCTCTCGCCCACGTGGTTCTCCCACGTCGGTGCGGCGGTCGCCCTCCCGTGGGTGGCCTCTTTGGACCTCGACGCCGTACGCGCGCACTGCGTCGGTCTGACCGATCGGCTCCTCACCGGACTGGGGCTCCCGCCCAGCGGTTCGGCGATCGTCTCGGTGGACGTGCCGCCCGTTCCCGGCGTCGTCTCCTCGGTTCGCGCAGGTCGTACCCGGTTCGCATGTCACATGTACAACACGGTCGAGGACGTTGACCGGGTGCTCGAAGCGCTTGCCTGACTGCCGTCAGTTACCGTTGGTCCTTGTGTCGGACCCACATCAGTCACCTGAAGAGGTGACCCAGAACCTGCCTCGCTTCCCACCGAGGCCGACCGACACCGCGCCGCTCTACCCGGCCGACGAGCTGATGAAGCTCCAGTCGATCATGGACCACCGCCAGGGGCACCAGCCCGCGCCGCCGCCCGCACCCCCGCGCAAGTCGACGTGGGTGGGCAAGGCACTGGCTCTCGTCGGCGTCGCGGTGGTGTCGGGCTTCGTGTGGTGGGTGTTGCAGCCGTCGGACCCGGTGGACCAGCCGATCTCCCAGCCGCAGAAGACCGCGGGGGAGTTCGAGTTCACCACCGTGGCGCAGTTGCCGGAGCCGGTGAAGGACAGCGACTGCGCCGCCCACGCGAGCGGCCAGACGCAGACGTTCCTGAAATCCACGCCGTGCCTGCAACTGACCCGTGCGTTCTACACGGCGAAACTGCCTGACGGACGGGTCGTGTACTCGTCGGTGTCCGTGGTGAAGATGCGCACGGCGGACGAGGCGCGGCAGCTCAGGGAGCTCACCCAGAAGGACGGCACCGGCAACGTCAAGGACCTCGTCCTGGACAAGGCCATCAGCGTGCCGCCGCTGACCACGCTGGCCAACGGCGGGTACGCCTCCGAGCAGCGCGACCAGGAGGTCGTGATCGTCGAGTCGGACTCGCCGGTCAAGAGCGCCGACGCCCTGGCGCACAACAAGGAGATGAAGAAGGTCTCCGCGGACGCGATCAGGCTCGCGTCCGCGTTCGCCGGGAACTAGCCAGAGGCGACGCCCGGCATCGTGATCGATGCCGGGTTCGTGCCGGCGACCTTGCGCCACCGCGTCGCCCGCACCGCCGCCGCCGTCAGCGACTCCAGCGCCGACGTCCGCAGGCCCGAGTCGTCGGTCCGCTCCAGCACGCCCCGCCACGCCGCACAGGTGTCCTGCTCCACGGCCACGAGCGCCGCCAGCGCCGAGGGCCCGTCCGAGACGGGGGACGGCGGCAGGTAGGCCGCGGCGGGCGGGTTCGGCGTCGCGCCGTGGTCCCGCAGCCAGCGCTCGGTCACGTCACGCCGCGCCCGGTGCGCGTTCGCACCCTCCGCGACGGCGGCGGCCTGGCTGCCCAGGAACGCCGACACCATGCCGTGGGTCCACAACGCCGCGTGCTCGGTCCCGAGCGCGGTCTGGACGGCGTCCACGTTCACGCGAGCACCTCCCTCAGCGAGGCGCAACCCGCCGCCACCGAACCCACGAGACCGGCGCGGTAGGCGGGCAGCGAGGCCACGACGGCCGAGGCGTCGCGGACGGCCTCGTCGAGCGCGGTCCGCATGGCCGCCAGCGGGTCCGGTGGCGTGGGCGGTGTGGTGGGCGCGGGCGGGACCGTGGACGACAACGGCGGGCGCTCGCGGTCGACCTCGGCCTGCAGCAGGGCGGCGTGCGTCTCACGGGCCTTCGCGATCTCCGCGGCCGCGGGCGTCGTCAGCGTCTGGGCCAGCTTGGCGTCCGCACGCGCCTGTGCGGCGAGGGCCGACAACGGGTCCGGCGGCGGTGGCGGAGCGGGCTCTGCGGTGCACGCAACGGCGAGCGGTGCGGCGGCCACCGCGAACAGCACACGGCGGCGGCTGACCGATTCGGAGATCACACGGCTCATGTTGCCAGCAGCCCCGGGAGGACGTGGGGGCGCGGTGGGAGCCCGGCGAACGAGATAGTCTGGTCGTCCACGGCCGCCGAAACACCGTCGGTCGGGGTTTCCATGCGTTCGAACTGAAGGAGACACCACGTGTCCAGCCCGCCGCGCGGAGAGCTTTCCGCGCAGCTAGCACCCGTTGTGCGGGAAGCTCTCGAAGCCGCAGGCTTCGACCTCGACGCGCTCGACGTGAATCAGGCTGGGCGCCGCCGTCTGGTCAAGGTGGTCGTGGACGGCGAGGACGGCATCGGGCTCGACGAGGTCGCCGAGGCGAGCCGCGTGGTCTCCGCCGCACTCGACGAGCACGACCACATCATCAACGGGCCGTACACCCTCGAGGTCACCTCGCCGGGTGTCGACCGCCCGCTCACCCGCCCGCGCCACTGGAAGCGCGCGCACCTGCGTCTCGTGAAGATCAAGCAGCCCGACACCGCCGAGTGGTTCGGCCGGGTCGGCGAGTGCGACGAGACCGGGGTCGAGCTGCTGCACCAGGGCGAGCTGCGGCGCGTGGAGTACCGCCACATCGAACGCGCGGTCATGGAGATCGAGTTCAAGCAGCCGCCGGTCGAGGAACTGGCTCGGCTCACTCGGAAAGCACCGGAGGAGGAGCCGAGGTGAACGTCGACATCGCCGCCCTGAGGGCGATCGAACGTGAAAAGGACATCCCCTTCGAGACGGTCCTGGAGGCGATCGAGTCAGCACTGCTGACCGCCTACAAGCACACCGATGGGCATGCCACGCATTCGAAGGTGGAGATCGACCGCAAGACCGGTGTCGTGCGCGTGATCGCGCAGGACCTGGGGCCGGACGGCGCGGTGCGGGAGGAGTGGGACGACACTCCCGAGGGCTTCGGCCGCATCGCCGCCACCACCGCGCGCCAGGTCATCCTGCAGCGCCTGCGCGACGCCGAGCACGAGCGCACGTTCGGCGAGTTCGCCGCCAAGGAGGGCGAGATCATCGCGGGCGTCGTGCAGCGCGACGCCCGTGCGAACGCCCGCGGCATGGTCGTCGTCCAGGTGGGTGACACCGAAGGCGTGCTGCCGCCGGCCGAGCAGGTGCCGGGTGAGCAGTACAACCACGGCGAGCGCATCAAGTGCTACGTCGTGAGCGTGTCCCGCGGCGCGCGCGGACCGCAGATCGCTCTTTCGCGCACGCACCCGAACCTCGTCCGGCGGCTGTTCGCCCTCGAGGTCCCGGAGATCGCGGACGGCACCGTGGAGATCCCCGCGGTGGCACGTGAGGCAGGTCACCGTTCGAAGATCGCGGTGAAGACGACGGTCGCCGGAGTGAACGCCAAGGGCGCCTGCATCGGCCCGATGGGCGCCCGTGTGCGCAACGTCATGCACGAGCTCGGCGGTGAGAAGATCGACATCATCGACCACTCGGACGACCCGGCCACTTTCGTCGGGAATGCGTTGTCACCTGCGAAGGTTGTGTCCGTACGGGTGCTCGACGAGCGCGCCAAGACGGCTCGCGTCGTGGTGCCGGACTTCCAGCTGTCGCTGGCGATCGGCAAGGAGGGGCAGAACGCCCGTCTGGCCGCTCGCCTGACCGGGTGGCGCATCGACATCCGCAGCGACGCGGAGGCTCCGGCCGCCGACGCGGTCACATCCGGTTCGGCTGAATGAGCTCCAGGGGATAGAATTATCAACGGTTCAACGTCGGGAGCGGTTTCCCAGCACATCGGCCCTGTTCGCACGTGCATCGGGTGCCGCGCACGGACGTTGCCATCCGAGCTGCTGCGTGTGGTCGCGGTGGACGGTTCGGTGGTTCCGGACGTCCGTCGGCGACTTCCTGGTCGAGGTGCTTGGTTGCATTTCGATCTCGAATGTCTCCGCAACGCCGAGCGGCGACGGGCGTTCTCGCGGGCCTTCAAGGTCCAGGGAGCGCTCGACGTCGCTTTGTTGCGCGAGCACGTGGAGCAGACCACGACCGCGGGACAGCCCTGTGGTCAGCAGGAACAAGGAAGCAGGTCGACCCGTCATGAGTCAGCCGTGAAGCTGAAGACATGAACGCGCGACGTTAAGACGAGGTCGATGGGACTTGCCCGCCGGCCTCACGACTTAGGAGAGCAGTGGCAGGTAAGGCCCGCGTGCATGAGCTCGCAAAAGAGCTTGGTGTCACGAGCAAGGAAGTTCTGAACAAGCTCGCCGAACAGGGCGAATACGTGAAGTCCGCGTCGTCGACCGTCGAGGCCCCCGTGGCCCGGCGGCTCCGTGACGCCTACGAAGCCAAGTCCTCGAAGCCGTCGGCCCCCAAGCCGTCCGCTCCGAAGCCCAAGGCACCCGCACCCGCCGCTGCCGCGGCGCCCGCCGCACCGGCGGAGCCCAAGCCGGCAGCATCCGACTCCAAGCCCTCGGCGCCCAAGGCCTTCTCCGGCCCGAAGCCCGGGGCACCGCGCCCCCCGGCGCCCAAGCCCGCTCCGGCAGCTCCTGCCGCGCAGGCCCCGGCTCCCGCGGCGGCGCCCGCACCCGCTCAGCAGCCAGAGGCTCCGGCCGCCGCACCGGCACCCGCCGCGTCGGCTCCGGCCGCCCCCAAGGCAGCTCAGGCTCCCGGCGGCAAGCCGGGTGGCCCGCGTCCGGGCCCGCGCCCGGCTCCGCAGCAGACCCAGCAGCAACAGCCCCAGCAGCAACAGCCCCAGCAGCCGCAGGCTCCGGCCGCGTCGGCTGGTGGGCAGTCCCCGTCCGTGGTGCCGCCGCGCCCGCAGTCTTCCAAGCCTGCAGGCCCGCGTGCCCCGCGTCCGGGCAACAACCCGTTCGGCGTCGGTGGCGGCAACGCTCCCTCGCCGCGTCCGGGTCCTCGTCCCGGCCCGCGTCCGGAGCAGGGCGATCGCCCGTCCGGCCCGAAGCCCGGTGACCCGCGTCCGGCCAGCCCCCGTCCGGGCGGCGCGCCCGGCCAGGGTGGCCAGCGTCCGGCAGCCGCTCAGGGTGGCGGCCGTCCCGGCCCCGGTCAGGGCGGTCCTCGTCCTGCCCCCGGTCAGGGTGGTCCTCGCCCGAACCCGGGCAACATGCCCCCGCGGCCGAACCCCGGCATGATGCCGGGCCGTCCGGCCGGTAACCGTCCTGGTCCCGGCGGTGGCGGCGGTGGCCGTCCCGGTGGTGGCGGCGGTGGCGGCGGTCGTCCCGGTGGGGGCGGCGGCGGTGGCGGCGGCTTCCGTGGTGGAGGCGGCGGTGCCGGCGGCGGTGGCGGTGGCTTCCGTCCCGGTGGCGGCGGTGGCGGTGGCGGTGGCTTCCGTCCCGGTGGCGGCGGTGCCGGTGGCGGTGGCTACCGTCCCGGCGGCGGCGGTGCCGGTGGCGGCGCTCCGGCCGGTGGTGGCGGCGGTTTCCGCGGTCGTCCCGGTGGCGGCGGCGCTGGTCGCGGCGGTACCGCTGGTGCCTTCGGTCGTCCGGGTGGTCCGGCGCGTCGTGGACGCAAGTCCAAGCGGCAGAAGCGCCAGGAGTACATGGACAACATGCAGGCGCCTTCGGTCGGTGGCGTCCGCCTGCCCAAGGGCAGTGGCGAGACGATCCGCCTGCCGCGCGGTGCCTCGCTGACCGACTTCGCCGACAAGATCAACGCCAACCCGGCGTCGCTCGTCCAGGTGCTCTTCCACCTGGGTGAGATGGTCACGGCGACCCAGTCGGTGTCCGACGAGATCCTGGAGCTGCTCGGCTCCGAGATGAACTACGTCGTGCAGGTCGTGTCCCCCGAGGAGGAGGACCGCGAGCTGCTCGAGACGTTCGACATCACCTACGGCGAGGACGCCGGTGACGAGGACGACCTGCAGATCCGTCCGCCGGTCGTGACCGTCATGGGTCACGTCGACCACGGCAAGACCCGACTCCTCGACACCATCCGCAAGGCGAAGGTGGCCGAGGGCGAGGCCGGTGGCATCACGCAGCACATCGGTGCGTACCAGGTGCAGACCGAGCTCGAGGGCAACCCGCGGCTCATCACCTTCATCGACACCCCGGGTCACGAGGCGTTCACCGCCATGCGTGCTCGTGGTGCGAACGCGACCGACATCGCGGTCATCGTCGTCGCCGCTGACGACGGCGTGATGCCGCAGACGGTCGAGGCGATCAACCACGCGCAGGCCGCTCAGGCGCCGATCGTGGTCGCGGTCAACAAGATCGACAAGGAGGGTGCGAACCCCTCCAAGATCCGCCAGCAGCTGACCGAGTACGGACTGGTCGCCGAGGAGTATGGCGGCGACACGATGTTCGTCGACATCTCCGCGAAGCAGGGCATCAACATCGACAGCCTCCTCGAGGCCATCCTGTTGACCGCCGACGCCTCGCTGGACCTCCGGGCCAACCCGGACATGGAGGCCCAGGGTGTCGCGATCGAGGCGCACCTCGACCGCGGTCGCGGTCCGGTCGCCACGGTGCTCGTCCAGCGCGGTTCGCTGCGCGTGGGTTCCTCGATCGTCGCGGGTGACGCTTACGGTCGCGTCCGCCGCATGGTCGACGAGCACGGCGATGACGTCACCGTCGCGACCCCGTCGCGTCCGGTGCAGGTCATCGGTCTGACCTCGGTGCCGCGTGCAGGTGACTCGTTCCTCGTCGTCGACGAGGACCGCGTGGCCCGCCAGATCGCCGAGCGTCGTCAGGCCCGCACCCGCAACGCCGCCAACGCGGCGAAGCGCAAGCGCGTCAGCCTGGAAGACCTGGACGCCGCGCTGAAGGAAACCAGCGCTCTCACCTTGATCATCAAGGGTGACAACTCGGGTACCGTCGAGGCCCTCGAGGACGCGCTCATGAAGATCGAGGTCGGCGACGACGTCGAGCTGCGCGTGATCCACCGCGGCGTCGGTGGCATCACCGAAGGCGACATCAACCTCGCCGTGGCCGGTTCCGCCATCGTCCTGGGCTTCAACGTCCGGGCCGAGGGCAAGGCGACCGAACTCGCGAACCGCGAAGGTGTGGACGTCCGGTACTACACGGTCATCTACCAGGCGATCGACGAGATCGAGGCGGCCCTCAAGGGTCTCCTCAAACCGGAGTTCGAAGAGGTCCAGCTCGGCCGCGCCGAGGTCCGCGACGTCTTCAAGTCCTCCAAGGTCGGCACGATCGCGGGTTGCATGGTCCTGTCGGGCGAGATCCGCCGCAACGCGCGTGCTCGCCTGCTCCGTGACGGCAAGGTGATCGCGGAGAACCTCCCGATCAGCTCGCTCAAGCGGTTCAAGGACGACGCCACCGAGGTCCGCGAAGGTTTCGAGTGTGGTCTCACGCTCGGCAACTACAGCGACCTCAAGCTGGAAGACATCATCGAGACCTTCGAGATGCGCGAGAAGCCGCGCGCCTAGTCGGTCGATGAGGGGGTGCGGAGCCGCTTTACCGGTGGCTTCGCACCCCTTTCTTCTGGAGGATCTTTCGCGTGTACGTGGGAGCTCTTGAATTGGACGTCCTGCTCGGTGACGTCCACTCGTTGAAGGAGAAGCGCTCGCTGGTCCGGCCCGTGGTGGCCGAACTGCGCCGGCGCTTCGAGGTCGCTGTTTCCGAGGCAGGTCATCTGGACCTGCACCGCCGGTCGCTGATCGGCGTGGCGGCGGTGGCCGCCGACCTGGAGCACGTCAGGGACGTTCTGGCCGGCTGTGAAAGGCTGGTCGCCGGACGTCCCGAACTGGAACTGCTCTCCGCCCGGACGCGTTTCGTCGGACCGGAGGACGACTAGGAAGGGGAGGCTCGTGGCCGACACGGCACGTGCCCGCAAGCTCGCCAAGCGGATCTCGCAGATCGTCGCCTCCGCTTTGGAGCACGAGGTCAAGGATCCGCGTCTGGCCAGGGTCACGATCACCGACACCAAGGTGACCGGGGATCTGCACGACGCGACTGTGTACTACACCGTTCTGGGTGAGCGGCTGGACGTCGAACCCGACTACGCCGGGGCCGCTGCCGCCCTCGAGTCGGCCAAGGGTGTTCTGCGGTCCCTCGTCGGGGCTCAGACCGGGGTGCGGTTCACGCCCACCCTGACGTTCATGACCGACACCGTGCCTGACACGGCTCGGAAGATGGATGAGCTGTTGGCTCGGGCTCAGGCTGCCGATGCCGAGGTGGCTCGGCTGGCTGTGGGGGCTTCTCCCGCTGGGGAGCCTGACCCTTACAAGGCTCCTCGTGAGGATGACGACGAGGACTGATCGGGTCCGTTCACCGCGCGGGGCTCCGCCGATCTGATCTGAAACCAGGTCGACGCCGCACGCGGGTTGATGGCACGCCTGTCGCTCTCGGCGGCTTGCTGTTGCTTTGGTCGTCGCGGTGGTGGGGTGGTTTCGTCACGAGTCGTGAC
>NZ_DATLEC010000138.1:0-38609 GCF_035525475.1 Lentzea sp. | reverse complement strand
AAGTCCGTCGAGACCGGCGTGGTCAAGGTGAGCGGCTCCGGCAACGCGCTGAAGGTCAACGACGCCAACGTCATCTGCGGCGGCGTGAAGACCGCCAACGCCACCGTGTACCTGATCGACTCGGTGCTGATGCCTGCCTGATCGCACCGGTCGTTCGACGAGCTCCGGAAACAGCCCCCTGTTTCCGGAGCTCTTCACGTCTGCTCGCCGGGAAGTCTGATGTGGACGGACGTCGCGCCGGAGGACGGGAACAGCGCGTGGTTTCCCCGGATCGCGGATGACGGTCACGACCACGGCATCCGGGTTCACCGGCCGCAGCGCCCTCGTGATCAGTAGGCACTCAGGTCGTCGGGAACCGCGACGAAGACACGACCAGCGATGTCAGCCGCCGCTTCGTCGAGCGCGCATCCGTCCCGCCCGTCGCCGAGGACCGCGGTGGCGCCGTTGGCCGTCGCTTCGAGGACGGCGAGGAGGTCGGTGTCGAGGACGGTCACCAGCGCACCCGGCTGCAGGACCAGCACCGAGTTCGCGGCGCGGCGCCCGGTGCCGCCGTACCCGATGACGAGGATGTGATCGGTCACGTCGAGGGATTCGGTGCACGTGCGGAACCGGATCGCCCTCCGGCTCAGGACAGGACGATCGCGAGGACCGGGGAGCTTGTCGGACTCGGTGACCCGTGGGCCGGCTCGACGGTGAGGAGGACCTCGCTCACGTCGCGGATCCCCGTCACGAGCAGCGACATCGCGGTGTCCGCCGGACGCGTCGTTCCCGCCGACCGGGGACCGTCGCCGTCGACCAGCCACAACTGGTAGGCGCGGTCACGGGGCAACGCCGGCAGGCCGTCCGCCAGGAACAGCATCTCGTCGCGGCCGTTCGACACCGCCGCGGTGCCCGCCGGATCTCCCGCGCTCACGAGCCGCAGGTCCTGCGCGGCCAGCAGATCCCCGATCCGGGTGTGCGGAGGGGCGGCCACGGGGATGGTGGTCGACGCCGTCAACGCGCCCTGCACACCGGCCACCGCCATGGCGGCGACACACGCGGCGGCGATGAGCGCCGCGGCGGCGCGGAAGCCCTGGCGCCGTGAGGAACCCGTCCCCACCTCGGAGACCGGCGGCACCTGCCGCAGTCGGTGGACCGCCCCCAGCACCTGTGGCCGGAGGGCGTCGGGGAAGACCTGGACGACGGCGCTGCCGAGCCGGGCGGCGGTGGCCCGCAGTTCGGCCACCTCCTGCGCGCAGCCGGGGCATCGGCCCAGGTGCGCCTCGAACTCGTCCCGTTCCTGGCCGGGCAGCGCGTCGAGTGCGTGAGCACCGGTCAGCAGGTGCGGGTCGATCGCACGAGTTCCTCCGGGGTTCACGCCTCTTCTTCGAAGCCGCGGGCCAACCGGATTGCCCTCGAATGCAAGGCGTGCCGCGAACCGTCCACGTGGGACCGTCTCACAGCAGGGAAACCACCCCGTAGGCGCCGGCGGCGACGGCGGCGGAGGCCGGCAGGGTCAGCACCCAGCCCTTGGCGATGTCGGCCGCCACGGACCAGCGCACCGCCGAACGGCGGGTGGTCGAGCCGACGCCCATCACCGCCGACGTGATCACGTGCGTGGTGGAGATCGGGGCGTGGAACACGAACGCGGCCAGGTACAGCACGGACGAGGCGGACAGCTCGGCGGCGAAGCCGTGGGGCGGGGTGAGGTGGAAGATGCGTCTGCCCAGGGTGCGCATGATCCGCAGGCCGCCCGCGTACGTCCCGGCCGAGAGGGCCAGCGCGCACACCAGGATCACCCAGAACGGCACGGCGTAGCCGGTCTGGTTCTGGGTGACGACGAGCGCGAGGACGATGACACCCATGCTCTTCTGGGCGTCCTGCAGGCCGTGGCCCAGCGCGAGGCTCGCCGCCGAGAACACCTGCGCGCGGCGCATCAGCCGTCCGGCGCGGTGCGCGTTGGCGTTGCGGAACGTCCACATGATCACGGTCATCACCGCGTAGCCGAGCACCAGGCCGATGACGGGGGAGACCACCATCGGGATGACGACCTTCTGCAGCACGCCCGACCAGTGCACGGCGGTGGCGGACGCCAGCGCCGCGCCGACCAGGCCGCCGACCAGGGCGTGCGAGGACGAGGACGGCAGGCCGAAGTACCAGGTGACCAGGTTCCAGACGATGGCGCCGACGAGGGCGGCGGTGACCGCGTGCAGCGCGTCGCCGCCGACCGGGGTGTCGATGATGCCCGAGGCGATGGTGACGGCGACGCCGGTGCCCAGCAGGGCGCCGATCAGGTTCATCACCGCCGCGAGCGAGAGGGCGGCGCGCAGGGTCAGCGCACGGGTGGACACGGCGGTGGCGATGGCGTTGGCCGCGTCGTGGAAGCCGTTGGTGAAGTCGAACGCCAGTGCGAGGACCACCACGAGCACCAGGCCCGCGGTCGGCATCACGCTTCCTTGACCGCGATCGAGTGCACGGCGTCCGCCACGTGCTCGAAGGCGTCGGCGGCGGCTTCCAGCTCGTCCACCACGTCCTTGAGCTTCATGACCTCGAGGGCGTCGCGCGTGCCGTTGAACAGCTCCGACAGCAGCCGCCGGTAGACCTGGTCGGCCTCGTTCTCGAGCTGGTTGACCTCGACCCAGAACGCGGTCAGCTCCTGCGGCTCGGTGAGCCGCGGCATGGCGTCCGCGGTGAGCTGGGCCGCCCGGCACAGCAGCTCGACCTGCGCCGACACGCCGTCCGGCAGCTCACCCACGCGGTACAGGGTCGCCAGGTCCACCGCGGCGTCCATGTGGTCCACGACGTCGTCCAACCTGGACGCCAGCCGGTAGATGTCCTCGCGGTCGAACGGCGTCACGAACGACCGGTCCAGGTGCCCGATGATGGCGTGGGTCGCGTCGTCGCCGGTGTTCTCCAGCGCGTGCATCCGTTCCGCCAGCTCCGCGCGCTGCTCGATCGGCGCCGCCACGAACTCGCGCAACAGTTCGACGCTGCTGCCGATGTTCGCGCCTATCTCGGTGAACAGCTCGAAGAACTTCGCGCCCGTGGGTTTCCTGCTGATGCGCATGCGGTTGGTCCTTCCTCGACGCGCGACATCAGGCGCCGGGCAGCGGAAGGTCGTCGGCGCACACGCGCAGGACTACCCGCAGAGGGGACGGGTAAACAGGTTCCTCCTTCACCGCCCGGCGCCGGGCGGTGAAGAGGGGAAGGTCCCTTGTGGACTCTTGTTCCGGTCAGGCGGCCTCGCCGACGACGACCTTCACGGTGGAGTACCTGCGGCGCAGCTCCTTGTACGGCTGGTACTCCGGTGAGTCCCAGAACTCCTGGGCCGCGGCCCGGTCGGCGAACTCGTGGATCACGAGCGTCGGCGGGGTCCAGTCACCTTCCAGCACCAGCACGGAGTCGTCGACCAGGAGGTTGCGCGCACCGGCCTTCTCGAGCAACGGCATCACACCGCCGACGTACTCCTGGAAGCCGGCCGGGTCGGCGATGGACAAGTCGATGACGACGTATGCGGGCATGTCCGCGTCTCCTTCAGGTGCGTTGTTGATCGCCTCCTACGCTAAGGACACCCAGTGGTCTTTCCAATGCGACTGAAGACCGCTTTCATACTCGATCAGACCGTACGATGACGTGGTGGATGTCTTCAGCGATGTGATCGCCACGGTTCGCACGGGCCGCCCCAAGTTCACGCGGTCCCGGCTGAGCGGCCGGTGGGGCTACGCGTTCGGCCCGTATCCGGGGGCCGGCTTCCACGTCGTGCTCGAAGGCACCTGCTGGCTGATTCCTCCATCCGGTTCCCCCGTCGCCCTCGGCGCGGGCGACGTGGTGTTCCTGCCGCACGGCGCGGTGCACGGCATCAGCGGCAGTCCGGACAGGACGATCGCCGACCTCACGCCCGCACCGGAGGCGGGTCCGCCGGACGAGGAGCCCGCGCCCGGCCAGACGCAGTTGCTGTGCGGCGCCTACCGGCTGGAACGCGGGCAGGCCCACCCGTTCCTGCAGACCTTGCCCGAGGTCGTCCACCTGCCTGCCCGCCTCGGTGACCACTCCGCTCTGCGCAGCGCGGTCGACCTGCTCGGTGCGGACCTCATGGAGGCCCGTCCCGGCGCCGCCGCCGCACTGCCCGCCCTGATGGACCTCCTGCTCGTCTACCTGCTGCGCGCCTGGCTCGACGAGGAGGCCGCCCGTCACGGTCCGCGCGGGGGCTGGTGCGTCGCGTTCACGGATCCGGTGGTCGCCACGGCGTTGCAACACATCCACCGCACGCCCTCGCACCCGTGGACGGTCGAGGAGCTGGGCGCCGAGGTCGGGCTGTCCAAGACCGCGTTCGCCCGCAGGTTCACCTCGCTGGTCGGCCAGTCCCCGATGGCCTACCTGACCTGGTGGCGGCTGAGCACCGGCGCGCGGATGCTGCGGGACGGCCAGGCGCCGCTCGCCGCGATCGCCCGTCAGGTCGGCTACACCTCGGAGTTCGCCTTCTCCAACGCCTTCAAGCGGGTGTTCGGCACGGCGCCCGGCAAGTTCCGCCGGCGGCAGGCAAGCTGACGGTTCACGCCGGTGACTGGCTCATCTCGTGACGGGCGGCGGCGTGTTCGGCGGCCTGCACCAGGAAGGACAGGCCGCCACCGAGCACCACGCCGGTCAGCGAGAGGACCGCGACCCACACCTGCGTCTGCATGGGCGATTCATACCGAACGATCACCGCGCCCGGCTGCGGTTCGCCGCGAGCGCGCGCCGTTCCACATCGCGGGAGCCCTTGCTGTGCCTGGCCCGCTGCTCCGACCATTGCCGCCACCACCAGGTGGACGGAGGGCGGCATGAGCGCGGAGGAAGGTGTCGGCCGTGAGCGCAAGCTCGCGGTGAACGAGGACTGGGCGGCGACGATCGCGGGGCTGGCGCTGCTGGTCCTGGTGCTGAGCGGGATCCTGCCCGGCTGGCTGGTGCCGTGATGGCGGAAGTCGAGACGCGGCAACGGTCCTGGGTGTGGTGGGCGGTCGGCGGGGTCGCGGTCGTCGTGGTGCTGGGCGCGCTGACCCGCTACCTGGAGCAGAACGTGCCGGTGTTCACGAAGGGCACGTGGCTGGGCGGTGTCGCGAAGAGCGTCGAGTACCCGGTCTACGCGATCCTGCTGGGGCTGCTGGGGAACGCTGTGCTGACCGGGCTGGGTCTCCGGGACAGGCTGGCCGCGGGGTTCCGCACGGAGTTCTTCATCAAGACCGGTCTGGTGCTGCTGGGCGCGTCGATCAACTTCGCGGTGATCGTGAAGGCGGCCGGGCCCGCCATCGCGCAGGCGTTCCTGCTGATCACTCTGGTTTTCGGCTTCACGTGGTGGCTGGGCGGGAAGCTCGGCCTGGACCCGAAGCTGCGGGCGCTGCTGTCGTCGGCCGTGTCGATCTGCGGTGTGAGCGCGGCGATCGCGGCGGCGGGCGCGGTGCAGGCCAAGCGCGAGCAGCTCGCGTACACCGCGAGCCTGGTCATCATCTTCGCGCTGCCGTCGATCTTCGTGCTCCCGCTGCTGGTGGACGCCTTCGGGCTGCCCACGGCGGTCGCGGGGGCGTGGATCGGCGGCAACATCGACACGACGGCGGCCGTGAGCGCGGCAGGCGCGCTGGTCGGCGAGGAGGCGTTGCAGATCGCGACGATCGTCAAGACGACGCAGAACGCGTTGCTCGGCGTGGTCGCGGTGGCGTTGACGGCCTACTTCGCGCTGAAGGTCGAGCGGACCGGCGACGCGAAGGTCAGCGGCCGGGCGTTGTGGGAGCGCTTCCCCAAGTTCGTGCTCGGGTTCCTGGCCGCATCGGTCGTCGCGACGGTGTTCCTGGAGTCCGGCGGCGACAAGTCGGTGATCACGACGGTCAACGACCTGCGCACGCTGTTCCTGATCCTCGCGTTCGTCTCGATCGGGCTGGAGTTCCGGGTGGCGCCGCTGCGCGAGGCCGGCTGGAAGCCGATCGGGGTGTTCGCCAGCGCGACGGTGTTCAACCTGCTGGTCGGGCTCGGGCTGGCCGGCGTCCTGTTCGCCGGCTTCGGCAACTAGCGGCCGGACCGGGCGCCGGTCTGGTGCCGACGCCCGGTCAACGTCGACTTGCTTCCGCAAAAGCGGAACCTATGATGTCCTCGTGCCGAATCTGCGGATCAGCGAAGCGGCCGCGATGCTCGGAGTCAGCGATGACACCGTGCGGCGGTGGATCGACAACGGGCGCCTGGTGGCGACGACGCTCGACAACGGGCGCAAGGCCATCGACGGCAAGGAGCTCGCCGCGTTCGCGCAGCGGATGACCGAGACGTCCGAGCCCGGCGTCACCGTCGCCGCGTCCGCCCGCAACCGGATGCGGGGGATCGTCACCCGCGTCCTCAAGGACGGCGTGATGGCGCAGGTCGAGATGCAGGCGGGGCCGTTCCGCATCGTGTCGCTGATGAGTCGCGAGGCCGCCGACGAGCTCGGGCTCGAGGTCGGCAGCGTCGCGGTCGCGTCGATCAAGTCGACCAACGTCGTCGTCGAGATCCCGGAGGCCTGAGCGGTGTCCGGGATCGTGCACGGTGTCGTCATGGCGGCCGTGCTGGCGCTCGCGGGGTGCGGCTCCAGCGCGCCGACGCCCGCGTCGGGCGTCACCGGTGACATCACCGTGTTCGCCGCGGCGTCGCTCACCGAGACCTTCACGCAGCTCGGCGAGGACTTCGAGGCCGCCCACCCCGGTACGAAGGTCGAGTTCAACTTCGCCGGCAGCTCCGCGCTCGCGCAGCAGCTCAACCAGGGCGCGCCCGCCGACGTGTTCGCCTCGGCCGCGCCGGCGAACATGAAGCAGGCCACCGACACCGGGACGATCACGGACACGCCCACCACGTTCGCCAGGAACGAGCTCGCGATCGCCGTGCCGAAGGGCAACCCCGGCAGGATCGCAGGGCTGCCGGACTTCGCGGTGGCGGACAAGAAGATCGCCCTGTGCGCGGAGCAGGTGCCGTGCGGCGCGGCGGCGAAGAAGGTCTTCGAGGCAGCCAAGGTGACGCCTCGGCCGGACACGCTGGAACAGGACGTCAAGGCCGTGCTCACCAAGGTCTCGCTCGGCGAGGTCGACGGCGCGCTCGTCTACAAGACGGACGTCAAGGCCGCCGGGAGCAAGATCGAGGGCATCGACTTCGCCGAGGCCGGCCAAGCCGTCAACGACTACCCGATCGCACCGGTCGCGAAGGCGCGGAACGCGGCCACCGCCAAGGCTTTCGTCGCGTTCGTGCTGTCGGACGAGGGGCGCGCGGTGCTGAGCGCGGCGGGCTTCGTCAGCCCGTGACACGTCATCGCGGCCGCGGACGGCTTCCCGTTGTCCTCGCCCTTCCCGCCTTCGTCGGCCTCGCGTTCCTGCTGGTGCCGTTGGCGGGACTGCTGGTCAAGGCGCCGTGGGGGAGTCTGCCCGGTCAGCTCCTCAGCGCCGAGGTCGGTGAGGCGCTGAGGCTTTCGCTGATCTGCGCCTCGCTGGCCACCGTGCTGTGCCTGCTGCTCGGGATCCCGCTCGCCTGGTTGCTGGCGAGATCCGGCTTGCCCGGCAGGGGTCTTCTCCGGGCTCTCGTGACGGTGCCGTTGGTGTTGCCGCCCGTGGTGGGCGGTGTGGCGCTGCTGCTGGTGCTCGGCAGGCGCGGGCTGATCGGGCAGCACCTGGACGCGTGGTTCGGTGTCTCGTTGCCCTTCACCACGGCCGGTGTGGTGGTGGCCGAGGCGTTCGTGGCCATGCCGTTCCTGGTGATCTCGGTCGAGGGCGCGTTGCGCGCGGCCGATCCCCGCTTCGAGGAGGCCGCGGCCACGCTCGGGGCGTCGCGCTGGCTGACGTTCCGGCGGGTGACGCTGCCGTCGGTGCTGCCGGGCGTCGTGGCGGGCGGCGTCCTGTGCTGGGCCAGGGCGCTGGGGGAGTTCGGCGCCACGATCACGTTCGCCGGCAACTTCCCCGGTGAGACGACGACCATGCCGCTGGCGGTCTACCTCGCCCTGGAGACGGATCCGGACGCGGCGATCGTGCTGAGCGTCGTGCTGCTGCTGGTGTCGGTGGGCGTGCTGGCCGGTCTGCGCGACCGGTGGATCAGCGGTCCGACATGACGTTGAACGCGGAACTGCGCGTCACGCGCGGGAGCTTCACCCTCGACCTCGACGTGACCATCGCGCCGGGCGAGGTCGTCGCGCTGCTCGGCCCGAACGGCGCGGGCAAGTCCACCGCGCTGCGCACCCTGGCGGGGCTGCTCCCGTTGACGTCCGGGCACATCGCCGTCGGCGAGTCCACTTGGGACGGAGCGGACGACTTCGTGCCGGCCGAGAAGCGTCCGATCGGCGTCGTGTTCCAGGACTACCTGCTCTTCGCGCACATGTCGGCGCTGGAGAACGTGGCGTTCGGGCTGCGTGCCCGCGGCACCCGTCGCGGCGAGGCACGCGCCGAGGCCGCCAGGTGGCTGGACCGGGTCGGTCTGGCCGACCACGCACAGGCGAAACCTCGTTCCCTGTCAGGAGGTCAGGCCCAACGAGTCGCGCTGGCCCGCGCCCTGGCCACCGGGCCGAGCCTGCTCCTGCTGGACGAACCCCTCGCCGCCCTGGACGCGAGCACCCGCCTGCAGGTGCGGTCCGAGCTCGGCCGGCACCTCGCGGACTTCGACGGCCACACCCTGCTGGTCACGCACGACCCGTTGGACGCCATGGTGCTCGCCGACCGGCTGGTGATCCTGGAGAACGGCCGCGCCGTCCAGCAGGGCTCGCCGTCCGAGGTGGCCAGGCAACCGCGCACCGGCTACGTCGCGAACCTCGTCGGCCTGAACTTCTACCGCGGCACCGCCACCGGCACCTCGGTCGCCCTGGAGGGCGGCGGCGGTCTCACCATCCCGGCACCGGTCACCGGCCCGGTGCACGTCGTGTTCCCACCGACCGCGGTGAGCCTGCACCCGGACAGGCCGTCCGGCAGCCCGCGCAACACCTGGCCCGTCACCGTCGCCGCGATCGAACAGCACGCCCACACCACCCGCGTCCGGCTCGACGGCGCGCCGAACGTGCTCGCGGACATCACCACGGCGACGCTCGCGGACCTGCGGCTGCGGCCCGGTGACGAGCTGTGGGCGGCGGTGAAGGCGACCGAGACGCACGCCTACCCGGCCTGACGGTTTCCGGGCCGGTAGTTCAGCTCGCTTGAAACAATTACTTCAGTGTTGACCGAAGTAAAACCTTGGGACGGATGCCTTACCGTGCAACGTCCTCACGCAGCTTGTGAGCGCCGCGCTATCCGTGCCGGGCCGAGGTCCGGCGTTCGCGCGACGCCCTCAGGTAGCCCATCACCAGCGACTCCAGGTCGGGTTCCGCCTCCGCCCAGCCCCGCGGCGCCGGTCCGGCGTCGCGCAGCAGCAGGGTGGACTGGCGCTGGGTGCGGGTCGCGCTGACGAGCGTTCCGTCCACAGCGGACTCGTCCGCGACGGGGCCGGACAGGATCCGGTGCTGTGCGAGGACTTCCTCGATGTCGCCGTCGACCTGGACCCGGCCCTCGTCGACCAGCAGGAGGTGGTCGCACACCTCGCGCAGGTCGGTGAGCAGGTGCGAGGACATCACCACCGTCGTGCCGCGGTCGGCGACCTCGGTCATGATGATCCGCAACGTCTCGTCGCGGGCCAGCGGGTCCAGGTCGGACAGCGGTTCGTCCAGGAGCAGCAGGCGGGGGAGCCGTCCCAGCGCCATCGCGATGGCCACCTGGGTCAGGGCGCCCGCGGACAGGGTGCCGACCTTCGCACCGGTGTCGACGCCGGCCAGCAGTCCGAGGACCTCGCGGACCCGGTCGCCCGACCAGCGGTCGTTCATCGCCGCGCAGACGCGTTCCAGTTCGCGGACCGTGAGGTCGCGGTAGAGCGGCCGGTTCTGCGCCAGGAACGAGACGTCGGGGTGGATGCGGCCGCGCACGGGTGTGCCGAAGACGCTCAGGTCACCGGTCGTCGGGCGGACGAGGCCCGCGGCCATGCGCAGCAGGGTGCTCTTGCCGGCGCCGTTCGGGCCGACGAGGGCGACCACCTTGCCCTCGGGGACGGTGAAGCCGCAGTCGCGGACCGCCCAGCGGCTGCGGTACCGCTTGCCCACGGCGGTGGCGGTCAAGGGGGTCATGATCGTTCCTCGGCGGGGTAGTGCTCGTCGCGGACCGCGGAGTAGAGCGCGTCGACGTCCTCCACGACCAGGCCGCCCTCGCGGGCGTGGCCCATCCAGCGGCCGAGTTCCTGCCGCAGCGGCGCGTCGTCACCGGAGGTCGCCTCGGAGGACAGCGACTTGGTCACGAAGGTGCCCAGGCCGCGGCGGCCTTCCGCCAGCCCTTCGCGTTCGAGTTCGCGGTACGCCTTGAGCACGGTGTTGGGATTGACGGCGGTCGCCTCCACCACCTCGCGCGCGGTGGGCAGGCGGTCGCCGGGGTTCAGCAGTCCCAGTCGCATGGCTTGCTTGACCTGCTGGACGATCTGCACGTAGGTGGAGACCCCCGAGCGCCGGTCGATCCGGAACTCGATCACATCGGTCAGCATAGGTGCTCCGGGGTCCCCACCGTGCTCAGCTCTGCCGCCGCAGCGCCCAGGCGGTGCCGGCCAGCAGCAGGAGCGCGAGGCCGCCGAAGATCGCCAGGTCGACGAGGTGCACCTGCCAGGCCTGGCTCGGCGGGACGAAGACCGCGAAGCGCTGGGGGAGACCGGACTGCGGGAGGCAGGCGAGGTAGCCCTCCTGCGTGTTCGGCGTTCCCGCCGGTGTCGTCTTGCAGGCCTGGACCAGGGCGCCGGCCTTGGCCTCGGCGACCGGTTGGCCCGCGTTGTCGAGCCAGCCGTAGTCGATCACCAGGCTGCCGTCCTCGTGCACGGTCAGCTGCTCGCCGGGCGCGACCTCCAGGCGCTGGGCGGGAACCAGTCGGTCCACCAGCCCGGACAACGCGAAGCGCACGACGACGAACGCGCCGAGTCCCGCCGTCATCGCCACCAGGGTGCGGCGGGACACCACGCCGAGGAACGTGCCGAGGGCGAAGGCGAACAGCGCGTAGCCGACCGGTGAGACGTGCTCGATGCCGAAGGTCAAGGTGTTGAACGGACCGTTCATCCGCGGACCCAGCTGACCGGCCGCGGAGATCCACCAGGTGACCGCGGACTGCAGCGCCACCAGCACGACCAGCGCGGGCAGCAGGGCGATGGCCAGCTTGCTGAACATCCACCGGGTGCGGCTCACCGACTGGGTGAAGGCCAGCACGTGGGTGCCCTGTTCGAGCTCCCTGGCGAAAAGAGGGGCGCCGATGAAGACGCCGATCAGGGCAGGAGCGCAGGTGATCACGAGCCGGCCGATGTCGAGCGGGTTCCCCCACGCCTCCCTGAAGGCCTTGACCACCTCGCCCGGCACCGCGCAGTCGTCGCCCTGCGCCACGCACTGGGTGAGGCCCGCGGAGGTGAGGTCGCCGACCATGCTCGACCGCAGCAGGGCGATGACACCCGTGCCGACGACCAGCACGCCGAGCAGGGTGATCAGGTGCAGGCGCTGCTGCCGCCACGAAGCCCAGATCATGCCGCTTCCTCCCGCGCCGCCGCCGCACGCATGTGGTGGAGGGCCAGTTCGCCGAGCGGCGTGCCGCCCGCGCTGAGCCGGGCGACGTCACCGGCCAGCAGGATCCGTCCTCCGTGGAGCAGGACGAGGTGGTCGCACACGCCTTCCAGCTCCGCCAGCACGTGCGAGGACAACACGACGGTGATGCCCTGGGTGCGCGCTTCGGTGAGCAGCGCGCGCAGCACGGTCTCGCGGGCCAGCGGGTCCAGGTCGGCCAGCGGCTCGTCGAGCAGCAGCAACCTCGGGCGCTTGCCCAGCGCCAGCGCCAGGGAGACGCGGGTGCGCTGCCCGCCGGACAGCGTGCCGACCTTCGCGTGCATCGGCACCCCCGCCTGCCCGATCAGGTGCTCGGCGTACCCCCGGTCCCAGGTCGGGTTGGTCCGCGCCCCGAACGTCAGCGTCTCGGCGACGGTGAACTGCTGGTACAGCGGCTTCTGCTGGGCCAGGTAGGACACCGCGGGGTGTAGCCCCTTGCCTGTCGGGCGGTCGCCGAAGACGGTGATCGCACCGGTCGTCGGGCGCAGCAGGCCGGTGACCAGGCCCATCAGCGTGCTCTTGCCCGCGCCGTTCGGGCCGACGAGGGCCACGACCCGGTTCGGCGGGATCACCAGCGACGTCTCCCGCAGCGCCCACCCCCTGCGGTACTTCTTCCCCACGCCTTCGGCGCGCACCGGGGGCGCGTGTTCCGGCGGCCTTCCCATCGTCACGGCCGTCTCCTTCCGTCATCGGCTGCGGCCCAAGCTAGCACCTTTCACTAGTGAAGTAGTGAAAGGGTGCCACCTGTCTCGTCCGAGCAACCCGGCGGTGAGGTGGACGTCCGGACCTGCGGTTGACGATGTGGAAGGCGTGTTGCCCGCGCGCGAGGCCGGACGAGGGTCAGTGCCGGTTTCCCGCCTGCCAGTCCGGGAAGCGCGGTTTCCAGCCCAGCGCCTGCCGGGCGCGTTCGTTCGACGCCCCGCGCAGCCGGGTCAGCTGGTAGGTGGGGAACCAGCCGAGCAACCGCGAAGCGATGTCCGCCGGGATCGTGCGCGGCACCGGGCCGCCGAGCAGCCCCGCCCATCCCGGCAACCACTCCGAGCCGAGGGCCGGCGAGTCGTCAGTGATGTTGAACGTGCCCGGGACTTCGGATTCGATGGCCAGTGCGGTCGCCCGTGCCGCGTCCTCGACGTGGACGAACGACGTGACGCCGTCAGCGCCCGCGGGTTGGCGGTAGCGGCCGCGGGCAAGCGCCGAACCGACCGCGCCGTCGGCGGCGTACTGCGTGCCGGGGCCGTACAGCGTGCCCAGGCGCAGCACGGTTCCGGCGGCCTGCGCCACCGAACTCTCCAGTGCGGCAACGGCTCGGGTCGTCGTCGCCCAGCCGGGATCCGGTGCGTCCAGGTACAGCGGCGCGTCCTCACCGAGCACGGCAGGACCTTCCGGCGCGGTGGCGAACGCGATGCTGTGCGCCACGAGACGCCCCACCCCGGCCGCCAGCAGACCGGCCGTGCCCTCCGCGCGCAGCCGGGCCGTCTGCTCGAACGCCCGCGGGTGGCGCAGCGCGGAAGCCTGGTGCACCACCACGTCCGGTGACACCGACCGGACTGCGCTCACCACCGCCGTCCGGTCCAGCAGGTCCACCCCCAACGGCACGACCTCGTGGCCGCGCTCCCGCAACAGCGGCAGCAGCGCCCGGCCGAGGACACCGGTCGCCCCGGCCACCAGCACTCGCACGGCTCACTCCTCCGGTACGTCGCGGACGCGCATCAGCAGGCGGCACGCGGGGTCGCCGTGCCGCAGGCAGTCCGTAGCGCGGTTCTCGGTCAACTCGACGCCGAGCCCGGCCGACCACCCGGCGTGGATGTCGGTGCACGGGCACTCGTAGCCCTCCAGCGACCCGGCCATCCGCACCATCGTCACGGCGAAGTTGCGCCGCATCGTGAGCTCGATCAGGTCGTCCTCGACCACGTCCACGTCACCGTCGCGCAGCTCGGACGGGAACATCGCCTCCGCGCACGCCTCGTACCGCTCCCGCAGGCCCTTGATGTCGTCACCCGCATGACGGGTGCGCTTCGCGACCTTGCGGCCGATGTTCTCCGCCACGAACCTCAGCGCCTCGGCGTTGATCTCGTTCGCGACCTCGTGGCCGAACCGCTTCGCCACGCCCTGGTACCACCGGGCGTCGTGCAGCCACCACGCCCGGTACGCCTCCATCGCCCGCAGCTGCGGCGACATCTCCGTCATGCCCGCCCTGCCAGCCGTGCGCGGAACCGCTCGCGCAGCTCCCTCTTGAGGACCTTGCCGGTGGCGCCCTTGGTGACCTCAGCCGCATCCACCACGAGCGCGCGCGTCAACTCCGGGAAGCCGGCCTTGGCCAGCACTTCGTTGACGTGCGAGGTCCACTCGTCCTCGGAACGCGAACCGGTGGTCTGCAACAACACGTACGCCTCGCCGACACCGTCGCCGTCCCAGTCGGCCCGCACGCCCTCAGGCGCCACGGCCACGACCGTGCAGTCCGCGAGCTCCGGGATCTCGCGCAGCAGCAGCTCTTCCGTGCGGGTGCTGAGCACGAGCCCGTGCTCGGTGCGGATCGCGTCCGGCGCGCGGTCGAGGTGGTAGAAGTTGCCGTCCTCGTCCTGCGTCGACAGGTCGCCGGTGAGCCAGTAGCCGCCGAGCCGCAACCGGTGGAACGTCAGCGAGTCGTTCCAGTAGCCCGGCGTCAGCGTCGGCGACTTGACCCCGAGCCTGCCGATCTCTCCGGGAGGCAGCGGGTTCCCGTCCTCGGACAGCACCGCGGCCTCGGCGAAGCTCATGGGCTTGCCGATGCACCGGCCGTAGGAGGCGCTGCCGGGCCGGTGGCCGTTGTGGAAGATCGAGTAGCCGGTCTCGGACGAGCCCAGGCCGTCGGTGAACACCGATCCGGGCCTGCGGACGCGCTGGAAGTTCTCGTCGATCCACTCGTGGCTGCCCTGCGCGACCAACGCCCGGACGTGCGCCTCGTGGGCGGCGTCACCGGTGTTGTACCAGCCCTCCACGGAGGACAGGTCACGCTTCGACAGGTCGTGCGCCGCCATTTCGCCGTACGTGCCGGCGAACCCGAAGATGTTGGTGGGCTTGAACTTCTCCGCCGCGTCGAGCACGTCCGCGCCGCGCTGGCTGGACTGCAGGTAGACCGGCGAGCGCAGCAGCAGGCCGAACAGCAGCACCGAGATCGAGGCGTTGTGGGAGCCCGGCAACGCGACCAGCAGCCGTCCCATCGAGTTGCCCGTCGACAAGCGGAGCCGGTGCAACTGGGCGTAGAGCAGCGTCTGGTGCGTGTGCGGCACGGCTTTCGGCATGCCCGTCGTGCCGGAGGAGTGCGAGATGATGATCGGGTCCGTCGGGTCGTGGCGGTAGGGGAACACCTCCGGCAGCTCGCCGTCGCCGTGCACGTCGGCGGCGGTCACCCCGAAGCCCAGGCCCAGCTCGTCGAGATGCCCGGCGAAGACGTCGCGGTGCGCGTCGTCGGTGAGCACGCCGACGGCGCCTTGGCGGCGCACGTACTCGCGGGCGATCTCCGGCCGCAGGTTGCCGTTGACGAACGACGGGATCGCGCCGAGCGAGGTCAGCGCGAGGAAGTTGACCGCGAACTCGGTGCTGGAGAACGTGTGGACCGCCACCGGGTCGCGCGGCCGCACGCCCTGGGCGTGGTACCACGACGCGTACTCCTTCACGGCGTCGTGCAATGCGCCCAGGGTGAGGATCTTCGGCCGGGTGCCGTCTGGCGCGGTCCACGTGTCATCGGTCCACACCGCCTCGTCGTCGAGCGAGCGGCCGTAGGCGACCACGCGGTGCAGGACGTTGCCCGCGCCGAGCGTGGTGTCGGCGAAGATCCGGGCGCGTTCGGCCTTCGTGATCACCGTCGTTCTCCTTGAGCGGTCGTGGTGGCGGCCAGGGCGTGCAGCCCGGCGACGCCGGGGGGATAGGGCTTGGGCAGGCCGTCTCCGGGCCCGACGAGCAGGCCCGCCGCGAGGTCGGTGACCCGCGGTTCGGTACCGCGCAGCCGGTGCACGGCGTCGGTGCGCGGAGTTCCGGCGAGCTCGACGCCGATGACGAGCACGCGGTCCAGTCCGTCCTCGAGCAGCAGCTCGGCCACGTCGAGCGGCCCGCTGCCGGGGTGCTCGCCCGGCGAGAGCGACAGCAGCGGTCCGGTGATGTCGTGCTCGATGCTGATCCGGCCGAGGATCGCGTTCGCGGTGGCCTGCATGAACAGCAGCGCGTTGGCGGGTTTGCCCTCGGTGAGCAGCCTGCTGGACAGGTCCGTGGTGACGCTGTCGCCGAGCTCGCTGGCGAGCACGAGCGCGGCCCGCGCACCATCCACACCGGACAGCAGCTGCTCGGCGACCTGGTGCGCCAGCGGGTTGAACGGCGATTCGATGAACCCGGTCACCTGGGGAGCCGTCGCGGTGTCGCCGACGGCTGTGGCGAAGATCTTCACGGCAGCTCCAGCACGATCGCGGTGTTGGCGCCGCCGAACGCCGCGTTCAGGGTCAGCGCCCGCCGCAGCCGGGCCGCCCGCGCGTCGTTCGGCACGTAGTCGAGGTCGCACGCCGGGTCCCGGCCGGTGAACCCCGCTGTCGGCGGCACGGTCTGGTCGAGCAGAGCCAGCAGCGTCACGACGAACTCCACCGCGCCCGCGCCTTCGAGCATGTGCCCGGTGGTGCTCTTCGTCGAACTCACCGGGATCGAAGCGGCGTCGGCGCCGAAGAGCGTGTGCAGACCGGCGGTTTCCGCGCTGTCGTTGTGCTGCGTGCCGGTGCCGTGCGCGTTGACGTAGCCGACCGGACCGCCCTTGCCCAGTGCCGCCGTCGCCGCCAGCACCAGGCCACGGGCTTCCGGGTGCGGCCGGGCGATGTGGTGGGCGTCCGCCGCGACACCCCACCCCGGTACGCGCGCCAGCACGTTCGCGCCTCTTCGCACCGCGTGGCTCCGCGACTCCAGCACGACCGCCGCGACGCCGTCCCCGAGCAGCAGCCCGGACCGGCCTTCGCTGAACGGCCGGATCGAGCCGTCGCGGGACAGCGCGCGGCCGGAGTCGAACTTCGACTGGTTCTCCGGCTCGACCAGGTACCCGCCGGCGCACACGGCGCTGTCCACGACACCGGCGGAGATCAGCCGGCAGCCGTGGACGATCGCGTTCGCCGACGCCACGCACGCGGTGGTGAACGTCGTCCGCGGCCCGCGAGCACCCAGCCGTTCGGCGAGGACGTCGGCGAACGTGCGGGCAGCGCTGTCCTCCACGTGCTCGGTGGCACCGGAGGCCCAGAACGCGGTCACGGCGGTGAAGTCACCCGCCACCCCGGCCAGCACGGCGGTGTCTCGGCCCGGCGGCAGACCGGACATCGCCACCGCCGCGTCGGCCACCTCGGTCAGCGCCGTGCGCAACCGCGGGGCACCCGGAGCGCACGCGGCGACACCGGTGCGCAGGCCGTCGGTGCCGAACCGCTCGATCGGCCCGAACGCCGCACGGCCGGCGAACACCCCGGAGCGCAGCGCGTCCGCGCCGTCCCCGAACGCCGTCCGCACGCCGAACCCGGTCACCACCACGTCGTTCATCGCGTCGCCAACTCCTTCAGGTGCTCGGCGATGCGCCGCGCGGAGGTGTTGCCGGAGAAGCACTCCTCGGACGCCTCGGCGAGCACCCCGCACCGGATCTCGAGCACGTGCAGGAACCAGACCAGCCCCATCGAGTCGAAGACGAACTCCGTGTCGACGTCCGGGAGGCTCGGGAAGATCTTCGGATCCGACAGCAGCTCCCGCACCTGCGCGGCCGAGACCGGTGCGCTCATGCCTTCGCGCCCCTGGCGACGGTGTCCGCGACGAGCTCGCCGAGCGTCATCGCGCCGACCGGCTCGATGCTGTCGTCGGGGTACTGCACGGAGAACCGGCGCTCCAGCCGCATGGTCAGCTCGATCAGGCTGAGGGAGTCGAGGTCGAGGCCGGTCGCGCCGAGCGTGATCTGGTCGCTGACGGTGTCGTCCGGCAGCGGTTGCCCGAGGTCCTCGACGATCGTGGTGAGGACGAAGTCGCGGATTTCGGACTCCAGTGTCGTCTGCATCGGTTGTCGCCTTTCGGTGTTCGCGCCTGGATCAGGCGGGCACGGCCGCACGCAGCACGTCGTGCCGGCGGACGAGCTTGCCGTTGGGAGTGCGGGGCAGCCGGGGGAGCACGTGGATCTCCCGCGGGATCTTGTAGTCGGCGAGCCGTTCGCCGCACCACGTCAGCAGGTCGCTCGCCGTGGTGCCACCGACGACGTAGGCCTGGATCGCTCCACTGTGGACAGCCACGGCCTCGGTGACGGCGGGGTGGGTGCGCAGCGCGGCCTCGACCTCGCCGAGGTCGACCTTCAGCCCGCCGACCACCACCAGCGAGTCGCCGCGGCCGTGCAGGTGCAGGCAGCCGTCGACGTCGAGCTCTGCCCGGTCGCGCACGCGCAGCCAGCCGTCGACGAACCGGTCGCCGCCTCCGCTGAGATAGGGCGACTCGGGCAGGCGCACCTCGACCTCGCCGTGGTGCACCCGCATCTCCACGCCCGGACACGCGCGCCCGACGGACGGCCGCAGCAAGCCGCTGACGTCCATCGTGATCACGCCGGTCTCGGTGGTGCCGTAGGACTCACCGAGCCCGATGCCGAACCGGGACGCGAACATCTCCGCCACCGACGGTTCCATGATCTCGCCGCCGCTCACCGCCGCGCGCAACGACGGCAGGGCCGGGATTTCCCGCGCGGTCGACAGCAGCGCGTAGTGGAACGGCGTCCCGAAGAACACGTGCACGTCGTGGCGCGCCGCCGTCGCGAGCAGGTCGCCGGCCGTGAGCTTGCTCGCGAACACCGCCGTGACGCCCTGCGCGAGGCTGTGGAACAGACCGGCGATCAGGCCGAAGCTGTGCGCGGTGGAGCTGAGCAGCAGCACCCGTTCCCCGGTGACCGGCATGCCCTCGATCCGCGCGAACCGGTCGATCTCGCCGGCGATCTCCCGCGGGGTGCGGCCGATCATCTTGGGCGTGCCGGTGGAGCCCGAGCTGAACTGCACCAGCCGGTGGGCCGTCGCGGCCGGGAGGCCGTCGCGGATCCGGCTGGTGACCAGCTCGTACTCCGCGGTGAACGCGGGGGTGGCGCCGGCGACCCCGCCGCGGACGGTGAACTGCGGCCTGCCGACCTCGCGCACCGCCTCGACCTCGGCGGACTTGAACCGGTGGTCGACCAGCATGACCTGGGCGCCCAGCGACCACAGCGCCAGCGCCGCCTGCACCTGCGTGTAGCTCGGCGGCACCTGCAGCAGCACGGTGCTGCCCTCGGTGATGCCCGCGCCGGCGAACAACGCCGCCTCGCGGTGGACCATCTCGCGGACCTCGCCGCGGGTGCGGACATCGGTGCCGTGCGCGAGGTAGGGGAGCGTGCCGGAATGGCCGTCGAACAGCCGGGCGATGAGCTCTCCCATCGAGGTCGTCATCACGACTCCCGGCAGAACTCGCCGATGGGGATGCCGACGTGCCGCTGGTCGGTCGCGAGGTAGCCGAGCAGCTCGTCGCCGTTCTGCAGCTCGGTGACGTTGCGGACCTTCGCGCCGGGGCCGAGCACGCGCACGTGCCAGTCGTCCTGCACGGTCAGGCTGACGACGACGCCGTCCGCCGAGTGCGCGGTGATCGTGAGCAGCGGCCGGGACTCCAGCTTCGCGCGGCCGACGACGACCCGGCGGGTGCGGCCGTCGGAGTCGACGGCGAGCACGGTGCTGCCGGACCTCAGCTCGGACAGGTAGTTGGTGCGGTTGTCCGGCCCGAGCACGTAGGAGTGCAGCGCGCCCGCGTTGACCCGGAACGGGCGGGTCGGCATGTAGGGCAACGGGTGCGTCTCGCTGCAGCACAGGATGAACCCGGTCGAGTACGAGCCGACGAGGATTCCCTCGTCCTCGCGGAAGTGCGAGCAGGTGTCGACGCAGACGCGGTCGCCCAGGCCGTGGTGCTCGATCCGGTCGACGGTCAGCGTGGAGAGCTCCAGGTCCGGGGTCGTGCCGGACAGCATCCGGGTCAGCGCGAACACGTCGTCGGCGGTGCGCGGGGCGAGCAGGACGCCCTCCGAGCCGCGCTCCAGCACGTCGACGACGATCGACGCCTCCTCGAGGTCGGCGCACACGGTGATCAGCTGGCCCGGCGCCTTGTCCGCCGCCGCCAGCACGATCTCCAGCGGGATCTTGGTGGGGTCGGCGAACTCGACGATCGTGTACGGCAGCCCGACCGCCGCGGCGCAGGCGAGCTGCAACGTGCGGTCGTCGCGGACGTGCACCCAGGCAGCTCCCCCGGCGCGGACGAGACCGGGCAGCTCGTTCTCGTCGTCGATCCGCGTCGCGCGGACCGGCGCGTCACCGTCGCCGACGAGCACACCGAGCACCGTCGGCGGCAGCTTGGCGAGGAGTGCGGCGTCGTCGGCGACGACGGCCTCGGCCTTGGCGTGGATGGCGGCGTCGACCACCGCTTCGAGCTGCTCGGCGGGAACGGCCCGGACGTCGACCCAAGCGTGTTTCATGCGACACCTGTCGTGAGGAGGGGTTCGGACAGCGCTGCGGGGTTCTGGGCGTGCACCACGGCGGCCAGCCTGGCGACGGTGACCGCGGGGTTCTCGGAGGTGAAGATCCGGCGGCCGATCGCGAGACCGGCGCACCCGGCGTCCATCAGCTCGGCGGCGGCCACCTCGAGGTCGCGGGCGTCAGGCGCTCCACCGGCGCACAGCACCGGCAGCGGGCAGCTCTCGACGACCTCGGACATCCGCGCCGGGTCCGCCGGCACCGCGGTCTTCACCAGGTCGGCGCCGAGGTCGGCGGCGATGTTCACGGCGTGGGACAGCAGGGTGACGTCGCGGGGGTCGGCGATGCGCGGACCGCGCGGGTAGATCATCGCCAGCAGCGGGATGCCCCAGCGCTGGCAGGCGCCCGCGACCAGGCCGAGGTCGGCGAGCTGGCGGCTCTCGGTGTCCGAGCCGACGTTGACGTGCACGCTCACCGCGTCCGCGCCGAGTCGCAGCGCGTCGTCGACGTCGCCGACGAGCACTTTCGCGTCGGTGTCCGCCGCGTGCGCCGTGCTGGCGGACAGGTGCACGACCAGCCCGCACTCGCCGAGCGCCGACGGGTCCAGCGTGCGCGCCCTGCCCTTGTGCACGACGAGCGCGTCGGCGCCGCCACCCGCGATCGCGCGGACCAGGTCGTCCCAGTGCGACCGGTCGCTCACCGGGCCGTCCGAGACGCTGTGGTCGAGCGGGACGAACAGGTGTTTCCCGTCCCCCGTGCGCGAAAGCCTGCGCATTCGCAGAGCTTTGCCGTCGGTGGTCATCGAGCCTCCTTCCACGTCACGGGCGAGATGTGCTCGAACATGGTCGGAGTCTGCTCGGGCTGATCTTCGCAAATCAAATACCGAACAGGGGATAACTCGGGAGTTATCAGTTTTTGAGAACATCGCCAGGTTGGCCGAGCTGGGTATTTGATTGGATTCTCAGGTGGCTGTGCCATATTCGGGACGCAGTCGGCGACGAGAGGAGCAACGGTGACCTCCGAAGTCCGTGTGGCGATCGCCTACCACGGTGGGCGCGGGCACACCGCGCGGATGGCCGAGGCCGTGGAAGCCGGTGTCAAGGCTGTAACAGGGGCATTCTGCGATCCGATCGACGTCAGCCGAATAGCCCCCGAGGACTGGTACCGGTTGGACGACTCCGATGCGATCGTGTTCGGCGCACCGACCTACATGGGGACCGCTTCCGCCGCCTTTCACGCATTCGCCGAGGCCAGCAGTCGTCGCTGGTTCACCGGTCGCTGGACCGGGAAGATCTCGGCGGGCTTCACGAACTCCGGCTCCATGGCGGGCGACAAGTCGAGCACCTTGTCCTATTTCGCCACTTTTGCGGCGCAACACGGCATGCTGTGGGTGGGCCTGGGCCTGCAACCCGGCTGGAACTCCACCAGGGGTGGTCCGGAAGACCTGAACAGGCTGGGCTTCCACCTGGGTGCGGCCGCCCAGTCGAACCTCGACGAGAAGCCCGCCGCGATGCGCGACTCGGACCTCGCGACGGCCGAGCACCTGGGCGGACGGGTCGCGCGGTACACCCTGCAGTTCGCGCTCGGCCGGGAGCGCATGTCGTGACCGGGGTCGCCGCAGAGGTCGCCCGGCGCAGGCTGATGCTGGCCGTGGCGCTCGTCGCGCACACGCTGGTGCTCGCCGACAGCACGATCATGAACATCGCCGTGGACGTGCTCGCCGACCCGGTGCGCGGGATAGGCGCGGGCACCGGTGAACTGGCGTGGGCGGTCAGCGCCTACCCGCTGGTGTTTGCCGCCTCCACGCTGACCGGGGGAGCGCTCGCGGACCGGTTCGGCGCGTCCAGGACCCTGGTGCCGGGCCTCCTCCTGCTCGGTGCCGCGTCGGTCGCCGCGGCTCTCGCCGCCGGCGGTGTGGTGCTGATCGCCGCGCGGGCGCTGATGGGAGCGGGTGGCGGGCTGATCGCTCCCGCGACGTTGACGCTGGTCGCGGCCGGGTTGCCGGCGGAGCGGCGGACCCGTGCGGTGGCGCTGTGGTCCTCCGCCGCCGGTGTCGCCGTCGCGGTCGGGCCGGTGCTCGGCGGAGTGCTGCTGGCGTGGTTCTCGTGGCCGGCCGTGTTCCTGGTGAACGTGCCGGTCGTGCTGGTTCTGCTGCTCTGCGCGGCCTTCCTCCCCGCGCTGCCGGTGCCCGGGAACGTGCGTCCGCTCGACCTGCCCGGTGCCGCGTTGTCCGCTCTCGGGCTGGCGGCGCTGGTCGGCGGGATCGTCCAGTGTGGACGCGAGGTCACCGCGGCCGCCCTGCTGTTCCTGGTTCTGGGCGTCGGGCTGCTCGTGGCGTTCGTGGTTCACCAGTTGCGCGCCCGGCATCCGGCGTTCGACGTGCGGTTGTTGCTCCACCACGGCTTCGGCGGCGGAGTCCTCGGGCTGCTGCTGAGCTTCGCCGGGCTCGCCGGGCAGCTGTTCTACTGCGCGTTCTTCCTGCAGGGCGTGCTCCGGTTGTCACCGGGGGAGGCCGGGTTCGTGATGTTCGCGGCGGCGGTCGGCATCGTCACGGGCAACCGCGTGTGTTCCGCCGCTGTGCAGCGGTTCGGCCTGCGTCCGACTGTCCTCACCGGACTCGTCGCGGCTTCGTCGACCTATGCCGCGTACCTGTTCTTCGACGCGCACACGCCGATCGCGGTGGTCGTCGTCCTGCTGTTCGTCCAGGGGTTCGGCACCGGCCTGGCGTTCGCGCCGCTGACGTCGGGCCTGATCTCCGGCCTGCCGCCGGATCGCGTGGGCGCCGGTGCGGGGCTGGCCTCCGTGTCCCGGCCGCTGGGCAGCACGATCGGTGTCGCGGTGCTCGGTGCGGTGCTGACGCTGTCGTACCGCACGGCGATCGAGCCGTCGTTGACCGGTCTTCCGGCCGCGGACGCCGACCAGGCACGCGGTTCGGCCGAGGGCGCCCGCGCGCTGCCCGATCTCACCGTCGCCGCGGACAGCGCTTACCTGCACGCCATGCACGTGACCGCTGCGTGGGCGACCGCGGTGTCGCTCGCCGGGTGCGTCGTGGTGGCCGTGGGACTGCGCCGGATCGGACGGCGATGGAGCTGACTCTGCGGCACCTCGCGCTCGTGGTGGCGGTCGCCGACGCGGGCGGCATCCGCCGGGCGGCGCTGGCGATCGGTGTCGCCCAGCCCGGTGTCACCGCGCAGCTCAAGCGCATCGAGCACGACCTGGGCGCCGACCTGTTCGAGCGCAGGGCCGAGGGTGTGGTGCCGACCCCGTTGGGCATGCGGTTCATCGCCGAGGCCCGCGATCTCCTGGCCCGCTTCGACGAGCTCGTGGCGGGCACCCGCGCGCTGGGGCACGGCGTCGCCCCCGGCACGACGTTGCGCATCGGCGCGACGGACAGCCGCGACCTGCCGCGCATCACCCTGGCGCTGGCCGAGTTGCTCCCCGGCAGCGAGCAGGAGATCTCGGTGGGCGGCGAACCCGACGAGGTGCTCGCCGCCGCCGAGGAGGGCAGGCTCGACGTCGTCGTGCTGGCCGAACACGCCCACCGCCCCCGGCCGCGGCTGGGCGGGTTCCTGGACCACGACCTGGGCCGTGAACCGCTTCACGTGGCGCTGTCCGCGCAGCACCGCTTCGCCGGCCGTGCCGGACTGATGCTCGCGGACCTCGCGGACGAGATCTGGGCGAGCACGTCCGAGCAGTCGCCGGAGGAGTGGCGCAGCCTCCAGGAGGCCTGCTCCCGCACCGGTTTCAGTCCCAGGCTGCGCCACCGCGGTCTCGATCGGGCGAGCGCGGAGACGGTGATCCGCCTGGGCCGCGCGGTCGCCTCCCTCCCGCCGGACCGGCCCGGCGCCGGCGTCGTCCTGGTCAGGCTCACCGATCCCGGGCTCTGGCGCAGAACCCGTCTCCTTTGGCTGCCGGATTCGCCGATCGCACCGCTCGCGTCCCAATTGGCAAGGCTGCTACCTGCGAAGGCAGTCGAAGCAGAAGCCTGTTGAGCCCGCTCCTGGATCGGTTCGGCCTCCTGGGGGTGTGGCGGCCTCCGCAACCGTGCTACTAGTTGAAATTAGAACGACACGGAGGGGGCCTCCATGCGCGGATCCGCGAGCCGTGCACCAGTGCTCGACCGGCCGCGCACGGTGATCCGGGTGCTGCTGATCACCGATGACCCCGGCGTGGCCACCAGACTCGACAACACCCTCCTCGCCGCCGATCACGCGGTGGAACGAGTGCCCGACGCCCGCGGCGGCCTCGACCGCGCCCTGTCGAGGGAGTTCGACGTGATCATCCTCGACCGCGGCTTGAGGGCGGGCCGGGGCCTGGAACTGATGAGGAAGCTGCGCCGGGCCCAGGTCCTCACGCCGGTGATCATGCTGGCCGACGGCGACGTCCGCGACCGCGTGGCCTGCCTGCAGGCGGGAGCCGACGACTGCGTGGACAACCTGACCGAGTCGGAGGAGCTCCTCGCCCGTCTCCGCGCCCTGTACCGCAGGAGCCCGTACCGCACCGGAACCGTGCACCTGGGCGCCGCCCGCGTGGACGTGACCCGCCGTCTGGTGATCCACGAGGACGGCACCCGCACCAGCCTGACGGTGCAGGAGTGCGCGGTGATCGCGGTGCTCGGCGCCGAACCCGGCCGCGTGGTGTCCCGGGCGCGGCTGCAGGCGCTGGTCTTCCCCGATCGGCACGCCAAGTCCATTGTGGACACATATGTGTACCACCTGCGGCGCAAGCTGGGGCGTGAGGTCGTGACGACCGTGCACAGCGTGGGGTACCGGCTGGGCCATGTGCCCGTGCGGCTGGCCGGTCCAGCCTCAGCCTGACCTCAGCCCGTGCCTGGTGGGCCCCTGGGTCACGTACCGGACTCGTCCCGCTGAGCACGACGTGCTGCCGCGCGAGGTGACCACGCAGCCGTCCGGGCCGGCGAAGGCGAACGTGCGCCCGAACGGCCTTCGCGCCGACTAGCGGCTGGCCCAGCCCTCGATCCCGTCCAGGAACCGGTCCACGCCGAAGCTGAGCTCGAACGGCAACGCCCCACTGTCGACAGGCTCGGTCTCGCCCTCGGTGGCGTGCACCGCCGTGAGCGCCGGATAGTCCTCCGGGTCGAGGAACTCGGCGACCAGATGCGTGATGCCGGCGTTGGCGTGAGGGATTCCGTCGTCGCGCTTGTGCTCATGGGCGACGCTCATGCTGATCTGCGCGGTGCCGCGCACGACCGCGGTGAGGTGCAGGGCCGCAGCCCGCGCCTCGCGACCGGCCAGGCCCGCCGCCATCAGCGGGCGCAGCAGGCGGTCCAGCCAGGCGAGCTGGTTGGGGCCCACCGGTGCGTGGTCGAGCGGGACGCGCAGCATCCAGGGGCGGCTCTGGAACCCGGCCCACAGGGCGGCGACCCAGAGCCGGACCGCCTGCCGGACGTCGCCGGTGTCGCCGAGGTCGGGGGGAGCGCCCGCGCCGATGTCGGCGGCCACCTCCAGCAACAGGTCCTTGCTCGGGACGTGGTTGTAGAGCGACATCGTCGAGTAGCCGAGCTCGGCGGCGACCCGCTGCATGGACAGCGCTTCCAGCCCGTCGGCGTCGGCGACCTTCACCGCCGCCTGTGCGATCCGCTCCACGCTGAGCTGGGACCGAGGGCCACGCCGGCCCCGACGTCGTCCCGCCCACAGCAGCGTGAGGCTGCGCTGCAGGTCCGGTTCATCGCTGTCTCGCGTCGTCATCAACCATCCCGCCCGTCGGTCCGGTGCCATCCTAAAACTCGGTATGCCGTACGTTTTACGTATGACATACAGAGTTTCTTCGGCGAACGGACTGGCATGACCGCGACGACGAACACGAACGTCCCGCTCACGGCTTCGCCACGGCAGGAGACCCGCTGGTGGCGCCGCCCGTGGATCGTGCCGTTGATGCTGGTGGTCGCCGCGTTCCTGGCGTTCTCGGTGCCGCCCTACCTGACCTTCGACCCCGCCTACTCGCGCCTGACCCCGCCGGAGGGCAACGACCTCTACTACCCGCTGCTGGTCGCGCACGTCCTGTTCGGCACGGTCGCCATGTCGACCGCCTGCTTCCAGGTGTGGCCGGCGTTCCGCGCGCGTCACCGGACCGGGCACCGGATCACCGGCCGGATCTACGTCTACGCCGGCGCGTTGCCCGCGGGGCTGCTCGGGCTCTACATCGGCTGGCACACCTCGGCGGGGCCGTCGGTGCTGGTGGCCAACCTCGTCGGGTCGGCGCTGTGGGTGGTGATCACGGTCGCCGGGCTGCGGATGGCTCGCCTGCGCCGCTACGACGAGCACCGCCGGTGGATGTCACGCAGTTTCGCGCTGGCCATGTCGATCGCGCTGAGCCGCGTCATCACCATCCCGGCGGTGATCGTGCTGACGCCTCAGGTGGACATCGCCTTCGGCGGCAACGAGGAGCTGATGCGCAACACCGCGACGAGCATCGGGGTCTGGCTCAGTCCGCTGCTCCTGCTGCTGCTCACCGACTGGCTCCTGGAGCGCCGGAAACCTCGTGTCCGCCGGGCTTCGCCACGCTGAGCACGACGACCGCTCAGGCCTTGTCGTGGATGGTGACCACGTAGCCGTCCGGGTCGGCGAAGGCGAACGTGCGCCCGAACGGTCCGTCGAACGGCGCCGTGACGATCGGAACGTTCGCGCTCGCCAATTCGTCGTGCACGGCCTGCGCGTCGTCGGCGTGCAGCCACAGCGCCACTCCCAGGCCTGGGCGCGGGTGGGCGGCGTCGAGGTCCACTCCCGGCAGGGGTTCCCGCACTGCGAACGAGATCGGCGCGGTGTCGAACACCACCGCGCCGGGCGGGGAGGCGGGCAGCCTGCGCAGTCCGAGGCGGGTCTCGTAGAACTCGGCCGCGCTGGTGAGGTCGCGCACCTGCAGTGCGAGGAAGTCGGGTCCGGTCACGGTCATGTCGTGTCTCCTATGTCAATGTGTTGACATAGGAGACGCTATGTCATGATGCTGACATGGGTCAAGGCGACATGGTCGGTCCGCTGGACAGGGCGGTGGGCTACGCGTTGAAACGGGCGGCGACGGCGTTGCGTGTCGCGATGGACGCCGCGCTGCGTCCGTTGGATCTGACGGTGCCGCAGTACTCGTGCCTCGAAGTGCTCTCGCAGCGGCCGGGGTTGTCCAACGCGGAGCTCGCGAGAGCCGTCTTCGTCACCCGCCAGTCGATGAACCTGGTGCTGCGCGGGCTGCAGGACCGCGGGCTGGTCACCCGTCCCGCGACCGCCTCGCACGGGCGGGCGCTGCCCAGCGAGCTCACGAGTGCCGGGCGCACGCAGCTGCGGGCCGCCAGCATCGCGGTGCGCGCGGTGGAGAAGCGGATGCTCGAGCCGTTCTCCGAGACGCGGCAGAACCGGTTGTTGCAGGACTTGATCGCCTGCACCGACGCGGTCGCCGTGCACGACGACGGCCGGGAGACCGAGTCGTGACGCCCGTTGTCAGGACTGCGAATCCGGTGGCGGCAGGTAGTAGAACCGCCGCCGGCTCAGCAGCAGGGAGTCGTCGGAGAGCGTGAAGAAGTCCGCGAAATCGAATTCGCGGGTGTCGTGGCCGGGCGGGCGGTAATGGCCGACGGCCACCACGCAATGCCCTTCGGCGATCACCTTGAACAGTTCGTGCCTCCCCCTGGTGCGCGCCAGGCGCACCGCGGCCTCGCGGCCGCGGCCGGTGGGCGCGTCGGCCTGCCGCACCTGCATGTCCTCGTGCAGCAGGGATGCGTACGCGTCCAGGTCGCCCGCGTCCAGGTACAGGTAGGACAACCGGACGTGGTCCACGCCCGCGGCCAGCGTCGCCGCGCTGGGCGACGCGCGCCGGCGGTCTGACGTCATGGCGAACTCCTTCGGGCGTCCGGAATGCTATGCCCACCCTTTCATCTGCCGATAACCCAGGCCTATCACGGCGCTTTCACGGCGCCTTCCGCGGCGCAATCCGTCCCGCATGGCGGGAGATCGAGCATTCGCCGGATATACAAGAACTTCTCCGTTCCATACATTGACGCAGTCGGTCGCTGGGGGGACGTACAGGGAGGGGCGGCGGACGTGGGCGCTGCGCTGCGCGAAACGGGTGGGTCGGTGTTGCGGATCCTCGGTCCGATCGAGGTCGAGGGACCGTCAGGGCCGGTGCCGGTGACGCCGGGCCGCCAGCAGGTGGTGCTCGCGCTGTTGTTGATGGAGGCCAACCAGGTCGTCAGCACAGATCAGATCGTCGACACGCTGTGGAACCAGGGACCGCCCGACACCGCGCGCACCCAGGTCCAGATCTGCGTGTCGCGCCTGCGCAAGACGATGGGCGACGCGGGCGTCGCGCTGCCGATCATCACGCGGATGCCCGGCTACCAGCTCATGCTGGGCGGCAACACGCTCGACATGCACGTCTTCGCCGGCAAGCTGGCCGAGGCCCGCGTGCTGGTGAAGGAAGGCCGCGCCGCCGAGGCCGCGGGCCTGCTGCGGTCGGCCGTGGCGCTGTGGCGCGGGCCGTGCCTGAGCGGTCTGTCCAACCCCGCGTTGCGCAGCCGCGCGTTGCGGCTGGACGAGGACCTGCTGACCGCCACGGAGGACTACCTCGAGCTGGAGCTGGAGCTCGGCCGCCACCACCAGATCGTCGGCGAGGTCACCCGCCTGGTCCACGAACACCCGATGCGCGAACGGCCGCGGGCCCTGCTGATGCTCGCGCTGCACCGCGGCGGCAGGCAGGCCGAGGCGCTGGAGGTGTACCGGGCGGGCAGGCACCTGCTCGTCGAGGAACTGGGCCTGGAACCGGGGGAACGGCTGCGGTTGCTGGAGTCGGCGATCCTCTCCGGGGACGTCGCCGGTGGCCAGGCCGAGGCCGCCCCGCCCGCCGGTGCGCCCGCGCCGAGCTTCGAACGCCCGCGCCAGCTGCCCGCCGACACCGCCGACTTCGTCGGCAACGAGGCCCTGATCCGCACCGCCGAGGCCGTGCTCTCCGGCGGTGACCGAAGAGCCGTGGGCGTGGTGGTGGTCATCGGCAGACCGGGCAGCGGCAAGACGACCGTCGCCGCCCACATCGGGCACCGGATCGCCGAACGGTTCCCCGACGGGCAGCTCTACTGCGACCTGCGCGGCACGCGCGAGGAGCCGGCCGCCCCCGCCGACGTGCTCGGCAGGTTCCTGCTGGCACTGGGCATCCCGGGCTCGATGATCCCGATGGGTGTGGACGAGCGCGTGGAGATGTACCGGACGCTGATGGCCGAGCGGAGGACGCTCGTGGTGCTGGACGACGCGTCCTCCGAGAGCCAGGTGATCCCGCTGCTGCCGGGCAGCAACCAGTGCGCCGTGCTGGTGACCAGCCGGTCGCGGCTGACCGGCGTGCCGGGAGCGCGCCAGGTCGAGGTCGAGGTGTTCACCCCGGCGCAGTCGCTGGAGCTGCTGGGCCGGGTCGTCGGCGCCGAACGCGTCGGACGGGAACCCGAGGCCGCCGCGGCGCTCGTGCGCACCGTCGGCGGGCTGCCGCTGGCGTTGCGGATCATCGCGGCACGGCTGGCGGCGCGGCCGCACTGGTCGCTCGCGTCGATGGTGCACCGGCTGGCCAGCGAGCGGCACCGGCTGGACGAGCTGGCGCACGGCGAGATGACCATCCGCGCGAGCCTTTCGCTGACGCACAACGGGATGGACCGCCGGTCGCGGACCCTGTTCGGCCTGCTCGGCCTCTCCACGGGCCCGGAGCTGCCCGGCTGGGTCGCGGGCGCCGTGCTGGACGACGACTCGCGGTATCCGTCAGACCTGTTGGAACCGTTGGTGGACGTGCAGATGCTGGACGTGTCCACAGTGGAGCGCACCGGTGAGTTCCGCTACCGCTACCAGGACATCGTGCGGCTGTTCGCGCTGGAGAAGCTGAACGCGGAGGTGCCGCCGGACGTGCGGCGGGACGCGGTGGAACGCGTCCTCGGCGGCTGGCTCGCCCTGGCGGAACAGGCCCACCGCGCCATCTACGGCGGCGACTACGCCGTGCTGCACGGCGACGCCCCGCGCTGGACGCCGCCGTCGACCTACGTCCAGCAGGTGACCGCCGACCCGCTGGAGTGGCTCGACGGTGAGCAGGCGAACCTGTGCGCGGCGATCACGCAGGCCGCCGACGCCGGGTTCGACGAGGCGTGCTGGGACCTGGCCGTCACGTCCGCGACGCTGTTCGAGTCGCACGGCTACCTGGACGACTGGGAGAAGACGCACGAGAAGGCGCTGCAAGCCACCCGTGCGGCCGGGAACGTCCGCGGCACGGCGGCGGTGCTCAGTTCGTTGGGCACGTTGCACATCAACCGCGGCCAGACGACCCGCGCGCACGAGGCGTTGACGGCGGCACTGGCGACGTTCCTTGACCTGGACGACCCGCGCGGCCTGGCGCTGTGCCGCCGCGACCTCGGGCTGCTCGCGCGCTGGGCGGGTGACGACGACCAGGCGCTCGTCCTCTACACCGCCGCGATGCGCGACCTCGACCGCGCGGGCGACCTGGTCGGCAGGGGGATCGTCCTGACGCACCAGACGGACGTCCTGTGCCGGCGGGGCCGGACCGACGAGGCCACGGCGCAGCTGTCCGAGGCGATCAGGATCTTCGAGGACGCCGGCTTTCGCGGCGGCGTTCCGCACGCGCTGCGGCGCATCGGCCAGGTCCAGGTGCGGGCCGGGAACCACCACGAGGCGGCCAGGACCTTCGCACGGGTGCTGGAGATGGTGCGCGAGAGCCGTGACGTGATCGGGGAAGGGCACCTGCTGCGCAACCTCGGCGAGGTCAACGCGGCGCTCGGTCGGGACCGCGAGGCGCTGGCGCACTTCGAGCAGGCCCTGGCGGCGCGGGAGCGGATCATGGACCACGTCGGCGCGGCGGCGATCCGGCTGGACCTGGCGCCGGTGCTGGCCCGTCTCGGGGAAGGGCGCCGGGCGTCGGAGCTCGTGCTGCACGCGGTGCAGATCTTCGGCGACCGCGGGATGGACCGGGAGAGGGTGGCGGCCGAACAGGCGCTCACCGGGCTGACCGCCGGCTGCTAGTCCGCGTCTTCCGGCCCCTGGTGCTGTTTCAGTTCCAGGGGTTGCTGTCCTGCGCGCCGTTCCACGGGTTGCTGTCCTGAGTCCCGTTCCACGGGTTGCTGTCGTCCGCCGCGTTCCACGGGTTGCTGTCCGCCGCGATGGACGCGGACCCGGCCGGCACGACCGCGTCGAGAACCGCGGCGCCGACACCGAACACGAGCGCGGCACCGGCGGCGGTGGTGGCGATCCGGGTGAGGACGGCGTGCGTCATGACGTTCTCCTTGCGGTTTGTGCGGGGATTTCCGCGGCTATTTCCTGCTGACGTCCAGAACGCTATTCATCGCCGGAATCCCTTCCCTATCTCGCGGACAATCCCCGCGCTATCTCCAGCGATGCTCCAGTGCTGTGTGCGATAGCCGCCTCGTCTGTGCAGCTCAGAGGCTTCCGTGCTGGCCGGTGTCGCGGGATTTCGGTAGTCGACTCCACGTGGATTGCCCCGTGATGTCGCGGCGATAGCGCGATATCCGAGATTGGTGTCCGTGCCGCTCCCGGAAGTCCGGAAGAAACGTCTCGGAGGAACGATGTCCGCCAGAAGTCATCGACCGGTCGTCCCCTCCGGGGCGCTCCGGTGAGCGGGGTGTCCCAGGTGGACGGTCCCGGTGTCGTGGCCGGGGCCCCGCGCACCCTGTGGCGTGACCGCCGCGCACTGGGCTGGGCGTTCGCCACGGGCGTCTCGGCGGTCGGCGACGAGATCTGGTTCGTCGCTCTCGCGTTCACCGCCGCGCAGCTCGGCAACGCCGGGCTGGCCGGCCTGGTCCTGGCCTGCGCGACCATCCCGCGTGCTCTGCTGACGATCGTCGGGGGAGCGCTGACCGACCGGTTCGACGCTCGCCGCATGATGATCGGCGCGGACGTGGCGCGGATCGTCGTGCTGGCGGGAGCGCTGACCGTGCTCGCCATGACCGGTGTGTCGGCCGGCCTGCTGATGGTCGTGGGTCTGCTGTTCGGTGTGGCCGACGCCTTCTACGGACCCGCGTCCGGCGCGTTCCCCCGGCAGCTGGTGCGCCGGACGGAACTGGTCAGGCTGTCGGCGTTGCGGCAGCTGCTCGACCGGCTGGCCGGTGTGCTCGGCGCGCCGCTGGGCGGCCTGGTGCTGGTGGCGTGGGGACTGGGCGGCGCGATGCTGCTCGACCTCGTGTCGTTCGCGGTGGTCCTCGCGGTGCTCGTCGCGGTCCGGCCGCGCTGGCCGCTGGCCCGCTCCACCGGCGGCACGGTCCGCGCCGACATCCGCGACGGGCTGTCCTACCTGCGGCACACGCCGAGGGTCCGCGACCTCGTGATCACGTTGTCCGGCCTCAACGTCTTCGTCAGCCCGGTGGTCGCCGTCGGCCTCGCGCTGCACGCCGTGGGCAGGGGCTGGGGCGGGGTCGGCCTGGGGTGGCTGACCGCCGCGATGGGCGGTGGCGCCGCGATCGGCACGCTCATCGCCCTGAAGTGGCGGCCGGAACGACCGCTGCGCGCCGCCGTGCTCCTGCTGTTCCTCCAGGCCGCGTCACTCGGTCTCGTCGGCAACGCCGGCTACGCCGCGACGCTCGCCGGGATGACCGTGGTCGGCGTCGTGGCGGGACTCGCCTCACCCATGCTGTCCGGCGCCTTCCAGGCCTCCGTCGACGAGGAGTACATCGGCCGCGTCGGCTCCGTGCTCACCCTCACCGACGACGCGCTGACGCCGCTCACGATGGTCGGTTTCGGCCTCCTCGCCCAAGTCCTCGGACTCGGCGCCGCCGCACTGCTGTTCGCCGGCGGCTTCCTCGCGCTGCTCCTCTACGCCTACTCCCGCCCCCACGTGCGGGACCTGCGGATCCCGGACGAAAGGAACTCCTGATGACCACGCAGCTGACCTCGCCCTCCACCACCAGCCCCGGTCACGGCGACGCGTTCACCGACCACATGGTGAGCATGAGCTGGAACGCCGTCGACGGCTGGCACGACCGCCGCGTCGGCCCGCTGGAGGCGCTGCCGATGCACCCGGCGACGATCGGCCTGCACTACGCCCAGGTGATCTTCGAGGGGCTCAAGGCCCACCGGGGACCCGACGGCTCGGTGTCGGTGTTCCGCCCGGACCGCAACGCCCTGCGGTTCCAGAGCTCCGCCCGCCGGCTCGCGATGCCGGAGCTGCCGGTGGAGGACTTCCTGTCCGCCCTCGACGACCTCGTGCTGCTCGACGGCGCCGGACTGCCCGACGAGGAGTCGATCAGCCTCTACCTGCGGCCGCTGATGTTCGCCACGGACCCGAACCTGATGCTGCGCCCGTCCGACGAGTACCGGTTCCTGCTCATGGCGTTCGTCGCGGGCGGCTTCTTCGGCGACAAGGCCCTGGAGCCGGTGTCGGTGCTGGTCAGCCGCGAGCACAGCCGCGCGGTCGAGGGCGGCACCGGCGACGTCAAGTGCGCCGCGAACTACGGCCCGTCGTTCGTCGCGCAGAACCTCGCCCGCCAGGCGGGGTGCCAGCAGGTCGTGTGGCTCGACGCCGCCGAGCGCCGGTGGGTCGAGGAGATGGGCGGGATGAACCTGTTCTTCGTCCGCCGCACCGCTTCCGGCACCGAGGTCGTCACGCCAGGACTGACCGGCACGCTGCTGCCCGGCGTCACCCGCGAGTCGTTGCTCGTGCTGGCGGACCGGCTCGGCTACACGGCCCGCGAGGAGCGGATCTCGGTGGACCAGTGGCGCGAGGAGTGCGCGGCGGGCCTCATCACGGAGGTCTTCGCCTGCGGCACGGCGGCCGTGGTGACCCCGGTCGGCACCGTCCGCGACCGCGACGGCGACTGGGTGATCGGCGACGGCACCGCGGGACCGGTGACCCGCGAGCTGCGGCAGGCACTGGTCGACACGCAGCGCGGCGTCCTGCCCGACCCCGGCGGCTGGCGGCGCGTGATCGTTCCGCCGTCCGGGTTCTGACATCTCCGATCACTGAAGACAAGGGTGGGGAAAGAAAACATGGAGCACGCAACGAGTGTCGCGATCGCGCCCGCCGCCGATCGGCTGCCGCCACCACTGGCACGGCACCTGGCCTCGGACACCACCAGGGCCGCGATGCGCATCCAGCAGGAGGTGCTCGGCGCCGCGCGGGCCTTCCTGCGTGGTGAGGGTTTCGTCGAGCTGCTCCCACCGGTGATCGGTCCGGTGACCGATCCGGGAGCGCGGGGGTCCAAGCAGCTCGACGTCGACTACTACGGCCACAAGTACAAGGTCATGACCAGCGGCATCCTCTACAAGCAGGCGTCGCTGCTGGCGTTCGACAAGATCTTCTACATCGCTCCGAACGTCCGCGCCGAGCCGGTCGAGACGTGCAACACCCGCCGCCACCTCGCCGAGTTCCACCAGATCGACGTCGAGATCGCCCACGGCACCCGCGCCGACGCGATGGGCGTGGCCGAACGGCTGCTGACCCACGTCGTGAAGCACGCCCTGGCCACGGTGCCCGACCAGTTCGAGCTCCTCGGCCGCGACCCGCTGGCGTTCGCCGAGCTGCTGGCCGGTCCCTTCGACGTGATCGGCCACCGCCAGGCGGTCGAGGCGCTGCACCGGCTCGACTACCCGCAGAGCCCGGACGCCGAGATCGAGTGGACCGGCGAGGAACTGCTGTCCTCGAAGGCGGAGCGCCCGTTCTTCGTCACCGACTACCCGAAGGGCTCACGCGGGTTCTACGACCGGGAGAGCACCACCGAACCGGGCCGGCTGCGCAACTTCGACCTGCTCGCGCCGGAGGGCTACGGCGAGCTGGTCAGCGGCAGCGAGCGCGAGTCGGACTACGCCACGATCGTCACGCGGATGCGCGAGACGGGCGAGAACCCGGCCAAGTACCGCTGGTACCTCGACGTCATGCGCGAGGGCATCCCGAACAGCGCCGGGTTCGGCATGGGCCTGGAGCGCCTCGTCCGCTTCCTCACCGGGCTGGACGCGGTGTGGCAGGTCAACGCCTACCCGAAGGTGCCCGGCGAGGTGTCGCCGTGAGGGCGGGAGGATTCCCCGAGGAGCAGGTGCGGGCACGAGCCAGGGGCGGTGCGGCGGAAGCGTTCCCGCCCGTGGAGTCCTACGGCCACGAGGTGTTCGGCGCAACGCCGTCCGGTTCCGGCTCCTCTGCCGACGAGCTCGACACGGCCAGGCTGGTGCCGCCGGTGTTCATGCCGCTGCGGCTGGAGAAGCTGATCGACCTCGGCCGCGAGCCGCTGCAGTCCGATGTGGACCTGACGACGAGGGTCGGCGGCTTCACCTCGGCGCTGCCGGTGTTCCTGTCCGCCTTCGGTTCCACGCGGATCGGCAGCTCCGAGGTCTCGGTCGCGGCCAGCAGGCAGGCGGGCGCCCTCGGCATCCCGATGGTGATCGGCGAGAACGTCGTCCCCGTCACCGGCTACCGGCGTGAGCCCGACGCCACCACCGGGATGCTGGCCCGCGTCCGCGCCTACCTCGACGAGGCCGGGCCGGAGCTCGGTGGCGTCGTGGTGCAGCAGAGCACCGAGGACGCGGACGCCGAGGTGTGGAACCTCGTCTACAGCGATCCCTCCGCCGAACCGCTGCTCGCCAGCGGCCGGCTCGGGTTCGAGCTCAAGGTGGGCCAGGGCGCGAAGCCGGGGCTCGGCGGCCTGACGGTCCTCGACCGCGCCACGGCCGCGCGGGTGTCCGAGCAGTTCGCCCTCGACGACCTGTGGTCCGGGCCCGGCGTGCTGCGGTCGGGCAGCCCCGGCACGTTCACCGACGAGATCCTGCGCCAGCAGATCCGGTTCATGCGCAACAACTTCCCGCGGGCACGGGTCTGGGTGAAGCTGCACCCCGGCCGTGACGTGGCGCGGGCGGCGGCGTGCGCGTGGGAGGCCGGCGCGGACGCGGTGACCGTGGACGGCGCCGAGGGCGGCACCGGGTGGGCGCCGCACGCGTTCCTCGACCACGTCGGCCTTCCGCTGGCCGAGTGCCTGCGGCGGATCGGCACGCCGTCCGGCTGCCTGCTGGCCACCGGCCGCATGTGGGAGGGCGGGCGCGCGGTCAAGGCGCTCGCACTCGGCGCCACCGCCGTCGGACTCGGCCGCGCCGCGCTGACCGCGGTGGACACCGACGCCGAGCACGGTCTGCGCCGGCTCGTCGAGTGCCTCGCCTACGAGGTCCGGCTGCTGACCAGCGCACTGGGCAAGTACGCGCCCGCCGCGCTGGACACCGAGGACGTCTGGTTCCCCGGCTCGACCGGTGTCGCCGGCTCGGCCCACCGCCACAGAGAAAGCCTGACGTGACATGAACAACCTGGTCCTGCTGTCCGGAACCGCGTCCGACTCGCACACGTGGAACCTCGTCTACCTGCAGCTGCTGCTGGAGGAGTCGGGGTACCGGGTGCTCAACCTCGGCGCGTGCGTGCCCCCGGTGCTGCTCGCCGACGAGTGCGAGGCCGAGCAGCCCGATCTCGTCGTGCTCAGCAGCGTCAACGGCCACGGCTACCGGGACGGGGCACGAGCGCTCGCCGAGCTGCACAGCCGGCCCCGGCTCGCCGCGATCCCCGTGGTGATCGGCGGCAAGCTCGGCACCGGCGGCCCGGAACCCGCTCAGGCCGACGCACTGCGGGCCGCGGGGTTCGCCGACGTCTTCGACGACGACACGGCCATCACCCGGTTCCAGGACTTCATCGCCACGCACGTGTTGTGCCGCACGGCGGGCACGGTGTCATGACCGGGTTCGCGGACGCGGTGGCGCGTGCCGCTGCCGAAGGCAGACTGGTCGTGCAGCCCCGCATGGGCATGGCGTCCCCGGTGGAGATGCGGGCTGGTCTGCTCGCGGTCAGGAACGCCGACGCCACCACGGTCGGCACCCTCACCGTCGACAGCTACACGAGGGTCGGCGACCACCGGGCGGCGTTGGCGGCACTGCGTGACGGCGACCGGCTCAACGGCTACCCGATCGTCTCGCACGACCCGGCCACGACGCGTGCCGTGCTGGACGGAGTTCCGGGGTTCCCCGTGCAGGTGCGGCACGGGTCCGCCGACCCGCGCGCCATCTTCGGCGCACTGGCCGCCGCTGGACTGGACGCCACCGAGGGCGGGCCGGTGTCCTACTGCCTTCCCTACAGCCGCAGGCCGTTGCGCGACTCGGTCGCGCACTGGTCCGAGGCGTGCGGGAACTTCTCCGGGCACCTGGAGACCTTCGGCGGCTGCATGATGGGCCAGCTGTGCCCGCCGAGCCTGCTGGTCGCGATCAGCGTCCTGGAGGCGGTCTTCTTCCGCTTCCACGGCGTGCGCAGCGTCTCGCTGAGCTACGCCCAGCAGACCAACGCCGACCAGGACGCCGAGGCGATCCACGCCCTGCGCGCCCTCGCCGCCCGGTTCCTGTCCGATGTGGACTGGCACGTCGTGGTCTACGCCTACATGGGCGTGTTCCCCCGCACGACGACCGGTGCGCGGCTGCTGCTCGCCAACGCGGCCAGGCTGGCCGTCCGTGCGGGTGCCCGGCGGCTGATCGTCAAGACCGTCGCCGAGGCGCACCGCATCCCCACCGTCGCCGAGAACGTCGACGCGCTGGAACACGCCGCCTCCGCGGCGGGACAGGTCGCGTTCGAGGAGTCCACTGAGGACAACGGTGTGCTGGCCGAGGCGACGGCGCTGGTCGAGGCCGTTCTCGAGCTGTCAGCCGATCCCGGCACGGCCCTGCTCGCCGCGTTCCGGCGCGGCCTGCTCGACGTGCCGTACTGCCTGCACCCCGACAACGCGGGCCACGCCCGCAGCCACATCGACGACACCGGCCGGCTGCGGTGGTCGTCCGTCGGCGCCATGCCGATCGCACGGTCCGCCGTGCACCGCTCCGGCCCGGCGCCGGACTCGGCGAGCCTGCTCGCCGCGCTGCACCGCATCGCCCACCTGCACGACACCCGACCCTGGTGAAGAGGAGACAAGTCATGGCCACCAACCCGTTCGAGGACGTCGACGGCGTGTACCTGGTGCTGGTCAACGAGGAGAACCAGCACTCGCTCTGGCCGCAGCGCATCCCCGTGCCCGAGGGCTGGAGCACGACGTTCGGCCCGGACGGCCGCGAGGCCTGCCTGGCGTACGTGGAGGAGCACTGGACGGACCTGCGGCCCGCCAGCCTCATCGCCTCGATGTCCTGATTTCCCGACACGCCAAGGGGGTGCCATCGTGCTCGACGATCTCCAGAACCTGTCGTCCGCGGTCGGCCGAGCTGTGCGCTCGGCGCCGGACGTGCCCGCCGTCGAGTGCGACGGCGTGGTGCTGACCTACGCCGAGCTCGACGCTCACGCCGACCGCCTGGCCCGTGCTCTCGCGAGCAGGGGCGTCGGGCCGGAGGACGTGGTCGCCGTCGCGGTGCCGCGGTCGATCGAGCTGGTCGTCGCGTTGCTGGCGATCGTCCGTGCCGGAGCGGCGTACCTGCCGCTCGACCCCGACTACCCGGCCGAGCGGACCGCCCACATGGTCGAGGTGGCGCGGCCGGTGCTGACCCTCGGACCGGCCGAGGTGGCCGAGTGGTGGGGGGGGG
>NZ_DATLEC010000183.1:0-37637 GCF_035525475.1 Lentzea sp. | reverse complement strand
CCGGAGTCGGTCTCGTCGAGGATCGCGACCTTCGGCTGGAGCAGGCCCAGCTGCAGGATCTCGTGGCGCTTCTTCTCACCGCCGGAGAAGCCCTCGTTCACCGAACGCTCGGCGAACGCCGGGTCGATGTCGAGGTCGGCCATCGCGCCCTTGACCTCCTTCACCCAGTGGCGGAGGTTCGGGGCCTCGCCGCGGACGGCGGTGGCGGCGGTGCGCAGGAAGTTCGACATCGAGACGCCGGGGACCTCGACCGGGTACTGCATGGCGAGGAAGAGGCCGGCGCGGGCGCGCTCGTCGACGGACATCTCCAGGACGTCCTCACCGTCGAGCGTGACGGTGCCCGAGGTGATCGTGTACTTCGGGTGACCGGCGATCGCGTAGGACAGCGTGGACTTGCCGGAGCCGTTGGGGCCCATGATGGCGTGCGTCTCGCCGGCCTTGATCGTCAGGTCGACGCCCTTGAGGATCTCCTTGGGAGCGTCCTCGCTGACGACCGAGACGTGCAGGTCCTTGATCTCAAGGGTGGCCATGACTTGCGGTTCTCCTGGTTGCCAATGGAAAGCTGGCGCTGGGCTGGAAGTCAGTTCGTGGTGGCGGTGACGTCGACGAAGACGTCGCCGTCACGGATGTCGACGGCGTAGACGTCGACCGGTTCGCTGGCGGGCGGCGACGAGGGCCGGCCGGTCGCCAGGTCGAAGCACGACCCGTGCAACCAGCACTCGATCCCCTTGCGGGAGACCTCGCCCTCGCTCAGCGACACCGCGGCGTGCGAACACAGATCGGCGAGGGCGTGCACCCGCTCGCCGTCGCGCACCAACACGATGTCGACGTCGTCGACGTTGGCGGCGAACGGCTTGCGGTCGTCCAGTGAGGACAGTGCACACACCCTGATCACGTGCCGACCGCCTCGAGCTCTGCCTCGATGGCGGCCTCGAGGCGCTCGCGCACCTCGGGGACCGTGATCTTCGCGATCAGCTCCTGGAAGAAGCCGCGCACGACGAGACGCCGCGCCTGGTCCTCCGGGATGCCGCGCGCCTGCAGGTAGAACAGCTGCTCGTCGTCGAACCGGCCGGTGGCGCTGGCGTGGCCCGCGCCCTCGATCTCGCCGGTCTCGATCTCCAGGTTCGGCACCGAGTCGGCGCGCGCGCCGTCGGTCAGGATCAGGTTCCGGTTCAGCTCGAACGTCTCGGTGCCCTCGGCGGCCGCGCGGATGAGCACGTCACCGATCCACACCGCGTGAGCGCCCTCGCCCTGCAGCGCGCCCTTGTAGACGACGTTGCTGCGGCAGTTGGGCTGACCGTGGTCGATGAACGGCCGGTGCTCCTGGTGCTGGCCCGCGTCCGCGAAGTACAGACCGAACAGCTCCGCGTCGCCACCGCGACCCGCGTACTGCACGACCGGCGTCACGCGCACGACGTCGCCGCCGAGCGTGACCACGGTGTGCTTGATGGTCGCGTCGCGACCGAGCTTCACGTGGTGCTGCGAGACGTGCACGGCGTCGTCGGCCCAGTCGTGGATGGTGATCACCGTGAGGTGCGCGCCGTCCGCGACGAGGAACTCGACGTTGTCCGCGTACGCGCCGGAGCCGCGGAAGTCCAGGATCACGGTGCCCTCGGCGAACTGCGAGGCCTTGATCTGGATGTGTCCGTAGGCGACGGCGCCCGCACCGGGACCGGTCACCGTGACGGTGGTCGGCTCGGACTTCGCGTCACCCGGCAGCGTCACGATCGTGGCGTTCTCGAAGGACGAGTACGCCTGCGCCGCGACGCGGTCACCGGGGGTGCCGGCGGTGCCGAGCCGCGAGTCGTCACGACTCGCGGTCTCGACGGTGACACCGGAAGCGGCGTTCACCTCGACGGCAGCGGACCCCGTTGCCGCAGCGCCGGAGTGCAGACCGGCCAGACGCTTGAGAGGCGTGAAGCGCCAGATCTCCTCACGGCCGCCCGGCACCTCGAACGCGTCCACGTCGTAGGACGTGAAGTGCTCCGCGCGCGAGGAGACGGGAACGACAGCTCCGTGGGAGTGAGGTTGAGTCGACAGGGCGGCCATGTCAGCCGACGGCCCCTTCCATCTGCAGTTCGATCAGGCGGTTGAGCTCGAGGGCGTACTCCATGGGGAGCTCGCGCGCGATGGGCTCGACGAACCCGCGCACGATCATCGCCATGGCCTCGTCCTCGTTCAGGCCGCGCGACATCAGGTAGAACAGCTGGTCCTCGGAGACCTTCGAGACCGTGGCCTCGTGACCCATCTGCACGTCGTCCTCGCGGACGTCGACGTACGGGTAGGTGTCCGAGCGGCTGATGGTGTCGACCAGCAGCGCGTCGCACTTCACCGTGGACTTCGAGTGGTGCGCCCGCTTGTTGACCTGGACCAGGCCGCGGTACGACGTGCGGCCACCGCCACGCGCCACCGACTTCGACACGATGGTCGAGGAGGTGTGCGGTGCCATGTGGACCATCTTGGCGCCGGCGTCCTGGTGCTGGCCCTCGCCCGCGAACGCGATCGAGAGGACCTCGCCCTTGGCGTGCTCGCCCATCAGGAAGACGGCCGGGTACTTCATGGTCACCTTGGAGCCGATGTTGCCGTCGACCCACTCCATGGTCGCGCCCTCTTCGGCCTTGGCGCGCTTGGTGACCAGGTTGTAGACGTTGTTCGACCAGTTCTGGATCGTCGTGTAGCGGCAGCGGCCGCCCTTCTTCACGATGATCTCGACGACGGCCGAGTGCAGCGAGTCCGAGGAGTAGATCGGCGCCGTGCAACCCTCGACGTAGTGCACGTAGGCACCCTCGTCGACGATGATCAGCGTGCGCTCGAACTGGCCCATGTTCTCGGTGTTGATCCGGAAGTAGGCCTGCAGCGGGATGTCCACGTGCACGCCCTTCGGCACGTAGATGAACGAGCCGCCGGACCACGTCGCGGCGTTGAGCGCCGAGAACTTGTTGTCACCCGCGGGGATGACGGACCCGAAGTACTCCCGGAAGAGCTCGGGCTGCTCCTTCAGAGCCGTGTCGGTGTCGAGGAAGAGGACACCCTGCTGCTCCAGGTCCTCGCGGATCTGGTGGTAGACGACCTCGGACTCGTACTGGGCCGCGACGCCGGCGACGAGGCGCTGCTTCTCGGCCTCGGGGATGCCCAGGCGGTCGTAGGTGTTCTTGATCTCCTCGGGCAGTTCCTCCCAGGAGGTGGCCTGCTTCTCGGTGGACCGCACGAAGTACTTGATCGAGTCGAAGTCGATCCCAGAGAGGTCAGCGCCCCAGTTCGGCATCGGCTTGAGGTCGAAGAGCTTGAGCGCCTTCAACCGGTACTCGAGCATCCACTCGGGCTCGTCCTTCTTCGCCGAGATGTCGCGGACGACATCCTCGCTGAGGCCTCGGCGGGCGCTCGCGCCTGCAACGTCGGAGTCGGACCAGCCGAACTCGTAGTTGCCGAGAGACGCAATCGTCTCTTCCTGCGTGAGCGGAGACTGCACCGTGGTGGGCGTGCGCTGCTCGGCAGCGGCAGTCATGCGGGCTCCCCTCCATCATCTGGGATCCGTTGAACGTTCGGGATGTGCGTCGTGCACACGGCATGGCCGCTTGCAATCGTCGCGAGGCGCTGCACGTGGGTTCCGAGGAGGTTCGCGAACGTCTCCGTCTCGGTCTCGCACAGCTGGGGGAACTCAGCCGCCACGTGGGCGACCGGGCAGTGGTGCTGGCACAGCTGCTCGCCCACACCGACGTGGCGTGTCGCCGCAGCGTAACCCTCCCTGGTCAGCGCGGCAGCGAGGGCCGTCGCCCGTTCGGCGGGTGTGGCCTGGGCCACGATCGCCGCCCGGTGGCGGTCCACGAGCGCGTCGACACGACTTTGAGCGAACGCCCTGACCGCTTCCTCTCCACCCGTTCGGGCGAGGAACCTGATCGCGGCGACCGCGAGGTCGTCGTAGGCGTGGCCGAACCGGGCGCGTCCGGCGTCAGTCAGCAGGAAGAGCTTCGCGGGACGGCCACGACCTCGCTGGGTGCGGCGGGGTGCGTCCCTCGTGGTCGCCTCGCCGTCCGCGAGCAGTGCGTCGATGTGTCGGCGCACAGCCGTGGGGCTGATGCCCAGTTCCTCGGCGACTCCTGCCGCGGTGACCGGGCCCTGCTCCAGAAGGAGCCTGGCGACAGCGCGCCGAGTCCTGCCGTCGTGCTGCGGCACGGCGTCCAGGTGGGTCTCGGCGTTTTTCACAACACCAGTGTTGCGTATTTCGCCGGAGGTCGCAAAGATCGCGGTCACAGGGTGACCTGACTCACGGCGGAACGCGCCTGGAGCGGTGCTCGAGGCCGCGGCCACCGGGCTGGATACCCTGCCCGCATGTCCACGAACGGCGGAACCAGCGCTCCGGAGAGCGACGTCCTGAACGGCCGTGAGCGCCGTCAGCTGGACATCGTCCGCCGCTGGGGCACCATCGGCGCTCTCCTGCTGACCGTCGGGTCCCTCGGTGGTGGCGCCGCGCCTATTTACTCACCGCTGTACGGCGTGCCCGTCCTGGGGCTCTTCTCGAGGATGCCCAGCGTCGCGATGGGCGTCGTCTGGACGGGCATCTTCATGATCGTGTCGGCCTGGCTCGCGCTGGGCCGGTTCGTGCGCCCCGGCAGGCCGCGGCTGATCTCGCGCGGCCAGATGGACCGCACGCTGCTGATGTGGACCGTTCCGCTGGTCTTCTGCGTGCCGATGTTCTCCCGCGACGTGTACTCCTACCTCGCGCAGAGCGAGATCGCGGCGCGCGGGCTCGACCCGTACGAGCTGGGGCCGGCGAACGCGCTGGGCGTCGACCACGTGCTGACCCGCGGTGTGCCGAACATCTGGCGTGAGACGCCCGCGCCGTACGGGCCGCTGTTCCTCGCGTTCGGCCGGTTGACCGCGATGCTGACCGGTGACCACGTCGTGTCCGGCGTGTTCGTGCACCGGCTGCTGGTGCTCTGCGGGCTGGGGATGATCGTGTGGGCGCTGCCCCGGCTCGCCGCGCGGTTCGGGGTGTCGCCGGTCGGCGCGCTGTGGCTGGGCGCGCTGAACCCGCTGGTGCTGTTCCACATCGTCATCGGCGTGCACAACGACGGCCTGGCGCTCGGCCTGATGCTCGTCGGCGTGGAGCTCGCCATGCGCGGGCTGGAACCGCTGAAGTGGTCGTGGATCACGCTGGGCGCCGGGATCATCGTGTGCGGCGCGATGGTGAAGATCCCCGCGATGGCCGCGCTCGGCTTCCTCGGCGTGCTGGTGGCGCGCAAGCTCGGCGGCCGGATCAAGCACCTCGCGATCGTGGCCGGGGTGCTGGCGGTCATCGCCGCGGCCGGGGTGGTGGTGATCTGCCTCGGCACCGGGTTCGGCTTCGGCTGGATCGAGACGCTGAACGTCGCGTCGACCGTGAAGTCGTGGATGTCGCCGCCGACGGCACTGGGCTTCCTGGGGGCCGGCACCGGGATCCTGCTGGGGCTGGGCAACCACACCGAGTCGGTCATCGCGCTGGCGCGGCTGATCGGGCAGGGCATCTCGGTCGTCATCACCGTCGGGCTGCTGTGGCGCAGCTTCAAGGGCCGGATCAAGGCGATGAACGGGCTGGGCGCGGCGCTGGGCGCGATCCTGGTCCTCGGGCCGGTGCTGCAGCCCTGGTACGTGCTGTGGGCCGCGCTGCCGCTGGCCACCGCGGTCGTGGGGCCGAAGTTCCGGATGTTCGCGATGGTCACGTCGGCGGTGATCGCGGTGATCCTGCCGCCCACCGGGTCGGCGTTCGACGGGCGGGCCTACACGGTGCCGCAGGCCGTCGCGGGCGCCGTCATCACGTTCGCCGTGTGCGTGCTGATCGCGCGCAAGCGGGTGGGGCCGTTCCTGAGATCCGACACGGCCACGTGAATCGGTAACCACATCCGTTCGGCGGACGAGTACCTCCTAGTAGGGGGAAGATCGACGCCGGAGGGGGTGGTGCGGCATGAGCGGACAACCCATGTCGCGGGAAGAGGTCCGGTTCGCGGTCGTGCTCAACGGGGGCGTGAGCCTGGCCGTCTGGATGGGCGGCGTCGTGCTCGAGCTCGACCGCCTGACCAGGCAGGGGAGCACGTACCAGCCGTTGCTGGACCTGGTGGGCTGCACGGCGAGGGCGGACGTCATCTCCGGCACGTCGGCGGGCGGCATCAACGGGGCCGCGCTGGCGTTGTCGCAGGTCAACAAGAACGCGGACCTGAGCAGGCTGCGGGACCTGTGGGCGGAGCAGGGCCGGATGGAACAGCTGCTGCGGACGCCGTTCCGCGGCCAGCCCGCGAGCCTGCTCAAGGGGGACGAGTTCTTCTACCCGCGGTTGCAGGAGGCGCTGGCCCGCCTCACCGCGGACTTCGAGCCCACCGAGGCCCACGAGCGGCCGATCGACCTGCGGATCACGACCACCCTGCTGGGCGGCGTTCCGACGATCACCTACGACGACCTGGGGCAGCCGCTCACGCAGTCGGTGCACCAGGGCTCGTTCTCGTTCCGCCGCGACGCCTACGACTGGGTCAGCGAGGACACCCGCGACGACTTCACCGGCGAGACGCTGCCCGACCGCGTCCAGCAGCTCGCGCTGGCGGCCAGGTCGAGCGCCAGCTTCCCGTTCGCGTTCGAGCCGAGCTTCATCCCCGTCGGCGGTCAGGGCACCCCCGACCGCCCCGACATGGCGGACGTCGCGAGCTGGGCCAACGGCGGTGACCGCAGCAGGTTCGCCGTCGACGGCGGCGTCCTGGTCAACACGCCGACCAGGGAAGCCCTCGAAGCCATCGACCGCATGCCGGCGGACGGGCCGGTGCGCCGGGTCATGCTGCTCGTCTTCCCGCACGCCGAGCCGCTCGGCTCCGAGCCGCGGGCGGACACCTCCGCCGCGGGGTTCACGACGGTCAGCTCCGGCGCCAAGCTGCTGAGCGCCATGTCGAGCCAGGCCAACCGCACCTACGTCGAGAAGATCGAGGAGCACAACCGGCGCGCCGCTTCGAGCAGGGGCGGCCGGATGGCGTTGCTGGAGCGGCTGCACGCGAGCGGCGGGAACGTCGTCGACGAGGTGTACTCGCTGGCGGACAAGCTCTTCGGCCACTACGAGGACGTCGAGATCCGGCTGGCCGCGCGCCAGGTGACCGCGCAGCAGTTCGCGCTGCCCGGCGGGAACCCGGCCAACTGGTCGTTCGAACGGGCGCGCCGGGCCGCCGAGACCGCGCAACGCGAGTGGAAGAAGAAGCACGGCGTGCTGCCGTACGTGCCGGGTGTGAAGCTGCCGAGCACCGTGTGCCGCGAGGACCTGGGCTGGGAGTGGGGCATCACGATGGCCGAACGCCTCGGCGCGTCGGCACTCGACCTGCTCAAGCGGCTCGTCTGGGTCGCGCCGGACGGCATGGCGGACGCGATCGGCCGGTCGCGCGGGCAGCTCCACCAGGTCCGCGCGGAGCTGCGCAGGCTGCGCAGCGAGCTGTTCGCGTGGAAGCCGTCGGACTCGCTCGGCCGGGAGTACTGGACCGGCAGGCTCGCGAGCTACCACGAGCAGATGGTCGACGGGCACCTCGGTCTGGAGGTCAAGGCGCAGGTCGCCGAGATCGGCAGGGTGGTCGGGGAGGCCCAGAAGGTGGTCGAGAGCCTCGACCGGCACCGCCTCGAGCTCGGCGGGCTCCTGTGCTGGCACTCGCTGCTCTCCACCCCGCCCACCCGGCAGGAGGCCGGGCTCGGCGACGGCGAGCGGTGGCTGTCGCGCCTCCTCGCGCTGGAGGTCGCCGGGACCTGCCTGTCCGACGAGGCCTCGACGGGGCCGGACACGCCGGTCGAGCTGGTGCAGGTGTCGCTGCAGACGCGCAACGCGTTCGCCCAGCAGTCGATCACCGCCGACGACAAGGCCGGTGGCGCGTCGCTGTCGCGGTTCTCCGGGTTCCTCAAGCGGTCGTGGCGGGTCAACGACTGGATCTGGGGACGGCTCGACGGCGCCACCATGCTGTGCCGGGTGCTGTTCGACCCGCGGCGGCTGCGCAGGATGGACCTGCTCGGCCGGCCGGAGGGCGACGAGCGCACGCCGGAGGAACGCGCGCAGGCCGTCGTCGACAGCGTCGTCGAGTCGATGTTCGGGCCCGAGCTGCCGATCCAGGTCGCCGCGTGCGCGGTCGAGGCCGCGAAGGAGCTGGCCGCCCTCTACCGCGCCGACGGCGAGCTGTCGCCGTCGTCGACCAAGCTCGCCGAGCTGGCCGCGTGGGGCCTGCACTGGCGCATCATCTGCGAGGAGCTCCCCCGGCTGCGGGCCGCGATCATCGCCGACCGCGGTGACGGCGCGGACCGGCGTTCGCGCGGTGAGCTGTTCCTGGAGGAGCACGCGGACCTGTTGCGGCGCCTCGGCGACCCGCGGGAGCACACCGTCACGCTCGGCATGTCCGCGTTGAACGCGTTCGACCGCGCGGGCATCGGTCGCGAGCCCCTCACCCAGGAGGCCGCGTCCGACCAGATGATCCGCACGGCCGCGACCGCCGCGGCCGTCGCGGTGACGGTCGCGGACTCCGAACGGCTGGGGATCGCCGCGGTCCGCCCGGTCACGCGGGTGATCCGCGGAGCCGCGCTGCTGCCGTACTGGACGATCACCGGCCTGACCAGGGGCGGCAACCTGGCGCAGTTCCTGGGACTTCTCGGTCTGGCGGTCGGCGGCGCGCTCGTCGTGATGGCGTTGTTCGGTCTGCTGCCCGCGTGGGCCGCGGGTCCGGGCGGAGCGCTCGGTGCCGCCTCGCTGCTCGCCGCTTTCGGTTACGCCGCCCTGCGAAGCGGCACGATGCTGCACGGGCTGGTGCTGCTCTCACCCGTGATCCCGTTGGTGGCCATAGCGATCGACAAGCTGCCGGGTGACAGGGCGCAGGTCACGACCGGCACGGTCACCGTCGCCGGTGTCGCGCTGGTCGTCACCGCGCTGCTGGTGCTGGGGTCGCTGCCGTCACCGGTCCGCACGCCGCTCGCGGTGCTGGCGGACTTCAAGCCCCTGGAGCTCCTGAGGCGGCGCTGGAAGCAGGCGGCCGTGGTGCTGGCGGTCGTGGGCATGGCGTGGGCCGTGTGGCGGTTCGAGCTGCACCTCGAGCCGTGGCTGGTGATCCCCGCGTCCGTCCTCTGTGGAGCGTTCGGCGTCTGGATGGCGCTGTCCGGCGGCAAGTCGCTGCAGCGCTGGCGCCGGGTCGAGGGGGTCTGGGGCACGGAACGCGCCGAGCCGCCCGCCGCCGCGACCGCGGGCTGGGCCGTGGTCTACGGCATCGGCTACCTCGCGGTGGCCGACGTGCTGCTGCTGATCGGGCCGCCGGGCTGGGGCTGGCGGGCGGTGATCGGCACGGCGCTGGTGTTCGGCCTGACGTTGCTGCTGGTCACGTCCTGGTACGTGCCCCGCGCGGAACGCCGCCGGATCCGCCTGCAGCTGGTGGACGAGGCGATTCCGACGATCTACTCGCCGGACCGCCCCATCGCGGACGTGCTGCGCGAACGCCTGGAGGGTCACGCCTCGCTCTACCGGTTCCTCGTGCGAGGAGAGGGCGAACATCCGTCGCAGCTCACCCTCTCGCCGGCCGGACTGGTTGTCGCGCAACGAATTGAGACGAAGCTGCGGCCGGGAACCATCCGCAATGGACTCTCGACCGACCCTGTACGTTGAGGCAGATGAGGGCCGACGCCGCACGCAACGTCGAAGCGGTGCTGCGCGCGGCCGCTCGGGTGTTCTCGACGGATCCCCTCGCGCGGATCAGCGACGTCGCCGCCGCGGCGGGCGTGGACAAGCGGACCGTCTACCGGCGCTTCGACTCGCGCGAGGAGCTGCTGCTGGCGGTCTACCGCGCGCGGCTGGACCGGCTCTCGGCACTGGTCGACGCCACCCTCGACGACCGCCCGGTGCGCGACGCGCTGCTGGCGTTCGCCGAGGGTGGCATCCGGCTCAGCCGCGACTGGCCGGTCGACATCCGCGCGGTGACGGACCCGGCGATCCGCCGGCGGCGCGAGGAACTGGACGCGCGGATGGACGGCTTCCTGCGCCGCGCCGAGCAGGCGGGCGTGATCGCGACCGGCCTGCCGGACGGCTGGTCGTTGCGGATGCTGCAGACCCAGCTGCACACGGTCGCCCAGGAGATGCCGGCGCTGCAGCCCGGCCCGGCCGCCGCGCTCGTGGTCGAGACGTTCCTGCACGGCGTCGGCACCTGACCTGTGACCCAGGCCATGCCCTTCGCGGGCATTTTCACGCCCTCCCGAACGTCGTAAGTGTCATACCACGTGACACTTAGGAGTGGACGATGACGAGGACATGGCTCATCACCGGCGCGTCGAGGGGCTTCGGCCGCGAACTGGCCGAGGCCGCGGCCGAAGCGGGTGACCGGGTCGTCGCGACGGCGCGACGTCCGGAGCAGCTGGAAGACCTGGTGGCGCGGCACGGCGACCGCGTGCGCGCCGCCGCGCTGGACGTGACCGACCCGGCCGCGGCCCGCCGTGCGGTCGAGCAGACCGTCGAGGCGTTCGGCTCGCTCGACGTGGTCGTCAACAACGCCGGGTACGCCAACAGCGCGCCCATCGAGGAGATGGCGGAGGACGACTTCCGCGCCCAGGTCGAGGCGAACCTGTTCGGCGTCGTGAACGTGACCCGCGCGGCCCTGCCGGTGCTGCGGCGGCAGCGTTCCGGCACGTTCGTGCAGTTCTCGTCGGTAGGCGGCCGCGCGGGCGGCACACCGGGCATGGGCGCCTACCAGACGGCGAAGTTCGCGGTGGAGGGCTTCTCCGAGGTGCTGGCGAACGAGGTGGCGCCGTTCGGCGTGCGGGTCGTGATCGTCGAACCGGGAGCGTTCCGCACCGACTGGCAGGGATCGTCGATGGTCCGCCACGAGGTCGGCCAGGACTACGAGGAGACCGTCGGCGCGATCAACCGGTTCCGCGACGAGACCGACGGCGCGCAGCCAGGCGACCCCGCCCGCGCCGCGCGGGTGATCCTCGACGTCGTCACCTCGGACTCGCCGCCGCGCAGGCTCGTGCTGGGTGCCGCCGCGGTCGAGCACGTGCTGGCGGCGGAGGCGAGGCGCACCGCCGAGACCGAGAAGTGGGCCGCGGTGAGCGCGTCCGCCGACTTTCCCGCCGACGAGAGCTGACCGCACCGCCCGGTGGCGCATCCTGCGACACCACATCCCCGCCGCATCACGCGACCGAGCCGCCCCGACGATGACCACTGGCCCGGCCGCCCCCTGCGCGACCGGGCCAGTGCCCCTCCAGTCCCCCGAGCCTCAGGCCGCCAGTGCGATGACCGGCGCCGTGCGTCCCATCGCCCGCGCGTACAGCCCCTCGAACCGGTCCAGCGTGGTCGCCAGCGCGTGGTGCGAGATGATCTCGCTGCTCGCGGCGCCCATCCGGGCGCGCATCGGCGCGTCGTGCACGAGCGTGTGCAGGCGCTGGGCCAGCTGGTTCACGTCGCCCGGCTCGAACAGCCAGCCGTTGCGGCCGGAGTGCACCAGGTGCGGCAGGGCCATGGCGTTGGCGGCGATCACCGGCTTGCCCGCGGCCATCGCCTCCATCGTCGCGAGGCTCTGCAGCTCCGCGACGCCGGGCATGACGAACAGGTCGCAGCGGGCATAGGCATCGAGCAGTTCGTCCTCGGACACGAAGCCGTGGAAGCGCACCCGGTCGGTGATCCCCAGGTCGCGGGCCAGGAGCTCCCACTCGGCCTTGCACGTGCCGTCGCCGACGATCTCGCCGAACGCGCCGGGCACGCGGGCCAGGGCTCGCAGGAACTCGTCGACGCGCTTCTCCTCGTCGAGGCGGCCGACGAACAGCGCGGTCGGGCGGTCGTTGTGCGTCACCGAACGCTGGTAGCGGGCGATGTCGATGCCGCACGACACGGGCACCGCGCGTTCGGGGAAGCCGCTCTCGTGCAGCAGCTGCACGGCGCGCGGGGTCGGGGCGGTGACGACGTCGGCGCGACCGAAGACGCGGGCCAGGTCGCGGTAGGCCCACTTGCGGGACAGGCCCTGCAGGAACGCCGGCACGTGGGCGTGGCTGAACAGGTTCTCCGGCATGAAGTGGTTGGTGGCGAGCGTCGGGATCCCCTGTGCCACGGCGGCGTTCAGCACGAACCGGCCCACCACGAAGTGCGCCTGGACGTGCACGACGTCCGGCTTCAGCGACCTGACCAGCTCGTCGGCCTCGCGGGAGACCTGCCACGGCAGGCAGAAGCGGAAGTCCGGGTAGAACGGCAGCCGGTGCGACCGCAGGCGGTGGACCGTCACGCCCTCGATCTCGGTGGCCCTGGGCGAGTCCGGGGCGATGACGTGGACGTCGTGACCCTTGCTCGCCAGACCGACGGCCAGGCGCTGGGCGAAGCGCGCGGCACCGTTGACGTCCGGCGGGAACGTGTCGGCGGCGATGACCACGCGCAGCGCGCTGGAGGTGTTCACGGGAAGCTCCGTTCGAATGATGACGCGAGGGTGACGAGCGAGTGCGAACACGCCGCTGGCAGCGGCGAGGGCGCAGGCGATCAGTGCCGCGCCGGTCCACGGGGACAGGTGCGCGGTCTCTCCGAGCAGGAAGGCGCCGAGGCCGACCGCGACCAGCGGGTCCACCACGGTCAGGCAGGCGACGGCGAGATGAGGGGGTCCGCCCGCGTAGGCGTGCTGGACCAGCCAGCCGCCGACGGCGAGCGAGAGCGCGATGCCGAGCACGGACGCGATGTGCGAGAGCCCGAAACCGCCTTGCTGCACCGACTGCGACACGGCGCGCATGAGCACGGACACGTACCCGTACGCCACGCCACCAGCCGATGCGAACGCCACGGCACGGATGCGCGCGTTCGTCGTGAGGGCGGCGACGACTCCAGGAACGGCGATCGCGCCGAGGGTGAACAGTCCCGCCGTGAGTTCAGCGTCGGGAACGACGCGGGTCGCGGTGGCGCTGCCGGAGGCGAGGAACACGAACGCGCCCACGCTCACGGTGGTGATCAGGATCGCGGGCAGTTCGCGGAAGCGGCGGTCGAGCAACGCGGTCAGGCCGATCGCGAGCACCCCGATCGGCTGCACGACGGTCAGCGGCGCCATGCCGAGCGCGGCGGCGTGCACTCCCGCACCGGCGATGAGCAACGCGAGTCCGCCGAGCCAGCGCGGCTCGCGCAGGACACCGGCGCGGGCACCGGTCTCGGCGACGGCGTCGTGCTGCAGGCGGGCCGCGAACGCGAAGCACACGGCGCCGAGCACGGCGAGCGTGATGGCGAGCAGTGTCATGTCGTGCGCCTCACCTGTAGTGCCGCGATGGCGAAAAGGAGTCCGTAAAGCGATGCGAACAAAACGCGTTCGGTCAGTCCGCGCGCCTCGAAACCGGCGAACGAAACGTGGCTGACCAGAAAAGCCGCGCTCGACACGGCCGCCGTTATTGCGACACCGAGCAGAGCCGGAAATTTCCTGGCGATCAGCAGTCCGGCGGCGGGCAACGCCATGAACATGACCGCGCCGGCGTACCGGTGGACGTAGCCGGACACGGAGGTCGCTGCTCCCGTGGGGTCGGTCGGAAAGATCGTCGACACGGTCAGCCCCGCCGACCAGGTGCCGATCAACCACTGCGCTGACCTGCCTACACCTCGCAGGTTGACGGCGAGCAACGCCGAAACGGCCGCGAGGCTAAGAGAGGTGGCCGCGAGCCAGCCGGTGCCGTTGTCGACGAACACGTAGTCGCTGATGACGTCGGTGATCGGGTTGAGCTGTCCTGCCGACACGACATGCAGGTAGAAAACCGGGACCAGTGAGAACACCAGTCCCCCGACCACCACACCACTTCTTTTCTCCCCCACCGCGAGCACGAGAAAAGTCTCTTGTGGTTTCGGTGATCAACCAATGGGGAACTCCCCCGAGCAAACCCTGAGGTGTCCCTGAGGTCCCGGGGTAGGGACAGCCCCACCTTTTTCAGCTCACCTTCAGGAACTGCGCCCAGCCCTGCCTTCTGGCGGATTGCCCGGACCGCCTAGGCTGCGTGCCTGTGAGCCCGAATCCCCAGCCTGCGGTGGAAGTGTCGGGGCTGGTCAAGAGGTACGGCTCGAAGACCGCCGTCGACGGCCTGGACCTCGTTCAGCAGCCCGGCACCGTTCTCGCCCTGCTCGGGCCCAACGGCGCGGGCAAGACGACGACCGTCGAGATCTGCGAGGGGTTCCGCTCGGCCGACGACGGCTCGGTGCGCGTGCTCGGCCTCACGCCCGGCTCCGAGGAGCTCCGCCCGCGCATCGGCGTGATGCCGCAGGGCGGCGGCGGTTATCCCGGCATCCGCGCCGGGGAGATGCTCAACCTCGTGGCGGCGTGCGCGGCGAACCCGCTCGACCCCAAGTGGCTGATCGACGTCCTCGGTCTCGGCGGCGCGGCACGCACCCCGTACAAGAGGTTGTCGGGCGGCCAGCAGCAACGATTGTCGCTCGCGTGCGCGTTGATCGGACGCCCCGAGCTCGTGTTCCTCGACGAGCCGACCGCGGGCATGGACCCCCAGGCGCGCCGTCTGGTGTGGGACCTAGTGGGGGCCCTCCGCGACGACGGCGTGGCCGTGCTTCTGACGACGCACCTCATGGACGAGGCCGAGACGCTGGCCGACAACGTCGTGATCATCGACGAGGGCCGTGTCGTCGCGCAGGGCTCGCCCGCCGAGCTGACCGCCAACCGCGCGGACGACCAGCAGCTGCGCTTCCGCGCCCGCCCCGGCCTCGACACCTCGCTGCTGTCCGCCGCGCTGCCGGAGGGCCTGAAGGTGCGCGAGGCCACGCGCGGCCAGTACGTCGTGGAGGGTCTGATCGACCCGCAGGTCGTCTCGACCGTCACGTCGTGGTGCGCGCAGCAGGGCGTGCTGGCCGAGGAGCTGACGGTGGCCAAGCGCAGCCTCGAAGACGTTTTCCTGGAGCTGACCGGCAGGGAGCTGCGCTCGTGACCACCTTCGCTCCCGGCACCTTCAAGCCGGCGCCCGGCCGCGGGTCGCTCGGCAGGATGCTCCTCGTGCACGCCCGCACCGAGGCGATGCTGACGTTGCGCAACGGCGAGCAGATCCTGCTGACGGTCCTGATCCCGCTGGCGCTGCTCATCGCTCTCAGCCTGATGTCGGTGATCCCGATGCCGGAGCCGCGCGTCGGTTCCGCGACGGCACGGATCTTCGCGCTGGCGATCATCTCCTCGGCATTCACCGGACAGGCCATCGCGCTCGGGTTCGACCGCCGTTACGGCGTGCTGAAGCGGCTGTCGGCCTCCGCGCTGCCCCGGTGGCTGCTGGTCGCCGGACGCGTCTGCGGCGCGCTCGTCGTCGTGGCGATCCAGATCGTGCTGCTGGCCGTCACCGCGCTGGTCCTGGGCTGGCGGTTCCCCTTGAGCGGCCTGCCGTGGGCGGTGCTGCTGATCGTCCTGGGCACGCTCACCTTCGGTGCGCTGGGCGTGCTGCTGGGCGGCGCGCTGCGGGCCGAGATCGTGCTGGCGCTGGCGAACATCATCTGGTTCGTGCTGCTGATGGTCGGCGGCGTGGCGCTGTCCGTGCCCGTCGGCTTCGTGCACCTGCTGCCGTCCGCCGCGCTCGCCGAGGCGCTGGAGACTTCTGTGGTGCACGGCACGGCACCGGGTGCGGGCCCCGTCGCAGTGCTCGTGGCCTGGGGCGTTGTCGCGGGCGCCTTGGCTACCCGAACGACTCGCCTGACCTGACCGCGCCTACCATCGTGGGCGTGTCGAAGCTGACCGCCTTTCTCGTGTCCTGGCAGCGCGCGTTCGCGATTGCCGTCGTCATCGCGCAGGCCGGAATCGCGGTCACCGGGTCGATCGTCCGCGTGACCGGTTCGGGCCTCGGCTGCCCGACGTGGCCGGAGTGCGTCGAGGGCAGCGTCGTCCCGGTCGAGCACCCCGAGGTAGCGGCCCTGCACCAGTGGGTCGAGTTCGGCAACCGGACGCTGACGGGCGTCGTCGGCATCATCGCGGGCCTGTGCGTCCTGGCGGCGTGGTTCCACCTCCCCCGGCGCAGGCGCGTCCTGGTGCTGTCGCTGGTCCAGCTCGTCGGTGTGGCCGTCCAGGCGGTCGTCGGCGGCATCACGGTCCTGGCGGGCCTCGCCTGGTACACCGTGTCGGTCCACTTCATGATCTCGATGGTCCTGGTGTGGATGGCCGTGCTGCTCGTGAGCTCGCTGTCCGAGGGCGACGGCCCCGCACGACTGCTCGTCCCGGCCCCGCTGATGAGGCTCCAGGTCGTCATGGCCGCCGTGCTGGGCGCGCTGCTGCTCGCGGGCACCTGGGTGACGGCCGCAGGCCCGCACGCCGGTGACGCCGCGACGCCGCGCCTGGACGTGGAGGTCGCGACGCTCGCGCAGGTCCACGCGGACCTGCTGTTCCTGTTCCTGGGCCTGCTGATCGCCGTCGGCTTCTTCACGCGCACCCGCGCCTACTGGACGCTGGTCGGCGTCGTGCTCGCCCAGGGCGCGCTCGGCATGGTCCAGTACTGGACCGGCGTACCCGAGGTGCTCGTCTCGATCCACGTGCTGGGCGCCGGCGCGGTCGTCGTCGCCACAGCAGCACTGTGGACGTCGTCGCGCGAGCGCACGCACTCCGTGGAGCTGCCCGCCTCCGACGATCAGGCGCTCAGCAAGGCCTGAGCCTCGCGCTGGTCGTTGTGCCCGGCCCAGTGGGCCGGTGTCGCCTCGAAGTTGGCGTCGGTGATCGTCCTGTCCGCCCCCGCGTCGAGCAGCATCCGGATCACCGGCAGGTGCCCGCGCTCGGCCGCGAGGTGCAACGCCGTCACACCCTCACCGTGCATCGGCCCCCCGAACCCCGTGCGCTGGTCGGGGTTCGCGCCGAGATCCAGCAACGCGCGGGTGGCGTTCTCCAGCCCCCGGTAGGCCGCCCAGGCGAGCGCGGTCCCCCGGTACACGTCCGCGTCGATCCGGGCGCCCCGCTTGAGCAGGTCGCCGAGAACCTCGACGCGGTCGTTGCGGGCGGCCCACGACAACGCCTCGTCGAGCACTTCCTGCGGGTCGTCGGTAGGCCACCACCGCGGAAACCCGCTGTGCGGCCGGTAGTAGCCGCGCTTGGCCTCGGGTTGGGTGGCGAGGTCGAGGTCGCCGAGCCCGGCCGCCGTCCTCAGGTTGGGCGGATCGTCCCCGAGCAGTTCCGCCGTCTCCCTGTTCCCCCAGAACAACGCGACGGTGAGCGGCGTCCCACCCTCCCCGCGCGCTTCCAGATCCGTCCGCGCACCTCTGCCGAGCAGGAGCCCGGCCAGGCCAGGCAGGTTCGCGTAGGCCGCCTGGTGCAACGCCGTCCAGCCGTGGACGTTCTGGTGGTTGATGTCCGCGCCGTCGTTGAGCAGCACCTCGACCAACCTCTCGTCCCGCGTGGCAGCGGACAGCCCGAGCAGGTCGTTGCCGTTGGTACCACTGGCTTTCACGAGCCACGGATCACGCGTGATGATCGCCTTGAGCTCGCCGGGGTTCCGCATCTCGATGGCCTGGTAGGCCCGCGCGAACGGCCGCGGCCGGCGGATGTTGGCCTCGAGCGCCTTCCAGTCCTGACACCCGTGGGCCTGGGCGAGCACCATGCGCGCACCCTCGTCGGTCAGCGGCACGTCCTCGAACACTTCCAGCGCGCCCGGCACCCCGTCCCACGCGGAGGCGAGCAGTCCCCTGGCACGCTCCTCGTAGTACTCGACGTCGTCGCGGTACGGGTGCCACATGGCACCACGCTACTTCGGCGAAGTGGGCCTGCGCTCCCACAAAGCGGGAAGTTCCTCTGAGAGCCAACCGTAGAGGTGGTCGACGGTCTTGAGACGCATCGCGCGCTCAGGATCCCCGCTGAGCAACCGCATGCCGTCGTCAGTCAGCGTCTGCACACTCGCGATGGCGTGGAGCTTGCGCTGGATGAACTCGGACCACGCCTTCTCGTTGATCCGGTACTCGGCGGCCTGCCGCCCGCGCCGGGTCCGCTTGGTCACCAGCCCGACGTTCACCAGGTACTTGAGGTTCGTGCTGATCGACCCGCTACTGGCCTCGAGCTCCTGCGACAACTCCGCTGCGGTCCGCTCGACCGGCTGGCACACCAACAGGTAGCCGAGAATGCGCCCGCCGATGAGCGGGATGCCCTCTTCGGCGAAGTGGGCGGCGAACCGCTCGATCCAGGCGGACAGCCGGGTTTCCCTGCCTACGCTCACCGATGATCCCTTTCGGTTGACACTGAAATCATCGTAACGATCTCGTCAACAGGTGCAGGCAAACGCTGCGCGAAGCGGGCAGGGCTGTTGCCGAGCTGGGAAGCGATGACCACCAACGCCTCGAAACTGCCCGAGCAACCACCCACGCAAGGCGACCCGACGCACGGCCGGTGACCCCTCCGACGGAACGCGACCAGCGCACGCGACAAGACCCCGCACGGCCCGCATGCCGCCCCTGCAAACGCCAGAAGGCCCCTCCCCAGAACCCAGGGAAGAGGCCTCCAGCCACCCACAACGTCAGCAGACAGGCGCGAGCGGAGTCGTCTCATCAGGACCGGCTCGCCGCCGCCACCGGTCCAGCTTCGCGTGCTCGGTCAACGAGATCAGCGTCTCCCGGACGGAAGGCCGAACCCGGGGATCGCAGTTCAGCACGGGAACCTCGGGAGCGATCCCCATCCCGCGGATGATCGCCTTCACGTCCGACCGGACGGACGCGTGCACGTTGTTCAACGCCAGCACGTACGGGATCCGGTGGTCCTCGAAGTACCGCATGGCGTCCACGGAGTCCGCGGGCCGCATGACGTCGAAGAGGACCACGGCACCGACGGCGCCGCGCACCACGTCGCTCCAGCCCGCGCGCGGATCCTGCCACTGGGGCGCCACGAACAGGTGCAGCGCGAGGCCGGGGTCGAGCCAGACGCGTCCGAACTGGATGCGCACCAGCTCTGTCACCAGGCCGGCCCGTTCCGGTGCGAGCGCGGACATCGTCAGCAGATCGTTGTCCGCGATCGTCCTGATGAAGGTGCTCTTGCCCACGCCGAAGCCACCGGCGACGACAATCTTGGCCGAGGTCAGCTCCCGACCGGGAGGCCCAGGGGGCCCGAAGTCGGGAAATCTAGAGCCGACGTAGTCCACTCAGCACTCTCTCCATCAACCCGAGGTCCGGCGTGTCACCGCCCGCGGAAGCGGTCTGGTGCACGTCCACCAGACCTCGTTCCGCCATGTCGCCGAGCAACACCTTCACGACTCCCAGTGGGAGCCGCATCAGTGCGGCCACCTCCGCGACGGATCGCGGTGAACGGCACAGCTCGACAACGCGTTGGTGCTCAGACTGCAAGATACCTGCCGACCGCCTGCTCTGATCATTGGCGGAGACAAGTGTCTCGATCTCGAGATCGATGTTGGACCGTGTGCGCCCGCCTGTCCAGGCATATGCACGAACGATCGACGCGTCGGCGGGCTCGGCCACGCCGAAGTCGAAGTCCGGCGTTTCCACGCTCGGTGACGCGGGAACCTGCTCCGGCTCCGGCTCCGCCGAGGTGGACGCGCGCGGCCGTTTTCGGCCCGAGTCCAGGGAAAACCCGTTCATCAGGTCGGCGAAGGTCTGCTCGGCGGGCGTCTGCGCCCGCCTGCGTCGCCGGTTCGGGTCTGCGGCCGAACTCATGATCACCTCACGCTGTGCAGCTGCGCTCGCAGTTCGGGGGTGAGGATCTGGCCCACCTGGTCGACGACCACGGTCATCTCGTAGGCGACCTGGCCGACGTCGCTGTCGGGCGCGGCGAGAACCGCCAGACAGGACCCGTCTCGAATGGACATGAGAAGCATGATCCCGTAGTCCATCTCGATCACGGTGCGCAACACTCCGCCGCCTTCGAAACAACGCGACGCGCTCATCGTGAGCGCCACGACGCCGGAGGAGATGGCGGCCAGCTGCTCTGCCCTGTCCGGCGGGAGACCCGAGGACTTGGTGAGCAGGAGGCCGTCCACCGAGATCACGATCGCGTGGGCGACACCGGCCACGCGATCGGTGAAGTTCGTGATGAGCCAGCCGAACTGGTCCACCTTGCTCGACTGCGGCGTACTCATGCCTTCTCCCCGTTCCGCTGGCCGTTCCCCTGGCCGTTCACGTTCCCGCCGCCCAGCGGGGCCCCGCGCAGGCCCGTCTGGTAGCTCGCGAGAAACCCTCGTGCCCGTTCCGGATCGCGCTGCTTCGGGCCCACGGCAGGGCGTGCGCCGTTCTCCGCCGGACGTTCCGCGAGGTCGGGGAGCAGGTTCTTGCGCGGCGCCCGTTTCGGCAACCCGGCACCGGTCTCGCCGGCGTCCGCGGCGGGGTCGCCCGGCTGCTCCCAGACCGTCCCGCCGGGCTTCTTGCCGAACCAGGATGCCACTACGGACGGTGACGATGACGACCTGGGCGCGGGCTCCGATGTGGACCCGTTCGACGGATGATCACCGTTGACCGCGTGGCCCTGGCCTCCGGCACCCGAGAACCAGGATGACGTCGTCTCATTTGGTGTCTCTGCAGGCACGGACTTCTCAACGGCCGAGGAGCCGCGAGGGTTTCGCTGCGGCAGGGATTCGTCGATCGCCGCGCCGCGGAACGACATCCACTCGTCCGACTCGCGCGGGCGTTCGATGGCCGGCGCGGGTGCGGGTGGCGACGCCAGGTTCGGAGTCTTCACGACCACGTGCGGCGGCTTGGGGGTGAGCGCCTGCTTCGGCTGCGGCAGCGCGGCGTGACGCGGCTGGGCCGGTGCCGGGGCCTGCTCGTGCGAGCGGACGAGCTCCGCCGGGACGAGCACCAGCGCCCGCAGGCCTTCCCTGTCCTCCCCCGCCCCGCGCAGCCGCACGGAGATGCCGTGGCGGGACGCGAGACGACCGACGACGAACAGGCCCATCTGCCGCGACACCGGCACGTCGTCCGCGGTGTCGGCGGAGAGCCGCTCGTTGGCCTCGGCGAGTTCCGCGGGCCCCATGCCGATGCCCTGGTCGGCGACCTCGACGAGCACGGAACCCTGCGGGTCGAGCCGCGAGCCGATCACGACCTGGGTGGCGGGCGCGGAGAACGCGGTGGCGTTGTCCAGCAGCTCCGCGACGAGGCGCACGAGGTCGCTGGCGGCGTAGCCGACGATCTCGACCGACGGCGTCGACTTCACCACGACCCGTTGGTAGTGCTCGATCTCCGACGCGGCCGCGCGCAGCACGTCGGCCAGCGGGACGGGCTGGTGGAACCGACGCGCGACGTCGGTGCCGGACAGCACCATCAGGTTCTCGTTGTTGCGGCGCATGCGCGTCGCGAGGTGGTCGAGCTTGAACAGGTTGGCGAGCTGCTCGGGGTTCTCCTCGTGGCGCTCGAGCTCCTCCATGAGCTTGAGCTGGCGCTCGACGAGGCCCTGCGAGCGGCGCGACAGGTTGACGAAGATGTTCCTCATGCCCGACCGCAGCGAGGACTGCTCGACGGCGGACCGGATCGCCTGCTCGTGCACCGCGTCGAACGCGCGTGCCAGCTGGCCGAACTCCTCGCTGGTGTGCACGGGCACCGGCTCGATCTCGGTGTCGGGCTTGCGGTCCGCGCGGATCGCGGCGACGACCTCGGGGAGGTGGTGGTGCGCCACGTCGAGGGCGGAGCGCCGCAGCTCGCTGAGGGAGCGCAGCAGGTAGCGACCGATGACGAAGCCGAGCGTGCCGGCGATCAGCAGCATCGCGAGCAGGATGACCGCGGCGGCGCCGGCCTTGTTGGACGTGGTGTCCTGCAACACGGCGGCGGAGTTCGCGAGCTCGTCCTGCAGTTCGCGGACGACCTGCTCCATCAGGCGGGCGGTGGCTCCGGACGACTTGTTCCAGTCGTCGACGGCGATGCCGAACGACGGCGCCGGCTTCGGCTGGCCGGGCCGCGTGGTCGGCGGCGGCGTGCCGTCGGGCTGGGTGAGCGCGCGTTCGACGAGGGCGGAGCGGTTCGCGACGGCGGCACCGGTCACGGTCTGGTCGTAGGCACGGCGCTGCTCGGTCGTGCCGATGGCCTGGAAGTCGTTGAGGCGGTCCTGCAGGCGGATGTCGGACTGCTCCAGCACGCGGACCTCGGGACCGAGGAGCTTGCCGCGGCCGATCCCGGCCAGGACGATCGCGTGCTGCAGGGAGACCTGCTCCTGCGCGATGACCATGTTGTGCAGCGCCATCGCGGTGCCGGCGATGGCCTGGTCGCCGAACTGGCTGACGAGCGCCTGTTCGAAGTCCAGCAACGACTTCACGACCGCGGTGTAGCCGTTGGTGCCACCGGACGGGTCGCCGTCGTCGCCGCCCTGCGCCACCTTCTCGCGCAGGTTCTTCAACGTCTCGAGCTGACCGCCGAGCTCGGAGAACCGGTTGCGCGCGACGTCGCTCAGGCCGCTGGTGCGCTCGACGCGACGCCCAATGGTCGTCACGGCGTTGTCGGTGGACCTGATCTGGTTCTGGTAGGCGCCGACGCCGGAGCCGCTGGTGGAGCTCTGCGCGGCGAGCGTGCGTTCCTGCTGGACGCTGGAGATCAACGGCGCGAGATCGGCCCTGAGGCGCACCAGGCCCTGCATCTGCACGTAGCTGTTCGACCGGTCGACGTAACCGGAGATCTGCAACGCGCCCGCGCCGACGGCGACCGCCACCGGGACCAGCAGGACGACGCCGAGCTTGACGGGCAGGCGCCAGTTGCGCCAGTCGCTGATCTTTCTCCACTCGACATTCACGAAATGGTCCCCAAGGCGCGCTCGAAGTGCCCCACTTTCGGCTACCTCCTGGCCTGGTGAATCCCCACTAGTCGAGACACCCCTCGCAGTTCGATATCGAGAACCGGCGTGTCGGGTGTGAGCGGATAGTAGGCCAGACAGCGTGACGCGACAACGACCTGAGGAGTGCACGACTGATCACTGACCGTGACAGCCGCCCCGGTGGGGTGGTTGTCCGGGTACAAGGGATTGACTCACCGCCAAGCGTGGTTACGCTTGCGCCCTCCACCCCCGGTTTGGCCGCGGCCTTCGCGCAGGCGCTCGCCGGGCACTCCCCGTAACGAATGCGAGCGGTTGATGACGAAGGCGCTGCCCTCCGTGTCACGCCCGGCGACGCCCGGATTCGCCACGTTCGAAGAGCCCCGTCACTCATTGCTCATAGACGGTGACGGCGAGCCGGATTTCGGCGCCATCCAAACGAGTGAGGATTTCCTGGTGCTGAAGCGCCGGGTGGCTCGTTTCATTCTCCCGGCGACTCTGCTGTTCCTCGCGTGGTATGTCACGTTCGTATTGCTGTCGGCTTACGCCGCCGACTTCATGAGCACTCCGCTGTTCGGAACCGTGAACGTCGGCCTGACGATGGGATTTCTCCAGTTCGTCACCACGATCGTCATCACGATGGCTTACGCGCGCTACTCCAGGCGGAAGCTCGACCCGCAGGTCGACAAGGTGCGCGCACTGGTGGAAACCGATGAGGAGCTCGCGTGACCGGGGCGAACACCGCGATCAACCTGTCCGTCTTCGGCCTGTTCGTCCTGCTGACGCTCTACGTCGTGTACCGCGCGTCGACGCGGAACGTGAGCGCGTCGGACTACTACGCGGCGGGCAGCAGCTTCACGGGAACGCAGAACGGCATCGCGCTCTCGGGTGACTTCCTCTCCGCGGCGTCGTTCCTGGGCATCTCCGGCGCCATCGCCGTGAACGGCTACGACGGCTTCATGTACTCGATCGGGTGGGTCGTCGCCTGGCTGATCGGCCTGATGCTCATCTCGGAACGGCTGCGCAACACCGGCCGCTTCACGATGGGCGACGTGATGGCGTTCCGCATGCGCCAGCGCCCCGTGCGCGCGGCGGCGGCGAACGCGACGCTCGTCATCTCGCTGTTCTACATGATCGCGCAGATGGCGGGCGCCGGCGGCCTGATGGCGTTGCTGCTCGACGTCCACAGCAAGGTCGGCCAGGCGGTCATCATCGCGGTCGTCGGCATCGTCATGGTGCTGTACGTGCTGGTCGGCGGGATGAAGGGCACCACGTGGGTGCAGATCATCAAGGCCGTCCTGCTGATCCTGTCGGTCTCGCTGCTGACCATCTTCCTGATCGGCAAGTTCGGCTTCGACTTCTCGTCGATGCTCGACCGCGCGACGCAGCGCTCGCCGCTGGGCGAGGCCGTGCTGGCGCCGGGCGTGAAGTACGGCGGCACGGGCCTGTCGAAGATCGACTTCCTGTCGCTCGCCCTGGCCCTGGTGCTCGGCACCGCGTCGCTGCCCCACGTCCTGATGCGCTTCTACACGGTGCCGAACGCCCGTGAGGCCAGGAAGTCCGTCGTGTGGGCGACGTGGATGATGGTCATCTTCTACTCCTGCACCCTGGTCATCGGCTTCGGCGCGATGGCACTGGTCGGCAGCGACGAGATCACCAACGCCCCCGGCGGCGAGAACTCGGCGGCGCCGCTGCTCGCGTTCCAGGTGGGCGGCACGGTCCTGCTGGGCATCGTGTGCGCGGTCGCGTTCGCCACGATTCTCGCGGTCGTCGCCGGCCTGACCCTGACGGCGTCGGCCTCCTTCGCCCACGACGTCTACGCGAACGTCATCAAGCACGGCGAGACCGACCCGCACGACGAGGTCCGCGTCGCGCGCATCACCGCGGTCTGCGTGGGTGTGCTGGCGATCGTCGGCGGCATCGCGGCGAACGGCCAGAACATCGCCTTCCTGGTGGCACTCGCGTTCGCGCTGGCGGCGTCCGCGAACCTGCCGACGCTGCTGTACTCGATGTTCTGGAAGCGCTTCAACACGCGCGGCACGCTGTGGAGCATCTACGGCGGCCTCACGTCGTGCGTGCTGCTGATCGTGTTCTCCCCCGCGATCTCCGGCTCGAAGTCGTCCATCTTCCCGGACGTCGACTTCGCCTTCTTCCCCCTGTCGAACCCCGGCATCGTGTCGATCCCGCTGTCGTTCCTGGCCGGGTTCCTGGGCACGGTCCTCGGCGGGGAGAAGGCGGATCCGGAGAAGCAGGCGGAGATGGAGGTGCGCGGGCTGACCGGCATCGGGTCAGGCCTGCGCTAGAAGCTCCGCCACCGCGTCGTTGAACAAGCGCGGGCGTTCCAGGTTCGGCATGTGGGCGGCCCCGTCGACCACGACCAGCGTCGAACCTGGGACGCGTTCGCGCATGTACTCGGCGTCGGCGACCGGCGTGTACTCGTCGTCGCTGCCCACGATCACGAGCGTGGGCACGGTGATCGTGGTGAGCGTCCCGGAGTAGTCCGGTCGTTCCGCGCGGCCCCGCAACGCCGCCGCCGCGCCTTCCGGTGGCGCGTTGTGCATCATCCGCACGACGTACTCGCCGACAGCGGTGTTGTGCGGTGCGACCATCTTCCACTGCGCCTCGGTCGCGTACCCGGACATCCCTTCGCGCAGCAGCCGGTCCGCCATGTCGTTGCGGTTCCTGCGGCCCTCGTCCGTCTCCGCCTGCGCGAAGGTGTCGGCGAGGACCAGGCCGCGCAGGCGTCCGGGGAACTGGCGCACGCACTCCATGACGATCTGGCCGCCCATCGACAGGCCGCCGAGCACGAACCGCTCGACGCCGAGGTGGTCGAGCAGCGCCGCGATGTCGGACGCGAAGACCTCCAGCGGCGTGGTGCCGGGGACGACGGTGCTCTCGCCGTAGCCGCGCAGGTCCGCGGCGACCACCCGCCAGCCCGCGGCGCTGAAGTGCTCGACCTGCGGGCGCCACATCGTGCGGTCGAACGGATGGCCGTGCACCAGCACCAGCACGTCGTCGCCGGTGCCCTCGTCGTCGTAGCCGATGGTGATGCCGTTGACGGTCGCGGTGGTCATGGTCCGACCGTAGCGCGATCTAGGAGATGGCCGCCTGGATGGCCGCGCTCAACCGGGACGCGGCCTCCTCGCCGGTGTGCTTGAACCCGAGCGTCGGCTCGGTGAGCTCCAGCTCCAGCAGCAACGGCTCACCGTCCGGTCCCTCCACGACGTCCACGCGGGCGTACAGGAAGTCCTTGCGACTCAGCGAAAGCAGGTCCGCGGCCACGTCGAGCACCTGGTTCGCGAGCGAGATCTGCGCGGGCTTCGGTTCGATGCCGCGCAGCTCCTCCTCCACGTACAGCCCGGACTCCGACTCGGCCAGCCCCTGCGCCAGCATCGGTCCCTTGTGGAACGAGTGGGAGTACTCGCCCGCGAAGAACACCAGCGCGGTCTCGCCGTGAGCGTCCACACTGGACTGGTACGGCTGCACCAGCGCCTTGACGCCCAGCGCTTCGAAGTGCGCGCGGGCAGCGGCGTGGTCCGTGAACCGGGCCGCACCGCGTGAGCCCGCGCCGATCGCCGGCTTCACCACGAACTCGCCGTCCGGGAACGCGGGCTCGGAACCCGGCTCCACGACGGCGGTGGGCACGACGGCCACACCGCGGGCGGCGAGCTCGACCAGGTAGGACTTGTCGGTGTTCCAGCGCACCACGGCCACCGGGTTCGCCAGCGCCGGCACGCGGTCGCACCACGCCAGGAACTCGTCCAGGCGGTCGGTGTAGTCCCACGTCGCGCGCAGCACCACCAGGTCGGCGTGCACGTCCTCGCCCCAGGGCTGCCACACCACGTCGACACCCTCGCGCCGCAGGACGTCGACCAGCGCGTCCTCGTCCCCGTCGCCGCGGGGCAGGGCGGCGCAGGACGCGAGCACGACCCTCACGACTGCATCTTGGCCATCTTGCGGCGGTGCGCGGGGCCGATCTTGATGGCGGACGTGGTCTCGCGGTCCCACTCGGCCTGCTCGACGCCCTCCGCGGCCTCGACGGCCTGCGTGGCGACCTCGACGGTCTCCGTGATCACGTCGCCCATGGCGCCGTCCGCGCCGACCAGCACGATCCGTGCGCCGGCCCGGCCGATGGGCTCCACGACCGCCCTGACCGCGGTGCCCGGCTTGCCGTGGGCCTTCACGAACTCGGCGATGCGCTTCCGCGCCGTTTGATCAGACATCCCCACACTGTAAAACCACCGGGTAGCTTCAGCCGGGTGACCACCGACACGATCACGTCGTTCCTCTCGTGGTACTTCGACCACCACCCCGCGCACGCCGCCCAGGTCGGCTCGCTCGAGCACTACTCGACGTTCGGGGACTTCTCCTCGGCGTCGTTCGAGCGCAGGACCGGGGAGTACGGCGCGTGGGTCGCGCGGCTGGAGCCGTTGCCGAGGTCGGTGGACCGCGACCTCGCGCTGTCGGTGCTGCGCGGCTCGCTCGCGATGGAGACGTGGCCGGGGTGGCGGCGCGACCCGCACGAGTACTCCGGGATGGTCTTCTTCGGACTGCTCGCGCCGTTCCTGCACGGGCTGCTGCCCGAGGCCGAGCTGGTCGACGCTGCCGTGGCGAAGCTGCGCGAGGTGCCGTCGGTCTTCGCCGCGGCCGAGGCGAACCTCGACCCGTCGCTCGCGTCGCCGCTGGTCGTGCGGCGGGCGCTCGACCAGGTGCGGACGGGCCGCGCGTTCCTGCTGGACTCGCTGCCGCTGGAGGTGTCCTCGCCCGAGCTGCGCGCGAAGCTGGTGGAGGCGGCCGGGCCCGCGGCCGAGGCGTTCGACAGGTACGCGGTGTTCCTGGAGGACCTGGCCGTGCGGGCGACCGGCGACTGGCGGATGGGCGAGAAGCTCTACTCGGCCCTGTTGCAGGACAAGGAACTGCTCGGCTACGGCGCACCGGAGCTGCACCAGCGCGGCCAGGACGCCTACGCCTCGCTGGAGGCGGAGATCGCCGAGCTCGCGGGCACGGCGGACTGGCGTTCGGTGATGACCACCCTGCAGGACGACCACCCGCCGACGCTGGAGGCGATGCGCGCCGAGTACGAGGCGGAGACCGCACGCGCCCGCGCGGCGCTGGTCGAGCACTCGCTGGTGACGCTGCCCGAGGGCGAGGAGTGCCGCGTGGTGCCGTCTCCGCCGTTCCACCGCGCGGTGATGGCGGTCGCGAGCTACGTCGGACCGCCGCCGCTGACGTCGAAGCGGACCGGTTACTTCTTCGTGCCGTTCACCCCGCCCACCGCGACCGACGAGCAGATCACGCACCGGCTGCGCACCAACGCCCGTTCGCAGCTGCCGACGATCTCGGTGCACGAGGCCTACCCCGGCCACCACTGGCACTCGGCCTGGGTGGCGGCGCAGGGGTCGGCGCACCCGTTGCGCAAGGTGTTCCGCACGTCGTACTTCTCCGAGGGCTGGGCGCTGTACTCGGAGAAGCTGCTCCGGTCGGTCGGCTACTACACGACGCAGGCGGCGTTGATGAGCCACGTCGAGGCGCGCCTGTTCCGCGCGGCGCGCATGATCGTCGACACCGCGCTGCACTGCGGCGACATGACGCCACCGGAGGCCGAGGCGTTCATGCTGGCGCGCACGGCGCTGACGCCGGGCACCGCGGCGGGCGAGGTGAAGCGGTACTGCGCGTGGCCGACCCAGGCGCCGTCGTACCTGACCGGCGCGCTGGAGATCGACCTCATCCGCGACGAGTACCTGGCTGCGGGGCTGGGTTCCTTGCGCGACTTCCACGACAGGATCGCGGGATCGGGCTCGCTGCCGCTCGGTCTCGCCCGCCGGGTGGCCCTCGGCGAGGACTAGGCCGCTTGGTAGGCCCGGCCGGCCGACGTCAGGCTCGTGCCTGTCGAAAGCCCGGTCGGGCTTGTCTTCGTGGACAGCGTGAACCACGAGTACCGCTCCACGAACGACAGCCCGTCGAGCATCCTCGTCGACGCGGTGATGAACGCGTTCTGCTGCTGCTCGCTCGGGTAGACCGCGCGGCCGGAACGCCAGTCGATCAGCGCGTACTCGGTGAGCCAGATCGGCTTCCTGTAACGGTTGTGGACGTTGCGCAGGTACGACTCCAGGTGCCCGGTGGCCGCGCTGGAGAAGTCCTGGCCGTACCAGTGGATCGGGATGAAGTCGACGCGGAGGTTGCGCGCCTGCGCCCCCGCCATGAACCGGTCGAGCCAGCCGCCCGCGACGTCACCGCCGTACGCGACCGCCGGGGCGCCGAGCCGCAGTCCGGTGCCCTGCAGGCGCGGCCACAGGTCGAGTGCGCGTTCGACGGTCATGTTCGCCTGGCCTGCCATGTCGGGTTCGTTGAACCCCAGCAACTGCCGGCCGTTGGCCTTCGCGTTGGTCAGCTCGGTGTCGGTGACGCTGCGCTCGCCCCAGATCATGGGGACGAACTCGGCGCCGCTCTGGATCCCCCTCCTGTCGGAGGCCCACGTGTAGTACCAGCGGGCGTCCAGCGCGGACATGGCGGCGCCGGCGGGACCGGGGTCGTCGGCCGCGTTCACACCCTTCTTGGCGGAGGCGGCGTGGGATGGAAGCGCTCCCATGAGGAGCAATGCGATCAGCAGCAGGGTTGTTTTTCGCATGGACCGGTCATACCAGGAACACGGCACCGTTTTGCCCGTACGGGCGGCGGGAGGGAACATCGGGTCGTTCACCGGGGTTGTCCCCGGTCGAGCCGATCAAGGAGGACAGATGCCCAAGGCAGTGGTGGTGCGTTCGGCGGGCGGCCCGGAGGTGCTGGAGCACACGGACGTTCCCGCGCTCACGCCCGGTGATGATGAGCTGCTGGTCCGCACGGGTGCGGCCGGGGTGAACTACATCGACACGTACCAGCGCAGCGGCGCCTACCAGATCCCGCTGCCGGCCACGCTGGGGATGGAGGGCGCGGGCGAGGTCGTCGAGTCGAACTCCCCGTCCTTCGCCGTGGGCGACCGCGTGGCGTGGATGTCCGTGCTGGGCAGCTACGCGTCCGAGGTCGTGGTCCCGGCGTCGGCCGCCGTGCGCGTGCCCGACTCGCTGGACGTGGAACTGGCCGCCGCCTCGTTGCTGCAGGGCATCACCGCGCACTACCTCGTCCACTCGACGTACGAGGTGAAGGAAGGCGACCGGGTGCTCGTGCACGCGGCGGCCGGTGGCGTCGGGCTGTTGCTGACGCAGTGGGCGAAGTCCCGCGGCGCCTTCGTGATCGGGACCGTGTCGACCGACGAGAAGGAGGCGCTGGCCCGTGAGGCCGGCGCGGACCAGGTCCTGCGGTACGGCGACTTCGCGTCGCAGATCGAGAAGGTCGACGTCGTGTACGACGGCGTGGGCCGCGACACGTTCGACCAGTCGCTGGCGTCGCTGAAGCCGCGCGGCCTGCTCGCCCTGTTCGGCGCGTCGTCCGGCGCGGTGCCGCCCGTCGACCCGCAGCGGCTGAACGCGGCCGGGTCGGTGTTCCTCACCCGGCCGTCGACCGGCGCGTACCTGCTGAACCGCGCGGAGTTCGAATGGCGCGCGTCCGACCTGTTCGAGGCGATCGCGTCCGGGACGCTGAACATCCGCATCGGCGGCCGCTACAAGCTGGAGGAGGCGGCACAGGCCCACACGGACCTGCAGTCGCGCCGCACGACCGGGAAGCTGCTGCTCCTGCCGTGATGCGATGACGAGGAGGCCCCCGGATTCCGCGGGCCTCCTCGCTCGGTCAGGCGGCGGGGGTGACCTTCACGCCGTCGATCACGAAGACCAGAGTCTCGTTCGCCTTGATGCCCTGACCGCCCTGCCCGTACCCCTTGGCCGGCGGCACGACGAGCAGGCGGCGGCCGTTCTCCTTGAGGCCGACGAGCCCCTCGTTCCAGCCGTCGATGACCGGCGCCTGGCCGACGTTCTCGACGTCGAACGGCTTCTTGCCGAACGAGGTGTCCAGCACCTTCTTGTCGGAGAACGTCGTGAGCTGGTAGTTGACCGTGGCCGTCGTGCCCGCCTTCACCTCGGCGCCGGTGCCCTGCACCAGGTCCTTGATGACGAGTTCGCCGGTGGGCTTGCAGGCGGGGATCTCGACCTTGGGCGCCGCACCGAAGTCGCCGGCGACCTTGAAGTCGTCGGCCTTGCACGGGGTCGTCGGCGCGGCCGCACCGGTCGAGCCGGAGGAGGCGGTGGACGGCTGGGCGGAGCTGCCGCAGCCCGCGAGGCCGGTGGCCGCCACGAGCGCCAGGGACGCGATGAGCAGGACGTTGCGCATGGTTGGGCAGCGTATTCGGGAGGGTGTTAGCGGGGTGTAGCAGGTCGGTCGCGGCGGGTGGAACAGGCGCGGGGCGGCGTGTGACCGGCGGGACGTGCCGAGCCAGGGGTGCACACCCGAAGTGGCGATGACCACCCGCTCGTCGACAATGCCCCGCGCAACCACGCACGCACGGCGACCCGCACGGCCAAGGTGACCCCTCCGCTGGAACTCGACCATCCGCCCGCAAGCCGACCCGCTCGGCCCTGGATCGGCCCTGGATCGGCCCTGCGGACCAAAGGCGGGCGGCGCCGAGCGGGCTAAGACACGCGGCGTGAGTGCGTTCGGGTGGGTGGGTCACCCTCATCCGACACGGCGGGGGCCTTCGGCGACGCGGTGTCACCGGTGTGCACGGATGCGGGTCGGCCACTGGTCTCACGGGCGGTTATTCCGGCTTGAAATGTCGCACGAATAGCAGCTTCCTTATCTTTAGACCGACGCGTACAGTAACTCCTCGCACTTGATCGGACACCGACCGCATTCGTCCGTTCGGGTAGCCGCCGATGAGGTGAGTCGCAGGAGGTGGAGTTGTGTCCGCGGAGGCCGGAGGCATCCGCAGCAACCTGGTTCAGGAGTTGTTCTGGACTCGTACCGGGTTGCTCCTCCTCATACTCGTTGTCACGTCGGGCTCGTCGCTGGCAATTTCCAGTCAAATGGATCCCGGTACGGCGAAAAACCTGCTGACGGCGCTGGGCACGGGCACTCTCATTTCGGCGGTGGTGAGCTTCACGCAGACGTTGATCACGTCGAAAGCCGCGCAGAAGGCTCTTCTCACCCCTGTCATCGAGGAGAGTCGCAAGGCGCTCAAAGAGCTCAGCGAGGAGTACCGGGCGCTGGACCGGGAGTTCTTCCCCAGTCACGTGTTCGAGCCGACGATCAAGCCCGACCCGGTGTTCAACAAGCTCATGATGCAGGACCTGGAGCGGACGCGGCTGTACTGCTTCCGCGGGTTCGCCGGGCGGTACGCGGCGGGAAGAGTGCTGCTCAGCCACACGGAGTGCGAGCTCAGGGCCGTGCTGGCGGACCCCCGTGACGGCAACGCCATCAGCGGGCGGGCGCGGTACCTGCTGCGCAACGAGGGTGCCGACGGCGATTACGACGAGATCCAGCAACAGCTCCGGGAGCAGATCGGCATCGGGCTCGTCGGGCTCTACGCGGCGCGCGGGAGGTGCAGCCGGATCGACGTCACGATCGTTTCCGACCCTCCGCTCGACCGGCTCGAGCTGTTCGACGACTCGGTCTGGATGACGCTCTACAGCAACACCGCCGGAGTGCTGAGACCCTATCCGCGGACCCTGCGCTTCACCGAGAGTTCGTTCCTCTACGCGATGGAACGCGCGGAGTTCCTGCGAATCAGCAATTCCAAGGCCGGGTACCACTTCGTCATCACGCCGGGAACGACGAGCGACGACTTCCTGGCGTTGTTCGAGAAGATCACCGGCGATGCTCTCACCAAAGACGGGTTCAAGGAACTCGAGGACAAGTTCCACGCATTCCGTCGCGAATTCTCCGCATCTGCTCAGTTGAGGAGCTGATCGATCTTGTTAGTCGAGTTCACCGGGTTGTCCGCACTCGAGGAGCTCGCCGCTCGGGTGAAGCGCGCCGAATTTCCCGTCGTGGACCACTGGCCCGACGTCGGCGAGTGGTTCCGCGAGTGGGCGGCCCGGCCAGAGCTGCGCAGGGAGCTGCGCGCGCACATCGACGGGCTCTCGCCCCAGGATGCGACCTGGGTGATCGCGCACTCCCGGGAGACGACGACGCACTTCGCGTGGTGCCTGAGGGACGAACCGGACGAGCCGTTCACGTTCTGGCTGCACGAGTACAAGCCGCTGGCGGACTGGCGGGCCGGCTACGCCGACTCGGTCCACAACCACCGGTACCACTTCTGCACCACGATCCTGAGCGGCTCCTACCTGCACGAACGTTTCGACGCCCGGCTGGGCGTCGGTGAGCGCACGATCGTCGGCACGGAGCTCACCAACCGCACCCAGTGCGCGGAGGGCACCACCGGCATGTTGCTCGCGCACGAGTTCCACCGGATCCCGCGTGCCGCCGACGGGACGATGACGTTCCTGGTCAAGTCCCGCGCCGTCACGCCGTGGAGTCTCAGCTACGACCCGGACACCGGGATCAGCCACCGGCACGTGCCGGTCGAGGACAGGCTGGAGGATCTGACGAACCACCTCTGAACCCGCACGGGACCGCCCGTGCCGCGCTTACCATCGGCCCACCCGCTGGGAGGGCTGATGATGCGTACGCGCACAAGGATTCCGAGGTCTGTCATCGCGGACGTGGAGCACCGCGTGAGGCGGCTGTGCGAGGATCTCGCCGCCAAGCTGCAGTTCCACGGCTGGCACCACGTGAGCTTCGTCCGCGACAAGTCCGTGCACTTCGCGGGGCGCAACGGCGCCGCGCAGGACGTCGTCGAGGTGGCCGCGCTCGTGCACGACCTGAACTACATGGTCCGCCGCAACTCGTTGCCGACCGACGGCGCGGCGCTGCGGAGGAAGGTGCTCTTCGTCGCCGGCGTCTCGCAGGGCGACATCGACTGGATCGAGCAGATCGTTCTCGAGGCCGAGATGCGCACCCGCCACCGCGACATCTCGCTGGAGGCCCAGGCGCTGTCGGACGCCGACACGCTGTTCAAGGCGCTTCCGGTCACGCCGGTCGTTCTCGCGCACAAGTACCTGCAGGAGAACGGCATCACGTTGCGCGAGCTCGCGCACAAGATCGTGGGCGAGCAGGTGGGCAAGGCCGACGAGGGCTACTACTTCTACGACGACGAGGCCGCCGCGACCTACACCAAGTGGGCCGAGACGAACCTGTCGCTGTGGAAGTGCATCGTCGAGTCGCTCGACGACCCGTGCGTCGAGGACCTGCTGACCCACGTGACGTCCTGAGGGCAGCGGTCACCTGAGGCGGAGGTCGGCACCCGCGTGCAGGGTGAGGGCGAGGCCGAGGACGTTGCCCCGGCTGAGCATCTCCCACCGCGTCTGCCGCACCGCCTCACCGGCGGCCATCCCCCCGGCGAGCCGGGCGAGCAGCATGCCGCTCACCCACCCCGCCATGCCCTGGTCGACGGCTACCTCCGGGCAGATCACCCCGGCGGCGCCCGCCTGGTTCACGAACGCGTCCACCAGGTGCGCCGCCGGGGACGTCGTCACGACCAGCGGCCGGTGGGGCCAGGCGTCGATCTCCACGGCCTCCAGGACGCCTTCGTCGTAGACGAGGTTCATCACGTCCGCGCGCTCGTCCGACAGCACGCGCGACAGCCGCGACGGGCTGACGTAGGCGGACGAGATCGAGTCCGGCGGCAGGAAAGACATCAGCTCGGCCACGTGCCGCTGGGTCAGCGTCCGGTCGAGGTCGGGGTCGACGGCCAGCGCCACCTGCACCTGGCGCTGCGCCGGCGCGACCTGCCACGCGAGCGGCCCCGCCGGCTGCTCCAGCACGCTCGACAAGCCCCAGAAACCGAAGGGGCACAGCACGTTCCCGCTGTGGTCCGGTTCGGGACACCGCGGCGGCACCGGTCCCCCGGCCCCGAACGGGCCGAACCGCGCCACGGACGAGCACAGCCGGTACGGCCCCTCGGTGAACGGCAGGTCGTAGACGTGGGCCCACGGCACGCGCGTCGCGCCGGCCACCGTGATCACCCCGCCGCGCTGGACCACCGCGCCGCTGGGGAACAGCCGGGCGTGCACCACGGCACCCCGCACCGCGAACGCGGCGAGGTCCTCGCAGAACTCCGGGAAACCCTTGCCGTACCAGTGGTCCAGCCCGGACACGGGTGGCAGGCCGGGGGGAACGTCCAGGCCTGCCCACCGCAGCTCGCGGCCGGTCGCCACCAGCACCCGCTCGCCGAGCACCAGGACCGACGCCGTACGGGACGACAACGGCCCGAGGTCCGCGAACGTCCGCGACAGCCGCAACCGCGGCCGCACCTGGGACTCGCCACCGCCGACCGGCAGCACCACCTGCTGGACGTGCACCGGCACGACACCGCGGTAGATGACCAGCTCACCGCTCCACGGCACCGACGCGTACGGCGTCGTGACGGTGAAGCTCACCCAGGGGCTCCCACCCTCGACCGGCAGCACGAACGACTCCGCCTGCACGTCCCGGCCGATCATGCCGAGCACGGCCTTGAGCTCCAGGTCGCCCGGCAGCGGCACGGCGACGTCGCCGACGCGCACCCACACCTCGTACTCGGCGCCCGGCCGCAACGCCCCGGCGATGCCCTCGGTCGCGCCGGGCAGCGCGACGACGACCGTCACGGACCTGTCGACGGGCGGGGGCGGCGCGGGCAGCGTCGTGTACGTCATCATCCGGCGGCGCTCCAGCTCGCGGAAGAGCCACAGGGCGTCCTCCACCCTCGCCTCGCCCGGACCGCGGGGCCGCGCCAGCACGACGTGCGGCGCGCTCCAGCCCACCAGCATCGACGCGCTGTCGACACCGGACACCCAGGTGTGCACGGCGGTGAAGAGCACGACGGGCCTGCCGAGCCGGCGCAGTGCGGCGACCACCGGAGCCGAGTCCCAGGAACGGGTGTCGTGCAGCGCCACCACGTCGCCGGGCACGTCCGTGATCGACGGCAGCGCGGAGGACGACGGGAAGTGCCGCAGATCAAGCACGGCGAAGCGCAGCGCGCGGACCCGTGTGGTGACCGTGACCGACGCGGCGAAGCCCGGGGTGAGGCCGTGGCCGACCTGCGCCCAGCCGCCGGGATCGGTGATCACGACGAGCGACGCCGACGGTGTCAGGGCCGCGACGAAGTCCAGTGGTGAACCTTCACCACCGGTGACGGTGAACTCAACGGGCGCCACAGCCGTACGACTGGAGGTGCAGCTAGAACGGCCAGCCAAGCACCGGCAACCCGACGACGGCGTCCACGGCGAGACCGCAGAACACGAGCATCAGGTAGAGGTTCGACATGTGGAAGAACTTCATCGTGTTCGTGGAACCGCCGCGCCGGACCACGTTGTGCAGCTTGTGCGCGAAGACGGCGAACCACACGCCGGACAGCGCCGCCACGGCCACGTAGATCCACGAGGTGACGGGGGCGAGGGCGAGCGTGCACACGACGGTGATCCAGCTGTAGATCACGATCTGCCGCGTCACCTGCTGAGCTGTGGCCACCACGGGCAGCATCGGCACGCCTGCTCGGGCGTAGTCCTCCTTGAACTTCATCGCGAGGGCCCAGGTGTGTGGCGGAGTCCAGAAGAAGATGACCCCGAACATGACCAGCGCCGGCCACTCGACGGTGCCCGTCACCGCCGACCAGCCGATGATGACGGGCATGCACCCCGCCATGCCGCCCCAGATGATGTTCTGCGAGGTGCGGCGCTTGAGGACCAGCGTGTAGACGAAGATGTAGAAGAGGATCGTCGCCACCGCGAAAGCGGCCGACATCAGGTTGACGAAGATCCAGAGGAACGCGAACGAGAACACGCCGAGCGCGATTCCGAAGATCAGCGCGTTGCGCGGCGGGATCGCGTTGTGCGCGAGCGGGCGGGCGGCCGTCCGCTTCATCACCGAGTCGATGTCGGCGTCGACGAAGCAGTTGAGGGCATTTGCCGACCCCGCGGCGAGGGTGCCGCCGGTGAGCGTGCAGGCGATCAGCCACAGCGGCGGGAGGCCGTGCTGGGCGAGCAGCATCGCGGGGATCGTGGTGATCAGCAGGAGCTCGATGACCCGCGGCTTGGTGAGCGCCACGTAGGCGCCGACGACCTGGCGAGGCGACCTGTTCGGGACCTCGGCGACGAGACTGTCGGCACTCATCGGGTGAACGCTCCTCGTGTCGAGCAGGTGTGAAAACCAGCGACCGATGGTAACCGCGCAAAGAATTCACAGCCCGTTCGGGTGCTGGTGTGCCTCGGCACACATGTGCCTGGGACCTTTCAGAGCACCTTCTGATTCTCGCGGGACTAGGCTGGCCGGAGGACGTGGGAGAGATGTGGGCCAGGCTCTTCGGGATCGATTCCGAACGAGTTCCCGGCCCGCCCTAGCGACAAGTTTGGAGCTGTAAGTCCGTGACCGTCACCGACGACATCGCCCGGCTCACCAAGGCCGATCTGCCCGACGACTGGACCGAGCTCGACAAGCGCGCCGTCGACACCGCGCGCGTGCTCGCGGCGGACGCCGTGCAGAACGTCGGCAACGGCCACCCCGGTACGGCGATGAGCCTCGCTCCCCTCGCGTACACGCTGTTCCAGCGCGTCCTGCGGCACGACCCCGCCGACCCGGACTGGGTCGGCCGCGACCGGTTCGTGCTCTCCGCGGGCCACTCCAGCCTGACGCTCTACGTCCAGCTGTTCCTGTCGGGCTACGGCCTGGAGCTGGAAGACCTCAAGCACCTGCGCAAGTGGGGCTCGAAGACGCCGGGCCACCCCGAGCACGGCCACACCAGGGGCGTCGAGATCACCACCGGCCCGCTGGGCTCCGGCCTCGCCGCCGCCGTGGGCATGGCGATGGCCGCCCGCCGCGAGCGCGGCCTGTTCGACCCGTCGGCCGCGCCGGGCGCCAGCCCGTTCGACCACCACGTCTACGTGATCGCCTCCGACGGTGACATCGAGGAGGGCGTCACCTCCGAGGCCTCGTCGCTCGCGGGCACGCAGCAGCTGGGCAACCTGGTCGTCTTCTACGACGACAACAAGATCTCCATCGAGGACGACACGACGATCG
>NZ_DATLEC010000121.1:0-17304 GCF_035525475.1 Lentzea sp. | reverse complement strand
GATCCGCGCCTTTCCAACACTTGCAGCGCTCATTGCGATCAGAGATGCGGGCTGGACCTTCGTCCACCGCGACGAGGTCGAGGGCGTGCCGACACAGGTTGACGGCTACCGGGTCTGGCCAGGCGGTTGGATCGACGCTGTCCGCGTTCGCGATGAGGACGAGGCGATGGCGTTGCGCACCGACGGGGATGAGCCGCCCGGCATCGTGTGGGAGCGAACAGGCTCGCTCACGCACGTGGTCCAGGAACTGCTGAGCGTCCCTGCTCCCGGTGATCGGCTCGCACCTCGGCTCGTGAAGGCGACCGGGCCGATCCTGTGGACGCCGTAGCGAGACCGGCAGCCGGTGTCTTCCGGTCGTTGCTGCACGCGGTCGAAGCGACGGCACGCCCGATCGACTTCCGGGGGATCGCACTCTGGTTCGCCGTCTGCGGAGCGGCATCCGTGCTGGTCAGCGGGGATGCGATGGGGGCTCGCAAAGTGTGCCCGTTGTGTGCCCGAACGCTCCGAAACGAGCTGATCGACAACGGCATCGAACGGCAGCCGCACCGGCCTGACCAGGATCAATCAGACCGGTGCGGTACTACCCGTCAGCACTCAACACGAACACCAGGGAACTCGTGATGAGCAGGTCATCGGTTCGATTCCCCTGTTCCTAACCGCAACTCGCGAGTGCCTTCTCCAATGCGGTTCGTTCCGCGGGAGCCACGCTCAGCCCGTAAGCCGTCTTGACGGTCACGTACATCCGCGAGTACGAGCACGCGTACCCCGCATTCGGGGGCATCCACTTGTCGGGAGTCTTGTCGCTCTTCGACTGGTTCACCTTGCCAGAGACGGCGACGAGGTTGCGCAGGTCGTTGGCAGCCGCCACCCGCTGCTCCGGCGCCCAGGCGGCCGCGCCGCTGCGCCACATCTCCGCCAACGGCACCACGTGGTCGATCTGGATCTTCGAGGTCCCGGAGATCTGCGAGCCGGTGTAGGGGTCGTCCAACGTCCCGGACTGCACGCCGCAGCGTCCGGGCTTGCGTTCGACGTTCGTCAGGTCGCGGGCGAGGACCTGGCTGCGCTGGTCGCAGCCGTCGCCGTCGGCATCGAACCACGGCTGGCCGAAGACGCACGCCTTGCCGTCGTCGCAGTCGCGCACGTAGCCGTCCAGCCTGCCCGGTGCCGCCACGGGCAGGGCTGCCAGGGACGTGCGCGCCGTCGCGGCGTCGAGGGTTCCGGCCGGCACCCGGTCCGCCTGAGGGGTGGAGGAGGAGACGGGCAGCGCGGAACAGCCGGTCAGCAGGACGATCAGCAATAGCCACCGCATGGTGTGGGCATACCCGCTCTCATCAGCGCTGATGGCCGCCCAACGGAGTAACCGCGGATGGAGCGCCTCGTCCGTCAGACGAGGTCGTCACAACCCGGGTGGCAGACTGCCGCGCATGAAGCCAGTCGCGGCCCTTGCCGCCCTGCTCCTGCTCGTCGCTTCCTGCAGCGCGAGCGAACCCGAACCGCCCCAGGTCGAGCTGCCGCCCTCCGGTGCGAAGTTCGACTACCAGATCGGCGGGGTCTACCAGCCCGAGGCGCGGGTCAAGATCGTGGTGCGGGACCGCAGCAGGCTTCCGGTCGGCGACCGCTACAACATCTGCTACCTCAACGCCCTGCAGACGCAGCCCGACCCGATGGACGGCAGCCTGAGCTGGTGGAAGCAGAACCACCAGGACCTGCTGGTGAGGAAGGCGGACGGTGAGCCGGCGATCGATCCCGAGTGGGGCGAGGGGATCCTCGACATCTCCACCGCCGAGAAGCGCACGAAGATCCTCGACATCCAGAAGAAGTGGATCGACGACTGCAAGACCTCGCGCTTCCAGGCGATCGAGGCGGACAACCTCGACTCGCACATGCGGGCCGACGGTGCGTTCGACCTGAACGCCACCAAGGAGTTCATGAAGGCGTTCGTCCAGCACGCCCATCAGAAAGGGCTGGCTGTCGCGCAGAAGAACGGTGGTGAACTGGGCGACTCGGGCAAGAAGTACATCGGCTTCGACTTCGCCATCACCGAGGACTGCCAGGCCAACGGCGAGTGCGGACCGTACGCGGAGGCGTTCGGCGAGAAGGTCTTCGAGATCGAGTACACCGACGAGGCGTTCCAGAAGTCGTGCTCCGATCGCGCCGGCAGGGGATCAGTCATCCGCCGCGACCGGAACGTGGTGCCGTACGGGCACCCTGACTACGTCTACGAGGCCTGCCCGAGCTCCTGATCGAGGAACTCCTGCCACTTCTCGTTCTGGCCCGTCGCGTCACCGAAGACGTGGTGCCCGACGGCGTGCGTGCCGTGGAAGCGGTACAGGCCCTCGGGGCCGCGCACGCCCAGGAACACGCCCGGCACGCCGTAGTCGACGACTCCCTTGATGCCGAACGGTTCCAGCGTCACCTCGTCGCCGACGGCGAAGTCCCCCGGCACGCCGAGCGCCGCGGCGAGACGGGGCCACGCGTCCTCCGGCTGCTCTGCGGGCGCCTGCGCGAAGACGTACGTGCCGTGCCGGCCGGTGAAGTGCTTGACGTACTGGCCCAGCGTGAACAGGTACATGTCCCAGCCGTGCGACTGCTGGTCGACGAACTCGTCTCCCCAGCCGTCGGCGAGGATGCCGGTGTGCACGAACCGCAGGACCGTCGAGCCCTTCTCGCGGCCCTCGATCAGGTACTCCATCGCGTGGAACGTGCCGTCCTCGCCCTTGTCGCTCCGGTAGGCGAGGCGCTTGCCGGGCTCCCACTCGGTGATCGTCGAGGCCTCCTGGAAGAAGCCCAGGTCAAGGGTCATGCGGCCGCCGGGGCGTCCGTCGACGGTGTGCGGGCCCATGAACCACGAGTCGATGCCGTGGCCCGTCGCGATGGCGTCCCAGACCTGCTCCGGGGTGCCTTCGACCTCGATCTCCTTGCTGATCTCGAACTCGCGGGTCACGACTCTTCCTCCTTGGAAGCGGTGGCGTTGACGCTCGGGTGCAGGGCGACGACGACTCGGTGCGGCCGCCCTCCTTCTGCCTGTTCGTCGTGGTACTTGGCGACGAGCCGCGTCACGCAGCCGGCGAGCTCCTCGGCGAACGCCGCGCGGTCGGCCGCGGTGGCGAACCGGATCTCGCCGTCCAGCGCGAAGGTCGCGAGGCGCTTCTTCGCCCTGGTCGCGCCCGTGATCAACGTCCCGACGTCGCGCACCAGCCTCGCCGAGACCGCGAGCAGCCACCGCGCCGACAACCGGTCGGGTGACCGCGCCGGGTCGGGCTGCACGGCCGCGAGCGCCGTCGGGGAGATGACGTAGGACGCCGCGGTCGCCTGCATCAGGCGCTCGTTGACGTTGCCCTTGCGCCGTTCCTCGACGAGCTCCACCAGGCCGTGCTGTTCCAGGGTGCGCAGGTGGTAGTTCACCTTCTGCCTGGGCAGACCTACCTTCGCGGCGAGCATCGTCGCCGATCCCGGCTCCACCAGCTCCGCGAGCAACCTCGCTCGCACGGGGTCCAGCGACACCTCGGCCGCGGACGGGTCCTCGATCACCGCCACTTCGAACATGGGGCCAGCGTCACACCGAAAACAAAATTAGTCAAGAACTGAGTTGCTGTCGGTAACTCTGCTCCACACGGGTGGCGTTCGGGCCGGTAACGTAAGCGGCGTCTCGATTGGTCGTTGCTAGATCGCAACCCCCGAGGAGACGAACATGATCACGATGCTGGTCCTGACCGTGCTGGCCCTGCCCTTCGCCCTGACCGCCGCCAACGTCGGAAGACGCAGGTGGATCCGGAAGAAGGGCGTCGCCGGAGTGCGCGCCGAGCTGTGCGGCTTCCACGCCGAACTGGCACGTCAGGGCCTCAGTCACTTCTCCGGTCGCTGAAGCCGGCGCACCTCGCCCGACGGCGAGATCCGGGTGACCACGTCGCCGTAACGGTCCAGCAGAGCGGCCGTGACGGTCTCCGGTGAGCCGACGACGCAGAACTCGTGCAGCACCTCGTCGGTGATCAGCTCGCTCATCTCCGCCCACTGCTGCCGCCGTGACAGGCGGTGCAGCTCCTCGTGCAGCGCACCCCAGCCGTGCAGGTCCAGCACCGGCCGGTACGCGGGCGTCGACCCGTAGAAGGCGATCTGCCGCTTGACGTCGGCGATCTCCTCGTCGTTCGTCGCGGCGAACACCGGTCCGCTGACCTCGAAGCCCTCCAGCGTCCTGCCCGCCTTCGCCCGGCCGCGTTCCAGTGCGGGCAGCGTCACCTCGCGCAGGTACCGCTCGGTCGTGAAGTTGTGGCACAGGAAGCCGTCCGCGACCTCGCCCGCCACCTCCGTCATCCGCTCGCCGACACCCGCGAGGTAGATCGGCGCGGTCCCGTGCGGGTTGGGGCCGGGGTCGAAGAACGGCGTCATCAGCGTGTGCTTGTAGAACTCGCCGCGGAACGCCAGCCGCTCGCCGGTCTCCCACGCGTGCCAGATCGCGCGGATCGCCAGTACGAACTCGCGCATCCTGGCGGCCGGCCTGCTCCACGGCATGGCGAAGCGCTTGGTGATGTGCGCCTCGACCTGCGAGCCCAGGCCCAGGTTGAACCGGCCCCCTGACAGCAGCTGCAGGTCGTTCGCCGTGGTCGCGACGGTCATCGGGTTGCGGGCGAAGGCCACCGCGATCGCCGTGCCGAGCTCGATCCGCTCGGTGGCCGCGGCGGCGCCGGCCAGCGCGAGGAACGGGTCGTGCTTCGTCTCGGCGAGCCAGAACCCGTCGTAGCCGCGGTCCTCCGCGCTCTTCGCGATGGACCCGGCGCCGGCCGGGGAGTAGTCGACGGCACTGCTGTCCAGCTTCATGGAGTCAGAGGTTATTAGCGGTACCGGGACTCGCACGCGATGCCGTTGCGGTTCTCGTCGAGCTCGACGCGGTAGCCCGGCTGGCCCCAGTACAGCGGCGCGGCACCGGCGCGGCGGGCGTCGTCGCAGGTCGCGAAGAAGACGGGCGGTGGCTTCGGCTGCGTGGTCGGCTTCGGCTTCGTCGTCGTGGTGGTGGTGACCGGCGGAGGGGGCGGAGGCGGGGGAGTGGACGGCGTCTCGGTGACGTCCTTGCCGCCGCACGGCGTGCCCCAGAGCCCCATCGGGACCCGTTGCGCGGCCACTTCGGCTTCCTTCTGGACGGGCGTCGGGGTGCCCGCGGTGCGCCCGGCACCGTTGCCCAGTGCGAGCAACGCGTAGTCGGTGCCGTCCGCGAGGCTGAGCGCGCCGGTGGTCCGGTCGTAGCGGACCTGCTGGCCCAGCAGCATGCTCTTCGCGAAGCCGGCGGCGGCCTCAGCCCAGCACGGTCCTGGCTGGGCGAGGCCGCTGACCTCGGCTTTCGTGCCGTCGGAGAGCATCACCGCGCGGCCGTCGACGATCGAGGCCACGGTGAGGTCGAGCTGGGCAGGCGGAACCGACGCCGAGGTCGTCGCCGGTGTGTCCCTCACCGGTTTCTCCACGGCGACGGGAGTCGACTGCTGCACCTGTGTCGCGCATCCCGCGGTCAACGCGACCAGCAGGAGACCGCCCACAGTTCTCCACCCCGACATGGCCCCGAATAGTGCCGTAGATCGCCGGTGTGGCCAAGGTTACGTATTCACATCGGATCGGTTCACCGGTAGTCCGAACCGAGATGCGGATACGCCCAGTTCAGCGTGCGGGCTTGAGCGTCCAGACGACGGTCATCTCGCCGGTGGTCACGCCCTCGGCGTTGGTGATCGTGATCGTCACCGGGAACTCGGGCCGCGTGCCGGACTCCAGCTCGGCCAGGACGTCGTCGGCGGAGCGGCCCAGCACGGCCTCGGCGCGCAGGACGCCCATCGCGATCTTCTTGTAGGAGATGTCCGCGCGTACGGCGAGCGGAGTCGCCTTGCCGAGGTGCGCGGCGAACGCGGCCATCACGACGGCGCCGGAGGCGGACTCGCCGAGGCCGAACATCATCGCGGCGTGCGGCCCGCCGATGTGGTTGTGCAGCATCGGGTCGTCCGGCAGCGACGCGACGACGCGGCCGGGGGAGACCTCCTCGAAGTCGATGCCGGTGGTCTTCACGTACGGCACCGCCTGCTTCATGGCATCGGCGACGAACGACACGTCTTGGCTCATGAGACGGATGCTACCGACGAGTAACCCTCGTGGCTACCCGTCGGTAACCCGTACTCCGGGTGTGCGTAGCACTCCACTCTGGAGTGAGACCTGAAACTCACTTGCAATCCGGGCGACCGAGACGGATGCTTGTACCTAGCAACTAGTTGGGTGCTACAAGCAACGAGGTGTCAGATGGTCGATCCGGGCAGGTGCATCGGTACGGGCGTGGGTGTCGACCCCGAGCACGAGCTCGCGGATCGAGTCGGCATGGCCATGGTGCGCCTGAACAAGATGCACGCCCAGATGTCGCACCAGATGGCCAAGCAAGGCATGGACAAGTCCGCCTTCGTGCTCCTCGCGACGCTCTCCGGACTCGGGGAATGCCGTTCGAGTGCGCTCGCGGAGGCGGTGCTCTCCGACCCGTCCACGGTCAGCCGGCAGGTGGCCGCACTGGTCAAGGACGGGCTCGTGGAGAGGCGAGCTGATCCGGCAGACGGCCGAGCCAGCGTTCTCGCGGTGACAGAGGCGGGATTCACGCTGATCAAGGACCGGCGCCGGCAGCGCAACGAGGCCATCGAGCGGATGTTCGCCGAGTGGCCGGCAGAGGACTTCAAGAACTTCGCGGAACTGTTCGAGCGCTTCGTCCACGACTACGAGCGCACGGTTCCGGCGTACATGACCGACCGCGGGACGGGGACCCGCGCAGGAGGGGAAAACTAGAGATGTCACAGACAACCGATGCGGCGACTCCGGCGCCAGGGGCCTCCCTGACGCATCGCCAAATCATGACGATCCTGTCCGGCCTGCTGCTGGGCATGTTCCTCGCGGCGCTGGACCAGATGATCGTCTCCAGCGCCATGAAGACCATCGCGGACCAGCTGCACGGCCAGACGCTGCAGGCGTGGGCGACCACCGCCTACCTGATCACCGCGACCATCACGACCCCGTTGTACGGCAAGCTGTCGGACATCTACGGGCGCAAGCCGATGTACCTCGCGGCGATCACGCTGTTCCTGGCGGGCTCGCTGCTCTCGGGCATCGCGACGTCGATGTACGAGCTCGCGGCGTTCCGCGCGGTGCAGGGTCTCGGCGCCGGCGGTCTGATGTCGCTCGCGTTCGCGATCATGGCCGACATCATCTCGCCGCGTGAGCGCAGCAAGTACTCCGCGTACTTCATGGCCGTGTTCGGCTCGGCCAGCGTGCTCGGCCCGGTCATCGGCGGTGTGTTCGCCGGTCTCGACACGTTCCTCGGCATCACCGGCTGGCGCTGGGTGTTCCTGGTGAACGTGCCGATCGCGCTGCTCGCGCTGTTCGTCGTCGCCCGCGTGCTGAACATCCCGCACCAGCGGGTCAACCACCGCATCGACTTCGGTGGCGCCATCGCGCTGACGGTCGGCCTCGTGCCACTGCTGATCGTGGCCGAACAGGGCCGGGAGTGGGGCTGGGCCTCCGCGACCTCGATCGCCATGTACGTGATCGGCGTGCTCGGCCTGCTCGCGTTCGTGTGGGTCGAGAACCGCATGGGCGACGAGGCGCTGCTGCCGATCCGGTTGTTCCGCAACCACACGTTCGCGCTGGGCAACACGATCAACTTCGTGCTCGGCATCGGCATGTTCGGCGGCATGGTCTCCATCCCGCTGTACCTGCAGATCGTGAAGGGCGTGTCGCCGACCACGGCGGGCCTGATGCTGCTGCCGATGACGTTCGGCATCATGTCGGCCACGGCGATCTCCGGAAAGATCACCTCGTCGACCGGCCGCTACAAGATCTTCCCGATCATCGGCGCCGGCCTGATGTCGATCGCGTTGTTCCTGTTCAGCACGATCGGCACGGACACGCCGAACTGGCTGACGATGATCTACATGTTCATCATGGGCGCCGGTCTGGGCCAGTGCATGCAGACGCTGCTGCTGGCGATCCAGAACGACTCCGAGCCGCGTGACATGGGCGTGGCGACGGCCTCCGCGACGTTCTTCCGCCAGATCGGTGGCACGGTCGGCACCGCGGTGTTCCTGTCGATCCTGTTCAGCACGGTCGGCGGCAAGATCGCCGACGGCATCAAGGCCTCGCTGCAGACCGAGGCGTTCAAGGCGGCGCTGGGCCAGAACCCGGAGTTCGCCAAGATGCTGCAGGGCGGCGGCTCGGGCATCGACATCAACAACACCGAGTTCCTCAAGGGCCTCGACCCGGTGCTGGCGAAGCCGTTCCTCGACGGGTTCTCCAGCGCGATCGACCTGGTCTTCATGACCGGCGGCATCGTGATGGTGGCGGCGTTCGTCCTCGTGTGGTTCCTGCGCGAGAAGCCGCTGTCGACCCGGTCGGGCCTGGAGCGGGTCGCGGACGCCGAGGCGATCGCGGTCTAGGACCTCTGCTGACGTGGAAGGGCCCCGGCTTGCCGGGGCCCTTCGCGTCGCGGTCCATTCCTCAACGCACGAAAAAGGCCGTCCTCCTCGCGGTGGACGGCCCTTTCGCGTTCGGTTCAGTACAGCGTTTCGCCGCGCGCCTCGGCGTCCTTGAGACGCTGGTAGGAGCGGTGGATCTCGGCCTCGGCCTCGGTGCGGCCCACCCAGGTCGCGCCCTCGACGCTCTTGCCGGGCTCCAGGTCCTTGTAGACCTCGAAGAAGTGCTGGATCTCCAGGCGGTCGAACTCCGCCAGGTGGTGGATGTCGCGCAGGTGCTCGTGCCGGGGGTCGAAGGCCGGGACGCACAGAACCTTGTCGTCGCCGCCCTTCTCGTCGGTCATGCGGAACATGCCGATGGCGCGAGCCGCGATCAGGCAGCCCGGGAACGTCGGCTCCTGGACGAGGACGAGGGCGTCCAGGGGGTCGCCGTCCTCACCCAGGGTGTTCTCGATGAACCCGTAGTCGGCGGGGTACTGCGTCGACGTGAACAACGTGCGGTCGAGGCGGATGCGACCAGACTTGTGGTCCACCTCGTACTTGTTGCGCACGCCCTTGGGGATCTCGATCAGGACGTCGAACTCCACTGGTCCTCGCTCATGTAGCCCATTCGTGACCCCACTAGTGTGGACCACGACGCCCTGTCAACCCTCATCGGAGCGGCGGCTCGAGGGTGTGAGATTGCCCGTACCGAGCTGACGGAGGTCCTCTTGCCGGACGAGCCCCAGTGGCCGACCGAGGACGACGACACCGGGTCCTCCGGTGCGTCCTCCGAGGCGACGGTGCAGGTCAGCCGCCCGTCCGTCGACCAGCCGACGATGCGGTTCCCGTTGGCCGCGGTGCTGGCCGCACCGTCCACACAGGAGCCTCTGCGGTCGTCACCGGTCCGTGCGGTGCCCGGTGGCGAGGCGGGCGGCCCGAACGGGCCAGGTGAGCGGAAGAGGGATTCCGGCGGGCCTTCCGGTGGAAAGCCCGGTGGGAAGTCTCACGGCACGATCGGTCCGGAGGCCGGCCAACCCCGGCAGCCTTCGTCGTCCGAGCGCACCGCGGTGGACCTGAGCCCCGCCGGACGGCCGCGGGTCACGCCCGTGCGGCTCCAGGCCGGGGAGAAGACGCCGCAGCCCGCGCCGTCGGTCGAGCCGAGGGGCGACCGGACCCGCGTCGTGCCGAAGCCCGAGGTCGCCAACGCCAAGACCGCGCGCGTCGACCAGCTGCCGATGACGGACAAGTCGTGGTTCGACCAGTCGGCCAAGCAGGACAGGCAGCGTTCCGACCAGCGCCAGCACCGGCAGGAGCAGCAGCGGCAGGAACAGCAGGCGCCGCCCATCGCGACCGCGCGCGTCGACCAGCTCCAGCGCCAGGAGCCGGCCCGCTTCGAGCAGCAGCCCCTGCGTCCCGCGCCGCAGCGTCCCGAGCCGCCGAAGCCGCGGGTGGAGAAGCTCCCCGTCACCGGCTACGACGAGGAGCCGGAGGACAGGCTCACCGACGACCAGCCGAAGAAGAGCCGCAAGACGCTCGTCGTCGTGCTCGGCCTGCTGGTCGTGGCGGCGCTGGCCGGCGCCACGGTCTACGCGGTCGACGAGCTCGGCGGCGCCGAGGCGGTCGAGACCAAGCCGCCGGCCGCACCCGCCGTCGTCCAGCAGCTGGTCAAGGCGGCCACCGCGGGCGCGCCGGCACCGTCCCCGGCGGGCGTGAAGCAGGCCCTCACCGGTCCGGCGGGCAACGGCGCCCTCGGCACGCTGACCGGCAGCGTCGTCGACCCCGCCAACGGCGCCGCGCTGTGGCAGCAGGGCGACACCACGGCCGCGACCCCGGCGTCGAGCCTCAAGATCCTCACCGCCGCCGCGGCCCTGCTCAGCCTCGAGAAGACCGACCAGCTGAGCACCAGGGTCGTGCAGGGCTCCGAACCCGGCACCGTCGTGGTCGTCGGCGGTGGCGACCCCACGATCTCCGGCACGCCCGGCCGGTCCGTCTACCCCGGCGCCGCGACGCTCGACGACCTGGTCGCCCAGGTCAGGCAGAAGGGCCCGGTCACCAAGGTCCTCTTCGACCTCAGCCGCTACACCGGCGAGGCGCTCGGGCCGCAGTGGGAGCAGGCCGACATCGGCGGCGGCTCGGTCGCGCCGATAGTGCCGTTCATGCTCGACGGCGGCCGGGTCGACCAGGCGAACGTCAACGGCGCGCGCACCGGCAGCCCCGGCCAGGCGGCGGCCGACGCGTTCGCGCAGCGCATCGGAGCACCCGGCGCCACCGCGGGCGCGGCCCCGGCCGGCGCGCAGGTGCTCGGCGAGGTCAAGTCGGCGCCGGTCGAGCAGCTCGTCGACAACATGATGCAGATCTCCGACAACGTCCTCACCGAGGCGATGGCCCGCGAGATCGCGATCAAGACCGGCAACGAGCCGTCGTTCGCGGGCGGCGTCAGGGCCGTGCGGGACGTGCTGACCAAGAACGGGTTCGACCTCACCGGCGCGAACTTCGTGGACGGCAGCGGGCTCTCCGCGACGAACAAGATCCCGGCCAAGCTCCTCACCGACGTCCTCACCGCGGCGGCCAAGCCCACCCTGGACGACCCGCGCACGGCGAAGTTGCGTCCACTGTTGACGGCGCTGCCGGTGGCGGGTGGCAGCGGCACGCTGGCCGGTCGCTACACGGGCGGCTCCTCGGACGGCAAGGGCTGGGTGCGGGCCAAGACCGGCACGCTCACCGGCGTCAACGCGCTGGCGGGCGTGGTCGTCGACGTCGACGGGCGGGTGCTGGTGTTCGCGTTCATGTCGGCGAGCAACGGCAACCCGGAGACCGAGGTGCGGCCCGCTCTGGACGTGCTGGCCGCCGCGTTGCGAGGCTGTGGCTGTTCGTAGCGGGCCGTGCGCAGGTAGCGTCGGAAGCGTGAACGGCGCGACGGAGGCAGAGCTCGGCCCGGTGGACTGGGAGCTGGCGGTTTCGACCGCCGTGCGGCTCGTCCGGCCGGGTCCGGTGATCGGCAAGGACGAGGCCGACCACGTCGTCGGCAGGCTTCGGGAGCTCGCCCCGCAGGCCGAGGTCCACGTCAGGGAGCTGACAGGGCTCGGGCAGGGGCTGCCGCTGCTGCCGGGCGAGGTCGTGGACCGTCCCGCGTGGGTCAAGGCCGCCGCGCAGGGCCTGGCGGCGTTGACCGGACCCGCGATGACGCGTCCGACCGGTCCGATGGCCGGCATCCTCGCGGGCACGGCCGGTGTGCAGGCGGGCGTCGTGATGGCGTTCCTGTCCTCGCGGGTGCTCGGGCAGTACGACCCGTTCAGCCCCCAGGACCAGCTCGCGGGACGCCTGCTGCTCGTCGCGCCGAACATCGTTGGCGCGCAACAGGCCCTGGACGTCCCCGCCGACGACTTCCGCATGTGGGTGTGCCTGCACGAGTGCACGCACCGCCTGCAGTTCACCGGCGTGCCGTGGCTGCGCCGGTACTTCTCCGACCAGGTCACCGCGCTGCTGTCCTCAATGGATGAGGACAGGGCGCCGTTGCCCGACGTGATCCGGGACTTCCGGCAGAAGCTGCGCGAGGGCGACGGTCCGATGGGGCTGATCGAGCTCATCCAGTCGCCGCAGCAGAAAGCCGTGCTGGACCGGTTGATCGCACTGTCCACTTTGCTCGAAGGTCACGCGGACCACGTGATGGACGCGGTCGGTCCGACCGTCGTGCCGTCCGTCGCGACCATCCGCACCCGCTTCACCGCGCGCCGCAAGGGCGGCGGCCTGCTCGACCGGATCCTGCGCACGGTGCTCGGCGTCGAGGCGAAGGTGCGCCAGTACGCGGAGGGCGCGGAGTTCACCGAGTACGTCGTCGAGCGCGTCGGCATGGACGGCTTCAACGCGATCTGGACGTCCGCGGACACCCTGCCGACCCGCGCGGAGATCGCCGAACCCATGAGCTGGCTGCGCCGCGTGGCGCCGTGAACGGACCGGTCGCCGAGATCAGGACGGCCGTCCGCAGGTTCCTCGACGACGTTCGCCCCGACGCGGTGGCCGTCGCGGTCTCCGGCGGAGCGGACTCCCTGGCGCTGGCCGCGTGCGTGGGCAGGCTGCTGCCCGGCGCGTCCGCGGTCGTCGTCGACCACCAGCTCCAGCCGGGTTCGGCCGCCGTGGCACTGCGCGCCGCCGCGCAGTGCTCGGACTTCGGCCTCGTGGCACGGGTGGAGGCGGTGCGGGTCGAGGGCCCCGGCGGGCCGGAGGCAGCGGCCCGCAAAGCCCGCTACGAGGCGCTGAGGCCGTCGCACGGGGTGGTCCTGCTCGGCCACACCCTCGACGACCAGGCGGAGACCGTGCTGCTCGGCCTGGGCCGCGGATCCGGCCCGCGCTCGATCGCCGGCATGCGCGCGTACGACGCGCCGTGGGGCCGTCCGCTGCTAGGCGTCTCACGGGCGGTCACCCGTGCCGCGTGTGTGGAGCAGGGCATCGAGGCGTGGGAAGACCCGCACAACACGGACCCGGCGTTCACCCGTGTCCGGCTGCGCTCCGAAGTCCTGCCTTTGCTGGAGGACGTGCTGCAAGGCGGCGTCGCGTCGTCGTTAGCCCGCACGGCGGCCCAGCTGCGCGAGGACTGTGACGCACTCGACGCTCTCGCCTCGGCCTTCAACGGCGACTGCTGCGCCGTCGACGACATCGCCGAACTGCCCGCGGCACTGCGACGCAGAGTGCTCAGGTCGTGGCTCATCGGCGAGGGCGTGCCGGAACTGTCCGATTCGCACCTGCGACGGGTCGACTCACTGGTGAGTGAATGGCGCGGTCAGGGCGGTGTCTGGCTACCTGGCGGCTTTGTCGCAAGGCGCGCGCATGGCAGGCTCGTTGTGGAACCACAGTCTTAAGCAGAGGGGACCTGTCCGTGTACGACGGCGACATCGCATCCGTGCTCATCACCGAGCAGGAGATCAGCGACAAGGTCACCGAACTCGCCAAGCAGGTCGCGGCTGATCACCCAGAAGGTGACTCCGACCTCGTGCTGATCACCGTGCTCAAGGGCGCAGTGATGTTCATGGCCGATCTTGCCCGTGCGCTGCCCGTTCCGGTGCAGCTCGAGTTCATGGCCGTTTCGTCCTACGGCTCCTCCACGTCGTCCTCCGGCGTGGTGCGGATCCTGAAGGACCTGGACCGCGACATCGCCGACCGCAACGTGGTGATCGTCGAGGACATCATCGACTCGGGGCTGACCCTGTCGTGGCTGCTGAAGAACCTGCAGTCGCGACGGCCCCGTTCGCTGCAGGTGTGCACGCTGCTGCGCAAGCCCGACGCGGTGAAGGTCGAGGTGCCGGTGAAGTACGTCGGTTTCGACATTCCCAACGAGTTCGTCGTCGGGTACGGGCTCGACTATGCGGAGCGGTACCGCGACCTGCCCTACATCGGCACGCTGGACCCGAAGGTCTACTCGAACTGATCTTCAGCTGAACGCACCGCGTGAACGCACAACGCCGGGCCTCCTCCTGGAAGCCCGGCGTTGTCCATTCACAGCTGGTCAGCAGTTCGGGCGGCAGCGTCGCTGCGACACCGCGTCCAGCAGCACGTCGCGGATCTCCCCGGGGTTCTTCGCCTGGTAGGCCTTGCCGCCGGTCGCCGCGGAAATGGCGCGCAGCGCGTCCATGTCCACCTCGTCGCCGAGGCCCACCATGATGATCGGCACCGGCTTGGCGGGGTCGGACTCCCGCTTCAGGGTCTCGATCAGGGCGGCCGTGTCGATCGACGAGATGTCGTCGTTGCGGCCGTCGGTCATCAGGACGACGGAGTTGACCTTCGACGCGTCGTAGCCCGAGAGGACGTGCCGGTACGCGGCCAGGGTCGTGTCGTTCAGCGCTGTGCCGCCGCCGACGAGGTTGGTGAGCTGCGAGGCGCCCGCCTCCAGGCGCTTGCGGCGGGCCACGCCGGCCAGGGGTTCGCCCAGCGGGCCGATCGGGACGAGCTCGATCCAGTCGTTCGGGGGCTTCTTGTCCGTCGAGAACGCCCACAGGCCGATCTGGGTGGTGTCCGGGAGCATCGAGAGGGCGGTCATCGAGGCCTCGGTGGCCGCCTCGACGCGGGTCTTGCCGTTGCCGCTCTTCTCGATCATCGAGCCGGAGACGTCGATGACGGTCAGCATGCGCATGTCGAGGCTGATGGCGCCCCAGGTGCGCAGCAGCTCCGAGACCTGGTCGGCGTTCGGGGTCTCGATGAGCTTCACGTCGCCCGCCTGCACGCCCTCGACCTCGGTCGACCACTTCGCGGGCGCCGCGCCCTGCACGGTGCGGAAGCCCGCCTCGCCGAAGCGCTTCGAGGTGTCGGCGGAGCGCAGGACCTTCTCGAACGCGGCCGCGGCCTCGCCGATGCCCTCCTGCTCGTTCGGGCGCGAGACCCTGACCAGCGGGTAGTCGAACGAGAGCGTGCCCTCCCTGGGCGGGGCGCCCACGACGGCGTTGTCCTTGACCGAGCGGTTGTTGGCCACGACGGACTGCTCGGTGGCGGCGAAGAGCGGGGCCCTGTCGGCGTCGGTGGTGACCTTGCCGAACGAGTCGCGGACCGACGGGACGGCGTTGCGGCCCACGCGGAGCAGGGTGCCGACCAGTTCGGGCTTCGGGGTGCCGTCCGGGTTGCCGAGCAGGGTGCGGATCACGAACAGGGAGGCCAGGCCCTCGGACGTCATCGTCGGGTCGCTCATCGAGATCTGGACCCTCGGGTCGACGACCTTCGACCACGAGACGGGCTGGACCGGGAAGCCGATCTTGGACATGGCCTGCTCGGAGCCGGCCATCACCAGCGGGCTGGAGGCCAGCGAGGGCTTGATGTCGAGCTTCGGGGCCTCCGGGCCGGTCTCGGCCGACAGGCGTTGCGCCTCGGCCGCCCACATCGACGAGTCGGGGATCCAGAGGGAGTGGGGGTTGATCTGCGCGGTGGGCAGCTCGTTCGCCACGTCGGCCGCGTTGCGCGACTCGACCTGGACCTGGACGCACCGGCCCTTCACGACCGGTTGTGACCGCTGGTAGTCCTGGGCGGCGTTGTTCACCACGTCCAGGGCCGCGGGGGTGACGGCGACCTTCAAAGGCAGTGCGCCGGAGCAGTCGGCACCACTGGTGACACGGAGTGCCACAACTGTGACGCCTGCCGCCGCGACCACTCCGAGCAGGGCGCCCACGGGGAGGGCCACCCGCCGGAACAAGCCGGGGGAGGTGTGACGTGCTGACATACAGTTACTTACCTTCGGTCACGTGTTCACTCTTTCGAGTGGCAGGGGAACACTCGGGGGATGTATGAGGATGACATGTGACCGTCAAACGTACTGAGATGGCGTGACCTGCGTCACTCGACTGGGCGGCTGCATTTGTTCCGGGTGAACCAAAGTGCGTGAACATGCGTGGCGGGGGTCACGCACGGGAACCCGGGACCGTCCCCGCCCGTTGGTTGCTCAGTACCCGACCAGCGGGCGGTAGGCTGGTCGGACGCGGTATGTGGGTCTTCCACTGCCCGACGCGCAAGTCAGGGAGGGTCGAGGCCGCCCGCCGGCCGTAAGTGCATGGACCGCAAGCGCCTGCTTCGCAACCCGCTGCTGTGGATCGCTGCGGTGTTGCTGCTCTACTTCGTCTTCACCGTGCTCTTCGACGACTCACGGGGTTACCACCAGGTCAAGACCTCCCAAGCACTGCAACAGGTGCGCGACGGGAAGGTCAAGGAAGCCACGCTCGAGGACAAGGAGCAGCGTCTCCGCCTCACCCTCACCGACGGCACCACGTTCGAGGGCAGCAACCGCCTGATCACGCAGTACCCGGCCAGTGCGACGGACGAGATCTTCACCGTCCTCGACCAGGCCGGCAACAAGCCGATCGTCGAGACCAAGGTCAGCCAGGAGTCCATCCTGATGCAGATCTTGATCTACCTCGTGCCGCTCGGCCTGTTGCTGCTGCTGCTCATGTGGATGATGAACAACGCCCAGGGCGGCGGCAACCGCGTTCTGAACTTCGGCAAGTCCAAGGCGAAGCAACTGTCGAAGGACATGCCCAAGACGACCTTCGGCGACGTCGCCGGCGCCGAGGAGGCCGTCGAGGAGCTCGAGGAGATCAAGGACTTCCTCCAGAACCCCGGCCGCTACCAGGCGCTCGGCGCGAAGATCCCGAAGGGCGTGCTGCTGTACGGCCCGCCGGGAACCGGCAAGACGCTGCTCGCGAGGGCCGTCGCCGGTGAGGCCGGTGTGCCGTTCTACTCGATCTCCGGCTCGGACTTCGTCGAGATGTTCGTCGGCGTCGGCGCCTCCCGCGTCCGCGACCTGTTCGAGCAGGCCAAGCAGAACGCGCCGTGCATCATCTTCGTCGACGAGATCGACGCGGTGGGCCGTCACCGCGGTGCCGGTCTCGGCGGCGGTCACGACGAGCGCGAGCAGACCCTCAACCAGCTGCTCGTCGAGATGGACGGCTTCGACTCGCGCGGCGGGATCATCCTGATCGCGGCGACCAACCGTCCCGACATCCTCGACCCCGCCCTGCTGCGCCCCGGTCGCTTCGACCGCCAGATCCCGGTGTCCGCACCGGACCTGAAGGGCCGCAAGCAGATCCTGCGGGTCCACTCGAAGGGCAAGCCGCTCGCGACGGACGCCGACCTCGACGGCCTCGCGAAGCGCACCGTCGGGTTCTCCGGCGCCGACCTCGCGAACGTCATCAACGAGGCCGCGCTGCTCACCGCGCGCAAGAACGGCACCGTGATCGACGGTGCCGCGCTCGAGGAGTCGGTGGACCGCGTGATCGGCGGTCCGGCCCGCAAGAGCCGGATCATCTCCGAGAAGGAGAAGAAGATCACCGCGTACCACGAGGCCGGGCACGCCCTGGCCGCGTGGGCCATGCCG
>NZ_DATLEC010000115.1:0-21307 GCF_035525475.1 Lentzea sp. | reverse complement strand
TACCACGAGGCCGGGCACGCCCTGGCCGCGTGGGCCATGCCGGACATCGACCCGGTCTACAAGGTCACGATCCTCGCCCGCGGCCGCACCGGCGGCCACACCCTCTCGGTGCCGGAAGAGGACAAGGACCTGATGACCAGGTCCGAGATGATCGCGCGACTGGTGTTCGCACTGGGCGGCCGTTCCGCGGAGGAGCTCGTCTTCCACGAGCCCACGACGGGTGCGTCCAACGACATCGAGCAGGCGACCAAGATCGCCCGCGCGATGGTCACCGAGTACGGCATGAGCGCGAAGCTCGGTGCGGTCAAGTACGGCCAGGAGCAGGGCGAGCCGTTCCTCGGCCGCTCGGCGGGCCGTCAGGCGGACTACTCGCTCGAGGTCGCGCACGAGATCGACGAGGAGGTGCGCAAGCTCATCGAGGCCGCGCACACCGAGGCGTACGAGGTGCTGGTCACCTACCGCGACGTCCTCGACGACCTCACGCTCGAGCTGATCGAGAAGGAGACCCTGCACCAGAAGGAACTGGAGCGGATCTTCGCGAGGGTCGAGAAGCGGCCGCGCATCACCCAGTTCAACGACTTCGGTGACCGCACGCCGTCCGACATCCCGCCGATCAAGACCCCCGGTGAGCTCGCCAAGGAACGCGGCGAGCCGTGGCCGCCGGTCGTCGAGGACTCCATCCAGGAGGAGCTGCAGCAGGAGGAGGCCTCCGCCGCCGCGGAGCCGACCGAGCAGCTGCCGTCGACGAACGGGACCAACGGAGCGCACCAGCCGGGACAGCCGAACAACCAGGCGGGCCCGCCGAACTACGGCGCCCCGCCCGGATGGACCCCGGCGACCGTTCCCGGCGGCAAGCCGCACAACGTCTGGGAGCCCAAGAAGCCGCAGTCCGACCAGGACGAGCGGCAGTGACCGAGCAACACCAGCTCGACGGAGACGCCGGCCTCACCCGCAACGGGGAGGCCGGCGTCTCCGCGCGGCGGGTCTTCGACCAGGCACGCGCCGAGGCTGCGGTGCGCGAGCTGCTGATCGCGTGCGGTGAGGACCCGGAGCGCGAGGGCCTGCGCGAGACACCCGCACGGGTGGCGCGGGCGTACCGGGAGTTGTTCGCGGGTCTCTACACCGACGCGGACACCGTGCTGGCGAAGACGTTCGACGAGAGCCACGAGGAGCTCGTCCTCGTCACGGACATCCCGATGTTCAGCTTCTGCGAGCACCACCTGCTGCCGTTCCACGGCGTCGCGCACGTCGGGTACATCCCGAACGAGCGCGGCCGCGTGACGGGGCTGTCGAAGCTCGCGCGGCTGGTCGACCTCTACTCGAAGCGGCCTCAGGTGCAGGAGCGGCTGACGTCGCAGGTCGCGAACGCGCTGGTGCGCAAGCTGGAGCCGCGCGGCGTGATCGTCGTGGTCGAGGCGGAACACCTGTGCATGGGCATGCGCGGCGTGCGCAAGCCCGGTTCGCGCACGACGACCTCGGCGGTGCGCGGGTTGCTGCGCACGTCCGCGTCCACGCGGGCCGAGGCGATCGAGCTGATCAAGGGCCGGACGCGGTGAGCGGTCTGCCCCGCCCCGGCCGCTGCGTCGTGATGGGCGTGCTCAACGTGACGCCGGACTCGTTCTCGGACGGCGGGCGCTACCTCGACCGGCGTGACGCGGTGGCGCACGGCGTCGAGATGTTCGAGCGCGGCGCCGACCTGATCGACGTCGGTGGCGAGTCGACGAGGCCCGGCGCCGAACGTGTCGACCCCGCCGAGGAGATCGCCCGCGTCGTGCCAGTGATCCGCGCGCTGGTCTCCGATGGCGTGCCGGTCAGCGTGGACACGATGCGCGCGGCCGTCGCGGCTGCGGCGCTGGAGGCGGGCGCGTCGATCGTGAACGACGTGTCCGGCGGCCTGGCCGACCAGGAGATGGCGAAGGTCGTCGCTGCCGCCGGTGTGCCGTACGTGCTGATGCACTGGCGTGGGCACAGCACGGAGATGGACTCCCTCGCGCGCTACGACGACGTCGTGATGGACGTGCGGACCGAGTTGCTGGAGCGCGTCGAGACGGCGATGGCCGCGGGCGTCGCGGAGTCGTCGATCGTGCTCGACCCCGGTCTGGGCTTCGCGAAGCTCGGCGACCACAACTGGGAGTTGTTGCAGCGCCTCGACGAACTGGTCGAGCTGGGCTTCCCGGTGCTGGTGGGGGCGTCGCGCAAGCGGTTCCTCGGCACGCTGCTCGGCAACCGTCCACCGGACGGCAGGGAGGACGCGTCCGCGGCGGTGTCCGCGCTGGCCGCGTTCAACGGGGCGTGGGGTGTTCGTGTGCACGACGTCGGCCGGACGCTGGACGCGGTCGCCGTCGCCGGTGCGTGGAGGCGGGGACATGGCTGACCGGATCGCGTTGACGGGCCTGCGGGTCCGGGGCAACCACGGCGTTTTCGAGCACGAGAAGCGCGACGGGCAGGAGTTCGTCGTGGACGTCACGCTCTGGCTGGACCTGAGCGCCGCGTCCCGCACGGACGACCTCGAGGAGACCTACCACTACGGCGAGCTCGCCGAGATGGCCGCGGCGATCATCGGCGGCGAGCCGTGCGACCTCATCGAGACGGTGGCGGGCAAGATCGCCGACGCCGCGATGGCGGACTCGCGGCTGCACGCGGTCGAGGTGACGGTGCACAAGCCGTCCGCGCCGATCCCGCTGACGTTCGACGACGTGTCGGTGACGATCCGCCGTTCCCGTCGTCTGGCCGCGCCGTCGCCTCCCAGGGAATCCCGGTGACTCGCGCGGTTCTCTCGATCGGTTCGAACCTCGGTGACCGCCTCGCGTTCCTGCGGTCCGCGGTGGACGGGTTGCGGCCGTTCGTCGTCGCGGTGTCGCCCGTGTACGAGACGGCGGCGTGGGGCGTCGAGGACCAGCCGGACTTCCTGAACGCCGTCGTGGTCGTCTCGGGCGAGGGGATCGACGAGTGGGGCTGGCTGCGCCGCGGCCAGGAGCTGGAGAACGCCGCCGGACGCGTGCGGGAGGAGCGCTGGGGACCGCGCACGTTGGACGTGGACGTCGTTTCGGTGGACGGGGTGACGTCGGACCACCCGGAGCTGCTTCTGCCGCATCCTGGGGCGTTTGAGCGCGCGACTGTTCTGATCCCGTGGCTCGACGTGGAGCCGGATGCCGTTCTTCCGGGCCACGGACCCGTTGCGGGGCTGGAGTTCTCTTCGGACGGTGTGCGGCGGCGCGACGATCTCGTGCTTTCGGGTTGGATGGACTCGTGAGGTTCACCCGTTCCCGTGACCTGGCGGCCGTCGCGATCATCGCCGGGATCCTGGCGCACCTGCTGCTGCGGCTCTCGTACGACACGTTGCCGCCGCTGCCCGTCCTGGCCGGATCGACGCTGGTCGTCATCGCGGTCGTGGAGGTCGTGCTCGCGTTCTCGTTGCGCGCCAGGATCCAGCGCCGGCCGGGCGCGCGCCCGGTGCAGCCGCTGACCGCCGCCCGAGCAGTCGCATTGGCAAAGGCTTCGTCCGTTTTGGGCGCTTTGATGTTCGGCGCCTGGGCCGGGTTGCTGATCTTCGTGATCCCCGTCCGCGACTCGTTTCCCGCTGCCTCGAACGACCTGGTGGCAGCGGTCGTCGGGATGATCTCGGCACTGCTCCTGGCGGCGGCGGCGCTGTGGCTGGAGCACTGCTGCAAGACGCCCACCGAGAGTTCCGGGAACGAATAGATACCCGGCCGTAGGTCTCAGTCCCATAACTACGCGGTACCGTAGTGCCCATGACCGGGCGAGGCGCGTCGAACGACGACGAGCAGGAAGATCACGGTCGTGGCTCCGGGCGGTTGCTCCTAGTAGCGGCATTGGCGCTCGCCCTCGTGGCCGCGGCGGTGCTCGTGCTGAGCGACAGCGCCCGCATGCTGCGTCTGGCCGTGGTCGCCGCTTTGTGGGCGGCGCTGGTGGGTGCTTTCCTGGCTGCCAGGTACCGCCGCCAGGTCACCGAGCGTGACGACGAGGTGGCCGACCTCCAGTCCGTCTACGAGCTGGAGCTCGAGCGCGAGGTCGCGGCCCGCCGCGAGTACGAGCTGGAGATCGAGGCCGAGACGCGCAAGCGCATCGAGGAGGAGTCCCGCGCGGACATCGAGGCGTTGCGCGCCGACCTGCACGCCCTGCGGGACAACCTGCAGGCGTTGCTGGGCGGTGACGTCCTCGTCGAACGCGTCGCGCTGCGCGCCGAGTCGACCCGTCTGCGCTCGCTCGCCTCGGACTCGGCCCGCCTGACCTCCGGCCACGAGAAGCGGATCATCAACGCGATCTCGTCGTCGTCGGTGCCGGCGGAGAAGCCGTCCGAGCGCACCGAGCTGATCGAACGCGTCGCCCACGACGCCAAGGTGCAGCCGCCGCGCCGCGAGCCCGCGCGTCCCGAGCCGGTCCGCCCGGAGCCGACGCGCAACTCCCCGCGCCCGCAGCCCGCCGCGGTCCGCCGCGAGCCCGTGAAGGCGGCGAAGCAGGAACCGGCCCGCCCGCAGCCCCGCGCCTCCGCCGCCGCGGCGGTCTCGGCGAGGCTCGGCGGCACCAAGCCCCCGGCCGCCCCGCCGCCCACCGTGAAGGCCCCGCCCGTCCAGGCGCAGGTGCAGCGCACGGAACGCGTGCAGCGCCCGCCTGCCCAGCAGCAGCAGCCCCAGCAGAACCGCACCGAGGCGCTGCAGAGGCCGGAGCAGCCCCCGAAGCCCGTGGTGAAGCCGGTGGAGCAGCGCAAGCCCGAGTCGCCCCGCAAGCAGGAGCCGCCCCGGTCCCGCGTGGCCGAGCGGACCGAGATGATCGACCCGAAGTCGTTGCAGCAGACCGGCGGTGGCCGCCGCCGTGCCGACGACCGCCCGGCCGCGACGCCGGCCCCGGCTCCGGTGCAGGACAGCGGTTCGTGGGAGACGCTGAAGCCGGACAGCCCGGCGGCCCCCGTCTCCGGCGGCCGCAGGCGTTCCGAGGACACCCCGTCCCGCCGCACGAAGTCCGAGGACTCGCTCGTGTCGCTGCCCCCCGTGGGCCGCCGCGCCTCCGAGCAGTCGTCGGCCCGCCTGCCGGTGGTCCCGACGGGCCGCCGTTCCGCCGCGGACGACGCCCCGGTCTCCGGCCGCCGCGTCGCCGAGGACTCGTCCACCCGCCTGCCCGCGGTGTCGACCGGCCGCCGCGCGGCGGCGGAGGACCCGTCGGGTGCGCACGCGGACGGCAAGTCGGTGAGCGAACTGCTGGCCTCGCTCGGCGGGGGAGATGCGCCCCGTCGCCGTCGCCGCCGGGATGACTAGGCGCCCCGTCGCCGTCGCCGCCGGGAGGACTGGCTACTTGTCGATGTCGCCGACGATGACGGCGAACGAGCCCAGCACGCCCGGCAGGTCGTCCACCTTCGTGCCGGGCAGCAAAGCCGACAGGGCCTGGACGTTGTTGAACGACGGCGTCCGCAACTTCAACCGCCACGGCGTCTTCTCGCCGCGTGACGACAGGTGCACCCCCGAGGTGCCCAACGGAGCCTCGACGCGCGTGTAGACCGAACCCTCGGGTGCCTTGATGGCCTTGGGAAGCCGGACGTTCACCGGTCCGCCCGGCAGCTGCCGCAGGCAGGCGCCTGCCAGCGTCACCGACAGCCGCACCTCGTCCAGCAGACACCGCACCCGTGCCGCCGCATCGCCCTCGGTCCGGACGACGGGGGCGAGGTCCAGGGACCTGTAGGCGGGCAGCGGATCGTCGCGCCGCAGGTCGAAGTCCACGCCGCTGGCCCGGCCGATCGGTCCGGTGACGCCGTAGGCCAGCGCGTCGTCCTTGCTCAGGACGCCCAGCCCCTCGAGCCTGGCGAAGTCGACCTCCAGCCGCTCTACGTCCACAGTGGACAGGAAGTCGGCGACCCTGTCCGTCCAGCCAGCCGGCACGTCCTCGCGCAGGCCGCCGATCCTGTTGAACATGAAGTGGATCCGGCCGCCCGAGGCCTCCTCCATCAGCGACTGGACGCCTTCGCGGTACGTGGCGGCGTTGGGGGACAACGGCGTCAGGAAGACCATGTGCGCCATCAGCCGGTTGAGCTCGCACAGCAGCACGCGCAGCCATTGGGCGCGGGCCGGGACGTCCATGCCCGTCATGCGCTCCACGGCCAGGGCGACGGCCAGCTCGTTGCAGAAGGCGGAGAGCCAGTCGTGGCGGTTGGCGAGTGTCAGGACCTGGCGGTAGTCGCGCACCTCGAAGAGCTTCTCGGCCCCGCGGTGCAGGTGCCCGACGAGGGGCTCGGCCGCGGTGATCGCCAGGTCCGGGGTGACGGTCAGGCGCAGACGGTAGGCGCCGTGGGCCGACGGGTGCAACGGGCCCAGGTCGATCACGCGGTCCACGCCCAGGTACTGGGCGCCTGCTCCTACGCCGACGGTGATCTGCTCGCTCACCCGAGCATGGTTTCACGGCCACGGGAAGGGGCTCGGACGTGGCGGCCCGGACACGGCCGTGCCGTGTGGCCGCGAGGCTTTTCAGGACCTCGTGATCGCGAAGTAGAAGCAGCCGTGCGACACGCTGCGGACCTGGACCGACTCGATCGAGGGATTGTTGAACAATTCTTCGATGGCACGATCGAACGATCCCGGCTCCACCACCTCGCCGTCGTGGATCTGACCTGCGGCGTTGTAGGAGCGAAGGATGCGGGGATTGTTCAACAACTCAACAGGGAGACGATCCAACGAAGGTACGGCCGCGCAGTCCACATGCGTGAACACCGGACCGACCTCGGCGTACGGGCCCTTGCCGAAAGCAGGCGAGTAGCGGAACAGCCACACCGGCTCGTCGGCCAGCGACTTCCGCAGACAGCACCGCAACGGCACGCCGGGCTCGGAAGCGCGGTACTCACGGCCGGGGTCGGCGAGCGAGGCGGACGGCGGCACGGTGTGGATTCGCATGCCCGGAACGATCGTCGTCACGACACCGAAAAGCTGGCGGGATTCGGACGCCAGGGCGGCAACGCGGGCAGCAGGTCGGCGACAGCCACCCCGCGCCCGTGCAGCAGCCAGCCGAACGACCCGAGACCGGCGGGATCGCGCAGCTCGGCGATCCGCCCTGCCCGCGCGGCCGACTCCAGCCAGTCCCACCCGGACCCGGACACCGAACCGCTCAACCCCAGCGCGCGCAACGCGTCCCGCTGCGACACCAGGACGAAGTCGCCACCGGCGGCCGCCGCGCAGGCGTCCAGGGCGACGTGCGCGGTGATGTCGCAGGAGCCGTCGAAAACAGGCTCCACCTGACGCCCGTCCCGGTACCCGGTCAACGTGAACCGCCGCGACGACACCAGGTGCCCGTAGTCGATCGCCACAGCCGCCCCGCGCACCGAGGACACCGCCGCGGCCCACGCCGAGTCCCGGGGCGCCCCCACCTCGGCCTGCGAACCAGCGGCCAGCGAAGGCCACCACCGGGTGATCCACGGGTCAGCGGAGGGCCCGGTCACCACAGGACAGGGGATCGAGTCGAGCCACTCGTGCCCGACCAGCAACCCGACACACGACGGAATCGACGTGGTCCACCGAACACCGGGCAGCGGAACGGGCGGACCGAGCTCGACAGCGGTCACGCGCAGACGGGCGGCCAACGACCCCGAAGCCAGCGAACGCACCGCGAAAGCCAGCTCACCGCCACCGGCGCCGACGTCCACGAAGTCCACGACCGGGGGAAAACCCAGCGCCGCGTCCACCCGTGACAGCAGCTCGACGAGAGCGACGGCCAGCTCCGGACCGACCAGCGGGGACGTGCGGAAGTGCGAGAACGGCTTCTCGCCGCGCGTGAAGAAGCCATCGGGACCGTACAGCGCGGCGTGCCAAGCGGCTTCCCAGTCGAACACCGGACAAGTGTGCATCTAAGGTCATTTCTCGTGACCGACGCCGACCTCACGCCGACGCCGACGAAGAAGCGCATCGAGCAACGCCGCTGGACAGTCCTGTTCCCCGTCGTGGCGCTGATCGCGCTCGCGGCGGCGGGCCTCGTGCTGTTCGCGCTCGGCACGTCGAGCATCGGCATCGAGCCGTTGCTCGTGGGTGCCGCCGCGGCGCTGATCCCCGTCGCGTTCGTGGTGAGCGCGTTCCTGTGGATCGACCGGTGGGAGCCGGAGCCGGCGAAGATGCTGCTCTTCGCGTTCGTCTGGGGTGCGTGCGGGGCGACGATCAGCTCGCTCGCGTTCAACCAGACCAGCCGCGTGCTCGGCGACCTGCTCACCAACGACGGCACGACGTTCACCGCCGTGCTCGGGGCGCCGATCGTCGAGGAGGCGACCAAGGCGGTGTTCCTGATCGCCGTGTTCGCGCGGCGGCGGCACGAGTTCGACGGCGTCGTGGACGGCATGGTCTACGCGGGCATCACGGCCGCGGGCTTCGCGTTCACCGAGAACATCTGGTACTTCGGGCGGGTCTTCCTCGCCGACGGGCTCGGGGGCATGGGCGGCGGCGTGATCGCGCTGTTCGTGCTGCGAGGGGTGCTGTCGCCGTTCGCGCATCCGCTGTTCACGGCCATGACGGGCATCGGTGTCGGCATCGCGGCCAGCACGAGCAACGCCACGACCCGTGTGCTCGCGCCGATCGGCGGGTACCTCACGGCCGTCGGGCTGCACTCGCTGTGGAACTTCTCGACCACCGTCGGCACCGGGTCCGACTTCATCAACCTGTACTTCCTGATCATGGTGCCGGTGTTCGCGGGCGCTGTCGCGATCGTGGTGTGGCAGCGGCGCCGTGAGCAGCGGATCGTGGCGGGGCAGCTCGCCGCGATGGCGCAGAACCGGTGGATCGCCAACAGCGAGGTGGCCCTGCTGGCGAGCCTCAACGGCCGCAGGAACTGGCTGCGGGCGGTCAAGCGCAAGTCCGGCGACGCCGCGGCCAAGTCCGTGCGGAGCTACCAGATCGCCGTCACCGAACTGGCCTTCCTGCGCCACCGCATCGAGCAGGGGACGGCCGGCCAGAGCGCCGAGCAACGCCACGGGGTGCTGCTCGACGCCTTGCACGCCGCGAGGGCGGCCGCCCGCCGGTGAGTCCTGTCACCGACGGGTCACACGCCGGGAACAGCGGATTACCCTCGGCGGCGTCGTCCGGTACCCGCACCAGGGACTGGAACGTCAGAAGGAGTTAGTCGCATGGACGCGACCCCACGTCCGGCCAGGCTCGCCGTCGGTGTCATCTCGGCAGGCCGGGTCGGCTCCGTGCTGGGCGCCGCGCTGGCCAGAGCGGGCCACGTGGTGGTCGGCACGTCCGCCGTCTCGCAGGCTTCCCGCAACCGCGCGGAGGAGCTGCTGCCCGGCGTTCGGATCGAAGACCCCACCGAGGTCGCGAAGCGCGCCGACCTCGTGCTGCTGGCCGTGCCGGACGACGAGCTGCCGGGCCTGGTCAGGGGCCTCGTCGCCACGGAGTCGCTGCGCGCGGGCCAGATCGTCGTCCACACCAGCGGCGCGCTGGGCGTCGCCGTCCTCGCGCCCGCCGCCGAGCTCGGCGCCCTCACGCTCGCGCTGCACCCGGTGATGACCTTCACCGGCCGCGAGGAGGACCTGCAGCGGATGCGCGCCGCGTGCGTCGGTGTGACGGCCGCGGACGGCGACGAGGTCGCGTGGAGCGTCGGCGAGGCGCTGGTCGTGGAGATGGAAGCCGAACCGGTCAGGGTCCCCGAGGCCGTCCGCCCGCTCTACCACTCCGCGCTGGCCCACGGCGCGAACCACCTGATCACCCTGGTCCGCGACGCGGCGGACCTGCTCGCGAACGCCGGCGTCGCCAACGCCGAACGCCTGCTCGGCCCGTTGCTGTCCGCCGCGCTCGACAACGCGCTGCGCCACGGCGACCGGGCCCTCACCGGTCCTGTCGCCCGCGGTGACACGGGTACCTTGCGCAAGCACCTCGACGTGCTCGCCCAGCAGGCACCCGAGACCCTCCCCAGCTACCGCGTGCTCGCCCGCCGCACCGCAGACAGGGCCGAGCACTCCGGGCTGCTCAAGCCCGACGCGGCCGACGACGTTCGCACCACTCTCGAGGACTGACGTGACCAAGCCACTGACCAAGGACGACTACCGCCCGGACGACGTCACGGTGCACCGTGACCCGCAGCGGCTCAACCGGGTGATCCGGGCCCTGCGCAACGCCGGCCGCAACGTCGCGCTCGTGCCCACCATGGGCGCCCTGCACGCGGGTCACCGCCAGCTGATCCGCGAGGCGCAGGTCATGCAGAACACGGTGGTCGTCGTGTCGATCTTCGTGAACCCGTTGCAGTTCGGGCCGAACGAGGACCTCGCGAAGTACCCGCGGCAGTTCTCCTCCGATGTGGACATCTGCCGCGAGGAGCGCGTCGGCATCGTCTTCGCACCGACCGTCGAGGACATGTACCCCGCGGGGGCGCAGGTCACCGTGCACCCCGGCCCGCTGGGCGACGAGCTGGAGGGCGCGTCGCGTCCCGGCCACTTCGCGGGCGTGCTGACCGTGGTGTCGAAGCTGTTCAACATCGTGCAGCCCACGTACGCGGTGTTCGGGCAGAAGGACTACCAGCAGCTGCAGCTCATCCACAGGATGGCGCGCGACCTCAACTTCCCGCTGGACGTCGTCGGCGTGCCGACCGTCCGCGAGCACGACGGGCTGGCGCTGTCGTCGCGCAACGCCTACCTGACCCCGGAGCAGCGCCACCACGCCGTGACGCTGTCGGCCGCGCTGACCGCCGGCGCCCACGTGTCGGGTCAGGGCGCCGACGCGGTCCTCAAGGCCGCGCAGGACGTGCTGGCGCAGGTGCCGGAGGTCGAGCTGGACTACCTGGAGCTGCGCGGGGCCGACCTCGGTCCCGCGCCGGAGAACGGCGACGCGCGGCTGCTGGTCGCGGCCCGCGTCGGTTCCACCCGTCTGATCGACAACATCCCGGTGTTGCTCGGCGAAGGCGACGAGTAGGGGGAATGACATGTTCCGCACGATGCTGAAGTCCAAGATCCACCGCGCCACCGTCACGCAGGCGGACCTGCACTACGTCGGCTCGGTGACGGTGGACGAGGACCTGATGGAGGCCGCCGACCTGCTGGCGGGCGAACAGGTCGCCATCGTCGACGTCACCAACGGCGCGCGCCTGGAGACCTACGTCATCCCCGGCGAGCGCGGCACCGGAGTGCTGGGCATCAACGGTGCGGCGGCGCACCTCGTGCACCCCGGCGACATCGTGATCCTGATCGCCTACGGGCAGATGGACGACGCCGAGTCGCGCACCTACCAGCCGCGTGTCGTGTTCGTGGACGCGGACAACAAGGTCGTCGACCTCGGGTCCGACCCCGCGCACGCGCCCGAGGGCTCCGGTCTGGTGAACGGCTCCACGAGCGCGCCTTCGTCCGAGACCGTGGAAGCGACAGCGCTGGACGCGTTGATCCAGGCCGAGAACTAAGGAAGCGCAACGTGCTGCTCGCCATCGACGTCGGCAACACCAACATCGTGCTCGGTCTGTACGACGGGGTCGGCGACTCGGCCCCGCTCGTGCGCGACTGGCGGATGCGCACCGACGCCAGGATGACCGCCGACGAGCTCGCGCTGACCATGCGCGGCCTGCTCGGCGAGTACGCCGACAAGATCACCGGCATCTCCGCGCTGTCCACCGTGCCCGCGGTGCTGCGCGAGCTGCGGGTCATGCTCGGCCGCTACTACGACGCGGTGCCGAAGATCCTGGTGGAGCCGGGAGTGAAGACCGGCGTCCCGCTGCTCGTCGACAACCCGAAGGAGGTGGGCTCGGACCGCGTGATCAACACGCTGGCCGCGCACCACCTCTACTCGACCTCGTGCATCGTGGTCGACTTCGGCACGTCGACGAACCTCGACGTGATCTCGTCGCGCGGCGAGTTCCTCGGCGGGGCGCTGGCGCCGGGGATCGAGATCTCGGTCGACGCCCTCGCCTCGCGCGCCGCCCAGCTGCGCAAGGTCGAGCTGGTCAGGCCGCGCAACGTAATCGGCAAGAACACCGTGGAGTGCCTGCAGTCCGGCATCGTCTACGGGTTCGTCGGCCAGGTGGACGGGCTGGTGCGCAAGATCACCGAGGAGCTCCGGCAGACCGACCCCGGCCCGGTCACGGTGATCGCGACCGGCGGCCTCGCGCCGCTGGTGGTCTCGGAGTCCTCGACGATCGCGCACCACGTGCCCGACCTGACCCTGCTGGGGTTGCGCATGGTCTTCGAGCGCAACATGCCGGCGGCTATTCGCTAGCGCGCACCATCCGGAACACCTCGGCCCGCAGGGGGACGTCGACCGGTCCGTTCGACGTCTCCTGGCGGCTGCGGAGGAACTCGAGCATCTTCTCGTTGACCGCCGCGTGCTCCTCGTCGTCGATGACGAGCAGGCGCGAATGGGTGTTGACCCAGGCCGCGACCGCCTCGGGCGAGTCCCTGCGGTGGGTGTGCGGGAACGTGGCGTGCTCCTCCGGCGAGAACAGGGGGTGCCGCATGATGTCGACCGGCTCGTACCGCCGCGACTCGACGGTGCTCGCCGACACCTGCTCGAGCTCGCGCACCCAGTCGACGTCGGTGTCCGGTTCGAGCCACATGGCCGCCAGGACGCCGCCCGGCCGCAGCACGCGCGCGATCTCGGGCAGTGCCTTCTCCTGGTCGAACCAGTGCAGCGCGGTGCCGACGAAAACGGCGTCGATGGTGTTGTCGGGAACGGGGATGTGTTCGGCGTGTCCGGGCAGTGCGCGCACGTCGTGCACACGGCGCACCAGCTCGGACAGCATCTGCTCGTTGGGCTCCACGGCCGTGACGCGGTGACCTTCCGCGCACAGGCCCGCGGTCAGCTTTCCTGTGCCGGCGGCCAGATCGAGCACGTCCAGGTGCTCGGTCGTGCCCAGTGGCTCCAGAGCCCACCGGATCGCCGCCACGGGATAGTCAGGCCGGTGTTCGGCGTAGGCCTCGGCCTGCGCGCCGAACGAGTCCGCTCGCCTCGCGTGTAGATCCATCCGCCCAACTTAGGGTGTCGCCGTTGCGCCGGGGTATCCGGTGCGCCGCACCCCCGTGGGCTTCCGTACCCTTCTCCGCGTGAGTGAGCAGCCGAAGCAAAACCCTGTGACCAGCGAAGAAGACCTGCCAGAGCAGATGCGCGTGCGCCGGGAAAAGCGTGCGCGGCTGCTCGCTTCCGGTAAGGAGCCGTATCCCGTCGAAGTCGCGCGCACGCACACGTTGCGCGAGATTCGCGAAGCCCATCCCGAACTCGAGCCCGACACGCAGACCGGTCAGGTCGTCGGCGTGACCGGCAGGGTCATGTTCCTGCGCAACACCGGAAAGCTGTGCTTCGCGACGTTGCGGGAAGGCGACGGCACCGAACTCCAGGCGATGCTGAGCCTCGCCGGTGTGGGGGAGGAAGCCCTTTCCGAGTGGAAGGCCGACGTCGACCTCGGAGACCACGTTTTCGTGCACGGCGAGGTCATCAGCTCGCGCCGCGGAGAGCTTTCCGTGATGGCCGACGCGTGGCAACTGACGTCGAAGTCGCTGCGCCCGTTGCCGGTCGCGCACAAGGAACTCGGCGAGGAAACCCGCATTCGTCAGCGATACGTCGACCTGATCCTGCGGCCGACCGCTCGTGACACTGTTCGGACCCGTGCGAACGTGGTTCGTTCTCTGCGCGAGTCGTTCCACCGGCGCGGATTCCTCGAAGTCGAGACGCCGATGTTGCAGACGCTGCAGGGAGGTGCGAGCGCGCGTCCGTTCATCACGCACTCGAACGCGCTCGACATCGACCTGTTCCTGCGCATCGCGCCGGAGCTGTACTTGAAGCGCTGCGTCGTCGGCGGCATCGAGAAGGTGTTCGAGATCAACCGCAACTTCCGCAACGAAGGTGTGGACTCGTCGCATTCGCCCGAGTTCTCGATGCTGGAGTACTACGAGGCCTACGCCACGTACGACTCGAACGCGGTGCTGACGCGCGAGCTCATCCAGGAAGCCGCGGAAGCGGTGACGGGTTCTCAGATCGTGACGCTGGCGGATGGCAGCGAGTACGACCTCTCCGGTGAATGGACGACGCTCAGCATCTACGAGTCGTTGTCCGAAGCGGTCGGTGAGGAAATCACCCCGGAGACGCCGGCCGAGGTCCTGCGCAAGCTTTGTGACCGCCACGAACTTGAGGTGAACCCCAAGTTCGGCCACGGCAAGCTGGTCGAGGAGCTCTGGGAGCACCTCGTGACCGACAAGCTGCACGCGCCGACGTTCGTGCGCGACTACCCGGTGGAGACGTCCCCGCTCACCAGGCAACACCGCACCAAGCCGGGTGTCGCCGAAAAGTGGGATCTGTACGTCCGCGGATTCGAACTGGGAACGGGTTACTCCGAACTGGTGGACCCCGTGATCGAGCGGGAACGGCTGGAAGCGCAGGCCCGTCTCGGCGCGGCCGGTGACCACGAGGCGATGCCGATCGACGAAGACTTTCTGCGATCACTGGAGTACGGAATGCCACCGAGTGGTGGCGTCGGAATGGGTATCGATCGCCTCCTGATGGCCCTCACGGGCCTGGGTATCCGGGAGACCATCTTGTTCCCGCTCGTTCGCCCTGAATGAGTAACTTTCCGGATGTCGATAGGTGCAATGCGGCACCCGTGCGCTAACCTGCCGGACAAGAGGCTTTAGTTGGCGACGCGGGTGACCGCGCATTCGGGGTCCTGGAGGATACGCATGGCTCAGAAGGTCACGGTGACCCTCGTCGACGATCTGGACGGTTCCACCGCGGAGGAGACCGTCGAGTTCGGACTGGATGGTGTGGCGTACACGATCGACCTTTCCTCGGGGAATGCGGGCAAACTTCGCGACGCGTTGGCCGACTTCGTGGGAAGTGCACGTCGTGCGGGTGGCCGCAAGCGCGTTGGTCCCGGTCGTCCGGCCGCTGTGAAGGCGCGTCCGGCATCGGCGGATCGTGAGCAGAACCAGGCCATTCGCGAGTGGGCGCGCAAGCAGGGCATGAAGGTGTCCGACCGGGGCCGCATCCCGGCCGAGGTGCTCGACGCGTACCACCAGCAGGGCTGAAATTCGCTGAATCACGAAGGGGTTCCGGGGAATCTTCCCGGAACCCCTTCGTGCTTTTCGGGCGACTGCGCAACTGCAACCGCGCGAACCACGTTGGTCCAAACGATATTGAGCGCACATGTGTTTGATTGTCGTGCGCCGGTCTTCTCGTCCGTTCTTCCTCGTGTTGTGACCAGGACCGCGCGCCTGCGCGTCGGAGGGGTCACGTGCTTCGGTTAGGCTTACCTGACTTCAGCCGCAGTTGGGAGGGGTGGGCCTTGGGGCGTAGGTCGTTCGGCCTGCTCTTCCTGCTGGTCGTGCTGGTCGTCGTGGCACTGGCGAGCATCGCGATCGGGTCCAAGGAGATCGCGTTGTCCGCGGTCTGGCACGGCCTGTTCACGCCGACCGGTGCGGAGGACGACGTGGTGATCCGCGAGCTGCGGATCCCGCGGACGTTGATCGGCATCGCGGTCGGCGTCGCGCTGGGCGTCGGCGGCGCCCTCATGCAGGGCCACACGCGCAACCCGCTGGCGGATCCGGGCATCCTCGGCGTCACGCACGGCGCGGCGCTGGCGGTCGTGCTCTCCATCTTCCTGTTCGGCGTGGGCTCGCTGGTCGGCTACATCTGGTTCGCCTTCGCCGGCGCGATGATCGCGAGCGTCGTGGTGTTCCTGCTCGGGTCTGCGGGGCGAGGTGGTCCGTCACCGGTGACGCTGGCGCTGGCAGGAGCCGCCGTCTCCGCGCTGATGAACGGCCTGGTGTCCGCGATCGTGCTGCTCGACCAGCAGTCGCTCGACGCGTTCCGGTTCTGGCAGGTCGGCGGCGTCGGCGGCCGTGACCTGACGGTGCTGGGGCAGGTGCTGCCGTTCCTGCTCGTCGGCCTGGTCCTGGCGGCGTTCAACGCGCCGGGGCTCAACGCGCTGTCGCTGGGCGAGGGCGTGGCCAAGTCGCTGGGCGTGCGCGTCGGGACGACCCGGTCGTTGGGCATCCTCGCGATCACGTTGCTGGTGGGCGGCGCCGTCGCGGCGTGCGGGCCCATCGGGTTCATCGGCCTGGTGGTGCCGCACGTGGCCCGTGCGTTCACCGGCCCGGACTACCGCTGGTTGCTGCCGTTCTCGGCGCTCGTCGGCGCGATCCTGCTGCTGTTCGCGGACGTCGTCGGCCGCGTGGTCGCCCGCCCGTCCGAAGTGGAGGTCGGCGTGATGCTCGCGCTGATCGGCGCGCCGTTCTTCATCTACCTGGTGCGCCGCAAGAAGCTGGTGAGGATTTGACCGCGCTCGGGACGGCTCGGAAGCCGGCCTCCAGGCCCGCGCTCCGGGTGGGGGCGACCTCGTTCAGGCTGCGTCCGCGGCCGATGACGGTCGTGGCGGCCGCGCTGGTGGTGCTGGCCGCGGTGTTCGTCGTCGACATCATGATCGGCGACTTCCCGCTGACGGTGGCGCAGGTCGTCGACACGCTCCTCGGCGGCGGGACGCGCCGCGACCAGTTCGTGGTGATGGAGCTGCGGATGCCGCGCGCCCTGACCGGGCTGCTCGTCGGTGCCGCGCTCGGACTGTCGGGGGCGATCTTCCAGACGATCGTGCGCAACCCGCTGGCCTCCCCGGACATCCTCGGAGTGACCTGGGGAGCCGGCGCGGGAGCGGTCTCGGTGATCACCTTCGGCGGGTCGCTGGGGGTGGTGACCGGGTCGGCCGCGTCCATCGGGCTCCCGCTGGCCGGGCTGGCCGGCGGGCTGACCGCGGGCCTGCTCGTCTACGCGCTGGCCTGGCGGCAGGGGATCGAGGGCTTCCGGATGGTGCTGGTCGGCATCGGCATCACCGCCGTGGCCGGCAACTTCACGCACTACCTGCTGACCGTCGGCGACGTGCAGGACGCCGGGCGGGCGATGGTGTGGATCGCCGGGTCCCTGAACGGGCGCGGCTGGGAGCACGTCGTGCCCGTTGCCCTGGCGTTGGTCGTGCTGATCCCCGTCGCTCTTGTCGGTGGGCACGTGCTCGGGGCGTTGCAGTTCGACGACCAGACCTCGCGCGGGCTCGGGGTGCGGGTCAACCGGTCGCGATCGGTTCTGATCATCGTGGCGATCGTGCTGGCTTCCGTCGCCACCGCCGCTGCCGGGCCGATCGCGTTCGTCGCGCTGGCCACGCCGCAGATCGCGTTGCGTCTCGCCGGGACCGCTCAGCCACCGTTGTTCGGGTCTGCCGTGGTCGGTGGCGTGCTGGTCATGTCGTCGGACCTGGTGGCGCGGACGGTTTATCGCACTGAGCTGCCGGTCGGGGTCGTGACGGCTGTGCTCGGGGCGCCCTATCTGATGTACCTGCTGGTTCGGAGTCGCCGGGAGGCTCGGGTATGAGTGTGCGTCTTGAGGCTTCGTCTCTTTCCGTCGGTTATGGCGAGCGGCTGGTCGTCGACTCGTTGGACCTGTCCGTCGTCGGGGGGACCGTCACCGCTGTGATCGGGCCCAACGGGTGTGGGAAGTCGACTCTGCTGAAGGCTCTCGGTCGGCTGTTGCCTGCTCGGTCCGGTGCTGTGCTGCTGGACGGCAAGGCGATCGATCGGATGCCCACTCGTGAGGTCGCTCGGGTTCTGGGGATGTTGCCGCAGGCTCCCTCCGCGCCTGAGGGGCTCACCGTGGCTGATCTTGTCGCTCGGGGGCGGCATCCTCATCAGGCCTGGTACCGGCAGTGGTCTTCCGAGGATGCCGCGGCTGTCGACGCCGCTTTGGAGATGACCGGGATTCTGGATCTCGCTGATCGGACCGTCGACGAGCTGTCCGGTGGGCAGCGGCAGCGGGCCTGGATCTCGATGGCCCTGGCCCAGGGGACCGATCTGTTGTTGCTGGACGAGCCGACCACTTATCTTGATCTTGCTCATCAGATCGACGTGCTGGATCTGGTTCAGGAACTGCATGCTTCGCTCGGGCGCACTGTTGTGATGGTGCTGCACGATCTGAACCTCGCGGCCCGGTATGCGGATCACATCGTCGCCATGCGGGATGGGCGGATCGTTGCCCAGGGGGCGCCGGGGGAGGTGTTGACCGAGCGGATGTTGCTGGAGGTCTTCGGGTTGGATGCCCGGGTTGTCGAGGATCCTGTGGCCGGCACTCCGTTGGTCGTGCCTGTCGGGTCTCGGCATCGGCTGCCGTAGGCGGGTTTCTGTCGCGCGCTCTTCCTGGGAGAACGCTGTCCCCGGCCGCACGGAGGAAAGAGCTGCCTGCTCGCCTTCGGCTTCGCGTCAGTTCCTGTTGGTGCGGGGGCAGGCCGTGCAGGGCTCCGCGTTGGGGAGCACGTAGTGGAAGCAGCAGCTGTTGCGCTTGCGCTTCCAGCCCTCCGGTGTGAAGTGGAGGGTCGAGGCCGAGACGAACGGGGCGAGCTTCTCCGGGAGGATCAGCGCCGCGTCCGTCACGCCGCCGTTCTCGTCGCCGCAGACTCGGCCCGCTGCCCAGGGGCCGTACTCCAGCATGTCGGTCGCCGCTGCCCACAGCTGGCGGCGGCCGAAGCGGACCACCTGGCCGAAGGAGGCCACGAACTGGGCCGCGTGGGCTGCGTAGCGGGCACGGAGCAGACCGGCCAGGGCTGCTTCGTCTGCCACCACCGTCGCTGCCGGGTGGTTGGACGCCGGGTCGTCCGGGAGGCAGGCGAACTCGTCCGAGAACAGTGCGATGCCGTCCGGGTGGGGGCGGCCGTCCGTTGCCAGGTGGATGGCCATGTCGCGTGGTTTGAGGCTCGGGACTCTGCGGGCCGTGTGGAAGAGCAGGCCTGCCAGGTAGCCCGGCTGGTGCAGGTACCAGCCCATGACGTAGCCGGCCGTGGCCCTGTCGTCGGACTCGCCGTGCTGCTCCGCCATCCACTCGGCCAGGTCCTTGCGCCAGAGGTCGAAGCGGGACGGTTCGGCCAGCAGTTCCGAGCAGATGGTCCAGTCGTCCTGCTGCATGCCGAAGCGGACGTCCGTGCCGGCGTTCAGGCGCGCGATGGATTCGGCCAGAGGCGTGAGCGCACGCGGGTTCTGCTGTGAGACCCTCGCCGGTACGGTCAACGCACTAGTCCAATCTCATGGGTATGAGGCTTGCCTAACCTTACCCAGAGTTGCCCTCGTTGCGCTCGTTCAGGTGGTCCCGGTCACACGAGCATCGCTCGACCGCGGGTTGTTCGCGCTCAGCGGACATCGCCCGATCTGTGGAATCCGTCGCTCCCGACCTGCGTTGATGCAGACGTCAGGGTTTTTCGGATGCGGCAGGCCGCTGACGGGAACCACAGGTCTCGGTACCGCCCACTACAGTGGAGCCACGGTGCCGCGCTCACCAGGGTAGATCGGTGGAGCCGAGGACCGCCGACGCAGCAGTCAGGGAGTGCGAATGTTCGAAAGGTTCACCGACCGCGCGAGGCGGGTGGTTGTCCTTGCCCAAGAAGAGGCACGGATGCTCAACCACAACTACATCGGCACCGAGCACATCCTCCTGGGTCTGATCCACGAGGGTGAAGGTGTCGCCGCCAAGGCGCTCGAGTCGTTGGGGATTGCGCTGGAGGGCGTCCGCCAGCAGGTCGAGGAGATCATCGGCCAGGGCCAGCAGGCTCCGAGCGGACACATCCCCTTCACCCCCCGTGCGAAGAAGGTCCTGGAGCTCTCGCTGCGCGAGGCGCTTCAGCTCGGCCACAACTACATCGGCACCGAGCACATCCTGCTCGGCCTGATCCGCGAGGGCGAAGGCGTCGCGGCGCAGGTCCTCGTGAAGCTCGGCGCCGACCTCAACAGGGTGCGTCAGCAGGTGCTGCAGCTGCTGTCCGGTTACTCGACGGAGAAGGGCGCGTCGGAGACGACCGGTCGCGGCGAGGGCACGCCGTCGTCCTCCCTGGTGCTGGACCAGTTCGGGCGCAACCTCACCGCCTCGGCGCGGGAGGGCAAGCTCGACCCGGTCATCGGTCGCGCCAAGGAGATCGAGCGGGTCATGCAGGTGCTGTCCCGCCGCACCAAGAACAACCCCGTCCTCATCGGCGAGCCCGGCGTCGGCAAGACCGCCGTCGTCGAGGGGCTGGCGCAGATGGTCGTCAAGGGCGAGGTGCCCGAGACGCTCAAGGACAAGCAGCTCTACACGCTCGACCTGGGCTCGCTGGTCGCGGGCTCGCGCTACCGCGGTGACTTCGAGGAGCGCCTGAAGAAGGTCCTCAAGGAGATCCGCACGCGCGGCGACATCATCCTGTTCATCGACGAGATCCACACGCTCGTCGGCGCGGGTGCCGCCGAGGGCGCTATCGACGCGGCCTCGATCCTCAAGCCGATGCTGGCTCGTGGTGAGCTGCAGACGATCGGTGCCACCACGCTCGACGAGTACCGCAAGCACGTCGAGAAGGACCCCGCGCTGGAGCGCCGCTTCCAGCCGATCCAGGTGGGCGAGCCGTCGCTCGAGCACACCATCGAGATCCTCAAGGGCCTGCGCGACCGGTACGAGGCGCACCACCGCGTCTCGATCACCGACTCCGCGCTGGTGGCCGCCGCCACGCTGGCCGACCGGTACATCAACGACCGGTTCCTGCCGGACAAGGCGATCGACCTCATCGACGAGGCGGGCGCCCGCATGCGCATCCGCCGGATGACCGCGCCGCCAGACCTGCGCGAGTTCGACGAGAAGATCGCGGACGTGCGTCGCGACAAGGAGTCCGCGATCGACGCGCAGGACTTCGAGCGCGCGGCGAAGCTGCGTGACGCGGAGAAGCAGCTCCTGGGCCAGAAGGCCGAGCGGGAGAAGCAGTGGAAGGACGGTGACCTGGACGTCGTCGCGGAGGTCGACGACGAGCAGATCGCCGAGGTCCTCGCCAACTGGACCGGCATCCCGGTGTTCAAGCTCACCGAGGAGGAGACCACGCGTCTGCTCCGCATGGAGGACGAGCTGCACAAGCGGATCATCGGCCAGGTCGACGCGGTCAAGGCCGTGTCGCAGGCGATCCGCCGCACCCGCGCCGGTCTGAAGGACCCGAAGCGCCCCTCCGGCTCGTTCATCTTCGCCGGCCCGTCCGGTGTCGGTAAGACCGAGCTCTCGAAGGCGCTCGCGAACTTCCTGTTCGGCGAGGACGACGCGCTCATCCAGATCGACATGGGTGAGTTCCACGACCGGTACACCGCGTCGCGGCTCTTCGGTGCCCCTCCCGGTTACGTCGGTTACGAAGAGGGCGGCCAGCTCACCGAGAAGGTGCGCCGCAAGCCGTTCTCCGTCGTGCTCTTCGACGAGATCGAGAAGGCCCACCAGGAGGTCTACAACACGCTGCTCCAGGTTCTGGAGGACGGCCGCCTGACCGACGGTCAGGGCCGGACGGTGGACTTCAAGAACACCGTCATCATCTTCACGTCGAACCTGGGCAC